>JBCBPW010000032.1:0-67482 GCA_039820545.1 Bacteroidota bacterium | reverse complement strand
ATTCAGGCATAAGGATATGCTTCAATTACAGTTTGATACTGAGCTGAAGATTAAGTACAATGACTTTATGGATAGGTTGATACGATACTTTGATCGCTTTTTGGATTAGACACCTTCCCCATTTTACCCATATGATTAGCTATAGACTTCTCCTCCCCGTAAGTTCTAAATATGAACACAGGGGCACAACTTATCATCATCGGTGTAGGAGCTGCAGCTTTGACAACTACAGAGTTCTTTGTCGTTCGCAATTTGCTCCAGGTGTGAGAAGTAACGGGTTCGATACAGATGAGACGTAGTAATTATGAAAAAAAATTAGTTCCAAATACAAATCCGTAGTGGCAACTGAATCTCTGAAAGGACGGGTCACTCTGAGTGAATTGCCCAAGCGTTTTGAAATCCATCCCAATTAGATTCCTCAATGCCTTTCACCTATATTTCTCATGAAAAAACTTTTTGCCCTATCAGTTGGAATCGATCAATATCTTGTCGCAGGAAACCTGGGAGGTTGTGAACAAGATGTAAAGAATATAAGTAAGTTTCTTCATGAACGATTCAAAGATCAGTTGTATTACAGATCATTGATCAATCAGGAAGCTACTCGAGAAGGGATTATAGATGGGATTCGAGCTCATCTAGGAAAAGCAGGACCAGAGGATGCTGTTTTATTCCACTTTAGTGGACATGGGACCCGTGCTTACTCTCCTGTAGAACTACAAGAGCCTGATGGAAAGCATGAAGGATTGGTTTGCCATGATACAGGATCTCGAAAGGGAGATAATCGTGTATTTGAGTTAGCTGACAAGGAGATTCGTGTACTCCTATATGAGTTGACGGAAAGAGGAGCTTACGTGACTGTGATATTAGATTGTTGTTACTCTGGAAGTGGTACTAGGGATAAGAGAAAAGAAGTTCAGTTTAGAAGATGGAATTTTGAAGCTAGATCTGAGACCAACTCATTCGAGAGACCTCTTTGTACCTTTATGGAGGGTTATTACATGGATAAGATAAGGGACTATGGAGTAGAAATTCCCTCCGCAGATTATGTCGTTCTGTCAGCATGTTCTTTTGACGAAAAAGCGGGCGAAACAAGTGATGGAGGGCTTTTTACATCTTCCTTGCTGCGAGTACTTCATTCAGAGCCTGGACCCCGCCTAGCAGATCTTTTTTGTAGGATACGCAATCACTTACGACAGCAGTCAAAGTGCACACAGACCCCCCATTTTGAGTTATACGGTAGATCTAATCCGTATGCTGAGTTCCTCACAGGCAAATCCATGCCTTGCCAACAATATCCTAAGATCAAGTATCTATCAAATGCAGGTAATACTGGCTGGGCTTTAGATATGGGAGCACTTCATGGATTGAACCTCGATGGTATAAGAGAATGGGAAATCTCTGTCGTCGGTACCGATGCTTCAGATACGATCTTAGGATACGTGAAAGTTAACCAGATTGGCCTGGAACAGTCAGAGCTAGAAATATTAGGAGATCTACGGCTTGACACGAATCAAACTTACTTCGCAATCGTGATGCCCTATTCCATAGGCGTGCACTTGAGTGGAGAACGAGCCCCCGAAATTAGAACAGTTATTTTAAAAGAGAACAACTGGCTTCTAGAGGATATAGGTGCAAAATATGAAGTTGTAGCCACAACAGCAGCTTACAAGATCCAGCTAAAAGGAAAAATTTCCCTCCTCACAGGTATAGAATCTTCACATGTTTATGCCCTTTCTTTTTTAAGCTATCACTTAGGGCAAATAGCAAAATGGGAGCATCTTCGATCGATCAAAGGACCTGAAGTAACCATTTTGGATCCTACCCTGATAGAACTGAATTTTTATACATTGAATAATGAGGAAATTCCGAAGCTATGCAATGACCCATATTTGATTGAGGATACGGTAGACCTAGTTTACCATCAACTGTCAGATGGAAGTTACGAGGATATATCATATAAAATTACCGTCCGAAACAAACTCACTATCTACGATAAAAAAGTATACTTTTACCTATTGTACTTCGGGAGGAAGTTTGAGATCCAGCTTGTCTGGGCAGATGAACCTCAAGCTGGATGGTCTCGATCCGCAGAAATTCCGTTAGATGAACATGCAGTTATCAATATAGGCGATCCAGATATAGATGAGGTTGATGAATATTTTCTCCTTTTTGCAAGTACTATTCCGCTCACCAATACCTACTTATTTAGTCAAGAGGGACTATCTTCAGTCTGGCAGAAAATCGTCTCAGAGAGCGAAGAGCCAGGTATCCACAGAGCGAGAGTAGCCCAAGGCCCTTTAATTGATTGGACTGTAAAAAGATTAAATATCAAAACGAAACGGGTAAAATATCAATCTTGCGGAAGATAAACTTAACCGTGAAAATTATTCGTCCAGCTTTCCTAAGCTAAGCCTGCACTATTAGATTAAATACAGATCATGTGAGGGCGCATCCTGGATCATCCCTACGCCGCTGCCCTCACTCCGCTTTGCTACGTTCGCTCATCGTCTCGGCATAATCCAGGCCAGGTGCTTTCGGGCTTCGGTATTTCGCTACGCTCAACACTAAACCCTCCAGCCCCTTTGCGCCGCGCGCCTTCCCTGCAAGCCACCTCTGCAGCCAACGCCTCAAAAGCGGTCGTGCTCCTGCCTCGCACCACCGCAAGCCCACGCCACAATCCCCAGGACTGGATCATTCCCTCCTTACAGTCGGGCATCATCCAGCCCTTCCCCAAGAGACGGTCTGCGTCCCTTATCAGCCACGCAGTCTCTCTAATATGCCGAAGGCAAGGCTGCTTCCTGTGCGCGGCGGGGCAGGCCCTTCCGAGCTACTCCGTAGCACGGAACCGATCCGCCACATCCCGACTGCCCTCCCCAGGCCATTAGGCCTTCAGCTAAGGGGCGGCGGCGAAGCCGTTGCTGAGGCTCCGCCTGATTGCGTCAGTATCCTACGATTTTCAACCATTTACCCTCTTTCCTCAACACTCGAATCAAATGCTTTGTCCCCCTAGATCTCCCATCCCAAAAGATGATGGCCCCATCTGCATAAGCTGCCATTGCCTGATTGCGAAGGGGCCCCGCCATCTTTCCCCATTTGGCCCAGTCTGCGGGGAAGCGCTGGATGATGTAGCCTTTGGAGCTGGCATAGGCTTCGCCCAACTGATCTGCTCCCCGAGCAGCTCCTGACACGATCTCGATTGGGTCGTCCGCCAGGTCCATCGACCCGAGCAACTGGTCACATATCGCCACCAGTCGCTCGTAGTCTTGGAAGGTCCTCGAACCTGCAATGATAATTTTCATCGGCTCTCTAGTAGAAAAATCTTGGAGCCTCTAACTTGGTCGCCTGCGCAAAGAACCCATGTTCCAGATGCCAGCGAAAAGACATGAGCACATCCTGAACCAGCCTTTCTTTCAGGAGCTCCAGCGTTTCCGTATCTAGATAAAAGGCCTGTGCATAGAAAGGACTCTGAGACTGAACCGCAAAGAAGTAAAACTCCTCGAATCCATAAATCAAGCTGTACATAGCCGCCTGCATCCAATAAGCATAGGTCTTGCCAAAGATTCGCTCTCTGAAATCGGCGATGCTTCCCACGAATTTGATGTCAATCCCAATCTTCCCTCTGCGAATCGACAGATCGGGGATGCCTGTAATCTTCAGTCCTGAGGTAGGTTCTACCTTTACTTTTTGCTTGGGATGCTTGAGGACATAACGCCTAGCATACTTCATGAAGGGATGGTGATAGGCCAGCTTGGCCAGGTTTTCAATGTGAACCAGGGTTTCTGATTCGATCATGGTTTTCATGCTTCGCTCGGCCTCGGCTTTTGCAGCGTTGCGCTTGTCCCTATTGGCCTTGTCACGGTAGTTCTTGTCAGGATTGGGCTTGCCGTATATGACGAAGCGATCGCAGATATTGCGCCCGAAGAGCATGTCCTCAAAGGCCCAGCCTTCCACCATCGGATCACTCACTTTTTTATTTCTTGTCAGATATTCGATGTAGTGGAGGGGCGAACGCGCAAATTCTTTCAAGCTCGAGTAGGACAAAGAACGAAGGGGATAGGTGCGAAATCCCTTTTTTCTGAGGTTTTGGAACTCTTTCCAACCCAGTCTTTGATTTTGAGGGGCGACAATCCCCTTTTGGATTAATTCCTGCTGAAGTGTCATGGTTTGTAGATTGAAGATGAACAATAAATAAGAAGAGTGTGGGGAGTAGCGATCGACTCCCCACGAGAAGAGAGAAAAGAGATTAACTCATCCTCACAGGTTGGACAGCCCAGAAGTGTGATTTATGGCTATTGGTCTTGTTTTGGCGCATGCCCTTGTAAGTCACCTGATAGACCTCCCCTTCAATGAAATGGCGGGCAATACTCACGAGTCGAGAGGAGGCATTGCGAAGGATTTGTAGGCCCTGCTGTGTTTGTTCGACGAAGTAGGCGCAGTCCTTGGTGACGAGCTTGGAAGGATCATTGAAGTCAGGAATCTGATCCTCTGTGGTAATCCGCATAAATACCAGAATCTTCGATTCGCCTTCCGTAGCAGGTGTCCAGTACTCCATGGCCAGATCCAGTGCCTTGGGCACCACCTTAGACAGATCGGGAATGGCATTCACATCCACCTTGACGGTAGAGACAATAGAAGGATTCTCGACGACCATGACTTCGGTCGCCGCTTGTTGCGCTTTGCGTGGCATAGTGATACTTGATTGGGGAGCCATCCTAGTAAGGACAACTCAGTTGAAAAGAGATGCACTTTTCAAGGGAGAAAAAGAAGGTTTTGGCTTAACTTTCTGATGCTAATATACTGAAAATCAACGTATTAAGCAAATTATTTTAGCATTTTTTGCTATAAATTATAGCATGGGATATAGGTTGGGTGAGGATAAGCAAACAGATGCTGGAAATCCTGATGCTAGTGCGGAACATTTACAAGAAACTCGACTAGTCATTGGGAGCATTTCTCAAAGGAAGTTTACTCCTTGAGGGCCAAAGTTGATACACCACAATCTTCTCTTGGGATGAATCCATATGATAAATCATTAGGTAAGGGAACTTCTTTGCTCTTGCCAGTTTTTGTTGGGTAGACTTTACTTGGGCACCTCTGATGTCAGAATCATGTTTTGACCTTATGGGAAATGATTTGGGATATTTTTCAATTCTATCTAGACCTCTTCAACAGCTAATAGAAAATCCATACCGCCTCCAGCAAATCTTTGGTTATATGCACAGACCGTCTCGTCTAACTCTTCCTGGAAGGCAGGATGCAAAGAAAGCTTATAGCTCATGTGCTGTGCTTTTTCTTTAGCTCATCTATAGCACTTCTCCATGGAATTGTTTGAATACTTCCCTCTTCTACTTCCTTCATCCTTGATCTAAGGATTGTCTCTTCTTCACGATTCAAGAAAATAGGCATAGCATCCAAATCCTCTAACTCGTCCTGCTTAGATAAGCGGTCGGTGAGAATCGAAATAAGAGCCAATTGCTCCTTGACAGAAAGCGCCAAGGTATTTTGAAGTATATGTTGAAATTGTTCGCTCATTATAAATAATATACGAAAAACTCTACAGATTGATTTTATGAAATCTGTACTTTAGCACATAGCAAACTAGCTTGAGTGGTTTGATCAATGAGGAGGATTACAAACAACTCGATCAATGTACATAATCACAGACGAAAAGAAGCTTGCGACAGCCTTATTCCCAGGCTTAGAGATAGAGTTGGCAAAGGTATTTTAAAAAGTAAAAGCTGGATGATGTAAGAGGCAGCAACACAAGAATGAATCATTTGACTTTCCGATCAAACCAAAGTATTCCCAACTTGGATACACCTTGTTTGCCATCATCCTGAACCCATGAGATATCTTCTCTTCCTCCCAAAACCTATCTCCATCAAAGTAATACATCTATTCATTTTCTCATTATCTTGCACCCATGAAACACATCCTTGCCATATCATTCCTGTTTCTCAGCCTCACTACCCTTTCCCAGACCATCGAAAACGTCACCTTCCAGCAGGAAAACGACGACATCATCATCTATTACGATCTGCTAGGAGAAGAGGGAAGTACTTATGATATCTCTCTTTTGTATTCCTTTAATGGAGGACAGAACTTCCAGGGGCCGTGTCAGCAGGTAAGTGGAGCAGTAGGTCAGGTAGAGCCTGCTTATGGACACCGTATCACATGGAGGGCTACCGAGGAGATCGGATATTTCACAGCTCCAAACTTCGCATTTCGGGTAATGGGAAACTATACCCCAGCTCCCCCTCACCCAGATCCCAACCATAGCGATCCAACCCTAGACCTCCCTGCCGACATGGTCTATGTCAAAGGCGGCACCTTCACCATGGGAAGTCCTGAAAGTGAGGAAGGAAGGGGTACAAATGAAACCCAGCACCGCGTCACCGTCTCTGACTTTCTCATAGGCAAATACGAGGTCACCTTCGAAGAATACGATGCCTTTTGCAACGCCACAGGAAAAAAGAAGTCTGATGATGAAAGTTGGGGACGTAACCACCGTCCAGCCATCAATGTCTCCTGGTACGATGCCATCGAGTATTGCAACTGGCGCAGCCAGCAGGAAGATCTTGAGCCCTTTTATACCATCAATAAGTTTTCAAAGAAAGTAACAGTCAATTGGAACTCAAAAGGCTACCGCCTCCCCACCGAAGCTGAGTGGGAGTACTCAGCTCGCGGTGGCGGAAAAGCCATTATGTTTGGAAATGGTAAAAACATACTCGATCATTCCGAGGCAAATTTTGATGCCTCAGGTTCTTACAAAATGAACGCCTCTCGTAGAGGTACCTATCGAAGAAAGACCGTCCCTGTCGGCAGCCTGAATGCTCCCAATGTCTTAGGGCTTCACGACATGGCTGGCAACGCATATGAATGGTGCTGGGATTGGTATGGAACCTATCCCACCTCCGCACAGACAGACCCACAAGGCCCCATGTCAGGCGGCAGTCGAGTCCTGCGAGGGGGCAGTTGGGGCAGCTACCCGCAGTTCTGTCGGATAGCCAATCGCTACAGACACACGCCCACTTACCGTAATAACAACATCGGTTTCCGTCTCTCCCGGCATTATTGAGCAATCGCCATGTACCACTACTAGCGAAATCCTGCATACACGGGATGACCTTTTAGGTTTCTATCATTTTATGCCTTCTGAGCGAAGCGAAGTCCCGCTTCGGGATTAGTGCCCGCCTGTCCCGCAAAACGGGAAAATAAATTTTTGCGTGCGCACGTCCTGTGCACGTGATTTTACACAGTACGTGCCTTTCCTATGCGTGCTATGCGACCTGTCCTGAGGAACGAAGGATCTATCCTGAGTCTCTGTGTGCATGCACCGTACAAACGCTATGCACACACGCGGGCATAGATCGTGCATACACTGTGCAGAACACGTGCGATTCATGCGCATTTTTATAGAAAATACGGCCCAAGGCGACTTCAACCAGCTCTCCCGCCTTCCCAAAACCTATCTCCATCAAAGTAATACATCTATTCATTTTCTCATTATCTTGCACCCATGAAACACATCCTTGCCATATTATTCCTGTTTCTCAGCCTCACTACCTTCTCCCAGACCATCGAAAACGTCACCTTCCAGCAACAGGGAGATGAATTCATCGTATTCTATGATCTTTTGGGAGAGGAGGAGACAGCATTTGAAGTCTCTCTCTACTACTCAATCAATGGGGGGCGGACCTTCTATGGTCCTGGAAAGGCTGTTTCAGGGGACATCGGTCGATTAACCCCTGCTTATGGTCGACAGATTCGGTTCGAAGCGGTCGAGGCGCTGGAGGATATGGGAGGCCCATTTAGTGTTTCCAACTTCATCGTCCGGGTGAGGGCTACTTATACCCCAGCTCCCCCTCAACCAGATCCCAACCATAACGATCCAACCCTAGACCTCCCTGCCGACATGGTCTATGTCAAGGGCGGCACCTTCACCATGGGAAGCCCCAAGGATGAAGAAGGTCGAGAAAGCGACGAAACCCAGCACCGCGTCACCGTATCCGACTTCCTCATAGGCAAATACGAGGTCACCTTCGAAGAATACGATGCCTTTTGCAACGCCACAGGAAAAAACAAGTCTGATGATGAAAGCTGGGGACGTAACCGCCGTCCAGCCATCAACGTCTCCTGGTACGATGCCATCGAGTATTGCAACTGGCGCAGCCAGCAGGAAGATCTTGAGCCCTTTTATACCATCAATAAGTCCACACAGGATGCCAACAATAACAACTCCTATGATAAGCTCAAATGGACGGTTACGCCCAACTGGAATTCCAAAGGCTACCGCCTCCCCACCGAAGCAGAGTGGGAGTACGCCGCAAGAGGAGGAGGTAAAACCGTCATGTTTGGCAATGGGAAGGACATCCTCGATCCCGTTGAAGCGAACTTTGATGCTTCAGCAGATTACAAGATGAACGCTTCCCGAACAGGCACCTACAGAGGAAAGACCGTTCCTGTCAGCAGCCTGAATGCTCCCAGTGCCTTAGGGCTTCACGACATGGCTGGCAATGTATATGAATGGTGCTGGGATTGGTATGGAACCTATCCCACCTCCACACAGACAGATCCACAAGGCCCCACGTCAGGCGACAACCGAGTCGTGCGGGGGGGCGGTTGGTTCAGCACCCCGCGTTACTGTCGGGTAGCCAATCGCTACTACAACACGCCCGCTGACCGTGGCGACGACATCGGTTTCCGTCTCTCCCGGCATCCCTAGCTTTTTAGGTTTCTATCTTTTTGTCTTTTTAGTGCCCGGAAATGGTTTTTTGTGCGCACACGTGATTTTGCATAGAAGCGCATTTCCCATGCCTGCTATGCGATCCACTGTGTGCACGTGCTATGCAGATGTTATGTATAAGAAGTGCATACACTGTGCAGAACACGTGCGATTCATGTGCATTTTCATGGAAAATACGGCCCAAGGCGACCTCAAACAGCTTTCCCGCCTTCCCAAAACCTATCTCAATCAAAGTAAAAGATCTTTTCAAATTCTCATTATCTTGCCCCCATGAAACACATCCTTGCCATATCATTCCTTTTTCTCAGCTTAACTACCTTCTCCCAAACCATCGAAAATGTCACCTTCCAGCAGGAAGGCAAAGACATCATCGTGTATTATGACTTGCAAGCAGAGGAGGGAGCCAAATGTGAGGTCAGCCTGTACTACTCCTTCAATGGAGGGCGGAATTTCTATGGTCCTTGCGAGAGCGTGACAGGGGACGTGGGAGATGTCACCCCTGCCTATGGTCGACAGATTAGATGGAGCGCATTTCAGGAACTAGGGGACCTCAGTACATCAAGTTTCATGGTACGGGTAAGAGGGAGATACACTGCTGCTCCTAAGCCTAAGGAAGGGGTATCAGGGACCCTCAAAGATCTCCCATGGACACCAGAGATGGTCCTGATCAAAGGAGGCACTTTTACCATGGGAAGTCCCGAGCGTGAGGAAGGAAGAGATTCTGATGAGACACAGCATCAGGTGGCATTATCAGATTATTATATCGGGAAGTATGAGGTCACAGTAGCAGACTTCCAAAAATTCATAGCGGATACCGGCCATCAGACAGATGCAGAAAAAGGAGATGGGAGCTACATTTGGGACGGAGGTGACTGGAATAAAAAATCAGGTATCAATTGGCGTCATGATGAAGAAGGAAAGCTTCGACCCAAAAACGAATACAATCGCCCCGTCATTCATGTGTCTTGGAATGATGCCCAGGCTTACTGCCAATGGCTGAGTCGCAAGACAGGAAAAACATATACTCTCCCCACAGAGGCTCAGTGGGAGTATGCCGCGCGAAGCAGGGGGCAAGCCGTCAAATATGCCTGGGGGAATCAAGCCCCCAATGGACAAAAAGGAGGAAATGTAGCCGATCAGGCGGCAAAAAAGAAATTCACTGGAGCGACTGTATTTGATGATTATGAGGATGGCTATGTGTACGCATCCCCCATCGGGCGTTTTCTGCCTAATGATTCTGGCCTTTATGACATGACAGGAAATGTATATGAGTGGTGTCAGGATTGGTATGTTTCAGACTACTACACTACCTGCAAGCGCGAAGGAACCGTACAAGATCCTACGGGCCCTGTGTCAGGCGACCGCCGAGTCATACGAGGGGGTAGTTGGTACAATGCCCCGCAGCACTGTCGGGTAGCCCATCGCGACTACTACAGCCCCTCTCTCCGTAGCAGCCACATCGGTTTCCGTCTCTCCCGGCATCCCTGACCTTTTAGGTCTTTATCCTTTTATCTTTTTAGTGCCCCGAGATTGATTTTTGTGCGCGCACGTACTGTGTGTCCGCCCTGTGTATCTGTGTGCACGTGCTATGCACATACTATGCAGAAGACGTGCGCAGACTGTGCAAAACACGTGCGATTCATGTGTGTTCTTTGTGACTTCTCCAGTGGCAGTTGATACATCACGCCCAGAAGAGTGGACTATTGACTGATAAATAGGAAGGTTCCGTTTGGACTCCCTTCTCCAAAAACACCATACACAGGTGTACTAGCCTGGAGTTTATTCAGCCATTTTTTGAGCTCTACATATTCCAGGAACTCATCATCTTGATTCGCTTTTTCAAATGATTCCAGGAACTTGAACATAAAGGGGGTGTATTGGCCTTTGATGCCGGAAGGAACTTTATTAGATCCAGACGCAATAAAGATCCTTGTTTTCTTTTGTTCATCTAGCATCGCTTTGATGAATTCATAATTATTTTTTTCTCGGTAGAGTCTGCTCCCCCTTTTAGGCTTATCATCAGATACACTCATGGAACCTTTATCATATCGCGACATCCTACCGCTATAACAGGCATCAGCTACTACCATGATGTGTGGACAGTTGATGAGGTTTACGACTTCTAGGAAGTCGTTATGAGAAGTAAATTGGTCTGTTGTCCTCCCTTCAGAGGAGACAAAATAACCTCTACCAAGTTGATCAGTCGTCCCATGACCTGTATAAAAAATAAATAGCTGGTCGTAGGGATTAAACTTCCGCTTGGCAAACTGGATAAGGGTTTTACTAATGACCGCCTTTGTTGGATTCTGAACCACAACTACTTCATCAAAACCATATTTCTCTTCTAATTCTTTCTTTAGGGATTCCACGCCTTCGATTGTGTTAGGGAGCTTATCAAAGCCCGATCCCTGTTCATACTTGGCAGTAGCGAACAGAATGGCATAATCCTTTCGCTGATAGATAGGATCTTTGGGGATAAAATTAATAGAAACTACTTCGGATTCTGTCTTGCCTGCACCATTAATGGCTTTGATCACAAAACGATTTTTACCTCTTTTCAATGTATAGGACTCCTTTAGGTCAAATTTGAGCGCTCCCAGTTCATGAGGAATTGTTCTTTGGATGCCATTCTGGGAAACCGTTATTTCTATGAGTGGTCCTTGTGACTGTATGAGAGCCTCTAGTGTAATTTGAGGATTATTCACTGTTGGGGCATAAGTGCCCACAAGCCTTATCGTCGGTTTCTCTGTCACTCGATTATTGGCTACGTTTCTTTCAGCGTTTCCACCATCTCCCGCTTCCAGGGAGACAGGTCCTGGTTTGCTGTCACCATAAATAACTTTGGTTTCCTGTGCCCATAAGCCCACAAAGAAAAAAAGTCCGAATGATACAAGAAGTAAGCGTTTCATATTGTCGTTGTGTCTATGTGTTTAGGGTAGCGTTATATCACTAAATTCATTGCTTAATCGAGCCTCTTATAAATCTCTCTCAATATACGAGTTTCAGCTGTCTCATCTGCTGTAACGGCAGATAGCAAATCCCTGAATTGAGGATCTTCGATTCCTGTCCTTTGCAGGGCTTCTGCATATTTACGTGCTTCGATCAGTTTGCCTACTTCCTTACGAGTCTCTTCCTTTGGATTCTTTTCCTGCTTTTGGGTCAATGCCGTAATCACTGGGCCCAGATATAATCCGAAGGCGGACTCCACACTCGCAAGTATCGCTGCCAGGATACCTGATCGATCAGGTTGTTCTTCTCCTATGACCGCACCTGCCCCCCCAAACAGTCCTCCCGTCACAAACAAGGTCAGCACCATCAAGATGATAAAGGTATATAGGGGAAAGGCAATGTAGCACACTGTGACAAACTGCCTTTTCAGTTTTTCATTTTCCTGCTCGTTGGGAGATTCTTCTTCAGTGATGTTGGAGGTGACCTCTTTCCATAGCGGGGAGATATAGGCTGCAAAAAGCGGCAATACCATAGCCATCGCCGTCCAGGTTTCACTATTGCTTACACTTCCTTTGACAAAAAGCCATATGCAGGCTAGGACTAGCAGTTTACTCCCCACCAAAAACCAGAAAATACGCTTTTTAAATTTGCCTACGGTCATTTCTTTTTACTAAAAGTTGATTCAACCTCTTCTGCCAGCATAGCCTGAAACCTAGATGCATACCGTTTCAAATTCGACTTGTAGTCGGGTTCCATGGGGCGATAGCCACTATCTGTAATCGAGAAGATTCCAGAGCCAAACATCCCGTGAAGTTCCATCTCGATTTCAAAATTCCCATTATTTTCTACCACCTCAAAAATAAACAGCAATCGTTCTTTTTGCGCCAGACCAAAAAGTGTATACAAAATTCCGGGAGAAACGTCCTTCAGTACCTCTCGCTCCAGATTACGAACTTCAATTCTGAGTTCTCCATCCCTTTCTTCGTAGAGTTCAGCCCCTCGCTCCCTGTAGTACTTCCGGCAATAAGTGAGAATTTCATCCAGAATCAGCTTTTTGGATAATTTATTCTTCAGGTCTTCATTTTCTAACGAAAAATCCACCGCTGCATACATATCTCCCAGTTTGAAGCGTGGCACTTCAATTTTTCGGGTTTCGGACATGCTTCCGGAAGTTTCTGTCTCGATCTGACCATTTTCATAAAAGATCCCGAGATAGAAAAGGGGACTCCCTTCGTCTTCCTTTCGGTCATATAGTTCTATGGTGACGCGGCGGCGGGGTTGTTCCATCAGGAAACTCAGGTAATTGAGCATATCTTCGGTGGGATCGCTTCCCATTTGGGTTTCGTACTGTTCCACAAAGCCTTTCCATACCAGGGCAGCTGAGTCCTTATCTTCGGCTGTCAGGTATAAAAAAACCGTCAGCATATCGGGGCGGGTTTCCAGCTTTTCGATCGCGAGTACCTGTCCGAGTCCTCTATCTTGGAGCCATGCATCAAAATAGGTGAGTTGTTGCTCAAAAAAGGGTCTGGTTGAGTCATTGAATGCTCGGTAGTGTTCTTGGCTGAAAGCAAAACATAGGGAGCTCATCCAAATAATTAAGCTAGGGAGGAGGTATCTCATACAGTAGGCTTTTGAGCAAAAAACATCATTAAAAAAGGAAAAAACAATAATTGGTTAAAGTGATTTTTTACTGGAATTTGCAGTAACTCCTCGTATTCTACCCTTCAGATTCACTAAATAACTGATGTTACGCACTAGAAATCGAAGTTTTCAGTGCTTGAAGTTCTTTGAATGCTTCTTTGAGGGAAGCAGTGTATAGTTGTTGCTTTAGGGCAAAGTGATTGATTTGAGCTTCTCAACGATGTAACGAAGGTTCTTGACATTGGCATACCAGCTATCAGCCATAATCCACTCAAAGGGAATATGATGCATGAAATGGGTCTGATGGAGTAAATCTCGGAAACGCTCGTTTTTATCCTTAGGGCTATATCGTTCCATTTGGCCCGTTTCTGGATTGGGTCGCATTTCGGTCTTGCGAACCAGATCATAGCCCACGGGCAGATTGATCAATTGGCCCTCAAAGTCAACGCTATATTGGAGATGAAGGATATTAATCCCTTTGACAGGCTTCCCATGTAAATGGCTGTAGTGATAGGTGATCAACTCATTCTCAGATGAATGAGGTTTTTCTGATACAAAATCATCCGCAATTAGTATCCCTTCAGATGACTCTACCTTCCGTACGATGGGCTTTATTCGCTTCCAGTATGCAGAAGCAGTAAACAAGTCATAGGACTCCGATAGCATACGAGTAATCTGGTCATGGCTAAAGCTAGAATCCAACAAACGTGATAAGCCTGTAGCACTAACCTGACCCGTACTAATCATCAGGTAATCAATGTACAAAGAGAGTAATTCCTCAGATTTCATCGCGACTATCTTTTCTATAGTAGAAATTATTACTTTTCGTGCGTAATATCAGTTAAGTAGGTGAGCAAAATAAAACAGGTATTTTCCTAAAAGGCTTACTTTGCAGAAAAACGATGCGTATAATCCGCTTAAGTTCTGAAGACCAATCAAGATTAGATCTCATTCGAAAGACAGATGCTCGTTATCGTGTCCGAGATCGAGCCCATGCTCTTATCCTGAGTTCGCAGGGTAAAAAGATCAAGGAGTTAGCTTTGATCTTTGACGTAGATCGAGATACGATATCGAGTTGGTTTAATCGCTGGGAATCAGGTAGTTTTGATGGTCTAGTGGATGCACCTCATCCAGGTCGCCCCCCAAAACTAAACACAGAAGAAAAAAAAAGTGATATCTGTTGCGGAGACGGTGGTGCGAAAACGAGCAGATCTGCTGGATTATGTCAGCAAAAAGTTTCACAAGACTGTTAGTGTCTGGACCATCGGGCGCATATTGAAAGAAGCAGGTTTTGTTTGGAAACGAATGCGTAAATCCTGCAAACCCAGACGAGATGAAGTTCTTTTTGCTTTTTTCAAGGAAGAGCTTCGTCTCCTCAAACAAATGGAAGACAACAATGAGATCGAGCTATTCTTCTTTGATGAAGCAGGCTTTAGTCTTCAGCCTGTTGTTCCTTATGCTTGGCAAAGAATTGGACAGAACCAAATCATCCCAGCCACCCAAGGGAAAAACTTTACCGTGATGGGAATGATCAATTGAAGAGGCCAGTTTCAGTATCAAATGAGGGATAAAGCACCCAAAACTGATGATCTGATTGAGTTTTTTGATCAATTCAACCCTCAGAAAAAGACCATTGTGATCATGGATCAAGCATCCACTCACACAGCTCAAAAGTTCAAAGAACAAACCCAAAAATGGAAAGAGAAAAAACTCTATATCCAATACCTACCCAAAGCATCACCAGAGCTCAATTACATTGAAATGCTTTGGAAAAAAATCAAGTATCTATGGATACCTAGAGGAGCATACATCTCTGCCGATAGCCTCAAAATGCATCTCGAAACCATACTCGATTGTGTGGGTAAAGATTACCACATTCATTTTGCTTGACTACTTAAAGCACGAGGGGAGTACGAGACGGCTTTGACCTTTCTCAAGCAATCCTTAGAGATTCAAAGAGAAATTGGAGATAAAGCGGGTGAAGGAGTCACCCTCAATAATATCAGCCAGATTTACGACGCACGAGGGGAGTACGAGACGGCATTGACCTTTCTCAAGCAATCCTTAGAGATTCAAAGAGAAATTGGAGATAAAGCGGGGATGATTCCCACTTTGCATAATATGGCTACGATTTCGCTGGCGAAGGGAGCTGCACAAGAGTTTCTGCAACTCGAAATGGAAGCATGGAAGCTCGCCCATGAAGTAAGTTATGCCATTGGTATCTATCACATCGGAAGCTATATGGGGCAGGTACTTGTACAGAATGAAATGCTTGAAGAAGCCCTTCCCTTTATACAGGGTGCCTATCAAGTTGCCCAGCAAAACCAGTTGCCTGATGAAGCGCAGCTCGCCCAGCTCCTCCAGCAGATCCAATCTCACCTCAATCCCTGATCCCATGTCCACAGATCCCCACACACCTACCGAACCTGTCTCCCTGCCTTTCACCCCTGAGGATGAAAGCTGGCAAGCCCATCGCTGGTCCGAAGCGCAGAAGGTACCTGAGCGGATAGAAGATGCGGCCAAGTTCCTCGCTACCATGCTCTCCCTCTCCCTCAGCATCATGCTTGGCCTGGAAAAACCCGCGCTCGCCATCAAGGACTATGGTCCCTCTCATCAGCTCCTTTGGGGCTTGGGATTTTGGTTGGTGGCAATCCTCGTGACCTTCATGGCCATCATGCCTACCTCTTACTTTTCCATCCCCGACTCCACCGACGACTACAGGAGGATGCACAAGCAAATCGTCAGGCGGAAGTTTGGCTTTTTGTTGGTAGGGGCCTTTTTATTTTTGCTGGGCTTTGTGACCTTCTTTTTAAGGTTGGTGATGTGAGAGGGAGAGGGCTAGAGACCTGAAAATGTACCGCCATGTTGGGAGACAGGGGGGGAGTGGATATACACTTTGTCTAGAATCACTCCATCTGACGCATAAGCCCAAAGCTTACACTTATTGACCATACGTTAACTCAAGTTTAAGTAAAATGAAATTCTTCACGATTTTGTTCATTTTTATTTCGAATGATTGCTTTGTCGGAATAAAATCATATATTTAAAAAAATAGATATGAAATATTTTATACGAGATCTCATTAGCTTATTTTCCCCAAAAAAATCCCCAACTCTTGCGTAAACGGTCATAAAAAACGACAAACATCGCATTTCTAAACCCCTGGATTCAGATAGGGAATTCTACATCCTACATACTGTGAGTACATATTTTCATTTTCAGAATAGCTTTGAGGAACTCTCCCTCTAAAGCATGGCTGATGATTCGAATCACTTTTTTGCTGGCTTAACCTAGGAAGCTGGCCAGGATTCTATTGTTTCATTTTAACTCTAACCACACCATTATCATGAAAAAAACTGCAACCCTCATTCTGGGCATGCTCCTGTTGGTTTCTTTGCCTGCTGCCTATGGGCAATTGGTATCCGAAGGCTTTGAAACCTCCACCTGTAGCAATTTAAATCAACCTTTTTTTGTAGGATGCTTCCCTGCATGGACCAACGTCTCAGGTACTGCTGATATACAATCCAATTCACCTGGAATTTCGCCTACACAGGGTGTCCGCTATGCGAGAATGTACACAGAGTATGATGGGTTTAACTGTACTTCTGCGCCTCACCGTGCAGAAAGCATTGCGTTGAATTATAACTTCCAGGCGGGGCAGACATATACCATCACGTATGACATCCGTTGGAATGCTTCAACATCATCTTGTCATTCCTCAAAGTCCCAATGGATCCTAACAAATGGAAGACCTAATCAGTCGGGAGGTACCAATGGATGCCCAGCAGGAGAGGAATTACCCGCGATTTCAGGTAGCGATCAGATCGTCAAGACGCACAATATGAGCGGAATCACGGGTTGGCAATCTGTCAGCGTTACTTTTACGCCCAGCAGCAACTATAGCCAACTCTGGTTTAGGCCTGTAGTAGACCGTAATCCAATTTGTAGCATCACGACTCAGGGTACATCCTATGTATTCCTAGACGACTTTGAGCTGACAGGTTGTACTACATCTGGTTACTCTACTCTTTTCTCACTCTCCGCAAGTAGTGACTTTGCAGGCAATGTCACGGCCAACACCCAGGCCAATTCAAACCCTGTATTCGTCAATCACTGGTGGGATGTATTCTATGCGCCAGGCGGTAGCACAAGTGGCAACAGCCAAGTACCAGGCAATCCGATCCAGTGCTGTACTTCTACCACCGCTTCTTTCAGCAACAACTTGGTCGTCAACGAATGGTACTACATCAAGCATGGCATCTGGAATGAATGTATCTCTTGGAGAGAGACCCGCAAGCGTTTCAGAGTGACAATTGGTTTTTCACCTATAGAGCCGAAGTACCGTCTCGAAGTAGAAGACGTAGATTTCCTTCCTACAGACGCTTATTTGGTTTCGATGAATCGGATGGCGCAAGAGCTATCTTCACAAGATATCGAGGAGCATAATCAGCAAAGCCTATCGCTACTCGATCAGGTATTCCATGCTTCCTTATCTAACCAGCCCAATCCATTCTCAGAAGTCACACAGATTTCCTACCGATTGGATACGGAGCGTTCGGTTTCCTTGCACATCTATGACGCAACGGGAAGAAAGGTGACCACCTTGCTAGACGAAAACCTACAGACAGCAGGGCAGCACCAGGTCAAGTTCGACGGAAGAGATCTCCCCAACGGAATTTATTTCTCTGTCCTTCAGGCTGGCAGCTTCCAGGAGACACAGAAAATGATCATCGCGAGATAATTGATTAATTGAGATAATTTTGAGGTACCAATGGTAGCTGTGGCTGCGGTTGGTACCTTTTGGTTTTGGGGGATGTAGATTGTACGTACGTATGATATAGGCTTACGTATAGCAATGAATATGATTATTCTATAAATCTAGGAAGAAAGCTCAGTCAGAATGAATAATGTTACCGTACTTTTACGGGTGCAAAGAGGAATGAAATTGTTTAACTTAAATCCGTTATAGCTGCAAAAGATGCAGTATCTATTTCTCACCATTTATTCTAAGCAATGTACCATCAGATAGCTGATACAGAACGTGATTTTAAATCAGGGAAGACAAGTTCGCGTTATACACTTCATCCGCATTCCATTAGAATCCCCGGAAGTCAAGATAAGATGGAATATGTGTTATGTCAGCCAGCGGATGGTTTTCGAGGCTATTACTATGCGCGAAAAACTCAGAAAAAGAGAATTACTCTACATTTTACAGCAGGTTACTTACCTGGAGACATTGCGTCGTTGACTAACAAGAAAAGGGGGCATGTATCTGTCCCATTTGTGATTGCTAGAGATGGTACCATTTACCAGTTATTCCCATCTAGTGAATGGTCTTATCATTTGGGACCTGGAGCGAGAGGAACTAATGAATCCATGAGTAAATCTTCAATCGGGATTGAGCTTTCAAATATTGGGTATTTAGTAGAGAAAGAGGGAAATTTGGAAACGGTCTATTCGCGTCTTTTGAATGAAGAGACGGGGAACGAGGGACCAGTTAAGATATATTGCAGTCTTAACGACCATGAGGCCTATCAAAAAATCTCACAACCCTATCGAGAGCATGTATATTTTGCGACCTTTACCTCTGCCCAGTATGATAGCTTAGCCATACTATTGAGGTATCTCTCGGGGACGTATCAGGTCCCCTTAGCCTTTTTACCCGAAGAAAAACGGTACAAAATATTTAGTACGGCAAAGGAAGCGATCAATTACCGCGGAGTGTGTTCTCATGTCAACTTTCGTGGAGTAGGAAAGTGGGATATTGGGCCTGCTTTTGATTGGGACCGATTGATACAGGCCGTATCAGCTCATGTAGTAGGAATGGTATAAGGAAAAACAAAAAAATTGCTCAATACTCTACGTATCAAGCGATTTCAGTGATCCCACCAGGACTCGAACCTGGAACCTGCTGCTTAGAAGGCAGCTGCTCTATCCAGTTGAGCTATGAGACCAAAAAGAGCTAAAAACAGAGAGTGAATGTAAGTATCTAACTCTCTTAAGTTGTCGAGGTGGCAGGATTCGAACCTGCGACCCCCTGCTCCCAAAGCAGGTGCGCTAACCGGGCTGCGCTACACCTCGAATACCATTATTTCAATCTACGGAACATCTGTCCCGAAACTTTCTTAGACCACAAAAGCTAGCCTCTGCTAGCTTCTTTGCGGTGAGGGCGGGATTCGAACCCGCGGTACGGTTGCCCGTACGGCAGTTTAGCAAACTACTGGTTTAAGCCACTCACCCACCTCACCGGGTTTGCTCGGCAAAGATACAAACGTTGATTCTTTTGCCAAATATTTTTTCAAATATTTTGAGCCGAGTGTCTATGTGTTACGATACCCACCGTAAGATGTTTTTTCTTTCTTCATTATTTTTTCCATTTTCCTTCATTCCACTTTATTATTCTAAATATAAAATTCTTAATATGTTAATGACGGGTTGTCCTATACCAACAGCCAGCTTATAAGATAAACACTCGACTGAATACCCCCACTCAAATCAGCCGATTCACCTAAACAGACTACTGTGAGACGATATGTCCTGAGAAGACTCCTTTTGTTGCCCCCAAGCTTGATCCTCATCTCCTTGATTGGGTTCATGATACAGGCATGGCATCCCGAAGATCCTCTAGAGCAGACAATGCCAGACATTACCAGTACGGCCGAAGCCCAAGCCTATGCCTATCGAAACCTTGCACGCGATCTCCATCTAGATACACCTGCTTTTTATGTGGAACTGACGACTTATTCTAGCCCCGATACCCTGCATAGAATTCTTTTTCGCGCTCACAGAGAAGCTGCCAGTCACTGGCTTCACCAGACGGGCAACTGGACCCTAATCCATACCTACAGGCAGTCTCTTCTTGCGCTTCAGCGCGCCTATCAGGTTGCATTTAAACAGCAAGATGACTCCATGAGCTTCGCCTCACGTAAGGCTTACAAATCCAGTTTTACGAGCTTAGGCAGCTTGCTCAGTGAAAAAAAACTTGCACTTCATACCTTTCGTCTGGAATCTATTCAAGCACAACGCACAAAGCTAGTGGAAAATACCAGCATAGAGACAGCTTTGGCAAAAGCCCTACAAGACTATGATAGATTGAGGAAGGAGACCACCAGATGGAAAAATTACCTTCCCCAGATTATCTGGCACGGGCTAGGGAATAGATATCACATTTGGATCGTAGGTATCATGACAGAGTTTGACTTTGGATTGAGTAAGCAGACCCAGCTCCCTGTCACACAAAACAAAGCCGCACAAATGGCAGTGAGTTTCCGTTTCACAATTTGGGCGTTTGTATTGGGCTTTGGCCTGTCGATTTTACTGGCTGTCTGGATTGTATCCAAAGCCTATGAATGGCAAGATAAAGCCGTTTCGACTGCACTTTTCATGCTGGATGCCATTCCTAGTTTTTGGCTTGCGACCTTGCTACTCATCTTTCTTTCAGGTCCTATCCTTCCTCCCATTTATGACAGCAGCATAGGAGGACTTCACGAAGCTTCTACGATGGTCCTCCCGATACTCGCTTATGTGTTGGGCATGCTGACTGCTTTGACTCGATTGCTACGTGCGAGTTTGCTTGACTTACAGATGCGGGATTTCATTCGTACGGCACGCGCCAAAGGTCTCAGCAAACGTCAAACTCTCTGGCGACATAGCTTACGCCCCGCGTTAAGTCCCATCATCACGGCTTTTGGATTGGCCTTTCCTGGACTATTTACAGGGTCTGTCATCATCGAAACCATTTTCAGTATCCCAGGAATCGGCAAAGCGATTATCAATTCAAGCAATGGCTCCGATATCTATGCCATCGTTCTATTCTTCTGTCTGATTGGTTTATTGACCATCTTGGGTCAACTTATCGGGGACATTCTTCGTGCATGGGCTGATCCAAGAGCATTCAAAAAGGAGGGGAGCCTATGAAAAAAATCATACAGCGTTTCGTAGCGTGGAGGAAAAGTAAAAGCCAAAACGTGAGAGTACCTGTGTATGTACTCTCTTTTATAGTTTTGACTTCTCTTTTGGCTCCATGGTTGGCAAGCCCCCTTCCGTACACGGCCCAATCGGTAGAAGGTAGGGTTTTTCCTTTGTTCAACTCCTCCCATCAAGAGGCCCCCTACGACACTTCCACAGCGATTTATCCTCCCTTTCCAGGAATCGATCGTTTTAAGGTGGATTCAACATTGGCTCCCCTCAAGAGGGATGCACAGACGGGTGCCTTTCACATTTTAGGAACTACTACGAAGCGAGTGGGGAAAGTAGACCTGCTAAGTGCTATCTTGTATGGGGGAAGGCAGTCTCTGATGGCAGCTTTTTTTACTTTATTGATTATCAGCTTGCTGGGATTTGTGATCGGTGGTATCTCAGGATACTGGGGAGATCATAGTATAAAGTTTAGCCTACCTAGACTGATTATTCTTCTCACGACCCTTCCGCTTATCTACTTTTACAGTTTTTATATCTGGCGCTATGATTTACAAGCACTGGCAGAACAGGGACTAGCAGCCTTTTTAGGTGGTTTCTTTTTGTGTTTGGTGAGTGCGTTTGTCCTCTCATTCTTGAGTTTTCGATTGAGTAAAATTTTCATAAAGAAGGGAGAGGGGCAGCGATATTTTCCTGTAGATTCGGTGCTGCTCTGGTTGATGCAGCTAATCCGAGCACTACCTGGATTACTGTTGATTATTACCCTTACCCTTATCTTGAAGGAAAGAAGTCTGGGACTTGTCATGTTGTTGGTAGGACTGACAGGCTGGTCAGGGGTAGGGCTCCTGGTTCGTGGAGAAGTTCTAAGAGAAAGAAATATGCCTTACATACAAGCTGCAGAGGCACTGGGTATTCCTCCCTTTCAGATTCTCTGGCGTCATCTTATCCCCAATGTAGTTGGACCTATTATTGGAGAGTTGCTATTAGGATTTAGTGGGATCATTATTTTGGAAGCAAACTTGAGTTTCCTAGGAGTTATAGACTCACAAGTTAGTTGGGGGGTCTTGATCAGTACAGCGACCCCACGGGAAATGTACTGGTGGCAGGCACTATTTCCTGGTTTGTGGTTGTTTATGACAGTCGTTTGCCTTCAGCTTATAGGCGAGCATTTAAGGCAAAAGTGGACCCGATCAGGATCAGTTGAATAAGATTCAACATTCCACTACCTTTTATCCCTTATAATTGCTTGTTGGAACATCTACTAAATTTATACAAGTAGAATTTCACTTAATTGGTTCAGAAAAGAAGGAATCGCTTGAGCTAGTTGACGACCATTTTCAGCTGGATACGTCGCTGGACTATTGCTGTACAGGATAGGATATAAATACTGGCTAGCTTCAAGATTTCGTGATAAGTTTCATATGGCCCTACATTTTTCATTATATTAATCCTAGTGGCCGTATGAAGCGGGTGGAAGATAATAGATAGAATTACGTGAAGTTTGCTTTCCCAGAATATTGGATTTGGATGCTTGGAATTCCCGTGAGTTTGGGAATTATGTACCTCGTGTACAAACGTGTCAGTCAAATCATTTTTACATGGTTTAGCAAAGATCAATACGAGCGAAGTTTTCCGTTACTCAAATTTGGGATGCGTGCACTTGCCTTTGTATTGCTTTTTATGGCTTTATTGGGTCCATACCAATCAACTTCAGAAGAGCAAGTTAATATCATGGGACGGGAGATCTATCTGCTCTTGGATGTCTCCGCTAGTATGAACGCAACAGACATACAACCCACTCGTTTGGAGCGGGCAAAAATGGAGCTGCAAAAGCTGGTAGACCAGCTCAAGGGAGATAAGTTGGGCTTGATCTTGTTTACAGAAAACCCCTATGTTCAATGTCCTCTGACACAAGACCATGAGGCGGTCAAGCTATTTATTCAAATGGCCGAGACGGAGCAGTTCACACAGACGGGGACACAGTTTCGTAATGCGCTGGCACTTGCCTTAGATCGATTCAACCATATCGAGATGGAATCCCAACAGATTAGCCGCGCAGTAGTTATCATTTCAGATGGAGAGGATCACGGCGACTCTTACGCCTCCCTCATAGAACGGATGAAACGACAAGGTATCAAAGTATTTACGGTTGGGATTGGAACAGATGAAGGAGCGCCGATCCCCGTGTCGATTCAAAGTAGCAATCCCAGTTACAAGCGACAGGAAGATGGTGAGGTGGTCATTTCAAGATTGGAAGATGACGCCTTGAGAGAAATTGGGAAAGCCTTTGGGACGGAATACTTGAGGATTGATCAGGATATGGTGAGTACAGAAAAATTGGAAGGGCAGATCTATGATATTACGGCTTCTGCTCTTGAGACAAGTATAGAACAGGTAAAGAACAATCAGTTTCAGGTATTTATATTTATATCGGTAGTATTATTGGTCGCGAGCATGTTTATCATGCCGATCCGAAAAGTATAGCATGAAAGGAAGCATCATTGGCGCATTACTGGTAGTAGGGATTTTTGCAGGCGGAGGAGTCTTGCAAAAGGCTCAACAGGCATATGAAGCCCAAGACTACCCAAGTAGTGTGGAAGCTTATTTTGACGCCTTGTCTGCCTACCCTGAAATGGGAGGAACGATCCGCTATAACCTCGCGCAGAGTTTCTTGGCGATGGATTCGATACGGGATGCTGTCCGACAGTTTCGATTGACGATGGAGGGGAATGATCAGGTGGCAGGTTCATTGGCTGCCAATCAGCTGGGCATTATGCTCTCAGATCAGGGAAAAGAATATGATGCGCTGGATTTGTTCAGACGCGCGCTGATCCTCGATCCCAAAAATGAGAAAGCGCGATACAATTATGAGATCACTTCTCGGTTTCTCCAAGAGCAGGAAGAAGCTTTGAAAAAGCAACAGATAAAGAATGTGGACGACATGCTCGATCCGCCTTCAGAAAGTGACGAGGCCCTCATCCAGAGCCTGATAGAGGGCTACACACAGCCTGTGCCTGGGACAGCTCCCGATATGGCTATGCCTGTGGGCAATGACACCCTGCCGCTTCCCCTTGCAAGACAAGTATTGGAGAAGATGAAGCGCGAAAATCCTCAATTCATTCAGCAGCTACGTAAAAAGCCTAGCAACCAGCCTCGCAAAAGTAAAAAACCTGATTGGTAAGCTATTTTTCCTCAAGCATCAGGCCCTCCATTTTTTTAAGCGTATGGCGGCCTGTTCTAGAGTTGTTTCATCCTTAGCAAAGCAAAAGCGAATCACTCCATGGTCCGTCCCTTCCTGATAAAATGCAGAGATAGGTATGGCTGCTACGCCTGCTTCTTTGGTCAGAGTCTTTACAAACTCATGATCGGGCTCATCGGAGAGTTGATCATATCGCATAGTCTGAAAATAGGTTCCTTGGTTGGGCAATGGCTCAAAAGGGGTATCTTCCATGAGGGATAAAAATAAATCTCGCTTGCGCTGAAAGAATCCTCCTAAGCCCTCCAAATCCTCCAAACAGTGTTCGAGGTACTGGGCGATTCCGTACTGGAAAGGCGTGCTGACGGAGAACGTCACAAACTGATGTACCTTACGAATCTCTGCTGTCAGCCACTCTGGGGCTAGAGCATAGCCTACTTTCCAACCTGTATGATGCAAGGTTTTGCCAAAAGAGTAGGTAACCACTCGTCGATCTGCAAGCTCGGGAATATTGAGCACACTATGATGTCTTGCTGAATCAAAAACCATATGCGCATAGACCTCATCACTGATGACAATCAAGTCATATGCAAGCGCTATATGCTTGAGTGCTTCTAAATCTTCTTCTTTCCAGGTGGTTCCCGAAGGATTGTGGGGGGAGTTGACAAGAATGGCTTTGGTCTGGGGAGAAATTGTCTGGCGTACAGCCTCCCAGTCGAAGGCGTAGTCGGGAGGGCGCATTTCTATCCTGATCGGAGTGCCGCCTGCCAACTGGATCGCAGGAATGTATGCATCATAAGCAGGCTCAAATACAATGACTTCATCTCCTGGATGGATCAAAGCCAACATGCTACACATCAGAGCTTCTGTGGCACCTGCTGTCACAGTGATTTCCTGATCGGGATCCAATGATACGCCATAGAAATGATCAGCCCAGCGGGCGATCTGTGTACGCAAGGCAGGAAGACCCGCCATCGGAGCATATTGATTAAACCCTTTTTGCATGCCCTCTTCTACCCATCGGATCAGGCGCGCATCCCCATCGAAATTGGGGAATCCTTGGGATAGATTGATGGCTTGATGGGCTTGTGCCATCTGAGACATGACAGTGAATATAGTCACGCCTGTTTGGGGGAGTTTGGAAGAAAAGGTCGCCATGAGATAATAGTAGTCAGTAGCCTAGTGATAAGAATCCAGTCCTGAATATACAGGCTACTATGAGATTTTCAGCAGATTCTTTTTTCTCCTCCTCACCTTTCCCCAAATTTGTCCTTCATGAATCCTGATTTTATGCCACATATAGCTGTTAATACACGCCTTCTTTTACCTGGAAGAGTAGAAGGTATCAGCAGGTTTGCCTACGAGGTACTCCTTCGTATGACGCAGCAACATCCTGAAGTTCAGTTTTCTTTCTTCTTCGATCGTCCTTTCGATCCACAGTTTATTTTTGGCTCCAATGTCAAAGGCTATGTGATTCCTCCCCCTTCTCGTCATCCCATCCTGTGGTATGCATGGTTTCATGTACAGCTTCCTCGCATGTTGAAAAAAGTGAAGGCAGATTTGTTCTTTTCGCCTGAATTTTACCTCAGTACCTACGATAAGATCCCCCAGGTTCCTGTTTTTCACGACTTGGCCTATGAGCATTTTCCCCAAGATCTTGCGCCATTCGCTTCCTGGTATTGTCGGCATTATTCTCCTCGTTATGCGCAGCTCGCTACCCGTATTTTGACAGTTTCAGCGTTTAGTAAGCAAGATATTCAGGAGCAATATGATATTTCTCCCTCTAAAATAGATGTCGTGTACAATGGGGCAAAGGAGATCTTTTGTCCCTTATCTGTAGAAAAGCAGCAGGAGATTCGAGATACCTATACTGGAGGTGCGCCCTATTTTCATTATGTGGGGAGCATACATCCACGTAAGAACATCGAGAGTATACTGAGAGCTTTTGATCGATTCAAATCGGAGGTAGAGAGTCCGATGAAATTTCTCATTGTGGGGAGGAAAGCGTGGAAATATGATGCGGCGGTTGCAGTCTATGAACAGATGAAGCACAAGGAAGATGTGATTTTCTCTGGTTTTGTCTCGGATGAGGTCCTAGCTCAGTTATATGGGGCTTCGAATGGGCTTATCTATGTGCCGCATTTAGAGGGCTTTGGCATTCCGATTTTGGAGGCTATGGAGAGTGATATTCCTGTGATTACGAGCAACAAGACTTCGCTTCCAGAGGTAGCAGGGGACACGGCAATTCTTGTCCCTCCTTCTGATTATGAGCAGCTTGCACAAGCGATGGTACGGCTTTATGGGGATTCTGACTTGCAAAGGCAGTTGATCGATAGGGGGCGAATCCAAAGGCGAAAATATTCTTGGGACGCGACTTACTCTTCTGTTTGGGGGACAATTAGATCGTTGCTCTCTTGAGAAGAAAGTGCGAGGACTTCATTTGCCTTCCGGATTTCAGAGTCTAACTGAAAGGCCGCATTTTTGAGCATCAGAATCAGCGGATGGCTGCTAAGATCGGGTTGCTCTTGCATGATATCTACGAGTCCCAAAATATTGCACAAAGGGCCTCGGATATGGTGGGAGGTGATGAAGCTGTATTCTCTCAGCTGCCGTCTTCGCTCGCGTAGCTTATCGTTGATGTTGTCAAAAGATTTTTTGAGATTTTGGATCTTATTCAATCGTGTCGCTACCACATCCAGGAGATCTTTATTTCGGAAAGGTTTGACGAGATAGTCGTCTGCCATGAGATTCATCCCTTTGCGTAGATCAGCGGGTGAGTATTTGGCTGACAGAAAGATAAAAGGAACCATATCCAAATCGGGTATCTCTCTGACTTCTTGTATGACTTGATACCCGTCTTTCTCAGGCATCATGATGTCGCATACAATCAAATCAGGCATATGCTCCACGGCTTTTTCTACTCCGATTCTACCATTTTTAGCCGTTATGACCTTGTAGCCATCGAAACTTAGGATATCCTTGATCGTCTCTCTCAGATGGGGCTCATCCTCAATGACCAGAATGGAAGCTTTGGGATCTGTATAACTAATCGAGTGTTCCTGCATAGTCCTGCTTTTTTTCCAGTGGAAACTTAATGGTAAAAGTTGAGCCTTCTTCGAGCGTAGAATCTACAAAGATCTGGCCCTGATTGATCTCTACGAATTCCTTGACAATACTTAATCCTAGACCTGTACCAGGAATCTTTTGGGTATTGCTCCCCCGATAAAATGAATCAAATAGGTATGGAAGGTCCTCCTCTAGAATCCCTATACCAAAATCGATTACAGAAATAGCAACAGCGTCATGATGATAGGCTGTATGAATCTCGGGAGGATGTGCACCTTCAGAGTATTTATAGGCATTGGTCAAGAGATTGACCAGTATATGCTCAAATAAGCTATGATCTAGCGAGACAAGCTGTCTTATGCCTTCTGTGCGTATGATAATTTGACGGTCCTTGTCTACTTGCAAAAACTCTCGCTCCCAGATATTCTTGATGGCCTCTTCAAGATCAATGGGTTCTAGCTCAGCTGTTACTTTGCCTGCATTGAGTTTACCCATAATCAAAATATCATCCATCAGGTGAATCAAGCGATCGATTTCATGTTCGATTCGATCATGAATATTTAAAAATTTGTGCGCGTGATCAGGACGAATCGACTGGCCATAAATCTCTTCGAGTAGCTCGACATTGGAGCGGATGACAGATAAAGGGGTACGAAACTGATGGGAGGCAATGGAGACAAAGCGCGAACGCAGCTCACTCAGTTCTTTTTCTTGCTGGAGTGCACGCCGCATCTGGGCTTCGGACGCTTTTTTTGCAGATATATTTCGACTGGAGGTCTGTGCTTGGACGATCTCTCCTTTTTCATTGGTGATGGCCCGTATGGCACTCTCCATCCAGATAAATTTTCCATCCTTACTCAGGTATCTACCTTCTATTTTGACGAAAGTCTGGCCGCTCTTAAGTGCTTGTTTAAGCCCTGCGATGAGCTTATGGCGATCATCAGGATGTACCAAGACTAAAGGAGACATCCCGATCATTTCTACAGGATGGTATCCCAGGATCTCCTCAGAGGAGGGAGAGGCATGAAGAATCTCTCCATTGAGTCCGTGTAGGGCAACGAGGTCTGAGCTATAATCAGAGATTAGTCTGTATTTTTCTTCACTATGTCTGAGGAGGCGCTCTGTTCGTTTGTGCTCTTCTACCTCTCGCTTCAAAGAAAGATTGAGATCCTCTAATTCTTTGGTCCTGTGATGTACTTTTTCTTCCAGCTCTTCATTGAGCAATTTTACGGCTTCTTCCGCCATGTGTTGTACTGTCACATCCTGCACGATTCCTTGGACGCTTTCGATATTTCCGTCTTCAGAGGTCGTGACTGTACCTTGCGTACGCAGGTATTTCAAGCCTTCATCCTTGAGTTTAATCCTGAAGATGAAATTCATATCGAGAGGGTCCGCAGTAGCTTGTTTGACTATTCTTTCTCGATCATCAGGATGGATTTTCTTTAAGACATTTTTTACGGTGCTTGTAAACTCTCCAGGGTTTACCTCAAAGATCCGATACATCCCAGGTGTCCAGTAGATGGCATCGCTCGTATGTGTCCAGCGAAAGGCCCCCATTTTGCCTAAAGTTTCTGCATCTGACCACAGGTGGGTGTAGCGCTGGATTTCCTTTTCTATCTCTTTTTGATGGGTTCTCTTGCGTTCCTCTTCTAGTGCGCGAAAGACAGCAGGACCCAGACGTGCCAGATGATCTTTGAGTACATAATCGGTTACACCAGCTTTGAGTACTTCGGCAGCACGTTCTTCACCGATTGCCCCCGAGATCAAGATAAATGGGACATCAATCTTACGAGCTTTCAGTAGGTCCAATGCTTGCATGGCATCAAATCCAGGCAGCCTGTAATCGGCAAATACCAAATCAAAATCGAAGTCCTCGATGGAAGCTTCAAATTCTTGCTTGGAGGGGACGACTGTACAAGCTGCTTGGATGTCATCGGCTTGCAAAGCGCGACGAATCAGTTTAGCATCTATCTCGCTATCTTCCAGATATAAAATCTTCAGCATAACCACAGTTCATAGGGGGTAATAGGGCTAGCAAAGGAGCACGCTGTAACAAACAGAGGTAGGCGCCTGAATTTCAAGAGTCTTAATTAAACTAAATAAATTTCCTACCTGAAAAAAGTATACGTTTACTTTTCTTCTTAGACCATGTTTAATCTTCTCATCATGGTCTTTTCCTTGGCAGATAAATTTAGTAAGGATCTAGGAACCTATTCACTCCATTTTACAGAGGATCTATCATCTATAGTGTAATAGAATAAAACCGCGATCGCGACAAAATGTCACATTATTTAGTTGTCCATTTATAGAAAAATGCCATTATGGCATAAAAATGAAAAAGGCACGAGACTTGACTATAGGTTGATGTATAATTAAAACGAAAAAATAGCAAAATGAGATACCCAAGTAACTATTCTCCAACAGCTTTTCCTTCATTCTCTCGTCTTTTTGAGGAATTTTTTGGATCGGATTTCTATGATGGATCTACTCAAATGCGCCCTTCTATTAACATCAAAGAGCATGCAGAAGGATTTGAACTGGCCTTAGCTGTTCCAGGCTTTAAGAAAGAAGATATCAAGGTAGAAGTAGAGAAAAATGTATTGAAAGTGCAATCGCATACAGGGGACGAACAGCAGGAGGCCTCCACAAAGTACCTTCGTAGAGAGTTTTCGGCTCGTTCATTCGAGCGTTCGTTCACCTTACCTGAAACAGTAGATGTCACCAAAATCGTGGCAAATTACGCGCAAGGTGTTTTGACGCTGGCTTTACCTAAGCGAGAAGCAGCATTGGAACCAGGTGCCAAACGCATTGCCATCGCTTAGCCATCGTATTTTCTGTGTGATAAGAGTAGGTCAGATCTTGACCAGCTATAACGATATATCAGGTGGTGCGGCAGTCGCAAATGATGAGAGGGATAGTGGGAAATGTGAGAGAGAAAGGTGTGGATGCGTAGCGACTGTCGATCACTTTTTAGAAGAAATAGGGTTTTCATGATGAATGTTGTTTGCGCGGGCAGAGGGTTTAAGGGGTTAGACCTTTTGCTCGCGAAACAACAAAAAAAGCCGCTTGCCAAAGGGTGTAGCGGCTTTTGTACATATGAAAAGAACGACCCTAATTCATATCTTAGAGAGACAGACAGCATGGCACAGGAGTATTTACCTAGTGCAAGACACGAGACTGAAACCGATGGTCTTTATCAGTAGTATTTGTCTCATGTTATGTTTGGTCTGCCTATGGCATTTCAGCTTATATTTTACAGGATGACGTTATCCTGCGTTTGACTTACACTTCCTTCCATGAGGAGAGGACTTTTAATGCAGTGGTTTTCCATTGATCTGCTTTATGAGCAGGATATGAGCAGCTAAGGACAAAGAGACGGCCTTGAATAGTCGAGATAGATAGCTCGGTATAGGTAGCACTCAATAGGTCTGGCTTACGCAGCCTCAGGTAGACCTTAGGGACGTCTTGTTGTGTCACCATTCGTTGTTCAATCACTTCTACTCCTCGTTTGGCTGTTAGATTGCGCACCATTTTCTGCTGTACAAGCGGTAGATCATTTTGCGCCACTTCTGTCTGGAGATGCTCCATGTAGACCGTGAAATCGCCTGATGCGTCCTGGTATTTGGCGTAGAATGAGCCTGGACTCAAGCGCTGACCAGTAAATTGAGGAACAGGCAGGACATGATCAGGCAGCCAGAGCTTCACTAGACCGTCATTGACCACTCTCCATGCTGGAGAATCCACACGATAGTATGTCGAAAGATCTGTCTCTATGCTTTGAAAGCTCGTGGCCGATATGATGAACCAGACAGACACACCGCTCATCAGTATTCCAAAACCTCTCCAAATCTTAGCGATATGTAAAGACAAAATCATGTATTTCTTTTTAGTCAAGGGTTAATTGTATGTGTCGTTTTTGTGATGGATCCACCCTAGAACCTCTTTTGGAAAAAAGGGCTGATCGAGTACGAGTATCTTATCCAAGTATCAAATTTTGTGTAGATCCTATAACTATATTTTTTGTCTCTCTTGTTGTGTGCACCTTTTTGGGGGTTGTGTGTAGGGAGCAGGAGGTAATACCTGTGTATGATTTGATGTAAGTAAGTAGTTGTGATTCATGTATACATTAGAGACAAAGGATTCCAACTCCTGCCATTGACTGGGTCAAGGGTGGAAAAATTATGGATCAAATTATTGGGCTAAAGCGCAGACAAATGCGCTATGCCTGGGGCTTATTTCATAGCATGAAGTGCAAAAGCATAATCTTGGTAGCTGATCAAGTTGCGATTGGTCTGATTGTCTATCCAGCCTTTTTCGGCATGGCTAATCTCTATTAGTTCTCTTGTTCGTGTATCTTTGAAGGCTTTGACGACCTCATGCATATGCTGAAGTTCTTCTTCAGAAAAGAGAGAAGGATCAAATTTTTGCGAGGGAAGGAAACGTTCTCCTATGCCTCCGTGGTCAAATAGCTCTTCTTCTATTTTGATGTAATCTTCTGTTTGCAGTACGCCAAACAACTCATGAAAGTGAGAGGGAACGGGTCCAAAGGGAATTGCGCGATAGTTACAACCAGAGATGGAGAAGCCCGTGCGCTTAAAGTGTAGGAAGTCACTGTAAAACAAGAGCTTATTGAGGCGTGTCTTGAGTGGCTGATCTTGCTGGGCAAAAAATAGAACAAACTGGGCAACTTTCTCAAAGCTAGGCTTGACATAGCCTGTATATGCATTGGCTTCCATGTGGAAGTTCCAGATATATTCTACCACTTTACTCAGTCTGTCTTCCTCCATCAAGCTATCAATTTTGGCGAGTACCTTTTTATAGCCATTGGGAGAGAAGGCATGTTGTTTTTCTTTGACGAACCGAAGGAAATTTTCGGGATTCGCTGCCAGTCGGATGAGTTTGGCATTGGCCAAACTAGGCACTTCTCCATGCTCGTAGTTACGGTAACTATTGGCTCCTAAGTCTAGGACCTCTGACATTTTGGAAGCAGAGAGGCCATAGCGCTGACGGATCTTGAGGATCTCATCGGGAAAGGGAATGTGATGTTGCTCTCTGTATTGATTGTGCGCTTGCTGCGTAGCTAGTCGATCCAGTTCCTTGTCAGTAAACTCGTTTCCTGTATCAGGATCTACATAATAGGCCTGCCACACCTCAAACTCTTCCTTTCGGAAGACCAGTTTGATCGACTCATGCTTCATCTCACGCCCTTCTATTGATTTATTTTCCTTCATGACACTCCCTGTTTCTCATACTTATCCTTGATTTCAACTGATAGATTGAACTTTGAAGGGATGCGTAATTTCACGTGCTGCAGGATGAAATGATATACATCTTACAGGTTTTCCCTCTACTCCAAGTGAAATCTTGATATAGATTACGTTTCCTTTTACAACTCGTCCAAATTCCCAAAATAACGTCCCCTTTACAATACCATCTTCTTTGGGGCCTTTGTAAAAATCTCCAACCTCTAGTTGATTCAAGACCTTTTCTCGCTGTGAAGGATTGAGTTCCAAATCGAGTAAAGCTTGTAGATTCTTTTTTCTTTGATAGAAAATAACGCCCAACTCCTTTGCCTGTTGTTTAAATTCTTCTAAGAACGTGGCGACCATTTCTGGCCTTGTGGAGTTAGGTGTATGTGGACGAGCCATAAACTTTAACGTTACATAAGCAATATTCGGACTTTTTTATTAAAAATGCAACTATAAAATAGATTTTTTCATTCTGATTTGTGTTTTTCTAACGGATTAGTGGAAAATATACCTGTTTTGGAAGTCTTTTTTTTATTTAGATTTACCCTTTTAGAAAAAGAAGTTATTTAAATCGAATGAATAAGTGCTTTTGGGTGCTAAGTGTTCTCTTGGTATCCTTTCTCCCCATGCGGGGACAGATCCCGACGCCAGACGCATATTTGGGTTATCCGCTAGGTAGCCAGTTTTCGCGTCACCATCAGATTGTGGGCTATTTTGAAGCAGTAGCAGCCCAATCCTCTAAAGTTCGACTGCTTCCCTATGGACAGACAAATGAAGGACGCCCTCTGATGGTCGCAGTCGTCACCTCTGAAGCCAACATGGCCAATCTAGAGCAGATCCGCCAGAATAATCTTCAGGCTACAGGATTACGCGAATTTGAAGTCAAAGGTAAGCGTCTGCCCATCGTATGGCTCAGCTACAACATCCACGGGAACGAAGCCTCTGCCTCAGAAGCTGCTGTGAAAACGCTGTATGAGTTTGCCGCACATGATACCGCCAATTGGCTTGATGAAGTAGTCCTAATGATAGATCCCTGTATCAATCCCGACGGGCGCGATCGATATGTCAACTGGTACCGACAAGCGAGTAACCAACAAGTCAATGTGCGTCCTGAAAGCTGGGAACATATCGAGCCCTGGCCAGGAGGACGTGTCAACCACTATCTCTTTGATCTCAACCGAGACTGGTGCTGGCAATTACAAGTAGAAAGCCGTCAGCGAGCCAAGCTCTACCATGAGTGGATGCCGCAGGTTCACGTGGATTATCACGAGCAAATGCCTGATGCCCCTTACTTCTTTGGTCCTGCTGCCGAGCCGCTTCATGAGGCGATCACGCCTTGGCAACGTACGTTCCAACAGTATATCGGGCGTAATCACGCCAAGTACTTCGACCAAAATGGCTGGTTGTATTTCACGCGCGAAATCTTCGATCTCCTCTATCCCTCCTACGGAGATACATGGCCGACCTTTCAGGGAGCCATTGGTTTTACCTATGAGCAAGGAGGCCACGGCCGCGCAGGTCGAGCGATCCAACTCGCCAATGGAGATACCCTAAGGCTCACAGATCGGATCAACCATCACTTCACGACAGGCTGGTCTACTGTAGAAATGGCTTATGTGCATCGCAGTCGCCTGATCTCAGAGTTTGACGCATATTTCCAATCAGCTAGAGAAAAGGGTGCAGGAGATTATACATCCTATGTCATTTCCAAGGACCAAGGCTTGGATAAACTCAGTCAACTACAGACGTTACTCGAAAATAATCATATCCAGTACACGACAGCTATTGATAACAATAAGCCCGTGAAAGGTTTCTCTTTTTCCTCTCACCGCAACGAAACCTTCACCGTCCAAAATGGGGACTGGATCATTTCTACCCAGCAGCCTCAAGGGAATCTGGTGGACGTACTTTTTTCTCCAGAGGTCGAGTTGACGGATTCTATGACCTATGACCTCACGGCATGGTCGATTCCTTATGCCTATAATTTGAAGGCATATGCGACGCGTGATCCCTTGAATGATTATCAGGCTACCCAAGACGTCGCTTTTGGCACACCTCCCCCTACACAGCCTTATGCTTATGTGATCCCCTGGAATTTTACGACTGCGGAGGTACTTTCTCAACTCCTTCAAAGAGGTCTGAAGGCGCGTTATGCATCACAAGCTTTCTCCCTGAATATTTCGCCCGCCCAGTCTCCTGTAAATGTGCAAGCATTTGATGCGGGGACATTGATCATCAACCGAGCAGATAATAAAACATTTGATTTCGAGACGGAAGTGGAAGCCATCTTTCAAAAGGTCCAAAAGCAGGTGGTTCGTTACCCTGTCTACACCGGTTTTGTAGAAGAGGGAAAGGATCTAGGCTCTAATTCATATGAACTCATCAAAGCTCCTCGCATTGCCATCGTGGGAGGAGAGGATGTGTCAGCCAACTCTATGGGAGAATGCTGGTATTATATGGAGCAAGCACTTCACTATCCCATCAGCGTGATCCCAGGCAGATACCTTGATCGCGCCAAACTGAGTGAGTATGATGTATTGATTCTACCATCGGGTTCTTACCAAGCTTCTAAAGGTACAATAGGTCGATTCTTACAAGGAGGAGGCAAAGTCATCGCGATGGAGCGTGCCATGAGGGTATTTTCTCAGACGACAGGCAATGAGTCCATGCAGACCAACCTCACCCGTGTGATGCAGATGAAGCAAAGCCAGCAAAATAATGGGAATGGGACTGAAATCCCTTATAATATGCGGGCTAGAAAAAGCTTGGTCAATTATACGGCAGGTAGTATATATGAGGTCCAATTGGACCCCACGCATCCGCTCGCTTTTGGGATTGGAGAGAAGCTTCACATCATGAAGCGCAACAGCACGCCCTACCCATTGCTGACGCAAGGATTGAATCTGGGAAAACTACCTAGTGGTGATCCCGTCAGTGGATTCGTAGGTGCCCAACTCCAGAAGCGACTCAAAAATACCTTCGTTTTTGCCTCAGAACGTGTGGGAAGGGGACAAGTTATTTATATGACAGACTCACCGATCTTTCGTGGATTCTGGCATGGAGGATATTTGCTGATGGCCAATGCGATATTTTTTTAGACGATGGCAGGGAATCAATAGTGAGAAGACTTTGATGAATCTGTAGGTAATCATCATGTGTATTTCACTACTGATTGCACCATCCTATTCTGTGTGAATCATTTTGTAACAGAGGCGATCTCTTGCGTGAGGTCGCCTCTGTTCGTTCATAACAGCGTATTTATCCCCTCTTTTATTTGTGGAGATGTCCTTTTCCTACTTGAAAGGATATGGTAAATATTGAATTAGTTGTGTAGTGGATATTTCGGATATTTGTTATAATTCCTGACATTCTATGTGTCACAAACAATGGGAGGAGTAATGGAGAGAAACGGCGAGCAAGAAGGAGTGAGGTTTAAAGAGATAAAGATAGACCTATCTAATGGCCTACCGATTTTTTCTCATTTCTCTCTCTCTCTCTCGTTCTTGTTTTGGTTGGCTATTTTTTGGGGTTATCCTCCTAATCTGTTTGGACAAGAGGTAGTCTTATTGGGCGAGAAGCAGGTAGAGGACGTTATTTCTCTCAGTAAGCACCAATTTAAGTATTTCATAGATACTGAAAATGCCTATGAAATCAGCGATTTTCTGGAAGGAGAATCCAGTGTCCCGTTTCAAGAGCCCATCTCATCTAGCCCTGCTTTAGGATTTGTGGATGCTCCGATTTGGAGTACATGTACACTCCGAAATCCCTCTTCCCAACCGCAAGAGTTTATCCTTACCTTAGTCAATAGTTCCTTTATCCATGTCGGTCAGTATCTTGTCAAGAATCGCGAAGTCGTGACTTTTGCGGAAAATGGATTCGAAGTTCCCATCGACCGTAAAGCCTATCACACCCATAGACTTGGATTTCCTGTCCGAATAGAAGCAGGAGAAGAGATCACGCTTTATTATAAAATCAGTAATAGGTATAGTGAAACCTGGTTTGGACATGCCATTGAGTCACCCAAAGCTTTTCATGAAAGCGTTCACATAGATGTGATTATTTCTGGGACCTACTATGGCTTGATCATCATTCTGATCATTATCTCGCTCTTCTTTTTTATCAAGACAAGGGAGCCGCTTTACTTATTCTTTCTGTCGTATGTATTCTTTTCCGCTGGTTTTGGCCTGAGTCAAAATGCGCTATTCGGCGTGTGGAGCAGTTCATTCAACCTCTTAACTGAGGGTTTGTATCCACTGGTAGCAAGTCTATGTGCCTCTGCTTCTTTCCTCAAGTTCATGGATTACTTCCCTGGCAAGCACATTGAGCATAAGAGCATGACTTGGGCGAAAAGAGTTTTTTGGGGAATTCAGCTGATCATTTTGTCGTTGGCTATCCTGAGTCCAATTCCCTTTGTACAGATCGTCCAGGTTAACCTTTCCCTTTATCTAGGCATCATTCTCTGGGTCATCGCCTATATCTTGAGAGGGCTCTGGATGAGAGATAGGGGGATGAGATTTTTCTCTGCGGGATTTTTGATGTATGTCACGAGTATTGCTATCATCGTACTACAACAGATAGGGATATCGAATCATGGCCTTTCTGCAGAATACAGCTTCTATGGAGGATTCGTCCTTTTTATTTTAGCGATTTCTCTTGGTGTGGCGGATCGTTATAGAGTCATGAGTCTAGAGAAAGAAGCAGCATTGAAGGAGAAAATATCCTCTTCTATCGAGGTAATGGAACTGAATCAAAAACTGGAGCGTGTCAACAATCAACTGGCAGAATCCAATGCACGACTTGAGCAAAAAGTAGAAGAACGAACAGCGGAGATAAAGGAAAAAAATCAACAATTGATCCAAGCAAAAGAAGTGGCAGAGTCAGGGGCAAAAGCTAAGGCCAACTTTCTCGCGACTATGAGCCATGAGATCAGAACGCCCCTCAACGGTGTGATTGGCATGGCAGAGTTGATCATGAATACGAATCTCGACGAAGAACAGCAAGACCAACTTCAGATCATCAGGAATAGTAGCGAAAATCTACTCACCATCATCAATGATATTCTGGACTTCTCAAAAGTAGAGTCTGGAAAGCTGACGCTAGAGGTTCAGGATGTAGATCTGTACGGGTGTATTCAGCAGGTGATTGATCTGTTTACTCCTCAAGCTAAGGTGAAGAATCTTCAACTCTTCGCGGATATAGCTGAGGCTGTTCCTCAGATGGTACGTGGAGATAGGGTACGCTTGAGTCAAATTTTGACCAATCTTGTGTCCAATGCTGTCAAGTTTACAGAAAAAGGAAGTGTGAAAGTGTCGGTTGAACAGGCTCCTCATCTACAGGGTGACAAAATACAACTCAAAATAGGTGTCCACGATACGGGTATTGGAATCCCCGAATACAAGATCGACCAATTATTCAAAGCCTTTGAGCAAGTAGATGCATCGACTACTCGAAGGTTTGGAGGAACAGGGCTAGGGCTCGCAATATGCAAGCAACTTGTGGCACTTATGGAAGGAGAGATTTGGATCGAAAGCCAGTTAGATGTAGGGACTACCTTCTTTTTTACCCTCCAACTGGCACAGGCAGCGCAATCTGTAGCTCCCGATCGTGTACCTGCCTTAGATAAGGGCCATAAGAGCTTGGGGCGGTCAAATACGCTTAATACCTCCTATCCTATGCAGATTCTAATTGCGGAAGACAATCGAATCAATCAGCGAATCGCACAAAAGATTTTTGGTTCCCTCGGATACGAAATCCATCTTGTCCCAGATGGTCAAAAAGCCTGGGAAGCTGTGACCAAGCGCAAGTATGATGTCATCATGATGGATGTCCAAATGCCTATTTTAGATGGCTTGGCTGCCACACAGAAGATTCGTCAGTCTCCAATCTTTCCTCAGCCTATCATCATCGCGATGACTGCCAATGCGATGCAGGAAGACCGCCAAAGATGCTTGGATGCTGGGATGGACGACTACATTACGAAGCCTATCAAGCCTTCTAGCATTCAAGAAGTGCTGATAAAATGGGGAGAAAGACTTGAGCGATCAGAAGAGATGGGACACAATAGATAAAATGAGCTTCCACAAGCTCAACAGTCCAAGGAGTCTCTAAGGCTATGTTTGAAACCTCAAATCTGCGCAAAGTTTGCACTTTCAGAACCTGTACTTCATCTATTTTGATCGATTTAGCTCTACTAAATCCCACAAAATAGCTTTCGTCAGAACCTAAAATCTCTACTTTTTAGCTAGATTTTCATTGTTCCAAATAGGGTCTAAGTCTATTTTCCTTTCTTGTACATTCGCTCGAAACTCCTTTACTTCCGATATGAAGGGGAAAGCAGTCATTTACACACAAGATAAGTTTGTTCAAAACTATGCAAAAACAGCGCATGGTCTCATCCGAGGGAGTGAGCGGTATGAGGTCGTTGCTGTGATCGATCGGGCGCATGCGGGCCAGGAGGCGGGGACGTTACTAGACGGGGAAGCGCGGGCCATTCCCATTTTTGGAGATTTACAAGCGTGGTTAGAGACAGGGTCGGAAGCTAAGTACTTCATCATTGGCATCGCCAACACAGGTGGTATACTCGATCGCGCATGGTTCCCTACAATCAAAGCGGCAATTCATGCAGGGATGGACATCGTCTGTGGGATGCATGAGTCCATGGCGGAGATCCCCGAGATTGCGGACTTAGCGCGTGCGCGGGGAGTCAAATTGATAGATGTGCGTCGCCCCAAGCGCAGAGAAGATCTCCACTTTTGGACAGGTGAGATCCGTGAGGTGACGTGTCCGATTGTTCCCGTTCTTGGAACCGACTGTGCAGTAGGCAAACGGACCACAGCCAAAATGCTGGTAGAGGCCTTCCGCGCCCGTGGCAAAAAAGCAGAGATGATATACACTGGGCAGACGGGATGGATGCAGGGGTGGAATTACGGCTTTATGTTTGATGCGACACTCAATGATTTTGTCTCGGGGGAATTGGAACATGCCATAGTCACGTGCTTTCGACAGGAGAAACCTGACATCATTTTTGTGGAGGGACAAGCGGCTCTGCGCAATCCTTCAGGACCCTGTGGCTCTGAGTTTCTTGTCTCGGGTGGGGCTACAGGCGTCATATTGGTTCACGCTCCTGCGCGGACGTTCCACAAGGGTTGGGATAAGATGAACAAGCAGATTGCGTCCGTCGCCAGCGAAATCACGTTGATTGAAGCCTATGATGTACCTGTGCAGGGGATGGCGCTCAATACAATGGGAATGGAGTCGGAGGAAGCTAAAGCATTTCAGGCATCTTATCGCGCACAGTTTGGGCTACCTGTTGTGCTACCTGTGGAGGAAGGAGTGGAGGACTTATTGGAGATCTGGATGGGTTGAATCAAGAAATAATGCCTGCTTGCAAAGCCCATTGAATCAAGCTGCTTCGAATGAGGGCAAAAAGGATGGTCCACAGAATGACACTCAATCCCGTAAAAAGAATGATGCGTGTAGGTTTTTCTTTGAAGGAGACTGCGATGGCTACACTGGCAATAGGAGAGAGGAAGGGAGCTAAAAAAGCGACACCTGGAAGGCCTACCCGATTCCAGATCTGCTGGTAGCGATTGTTTTTGTCTGGTGCTTTAGGTTTACGCTTACGCCAACGCATGATCCAGCGCCTGGCTGTATCACCAAAATAAGTGAAGAACAATACGCTGGCGACTGCGCCACCTCCTACGGTAAGGAAAAACTCCCAGATACTCAGCGTAGGTTCTGCCAGAGCTGTGATGGCCGCAATAGAAAACTTAACAAAGGAGGTAAAAAAGAGTACCAAGTACCATCCCCACTTTGAAGTCGGTTCATCGGCAGCTTGAAGTACATCTATGAGTGTCTCTACACTCCACCCATCCAGTATTGTCAGCATCATGGGCGCAAACCTAGGAATAATTTAACTGTGTCTTTTACCTTTGAGCGCGAACCCACCCATTATTTGATTCAATTTGGAGTGAATTCTAGCTGTATAGTTAGCCTACGCGATACGCAGCCATGAGTTGGGGACGTGTCAGATTCCCCTTATATTTTACTTCGGACCAAAAGCGAGATCTCCTGCATCTCCCAATCCTGGTACGATATATGATTTCGCCGTCATTTCATCATCTACTGCTGCTATATAAATCTGTGCGTGAGGGATGTGTCGCGAGACATAAGCCAGTCCATCTTCGCTGGCGATCACACCTGCAATGTATAGCTTTTCAGGTCTGCCAAACTCTTCTACCATTTGTTGATAGCAAAGGACCATACTTTTCCCACTAGCAATCATAGGATCGATCAAGATGACAGATCTGCCCAATATGGAGGGGATTGCCTGATATTCTACTTTGACGATGAATTCATTGCCCTTGGTGGTGTGGCGATAAGCCGCGACAAATCCATTGTCTGCCTTGTCAAATACATGCAAAAATCCTTCATGCAATGGAACACCTGCTCTCAAAATCGAAACCAATACAGGTTGATCCTCGATCACATTGATCTCCAATTCCCCCAAGGGTGTCCGCACATTGCGAGGTTCATAATCCAAATCCTTGCTGATTTCATAAGCCAATATCTCACCCACACGCCTTAAGTTGAATCTAAAGCGCATGCGATCTTGCTGAATGGCCTGATCTCTTAGCTCCCACATGACATTGTTCAGGTAGGAATTTCGGTTCCCTATATTTTTAACTCTCGGATCCATGAAACGATAGCAGGTAAATGATTGCGATATAACTGAGTGTAAGCTACAGGATATACGCCGAAATCTCTAAAAAATTGGGCAATTCCTTTGATCATAGAGCCTTCAAAGTCCAGCGTATGGAATCCTTCTTCCTTCATCTGTAACACATACTTCCAAATTAACCAAGGCATAGCACCTGCTTTGGCATAGTCAGGATCATAGACACCCAGCAGATAGAGGAGCTTTCCTTGATACTTACCAAACAGTGCGGCACTCAGCACTTGATTTCCCTCTTTAACTACAACGAGATCTCCTTGTCCTGTCGTATGTAAGTGATGGGCAAGCGGTCGGATGCATTCCCAAGCGAGAGTATTGCCTGCCAAGACATCGTGGCCTGCTCGCTCATTTTTTTTGAGTAAAGTAAAAAGCGCATCTGAAGTCTCTGTAAAATTCAGTGTATAATTCGACGTTTCTGCCTTTCTAACCTTGCGTCTCAACGTACGACTCAATCTCTCCAATAGGATTTTTTCTTCAGGACGGATGTCCCACCAAAATGTGTAGCGTTTTTTTAGCTCATATCCTGCCCAGTGAAAAGGGAGTAGGTAAGTCGCCGCAGGACTGGCGTTCAGAATGATCAGGTGATGCGCTTGCCACGCATCTGCTAGTAGACTCAACCATCGATCTAGGAAGCTCAATTGTTGACGCTTAGACATATTAGAAAGATCCTTGTATATAGGACCTCCAAACTGTGTCAAGGGAAGTTGGGGTAAAAATTCATACCCCCATTTTTGATTGATGACAAAGGGCATGACTAGCCCCCATTCTCCTTTTTCTTCGATGATATACGCTTTCCAGTCGTCTCGAAGTGTACTCAGGTATCCATGTGTCGCATACAAAGATCCTTGTGGGGAAGCCTTGATGAAAGCATCCCAGCGCCGAGGATCTATTTCCTCTTGTCTCAATAGCTGGATATCTGCACGTGACATAAAGAGAGCGGCCCCTTTTAGGTAAGGCCATGACCTATACGTTAGGAGCGATTCACTACTTTATTTTTTACCTCACCAAAGCCTACACGTACCCCCTCTTTCTCGGCCCAGCCACGCATGTAGACCGTATCACCGTCTTGAATAAACTTACGGCTTGTACCATCGGGCATCTCCACAGGCTTGGAACCTCTCCAGGTGATCTCTAGCATAGAGCCATAGCTACCTTCTTCAGGCCCCGAGATCGTTCCTGAAGCCATCATGTCTCCGACTTCTACTTTGCAGCCGTTTACAGTATGATGGGCGAGCTGCTGGGCAATATTCCAGTATAGGTACTTATGATTAGACTGACAAATGACTTTCTCGTGGCCTTGCTCAGTTTCCAGCATGACTTCTAAGTGGATGTCAAAGCCCTTTTTACCTGAATACTTCAAGTAGTCCAAAACAGGAGGGTTTTGTGGAGGTCCTGCCACTCTGAAGGGAGCAAGCGCATCTAGCGTCACGATCCAAGGTGAAGCAGTGGAGGCAAAACTCTTGCCAAGGAAGGGACCTAGGGGGACGTATTCCCACTTTTGGATGTCTCTCGCAGACCAATCGTTGAAAAGGACCATCCCAAAGATGTAATCTTCTGCTTCTGCTGTGGATATTTGCTGCCCCATTTCATTTCCCTTCCCAATAATGAACCCCATTTCTAGCTCGAAATCCAACAGTTTGCTCTGTCCATATACAGGATCTGAATCATCTGCCTTCAACTGCCCAAACGGTCTGTGTACATCGGTACCCGAAACATAGATCGTAGAGGCACGTCCATGATAACCCACGGGTAAGTGTTTCCAGTTAGGCATGAGGGCATTCTCAGGACCGCGAAACATTGTGCCTACATTAAAAGCGTGATATTCAGAGGAGTAGAAGTCTGTATAGTCTCTTACGAATACAGGCATCAACATCTCCGCCTCATACATAGGGGTTAATACATGCTGCTGATGCTCTGAGTTGTCTTTTAGCGGATAGGGAGAGTTGGCTTTGAATATATCAGAAATACGCTGGCGCACGGCGCGTGTTCGCTCCTTTCCCATCGCAATAAATGTATTCAGGTATGGCTGTTTGAATACATCAGGAGGCATCACGATGCCATTGAAATATCCCAAATCGTGGAGCATCCCTAGGTTCACGACGTAAGCCCCCATAGCGGTGCAGCCTCTCGGACCATGCGCACCTGTCTGGAAAACACCAAAGGGAATGTTTTGAATGGAAAAGTCTGAGCTGGCAGGGATTTCTAGCCAAGATTTTAATGCGGGATTATTAGGTGCGAGCATATTGTATGAAGTTTCAGAGTCATTTTTTGTGTTTCATAGGATTTTACATGCTTTTACTCAGCCAAAAGTACTTGCCAAGCTTGTTCCAAATCCCCTGCTGCGATGAGGGATTGGGCATGCAGGTGGAGTCGTTGGTCTTGATCTTGTACATTGCCAGCGAGCGCATTCATGACTTCGGGATCTGTTTTGATGGCTTCTTTTGCTTGAGGGATCTCCTCTACAGATGCTAGTTGAGCCAGATCATTTCCCGTCAGGATTTTGGACTCACGGATGTGTAGCGGCAGTTGGTCCACGCCGATGCCAATCTTGTAGGGAGGACGGAAGACGGGCCAGACATTTTCTCCTTTTGCACGTGTATAAAAAGCACGGCCATTGCGTCCCATGATGTCGGTACGCTGGGGATCTATTTTCCCATCCTCATCATAGATATGCTCTGAGAGATGCATATACACAATGTCACAGATGATCATATATCCCGCGCCTCCCTGGTCCCCCAAGGGATAAATATCTCGAACCTTGCACTCAAATTGAGCAGGCGATTCTTTGACACGTGGAGGCCCTACGACGGTCGAGGGAAGGGGCGTCAGACCTGCCTTGGCAAACTCATCTACTTCAGATGGGTAGTTGAGGCTGGCCAAAGTCATTGGATGCAGGATGTCATAGGAGACGATATTGACCACCGCTTCCCGGTTGGCGACGATGTTATTGTAGGTGTCCTTAAATGAACCATCGGAAGGACGCTGCACCACAGAAAATGCCAATACAGGAGGAGTAGACCCAAACACGTTGAAGAAGCTGTAGGGAGCCAGATTGGGTACACCCTCTGCGGAGATGCTACTTACAAAGGCAATCGGACGGGGAGAAACCATTCCCACAAGGGTCTGATGACGATCTTTGTGAGAAAGGGTTGCAGGATCAAAACTGCGCATAGGATAGGGAAAAATTGAATCAGTGATGGACGAAGGTAGGGATTTTTGGGAGACAAATGCCATTTTAAGTAGGTGGACAGATGTGGATCGCGAATAATTTTGTAAAGATCATAGGGTCCTGCAAGATGGCACATGATCTTGAGGATTGGTTTATTACCCAAAATGCTCCTTGGCCTGTTCAACATAGTGAATCGCTCCTCCCTGAATCATTTGGATGTGGTAATCTTCAAGTCTTTTGATAGGCTTGGCAGGAACACCCGCATAGAGCCATCCCGATTCGAGTTGCTTCCCTTCGGGAATAAGAGCACCTGCCCCCACAATGGTATGCTTGGGAACCACCACTCTATCTAGTACAATCGCACCCATTCCGATCAGACATTCGTCCGCTACGGTGCAACCATGCAAAATGGCACGATGTCCTACGACCACATCATTTCCCACGATGCAAGGTGTCAGCCCTGTCGTACAATGCAAAATAGCGGCATCCTGTATGTTGCTCCGTTTACCAATTTGAATCAATCCCACATCTCCTCTCAGGACTGCCTGGTACCAGATGCTGCTCTGACTTCCGATGATGACTTCTCCAATCACCGTAGCATTTTCTGCGATATGGGCATCTGCTGCCACGAGGGGATGGTGGTGTTTATAAGATCTAAGCATAATATGATGTGTTGAGAAGATCTAGAAATGAAGCGGATTTTCTTATCATTCTATAGTAAACGAAGGTAGGGAATATCCCTGCATCCTGATTGTAAGGGAGGAGTCCTTGAGGTGAGAAAAATCATTTTTGGATTGTAACCATAATGACTCGACTACATCTAGAAGGTATTGTATTCAATAAATGAGAATATGTGGGAGGAAAAAACCAATAGTTCTTGAATGGGTTACTCTTCTACAACGAAAATTTTTTACAGCAATCGAAACAGTCATCAAAATGAAGAATTGGAAGCTAATCCTTGGTATTGTGTTTGTCGCTATACTCTTAATTAGTTGTGATCGTGAAGACCCTGTCATCGTTTGGTCGGGAGCTGCCATCACTTTTGAGAAAGCCGCATTTGCCGATCCCACCTTGGAAGAAAATCAGGATCGGATCACCGAAAATGTATGGATCACACGTGGCGCAATAAATTCTATTTACAATGCTGTATCTCAAAGTTCTGGATCTACAAATCCCGCAGGTACAGAGTGGGCGTTTGGTAAAGCGGCTGATTATGCCTCTCTTACGTTTGATACTTTCCAGGCCACACACGAGAAAAATGCCCCAAGTGTCGTCGGAAGAGACATGGTGCTGCATTTGATCGAAGATGATATCTACATTGATGTCAGGTTTACTTCATGGGCACGCAAGAATAACAATGGAGGGGGGGCATTCTCTTATGAGCGCTCCACAGCAAACTAAAAATTCCTTATATTCTAATAAGTTCTTGCCTCATCATGTCCATGGTGAGGCATTTTTGCATGTAAGCTGTAGAAGAAAACCTCAACAGTAAAAAGAAGATAATACTGATAATGAGGATACTACATTTGCTTTTGTATATATCCTAGTAATAATGCTCAAACGCAGCCATGATTTATCTCATATCGTAGATTATATATGGATTCTTTTATATATTTGAATGTATTGAGCTATAGGCTGATCAGAAGAAAGAGTCATAAAGAAATGTAGGACAAAGAAAGAATCCGCATTCATCGACGAAAAAATACATGCAGAATAAGATTGCACCACATACATGGGAGAAGCTGTACCAATTAGCAGGGAATTTTTTTGAAATGGCCCCGTGGACGTGGATGTTGGAGATGGACCTGTTTGGAGTAGCTCCCAATGAAGATGAGAATGACGTGGGGTATTGCTGCATTTTGGGACCTCAACGTGGAGGTGGAGGCCTTGCCATTTATAAGGGTTTGAAAGGACTGGTCAGCTATGAGACGATGCTTGAATCAGACGTAGATGTACCAGGGTTTGGTGTAGTATTTCAGCAGCATTGCCTACTATTGGCTTTTTTGCCTCAGGATGGCCTCAGTTTGGAAGAGCAGACATTAGCAGAAACGTATTGCCCTACACTACCGCCCAAACACGCATGGCCTGTCCTTAGAGATTATACACCAGGTTGGCTACCTTGGCCCATACAGACAGAAGAACAGGCCCACTGGATGCAGGTGGGAATCGAGCAAGCAATGGAAGTTGCCTCAAGGTTTAAGCAGGATGAAGACTTGCTCGACCATGTAGCAGACAATCAATCATTACTCCTAGTCAGGACAAATACCACACCTGATAGCTGGATAGATACTTGGCGTCCTTTGGATGAGGGAGACTATGTAGATAGAGGCATCCATGTCAATCGTTTATTCCTATTGAGCAACCTCTCAGATATCCCTCGCCAGGAAGATGTATGGCTGACGGGCTGGGTGTACTTTCCTAAACCTGTATATGAAGCGTATGACAGGCCTTTTTTTCCATTGATGTTGGTCATGATTGATACCGAAACAAGGCAACTGTTGGGCTATGAGCTATTTCGTCCAGGAGAGGAAGAGCGAATGATTCAGCAGGCATTTGTGCGGATCGTACGTGAAAAGGGCTATCTTCCAGGCAGACTACTCGTAGAGGATGGGGCATTCCTATTGCCCTGGCGGGAAATCGGAAAAGCCATCAATCTGAGGGTGGAAATGGACAGGCAGAGCGAGTTGATTCGTGAGGTCAAAGACCGTCTATTTGGCTCACTTTCTGTTTGACAGGATTTAGGAGGTCCTATCGTAATCTATATATTGAATGCCGACCGTTTTTCCCTCTTCTAAGGCATTGGCAATGGGAGGATAGATGCGTTTGTATGCCTTGGTGGAGTTTGTAATTCTTCCCTCTTGGTCGATGTTCTGAATAGCGGAATCCGCTACAAGAAGACAACCTTCGGTATCATCGTCGTCATTTCCGATGTGGATGAGGATAAACTTGAAGTTCTCGACATTGGTGACATGCAGCATTCCCTTGTGGATCGACTTGATTCCTGCTTTTTTGCTATAGCGGGAATGAAATCCGCCTTCTTTTCGGAGTTTAACCTCGTAGGTTCCCGCAGGGATGCGGGTTTTTCCGTGTTCTTTTGCCTCCCTAAATTCATCCTCCAGGGTGTACGCCAGAAATTTTCGTCCCCCTGTCACATCTAGTAGCATCCCCAACGTCGACTGGGTCCCTGAGCTATATCGAATCACTTGAAGCTGCATGTCATACTGCTTGAGCTCGTCTGTATCTGGAAAGCTCCTTTCTTCCACAAAAGCTTTTTCATCTGCCAATGCAAGGACCTGTGCCTGAGATATCTGAAGCTCTGCTTCTTTTCTTTGTTTCTCTTCTTCTGCGTATTGTGCCCTTAAGGCCTCTTGCTCGGCTTTGATCTCCAACTGTTTTTTCTCGACATCGGCTTGAGCCTGTGTGTATTCCAGTTTCTTCTCCAAGGCAGAAGTCGCTTTGTCTCGCAAGTCAATACGCAACTGGAAGACCTCGTTGATGACGCCGAAGATGGATCGGATCACGCGAAGGGGACTTGTGAGAATCGCTTCTGCTTGACTTCCTTTTTCAAGATTGATGGCCGTAGGGAAGCCTAGATCATCGAACTGGATGTCCAATTTATTATCTGTACCAGAGATGGCAGGTACTTCAATAAAGTGCGTCCGTTCCGGATGGGGAAGGTGAATGATCTTTTGCGTCTTAACACCGTTTAGAGAGGTAGAGATTGGAAAGGCCACTACTTGTCGGCAGAAGATTCCTGGCTTCTTTTCTCCCTTTGCTCCCTTCGATTGTCCCAATGCCTGAAAATGAGTCTTTCCTTCAAAAGAAATCTTCGTTCCTGAGTGAAGGTTTTCTAGCGCTTCATTCAATGCTTCTAGAGCCTGATAATCAAATGGATCAATTAAGGTCTCTAGCAGGGATTTTTCTGTTCCAAATCCAAAGTTTTTTTGCGGTGCGGGTCCAATCGATCTGGCTGTTTGTCCTGGAAAAGAAGGCATGGCGCCACCTCCTGCCAAATCTCCCAATCCTTCTTCATTTTTGGGATACTCTTTTTGTGTCGAGATAGACTTGAGGTATCCTTGGGGTTGAAACTGCACACTAAGGGTGTCTTGGGAAGTATAGTTGGACTCATACTGTAAAAAGTACAATTGGGCAGGATCTGGCAGGGTCCTTTCAGTGAGTCTCAGAGAAACTTTTGATTCACCTTGTATCGTTTGCTCTACAAGTTGTACGTGTAGCCATCCTTTGGGAAGGTGATAATAGTGGAGGTTTCCTGCCTCTGGAGATTGGGTGGAGTATATCAGGTGCTTAGCCATAATGGATGGAGAGGATAATAAGCTTGCATGTGATGAAAATTCCTGTGGTGAGTCAGAAAATTCACACATTAAGCCAATTTAGAAAAATCGAAATAAATTCCTGCTGTTTATGGACAGAAAATACATGGGCGAGTGGGTCCCAAGTTTGGACGTGTTTATCCTGCTCGAATAGAACCGCCTTAAATTTACCTAAAGACCAGTCAGGATCTTCTCGATTTTACTTGCTGCTTTAAGTCCATGGCCCGTGGTCACGCTCACGATCGTTTCACCTGTTTGTGCATGTACACGGAGGTACTGCCGTAGACCTGCGATGACAGCAGCGGAGGTAGGTTCAATGAAATAGCCGCGTCCTGTCATCATCCGAAGCGTATCGGCAATTTCCTCTTCTGTGACTTTCAAAAAAGTCCCTCTAGTTTTCCGTACCGCTGTGATCATATGGTCGGCGCGAAGCGGAGCTGCGATTGCAATCCCTTCTGCTACGGTTGATTGATTGGGGGTTGGAGCTTCCCGATGAAAAGCTTGATACAAAGGGGCACAGTTGGCGGATTGTATACCTATGAGTTTGGGAATGTGTGTGATGATACCTGCTTGTTGAAACTCCCGAAATCCTATTTCACATCCTAGTAGGAGGGTGCCATTTCCCGCAGGGAGTACAACGGTATCGGGTGCTTGCCAGCCGAGTTGCTCACATATTTCGTAGGCAAAAGTCTTGGTTCCCTCATAGAAGAAAGGATGCCACACATGCGAAGCATAGAATGTATCGCTTGCAGCATGGCGTGCGGCTGACGCCGTGTCTTCTCGCGAGCCAGGTACGAGGTGTAGCTTGGCGCCATAGGCACGGATCTGTGCAAGCTTGGCTGGAGAGGTGCTCGCAGGGACAAAGATATCACAACTGATCTCAGCCAGTGCCCCATAATGCGCTACGGCACAACCTGCGTTGCCAGAAGAATCCTGTACGACACGCGTGACGCCGATGGCCTTCGCCAATGTCATCAGTGCCGCACCTCCTCTATCCTTGTACGATCCACTGGGAAATAAATGATCTAGCTTCAGCCAAACCTTTTTCCCTTCAATCTTTTCATCGATCAGCGGTGTCCATCCCTCTCCCTGTGTGATGAGTGGTGTCTCATCAGGGAGGGGAATAGCTGCCCGATAGCGCCACATGCCTTGTAGATCAGGATTGACGTCTGCTTTTTGAAAGGTAAGATCGTGTCGGATATCTAGTAGCGACATGCCTTCGCCGTGCCATCTTGCGCTGAGTAGCGGATAGGCTTTCCCACTTGTGGAGCAGATCAATGATGCCATTTATTACGACTTATCTTAGGCTTTTGCTTTGGAAGGAACTTCCATGACCGTCCCGCAGTTGCTGCATGTACGAAGAGACTCGTCCGCATAGAATTTTTCCATGACGGTTTTGAGCTGGGTTTCGATATTCTCTAGTGGAAAGTACTCTTCGTAGAGCTTGTGGTTGCAGTTGCCACAAAACCACATCATGCCATCTGTATGTGATGTGTTGCGCTTGCGTTCGATGACGAGGCCGATGCTACCTCCGGTACGTTGAGGAGAGTGAGGAACCTTGGGAGGAAGCAGGAAAATTTCCCCCTCTTGGATATGGACATCTTTGGGTTGTCCATTCTCTTGTATCTTGAGGGTCATGTCTCCTTCCAGCATGTAGAAAAACTCCTCTGTTTCATTGTAGTGGTAGTCTTTTCTTGCATTGGGACCTCCCACGACCATGATGATGAAGTCGTCTGTATCTTGGTAAACGACTTTATTTCCTACGGGTGGTTTGAGTAGGTGGCGATTTTCATCAATCCAATGTTGAAAATTGAGTACCGAAAATTTAGGCATAGTCCTTTGTGGTTTGAGGTGTTCAAAAGGAAAGATAGGGAATTCTGTAGAAATCCTGAAGCTCGCTCCTTTAGATTCGTATCAAAAAAAAGGAAGGATGCGGGTTATGCTCCTTCCTTCTTTTCTTTTAGTTGGGAATGAATTTATTTTTCTGCTCCCTCTTCTCCTGTTTCAATGGCGAGCTCTGTCTCCATTTCCTGCTGGCGCTGAGCGTAGAGATCCTTTGAGATCTTACTGAGTTTGGCCAGTCCTTTCTCAAAATCTGGACCTAGCATACCGTCAAGAAATAAGTTGAACGCACGTCCTAGGGGATCCATACCTGCTACGGAGGTCATACTCCAGGTCACGACGGTTTGACCTTCTTTCTCTTCGAGATTCCAGCCACCGAAGCTACCGCCTCGTCCATCAAACTCAAGTGCTGTTTTAATGTACGTATTGGGTGTAGATTCCAGGATAGTGAGCTTACCCGATCCTACCTCTTCTCCCTTCCAAGTATAGGATGCATCCTTTCCGACCCCTCCATTTTGATATTCTACTTTCATTTCAGGGTCCATTTCCTTCCAGGGAGACCAGTCGTTCCAGTTGTGAAGGTCATTTACTTGAGCAAAGACAATGTCCGCAGGGGCTTCTACTACTGCTGTGCGGGACATAGTCGTTTCGCTGTCTGTGAATAGGAGTAGGCCTCCTGCGATCACGACCACGATTCCGACGATCCAAAGCAAAACTTTGAGTAGTTTCATAATAAGGAAAGTTAATGGTGATTAGATCTTTTATAAAAAAGTTAGCTGAGTATTTCGATTTGTGATGTTAAATTTAGTAAATTAATTAGTAATTTAATAAAAAAGATCATTTTTTTAGTAATCCTTCGATCGAATGAAATATTTTACATATAACGTATGAGACAGCAAAACATGTATGATGTCTCTGATTTCTCACATTTTTCTTTTTGCTGTGTTATAGAATAAAAGCAAAAAAGCCACTCTATGGCACTGATTACATTTACAGACCGAGGCATTTATTGTCCACAAGCAGATGTCTACATTGATCCTTGGCGCAAGGTAGATCGGGCGCTGATTACTCATGCACATGCTGATCATTCACGTTGGGGGATGAAGCATTATCTGGCACAGCATGACTCGATTCCCATCATGCGTCTGAGGTTGGGACAAGATATATCGGCACAAGGTGTCGCCTATGGTGAGAAGTTGTATATAAACGGAGTGGAGATCTCTTTTCACCCTGCGGGGCACATCACGGGATCGGCACAGATACGCCTAGCCTATCAGGGAGAAATCTGGGTTATCTCAGGGGATTACAAGACGGAAGACGATGGACTATGTGCTGCATTTGAACCTGTCAAGTGTCAGCATTTCATCACAGAATCTACTTTTGGACTGCCTGTCTATCGCTGGAAGCCGCAAGAAGAGATATTTGACGATATCAATGCTTGGTGGGCACAAAATGCAGCAGAAGGCAAGGCGACTTTATTGACTGGCTATTCCCTTGGAAAGGCACAGCGATTGATTCAAGGATTGAACGAGGAAATCGGTCCTATCTACACCCACGGAGCAGTCGAAAATACGAATGAAGTCCTTCGTGCACATGGAATCGAGATTAAGGATACTCGACCTGTGGTATTGCAAGGGGCTGAAAAACAGAAGAAAGCCGATTTCAAAGGGGCCATGATTGTCGCTCCACCAAGCACGGCAGGTTCTACTTGGGCCAGAAGGTTTGGACCTACCTCCCTCGGGATGGCCTCAGGATGGATGAGTCTACGCGGGGCAAGGAGAAGACGGGCAGCAGATCGTGGATTTATCCTGTCAGACCATGCTGATTGGGAAGGACTCAATGTGGCGATAAAGGAAACAGGTGCAGAACATATCTATGTCACACACGGCTACAGCAACCTATTTGCAAAGTGGTTGAATACCCAAGGATACGATGCGCATGTGATAGAAACCTTGTTTGAAGGAGAAGTCCATGAGGAAAATGAAGTAGAAACGAAAGAAGCCGCATCCAAAAACGCCTGAAGTACAAATCGTCCGTTAGGTGACGAACAAATTGAAGATGGGAGAGTATGATGGCTGCAACATAAAAATAAACCCATATGCCTCAGCAACCTCCTAAGTATAAAACGGTGCTCATCATCTGGATGGCCATCTATCCCCTCATCACAGGTATCCTTTGGGCCTTTGGACCTTATCTGGTGCAGATACCTTTGATGTTGCGAACCTTGATTTTGACTGGGGTGCTTGTGCCTATTATGGTTTACCTCGCAATCCCAACTTTACAAAAAGCCTTCAAAAGCTGGCTGGAATCCTGAGATTGATCTAAGGCTATATGTGAGACTTTAAATCTGCGAATAGTTTGTGCTTTCAGAACCTGAACTTCATCTATTTTGATCGATTTATTAGCCTCACAAAACAGTTTTCGGCAGAACCTAAAATCTCTATTTTTTTAGCTAGATTTTCATTGTTCCAAATATGATCTCAGCAGATTTTTATGTGAAAACATATGATAAATAGTTAATGTTTTGCAAGAAAATGTGTATATTTACAGCGATAGCAATTGCCCATGGTGGCATGGCTTCATGCCGGGGGGTATGGAGCCTTTTTTGTGATTTGCATAATAGATCAATATTGGAATTTTTCACTCAGATTTATATCCAATCCCAAAGTAGAATGACCCAACTCTCCCCTCCTGAATGGTATTCCTTCACAGGTTGAAAGCCTACTTTTTCATGTGCACGCATAGATCTTGGATTTCTTTTTGCTACTTCCGTGACGAGATAGGGGAAGTGAGGCGACATCTCCTGGCGCATATGCTGGTAGAGTCCTGTAAATAGACCTTTTCCTCGAAATTCTTTGGCAATGCACACTTGCCCCATGACAAAGTATGAGGTATCTGCTAATAAGTGGCCCTTGTACTCAATCGCGTGAATCTCTCGAAACATGGGTCTGAGGACGGGAATCTCTTGATCCAACGTGCGCAACATGACGAGGGCATAGCCTATGACCATTCCTGTAGTCTTTGCAATGATGTGTGGATAAGGAGTATTCATGCGTCTGAGTAAGGAAAGTGTATGTGAAACAGTGACAAAACCCTCTTGTTGAAGCTCAGTCTCTGAAATCGCTTGGGGGAGATTCTGTTGTTGGAGATGGAGAATTTGAAGAAGATCTTCTTCGTTTTGGACAGTAGTATAGGTAACCATAGATTTCGGAAAGAGGCATTGATATGGAAATTTAGGGAAATAATCTCAGGGAATAGGGCATAATAATCTTCTATGAATTTCACCCTTCGTACTTGTAATGGGTGGAACCCTCTGGAGATACGCTTGTTATATGAATTATGAAAAATATTTCATATATAATAATACCTCTCTATCAGCTGACCAGCTATTCCAACCCCTAAATTCCTTGATTATGCAAGTTCCCGTATACGAAAAACTCCGTTTTACCCAAAAAAAGTCTTCCGATTTTTATCAAACCGTCAAGTCGAGAGTATTCGACCATCTACATGCCCATGGTTCCCGTGGGAAAGGGGACTGGAGGATGCTAGGGAAAGGGCTCTTTTTTGTTGGATTGTATGTCGGAGCTTATGTGGCGATTCTCCTGGGAGATTTTTCGCGTGGGATGATGCTATTTTGGGGAATCTTGATGGCACTCTCAGCTGTCTGTATTGTATTCAATATTGTCCATGATGCTTCTCATCACGCCATCTTTAGCAATCGGAAGTACAATAAATGGCTTGTTTTACTTGGAGACCTTGTCGGTATCAATACCTACATTTGGGATATTCGCCACAATGTCCAACACCACACATTTACTAATATCCTGGGAGGCGACATCATCATCGAGCAAGTGCCTCTGATTCGTCTTTCTCCCCACCAGCCCAAATATCGTTTTCATCGATACCAGTCTCTCTACGCGGTTTTGATGTATAGCTTGTATACGCTCTACTGGATCTTTGTGATTGATTTTCGCCTATTTTTTAAGAAGAATATCTGTAATCTCCACAACATTCAGCATCCACGTACCGAGTGGATGAAACTATGGTTTTTTAAGACCTTCTTTTTGACCTATATCTTATTTATTCCAATGATGGTCCTAGATCTGCCTTGGTATGAGGTATTGCTGGGATTCATGTTGATGCACCTAAGCGCGGGTTTGCTGCTTTCATTTGTCGCAGTCTTGGGACACTTTGTGGAGGGGCCTTCGTTTCCTGCCCCCGATTCCAGTGGAGCGATTGACAAGACGTGGGGCGACCACGAGCTGGAGGCTACGATCGACTTTGCCAATAGGAGTCGATTCATGCACTGGCTGACAGGAGGACTGAATACACACATTGCCCACCATCTATTTCCACAGGTCTGTCATGTACATTACTATGAGATGACGCCCATCATCCAGCAGACGGCCCGTGAGTTTGGGATGCCATATCGTGCAGAGCGCTTTGGTGCCGCGCTAAGCTCTCACTTTAGGTATTTGAGGAAAATGGGGCAATGACGTTTTTCATTCTTCAAGTAACTTATACTGGTGCGTTAGGTACACCCTGAAAAATGCTATCGTGTCAAAATCCCCAACAGCTCCCTCGCCTTATGGAGATGTTTGCCTCGATTTTTTTCGTCGATAGACTGAAGGAAAGGAATTGCCTCTATAGTCTTACCCGCTTGCAAATACGCCATTGCTTTGTACCAAGGGATGTCATCGCGAAACTCACTCGTCGTCGAGATCAGATCGAATGCAGACAGGGCTTTCTCCGTCAGTAGCTCTAAACTTTCCTTCTGCTGGTTGGATTCTTGCTGTTCCCTTTCTTTGAGGTAGGAGACACCCAGGAAGAGGTAGGCTTTCGAAGGAGAGGCAAAGCTGCTGTCTACTACCATCTGTTCAAGAAGGTTGATACTCTCCTGGAAGTTTTGTGCATCATACGCCTTTCTTGCAGCTTCCCACATGAGATTGAGAGAGTCTCCCCGCACACTGGTCAAAGTCGTGGGGGTGTAGTCCAGGTTTTGTGCATATAAGGCCTCGCTTGTCACATCCTTTGTGCTTTGTATGCTGATGCCAATCAAAACGAGTAGTACGATGGCCGCAGCTACAGCAAAGGTCACATAAGGGCGCAAACTGCGAATACGAGATGGTTCATGAGTAGATGTTTCTTCGAGAAGCTCTTTTAATCTTTCGCGTTTGGCATCACGGGCGTAGCTTCGTGCGGCATACTCTGCTCGAACTTGGGCCCGCATCGCATCTGCGAGTCCCTGGTCCGATTGGACTTCTTGTTCAAGGGCGGCACGCTCTTCTGCCGACATCTCATTTTTGAGGTATCGGTCGATACGCGTGTAGAGGGGATCTATTTCTTCCATCGGGCAAAAATTAGGGTCATTCCAAGCGAATCTTCACAGGTTGAGAAATAGGAAGGATTCGCGAATGGAGGAAACGAGTGATGCTGAAAAAGCGCAACAAATACCCCCATCATGGATCTACTCTGGTCTGAGAGGAGATCATAGCTTTCAGGCGTTCGAGACATTTGTATCGCTGACTAGAGGCACTTCTGGGTGTCTTGAATCCCATGGCCTCTGCGATCTCCTGTGGAGAGTAACCTTGTCCCGAAAGCATGAGGAGATTTCGACACCGTTCTCCCAACGCTTCTAGGTGCAGCTTCAAGCCACGCAATTCCTCTTTCCCCATCAAGTCACGAAGAAAATCTTTCGACTGATCGGGGAGTTCAGGAAACTCGTCTGTCCATTCTACTCTTCTAGTCGCATTACGGCGAGCTTGGTCAACACATTTGTTGCGAAAAATGCGAGACAAGTAGGTCTTGAGGCTGCTTTCTCCCCTGAACTTACCGCTGACGATGTTGTCTACTACTGCCAAAAAAGCCTCAGTATAAGCATCTTGTGCTTCTTCATCATTCAAGCGATACTTGCCTGGTCTGCTAGGGACGAAGTAGGCAAATTTTTGGAAGAGGACCATCTCCTGACGCTGACGAGCGATGCCGCCCGCCTGTATGGCCTGGATGATTTCTTCGTCTTCAGAAGAGGATCGCGCATTTCCAAACATGATCATTCCTTGGGGTTCTACAGAAAATGGATAAATAAAGGGCGGATGGTATATGTGGGAAAATGAATCTCTACACCATCCACTGTCCATATTCTTCTAACGAGTTTGACGCAAGAGTAAAATAGTTTCACAGTAGCCATACCTTCCCTATGCACATCACATGTTAAGGCTCAACTCTTAAACGTAGTGAAATCCCTCATGGGATGACTCCTCTCGTCTCCAATCTTCTTTTGGTCTAAATTAGAAAGATTCGGCGAAACCATACTACTCTGTATGTGAAACGAAGGGATCTTCCTATTTCATCTGTAGAATCTTAAATTCTGTTCGTCGGTTTTGGGCGCGGTCTTCTTCGGTGATATTGCCTGAGACGGGGCGTGTCTCTCCATAGCCCACGGCATCGACCCTGCTATCAGTGATACCCAGTTCAATCAAAAAGGTCCTGACGGATTCTGCCCTTCTCTGACTGAGGTCCAGATTGTATTCTGGTGTCCCTACATCATCCGTATGTCCTTGGATTTCGATGCGCATCTGTGGATTTTGGCGCATGTAGTTGGCTAGAAATTCGAGTTCTGTACGGGAAGTTTCTTTGAGCTTGGCTTCATTGAATTCAAAGAAAATATTTTTGAGGACTACCTGTTTCCCTTCTGTTAAGGGCACCATTTCGATCAACAAATCAAAGTAAGCCTCTTCCTCCAAGTTTTTGAGATAGAAGTTTTTACTTGAAAATAAATATCCTTTGGCCTCTACAAAGGCTGCATATTCTTTCTCCAAAGGGAGGGTAGCTAAGAATTTTCCTTCTCCTCTTTCGGTGATGACTTGGCGGATTGTATCCCCAGATACTACATCTATCAATCGAATCCGTGCAGCCAGCGGTTTCTCTGTCAAGCTATCCACGACACGTCCCCTCAGGAAAGTCGCGATCTTGGGACGTACACGGGGAGGCAGATCAAACACATAGAGGTCATCTCCTCCGAGCCCTCCCTCTCTGTCCGAGTTATAATAAGCTTTTCGTCCATCGGGACTGATGAAAATGTTGTCCTCATCCGTCGCAGTATTGATGGGGTAGCCCAGATTTTGGGGTTCGCTCCAGCCCTCGTCGGTCTTGTAGGTTACAAAGAGATCCATAAAACCAAATCCTGGATGATCATTTGAAGCAAAATAGAAGCTTTCTCCATCGGGGTGGAGGAAAGGAGAGATTTCTTGTCCTACAGTATTGATGGGCTCCCCCATGTTTTGGGCGGGTTGCCAGCGTCCATTTTCTTTCACGCTATACCAGATGTCACGACCGCCGATGCCATTGGGACGTGAGGAGGTAAAGAAAAGGGTCTTGCCATCGTCTGATAGCTGAGGGTCTGACTCCCAGTTGCGGGAGTTGATGTTGGGACCCATATTTTGGGGCTGACTCCAGCCGTCTTTGATGCGCTGGGCGATGTAGAGATCACAGTTGCCCATGCCGCCAGGAAGATTACAGGAGACGAAGATGATGGTTTGCCCATCTTGGGTGATAGTTGCTGCTCCTTGATTTTCACGTGTATTGATGGGATAGCCTACATTTTGCGTGGGCAACCATTTTTCTCCATCCCAGGTAGAGGTGTAGACATCTTCATTGAAGCCTTGTGTGCTTTCTGTTCTTCTGCCTGTAAATAGTAGGAGTTGCTGGTCAGCTGTGAGAAAAGGCTGGGATTCATCTCCTGAGCTATTGACATTGGGACCGAGGTTGACAGGTTCAAATGGGACGGGATCTTGGATTGCTTCCGCAGCGTAGGACGCTTGTCTGACGGTATATTTAGCAGTTTCCAAGTCCTTCTTTCTACCTACGTTTTCATTTAGAAAATCTGTCAATGGTTGAATGGCTTCCTCATATTGTTCGGAGTAAAACAGACATTGCCCTAAGAGGAAGTTTAAGGCGACAAACTGCTCATTTTGAGCTTCAGCAGCTTCTTGAAGATAGGGTAGGGCGTCTTGGAATTGCTGTCGAACGTAATAGTTCTTGCCCACCTCGTAGTTGGCATGGGCAAACCCTGGCTCTAGTTCGATAGCAGCTAGATAGGTTTCGACAGCTTTCTCGCGCATGCGATATTGGTCAAACTGCTTGGCTTCAAAGTATAGATTGAGTGCCTTTTTGGACTTGATACCGAAGTCTTCAGGTTTAGGTTTTTTTTGGGCGAATGTATGGGAGGTGAGGAAAAAAGATCCGATGAGGAAAAAGAAAGAAATTCGAATAAGATTTCGCATGGGTCAATTCACTATAGTCGAATAGTCTACGTGGGAGAACAAAGCTAAGTTAGAATAAACATATGAATACATAGGTGATGAATCGTGTATCCACCTAACATTAGGAGGGGAAATATTGGATAAACCCTAATCTTATAGTGTAGTAGTCTGTAACTTAGGTTTTAATAAATAAACTCATGCTGATGAATCTCGGGACCCCTATCTCCAAATTCCGTAGCATAGGCCTCCCTAGGTAGCCTGGTACTACGATCGAAAATTATACCATATATCTGCGTTAAATTCTACCTAGACTTACTTGAGGAAAGGATGTAGAGAAGTCTTGTTTTACTCTATTCCCAAGTATTTATGGGTTTGCTGGCTGAGACGCCACTTCGGATGTGCCTTGATGTAATCTATGATTAAAGGCGTCATCTTATCGCGTCGACTCCACTCGGGTTGAAGGAAAAGCAGGATGCCGTCGTGACAACGCTCTGCGTGTTCTTCTGCCCATTTGAAATCAGACTGATTGTAGATCACTACCTTGAGTTCATGAGACTGGTGGTAGTATTCTTCTACAGGTGGAAGAAACTTTTTGGGTGAGAGGGTAATCCAATCGATTTTTCCTGTCAAAGGATGAGGCCCTGCGGTCTCCATATGGATTTTGAGGTCTGCGAGGTGGAGCTTTTCTGTAAAAAGGGTAAGGTCGTGCATGGTGGGTTCTCCCCCTGTAATTACTACACGACGCGTCCCTGAGGCTACGGCATTTACTACGATGTCGTCACAGGTCATGTATTGATTCGTATCGATTCCCCATGATTCTTTGACATCGCACCAGTGGCAGCCTACATCACAGCCTGCCAGACGCACAAAATAAGTCGGCTCACCCGTCCAAGCACCTTCACCTTGTAGGGTATAGAATTGTTCCATGACAGGCAGTGGATCTACTGCCCGTGTTTTTTCCCCGCGATAAGCCGTCGTCTGAAATTTCATGGCGCAAAGATAGCTAAATTTTGAATGTGGAAATGAAATGGACGAGATCATTTCACCCTCATTTATTCAAGTGTATCATAACATAGAAGGAGAGAGAAAGTTTGATGGAGGCTTGATAATGGTTCTGCTCCTTTTATTCTCTACTCTTTTTGCCCTTCTCCCAAACAATCCCTTCCTCATATGGTTTTTTCTATATAATTTAAAGAAGTATAATGAGTCTGCTACTTTGGACCCCTTCAAAAAAGAAGGTGTTCAAAACTGGAACTGACACAGATTTTATCTAATTTTCAAGCGTAAATTCACAGAGGGATTTTGAGGCAGTGCTATCATTTTCCTTTTGTCTCAGATAAAGCATATGGATTGGAGAAATTATAAAAAGATACTCTTGCCCGATACACCCAACTTTCATGAGATCGATACTTATGAAGCCAAAGGTGAGGGATACCAAGCACTACGCAAGGTGGTTGCAGATGAAAAATGGGAGCGTAAAGCAGTAGTGGACGAAGTCAAAAAAGCCAATATCCGTGGTCGTGGAGGAGCAGGCTTCAATGCAGGATTGAAGTGGTCATTTATGCCCCCCAAAGTAGAAGGAGTCCCTCGCTACCTCGCAGTCAATGGCGACGAGTCCGAGCCTGGTACCATGAAAGACCGTCGTCTATTCGAATACAATCCACATACAATCATCGAAGGTGCGATCATCGCATGCTACGCCATGGAAATGGATGCTGCTTATATCTACATCCGTGGAGAGTATGCCGACTGGATCGACATGATGCAGCGTGCCATTGATCAAGCCTATGCCAAGGGCTATGCAGGCAAAAATATCATGGGTTCTGGACATGACATCGATGTCTATCTGCACAAAGGAGCAGGAGCTTATATCTGTGGTGAGGAGACTTCTCTGATGGAGTCATTGGAAGGAAACCGTGCCTATCCACGCTCTAAGCCACCATTTCCTGCTCAAAAGGGCCTTTGGAGCAAGCCTACTACCATCAATAACGTCGAGACGGTAGGACACGTGCCTTATGTGATCCGCAATGGAGCCGAATGGTACACCAGTATCGGTGCTGAAGGGCATCCTGGACCCTCTTTATATGGTATCTCAGGTCATGTCAATAAGCCAGGTGTATATGAGTATCCCACAGGCATGCTGATTAGCGACCTGATCTATGAAGTAGCGGGAGGTATCCGTGGAGGTAAAAAATTGAAGGCTGTCGTACCTGGAGGATCCTCTGTACCTGTCTTGCGTGCAGATATGATCGAAGGAATCACGATGGATGCCGATTCACTACGTACGGTAGGGACGATGATGGGAACAGGCGGTATGTGTGTGTTGGATGAAGACACGGACATGGTGAAGTTTCTTTTGCGCATCTCCAAGTTTTATGATCATGAGTCTTGTGGGCAATGTACGCCTTGTCGTGAAGGCACGGGTTGGTTTGTGAAGAAACTTCAGAAGATTGACTCAGGAGAAGCGACGACACGCGACCTCGATATGTTGCTGGAGTTGTGTGACACGATGGAAGGTCGCACTGTGTGCGCGTTGGCAGATGCTGCCGCATGGCCCGTACGCAATACGATTACGCGGTTTAGAGAAGATTTCGAAGCCAAAGTAAAGCCCGCTGTAGTAGCGGTAGGCTAAAAAGTAGCTTTATATAAGATTTTATAAGCCAGCATCTGAGTAGGTGCTGGTTTTCTTTTGCGCGTGATTTCCATTCTTCTTGTGTAGAGATGGATTCCTTCCCTGCTGACTTATATGCCTGATGGGCATAAAAAAAACTCACTCTTACATTAGGTATGAGGCTGCTACAAGCGGTAAGTACCCCTAGAGGCTATGCGTAAAAAGTAAAATTTGCAGGTGCCTAGTCAAATCTAACATAGGATACATTTTAATAGTGTAGGTAAGGAAATTACAAGAATTGTAGTATTTTTTCCTCTTATTCTCTCGTTTTCTAAATCCTTGGCATAAATCCAGATGATGCAGATAGACAATTCCAATATGTATGTATCCGAAATCTGGTTATTTCCTTCCAAAAATAACGCAATTACATCTATTCATCGTGCGATATCTGCCATTGGTTCTTTTTAAGAATTGAAGGAGGTATAAAGTATATTTTAAACACTTATTTATTATTATTAAATGTAATAAACACAAAATAGATTATACTGATTATAAACTTAAAAGTGCGTCATTTGTGTCAAAACAAATATCTAAATGAGGCTAAAAACTACCCCCAACCTAGTTTCTAATCAAAAAACCACACGTATTCAAAGAATCACGGTTACAGCACTTCTAGCTGTAATTATGATGACCTCTTATCAACTTCAAAATAATATCGAGCAGATCAGCGGCATTGTCAATAGCTACGCCAAAGTGACGGCTGTTGGAAACAACTACTTAGATCTAGCAGATGCGAGCGAATTCCAAGTTGGAGACAAAGTGCTCATCATTCAGATGAAGGGAGCAACCATTACCACAGCCAATGATTCTACCTTCGGTAATGTAACATCATGGGGTAATGCGGGCAACTATGAATTTGGCAAGATTGTATCCAAGAGCGGCAATCGAATCCATTTCGTCCACAAAATCTGTAAGGCGTACGATCCCGCCCATGCGGTACAAGCTGTAAAAGTACCCGTCTATAAGAAAGTAGACATTGTAGGAACACTCACAGCGAGTCCTTGGGATGGAGAAAAAGGAGGAATTGTCGCTATCTGGGCTTCAGGTCGAGTGAAGTTGAAAAAAGACATTGATGTCAGTGCCATTGGATTTAGAGGAGGCCAGTTCAACGGACGTGCCAAAGGTGGCGAGATGACATATACCTGCACCATCGAGTCAGGAAAAGGTGGACGTAAAGGAGAAGGAATTGTAGAAATCCCCAATACAGGCTGTATGGGTAAGCAAGCTACAGGTGGTGGCGGCGGAAACAACCACAACGCTGGTGGTGGGGGTGGTGGAAACTTCGGTACAGGTGGTATCGGTGGCCACGGATGGCTATCCAACAATCCTAGCAGAAGATCGGACCTCGACAAAGGGGGACGCGGTGGACTCTCACTCGCAGAGCTGTACAACGAAGGAATTACGAAGCTATTCCTCGGCGGTGGGGGTGGCGGTGGTCACCAGAACAATGGAGCTGCCTTTAGAGGCGGAAATGGTGGAGGAATCGCCATCATCAAAGGAAAGAAACTCGTCGTAGAAGCAGGACGTACGATCAATGCATCAGGTGAGGACGCACAAGATATCCGAATCAATGACGGTGCCAGCGGTGGTGGTGCAGGTGGAACGATCCTTTTGGATGTGCAGGAAGTAAAAAATCCAGGTAACCTCACCCTAAGAATTGACGGTGGAGATGGTGCAGATGTCATTACACCCAACCAGCACGGTCCTGGTGGTGGTGGAGGTGGGGGTATCGTTAATGCTCCTCGTACCATCGATGCCAACATCACGATCCAGAAAGACGGTGGAAACCCTGGACTGTTCATCTCTACGGTGAGAAATACAAACAATCCTTTACACAATACGCCGCACGGTGCGACCAGTGGACTAGAAGGAGCTGTATTAGACAATCTGGTCATTCAGGAGTGCTCCTCAAAGCCTCAGATTGACCTAAACGGAGATGCACCAGGCACAGACCGTACGATTTCTTACGATACGCAGGGTAAGAACTCAGATACACAAGACTCCGCTTTGTTTGTGATTGACGATAGCGACAACATATACCTAGAAGGTGCAGAAATCGAGCTATTGAATCCTGTCGATGGGGACAATGAGTACTTGAATCTGGATATAGAAGAAGGAGACATGACGCAAATGAATCTCAAAGCAGCATTTGACTCTGCACATCACAAACTCACATTGACGGGATCATCTCTTGTCGAGAATTATCAGGCAGCGATCTCCAAGCTCCAATACAGAAACGATGACCAGGCACCCGATCAGTCGGACCGTATCATCGAAATCAAAGTAGATGATGGAGGCGCGATCAGTGATCCTGCTTACACGACGATCATCGTTACTTCGAACTCATTCTTCCCTGTAGAGTGGTTGTTCTTCGAGGCAGAGCCTCAGGCGGGAGCGACCCAACTGAAGTGGGCGACGGCTAGCGAGCAAAATGCAGACTACTTCAATGTCGAACGCTCTGTAGATGGTACTTTGTTCACTTCTTTAGGGACAGTATCCGCAGCAGGAAACTCTCAGACGGTTCAAAACTACCAGTTCATGGATGAGTCTGTGAACAACATCAAAGGGCAGCGCATCTACTATCGACTCAAGCAGGTAGACTTGAACGGTGCCAATGAGTATAGCCAAGTGATCGAGTTCAATCCTGAAGCAGAGTTCTTCGACCTGACATTTACAGTCGAACCTCAAGGAAGTGATGTCTTGAAGCTCAAAACATCTCGCAGCCTTCAGTTCACTGGAAAGGTCAATGTGCTCACACTTGATGGAAAGATCGTAACAGCGAATACGATTCCAACCAATCAACGAGAAGTCTTGATTCAGACAGCTGGCTGGACACCTGGAACATACATTTTCTCTCTCACAGAGGATATGACACAAGTGGCAAAGAAGGTTCAGATTCAAAAGTAAAAGCGTGTGAAATAGCAGTTGCTACCAAGTAGCACTAGGCAAATAATTCACTCGATGGACTAGACGTCATGACTCAATCTGTAATAGGCAGATGGGGTCATGACGCTTTTTTATGAGATCCACGAAAAGAATGGTATCCTTAAAGGGTAATTTCAATCAAGGTGAGTAGAAAGCATAGACTGATAGATGGAACCAAATAAAAAATATGGGATTCCTCAAACTATGGTCCATTTGCGCTGTTCCTGATTTCATATCCCTTGATGCAAAATCATCATAAGAACTACTATACAATCTACTATGTCTAACTATCTAAAAGCTGAATATCAAACGCGTGGTCCTATCCCTCAGGATGTCATTGCGGCTACCGAACTGGTCTTGGGTGAGCTGCAAGCAGATGAAGCCCTACTGGAACTCGTTGCTTCTCCGATCAATCCCTCCGATGTCTTGATGCTGACGGGGCAGTATGGGATGTTACCGCCTCTGCCTGCGATTGGTGGGAATGAAGGGATCGCCAGGATCATTGAGGTGGGCAATGAGGTTCAGGGATTGGAGGTCGGGACGCTCGTCTTGATTCCCGCTGGCAATGGCGCCTGGGCTACCCATTTCAAAGTAAAGGCAGCTAAGTTGTCTCCCCTTCCAGAAGTACCCGATCCACATCAATTGTCCATGCTGACAGTCAATCCTGCTACAGCTAGCTTGATGCTTTCGGAGTTTGTAGATCTCAAAAAGGGAGATTGGGTGATTCAAAATGCAGCGAATTCAGGTGTGGGAAGCTACCTTATTCAACTAGCAAAGATTCGCGGTTTCAAGACGATCAATGTCGTTCGTCGCCAAGAACTAGTCGAGCAACTCAAAGGAATCGGAGCAGATGCGGTAGTCGTGACAGAGGGCAATTGGGTCAAAGAGGTGAAGGAAATCACAGGAGGTGAACCCATCAAGCTTGGCATAGATGCCGTAGCAGGAAAGGCTACAGGGCACATAGCACAGTGCCTCAGTAGAGGAGGGACCCTCATCAATTATGGAATGATGAGCGGAGAGGTTGCGCGTATCAGTCCTGAGCAGCTCATTTTTCATGACATCACGCTCAAAGGATTCTGGCTGGTGAACTGGTTCAATCAATCCAGTCGAGAAGAACAAGGAAAGTTGTACCAGGAACTCGCAGGATACATTGCCACGGGGACATTGTCTACGCCGATCGACAAGGTCTTTAAGGTGGCTAATATCAAAGAAGCAGTAGCTTACGCCAATCAAGGAGGGAGAAAAGGGAAGGTACTGGTCACGGCTTAGGTAGGGGGATAGGCGAATTTTTCTGAATAATCTGTGGGAAATAATTGATGCACCTCACAGATTGTATTGCATTCATTGCTCGACTAAACATATTCTTTAACATCTAAATCAAAAGCACATGGCACAGAAAGCAGATAGAGACATTGAAAAAAGTTATTCAAAATCGGAGTTTGTAGCCAAGCTTCGCCGCCTTGCGGACGCCATCGAAAATGATGAGCGCTTCGAAATCCAAATCGCCAATGAACGTATCTACGTTCCCAAGCGCGCGATTTACAATATCGAGCATGAGCGTGAAGACGGAGAGGAGGAGATCGAATTCCAGATCAAGTGGTCACAGGAAGAATAACTCTTATTTTTCTATAGAAAACTGCCCGCGAAAGTCCCATCTTCGTGGGCTTTTTGATAAAAGGCAGGTACCCGAGCCCATGATTTGGAATAAGCTCATCTCCCATGACTTCCCTGAGATAAAAAGATGTCACAAGATGTCGGAAATTGTCACGCCTCTTGTACTTCTATACGTGTGTAGGCTAATTGAAGTGCTCACGTATAGGTGCCATCCACTTCCAGGAGTAGCGCTCAATAAAAAAGGATCATCTACATGTATCAAAAGCTCATATACACTGCATGGCTATTGTGCTTGGGTTGTGCACTCATGGGGCAGCACATCGAGACGGTTAGTTTGACGTCAAGAGTACTAGATCAGGAACGGGAAATCATGATCTATACGCCCATAGGCTACAATCAGTTCCTACATAAGTATTACCATGTCGTCTATGTATTTGATGCCCAAAACAGGGAATTTTTTGATTATACCCATGCACTTCTTAGCCTAATGGGGGATCCTTCTCGCGAGTTCATTGTGGTGGGGATCAAAGCGTATTGGGATACCACCCAGCACTATGGAAGGAACAATGATTTTCTACCAGTACTCACATCTGCTCGTGCCCAAAAGCGGTATGGTCCCTACGCTGGAAATTCAGATAACTTCCGCTCTTTTATCCAAACGGAAATAGTTCCCTATATCGAGCAAAATTACAGGACATTAGCACATCGTACGGCTGTGGGACACTCACTAGGTGCTTCATTTCTACTAGCTACCATGACACAGGAAACGGAGTTGTTCCAAAACTATATCGCCATTTCCCCCAATCTAGCTTATGACGATCAAAGACTAGCAAAAGCGATTGTTCAGTTTGATTTCGATCAATTGCCAGCGCATGCATTCCTCTACATGTCCCATGCAGACGAAGGGGTACATTATTGGCAGCATTGGAAGTCTCCACAAGAACATGTACAAGCTTTTTTAAGGGATACCCTGAATAGTGAAAAGGTCACAGTAGCCATTGAAAATTTTCCCCAAGAAAACCATCGAACCACCTTTCCCCCAAGTTTGCAAACTGCATGTAAGTATTACCTTGGGCATATATATGGACAGCAGGAAAATATACTTTCATCCACAGTTGAAGAGCTCATCTTTCTTATTCGGGACGTTTACTTCAATGGTGACCTCTTCAAC
>JBCBPW010000031.1:0-69491 GCA_039820545.1 Bacteroidota bacterium | reverse complement strand
ATTTGAAATTGAACTCAAGGAAGAATAGGGAAATTCCATGCATTGATCGAGTATTTACATCTTTTTGCTCTATCAAGCGCTTGCCCTTTTATCCACCGTGCCCTGTGTGTGGCTCATGACTGTGTGGTTCATCAATCCCATCACATTTACACTCGCAATCAAACCAGCCAGAGTTACAGACACACCCCTGCCCATCTCCACAAGTCACACTATGAGAACCCCATAAGTATCCACTACACTTACAATTAAAGGTCTCAGGATCATCCGTAATCACCAGTTCAGTAAAATTGGGAAAATAAAAATCTGGAGACTGGACACCTGCTTCTAAAACAAATTTGTCCAAGGTGGTGTCGGGAGAGAACACGTCATTCTCATAAGAAGTAGGCTCATTAGCCCACAACCCTAGGCACAGTGTGACCAATAGGAATACTGCTAAATGCTTCATGGTAGTAACGTTTAAATAGGAATCTTTGGGTTTAGTGATTTAGAATAATCTGTAAGGGATAAGGCATTTGATCACAAATATATTTGGCATCTACCAGCACATTCATTTATGATCATATGAAGATAATACATTATATTTTAAAAAATCAAGATTATTCCAATGAATATTCAACAAATTTACTGGGAGAAACTTGTAGTAAATACGTTGTTTCTTAGGCTCTTAGATAAAATCAGACCATTATTATTTCACTAATAATATCATTATATTTATTATAATTTACGAAAATTATAAAATGTTGCCATTCACCACATGATCTCCCCTTCAAGAAGAAACCTACAAATATATTATCCCCTAAAACTCTGATTATGAACTTCTAAAAAGAGATAAAGATACTTATTCGGCTTCCTATTCTAGACCTTCGCTCTCTCTCAATACGAAAGATTGTATTTACAGAAATATGAGTCTATTTTTTCAAAAATTGAAATAAATAATAAATTTTTATTCCGGTATAATGGATGAATTTGTGCTAGATAAAATGGAGAAATTGAGGCACTAAATTTTTCCACATTTTATCAGAAAATCGTATAAATCAATAAAAACGCTACTTTCTATCTCCTGACTTTCGTTATATCTCTACCAAAATTAGAAGATCACTTACACGCAACATAAGCTGTAATCGGTATCCTGCCCCTTCACTAACCTCAAAAATAAAGCGTCACCCAAAGACGAACCAAACCGACGGAATTTAAATTCCCATTCACAAACCAAGAAGAGTTGACGGTTTCTAGTTCTGCGCGATTCGTGTCTATAATGTCACCTGTATCCAGCGTGACTGTAGTATCATCAATCAACTGATAGCTCTGTCTCTGCTCAAACTGGCCTAACAAGCGCTGCTCTATCCCCACACTAAAGTTAGAGAAGAGTTGATACTGGAAGCCCCATAGCGGATAGATGTTGAAGAAGTAGCGCTCTGAACTTGTCTGATTGATTTCAATACTCCTACGATTGATCCCATTCATATTATCTACTCTGTTGATCAATTGATTGCTATATCCATATCCTATGCCTAAGTCTACTCCTACATACAAGGAAAGCTTATTGCGCAACGGCATTTCCCACTGATAGCCCAAATTGAGTTCGGCATTGTATGACTCACTTTCCCGAGAAAAAAACGTTTCTTCATTGGGGAGGCTTTCCCTTTCTGAGTTGTTGAGCAAAAATTGGGTTGCCACCCGATAGGCTCCTTTTCCAAGTTGCTTCCGGTAAAGGAGATCATATCTAAATCCTTCCCTCACAAGCGGAATGATGTTGATAGATAAACGTCGGCGGAATTGCTCAGACTCATCTCCAGGGGGTGAAACAGTGGATTGGGGAAATACATAGGAGATGCTTAGCCATACAAAGCAAAGGCTAATAACGAGATTTCTCATGGTAAAGGGTTTAGGTTGGGGTTCTTTCTAAAAAGATGCGACTACTTACTCAAAATCGACATGTATAAAAAAGGGTCTGATAAAGGGGTCAATCCAAGATGTTCGATTCTTGATCTGAGCTAAGGCTCGCTATTTCTCATCCATCAAAGTAAAAGGAAAGCCAAAGTGCGACATCTTCGGGCTATTCGTAAACGTTTGAAAGGTCCATCTTTGTGCTTGTAGCTGGAGAGAAGGAGAAAGGAGGACGAAACCAAAAGTAATAATAAGTTTCATGGTACAAGAGGTTAAAGCGTGTTACATAGTCCAAAGTGAAGGAAACCATACCTAAAGTTGTATCCATAAAAAAGCCTCCCAAATGGGAGGCTCTGCTATTCTTATAAGATACAAGCAAAGAGTCACGACTCTCGGCTCTTTTATCTTACGATCTTAATATTTACTCGCCGTCTTTCTCGTTGGCTTCCATCTGCTGCTTGAGCTTCGCAAGTGCGTCGATATCACCTAGTACGGTAGTACCTGACTTGGACGATTGCTTAGGCGCAGATCCGCCACCACCACCTGTCTTCTGGCGCTTGACAGGCTTCTTCTTCTCTTCCTCTTTCCATGTCTTGGTGTGAGAAAGGGTCAGACGCTTGGCATCTTTGTTGAACTCGATCACGATGAATTCTGCTGTATCGTCCACCTTGAGTTCTGGCTTATCGTCCTCCGTTTTGAGGTGCTTACTTGGAATGTTTCCTTCGACACCGTACTGAAGTTCTACGATCGCACCTTTATCAGAGATACGCTTGATGGTACCTTGGTGAGAAGAACCGAGGGTAAAGATATTGGCGAATGTCTCCCATACATCTTCTGTCAGCTGCTTGTGGCCGAGGCTTAAGCGGCGATTTTCGACATCGATGTCCAGAACGACTACTTCCAATTCCTCATCTACCTTCACGTACTCAGATGGGTGATTGAACTTCTTTGTCCAAGAAAGATCTGAAATGTGTACCAGACCATCGACACCTTCATCCAGTTCTACGAAGAGACCGTAGTTGGTCATGTTGCGGACGATACCCTTGTGGCTGGAACCGACAGGGAACTTGCCCTCTACGAGTGACCATGGATCTTCCTGAAGCTGCTTCAATCCGAGGGACATTTTGTTGTCCTCGCGGTCGATGTTTAGTACTACTGCCTCTAGCTCGTCTCCTACCTTGAAGGATTCTCCAGGATTCTTGACATGCTGAGACCATGACATCTCGCTTGTGTGGATCAGACCTTCGACACCTGGCATGATCTCGAGGAAGATACCGTAATCAGCCACCGTTACTACGCGGCCTTTCACGACAGAGCCTTCTCCGAGTTCTTCAGGCAGCGACTCCCATGGATGATCGGTCAGCTGCTTCATACCCAAGCTGATACGCTTCTTGGCATCGTCGAAATCCAATACCACGACGTTGACCTTCTGGTCGAGTTCGAGTACCTCCTCTGGGTGGTTGATACGTCCCCAAGAGATGTCGGTGATGTGCAAAAGTCCATCTACACCTCCCAAGTCGATGAACACACCGAAGTTGGTCATATTCTTGACAGTACCCTCGAGTACCTGTCCTTTTTCCAAGTTCTGGAGAATCTCCTTGCGCTGCTCCTCGAGTTTGGCCTCGATGAGTACTTTGTGAGATACGACCACGTTTTCGTATGCGTGGTTGATCTTCACGACTTTGAACTCCATGTTGCGGCCTACATACGCATCAAAGTCACGTACAGGCTTCACATCAATCTGAGATCCTGGCAAGAAGGACTCAATTCCATCAATATTTACTACAAAACCTCCTTTGGTACGACGCATCACGTGTCCCTGAAGAACTGTATCTTTCTCCATAGACTCTTCAATGCGCTCCCATGCACGCATGTGCTTGGCGCGGCGGCGTGAAAGGATCAACTGCCCATCCTGGTCCTCTACATTCTCAATGAATACCTCTACCTCTACTCCAGGCTTGATGTCGTCCTCTCTGAATTCGTTGGAAGGAATCACTCCTTCAGACTTGAAGCCGATGTTCATCACGACTTCTTTGTCACCGATACTTACTACCGTACCTTGGACGATTTCGTTGGCGTTAAACTCACGTAGGGTGCCAGCATACATTTTGGCCATTTCCTCACGCTGAGACTTTGTATAATCGTCTCCTGTTTTCCACCACTCATCGTCATCGTCATCATCGTCACCGAGGCCTTCGATCAGTTCCGCTTTGAGGGACTCATCGCCTTCGGGCTTTTGCGTTGCGTTGGGATCGTCTTCTTCAACTGTAGGTAGGTCTTCCTCCTCCGAGGTGATAATTACAGTTGGCTCTTGTTCAGCTGCTTTGTTCTGCAGTTCTTCTTTTTGTTCGAGATTTTTGTCAGTTTCTTCTGTCATGCATTTTGTCTCCTTTCTGCACGGGTTTACCGAGCGGATGCAAATGTACTCAAAAATTCAAGAAATTGCTAAAGGTTTGACATTCGGTTTGTTTTTATAAAGCAAATAACCTCCACACTGATTATGACTTCTTATTCTCTCCTCTCTATTCCTTCATTTTTTTCTCCCATTCCCCTCCACAAAACCCTACATTCGCAGCATCATTTGACTTCAACAACTCTCTATTATGTTTCCTGACATTCAATCCTACATCCATGCCCTCTCTTTAGAGACTCCTGACATCTCTGCTGAACGTAAAGCCCTCATGGTTCCCTTGATTTCCTATATTCAGCAGAAGCTGGCAGACCAGGAAGAAGTACAACTCAATTTCATCTGCACGCATAATTCTCGACGGAGTCACATCTCACAGATTTGGGCCAAGGCGATTGCAACACATTTGGGCATTACCATAGAGACCTACTCAGGAGGTACAGAAGCGACGGCCTTTCATCCCAATGCGATCACGGCTATGCGTGAAATAGGCTTTGAAATTACGACTGAAGATGAGGCATCAAATCCTCGGTATCGTATTCGGATGGGAGAAGATCTTCCCGAACTCATGGCATGGTCTAAGAAGTTCCATGATCCCATCAATCCTACACAAAATTTTGCAGCTGTCATGACTTGTAGCGATGCTGATGAAAACTGCCCCTTTGTGCCAGGAGCTGAGCTGCGTGTCGCCCTGACATATGAGGACCCCAAAGCATTTGATGGCACCCCCCAACAGGCAGCAGCCTACAGCGATAGAGCCAAGCAGATTGGAACAGAACTCTATTATCTGCTATCCGAAGCAACGCAATAGTCGCTGGCACTCCCAAATGATACACACAGAACAAATCCGATTTGTGGTAGCAAGTAGATACTTCCTTTATGTAAGATCTCAAAGAGACTTCCTTGGAAGAATTTATTCATCTTATATATTTTAGAGATTGTATAAAGTGATCAATCAATCTCTATATGAGAAAAACCACGCAATCCCTGGAAGCGAGTCAACAGGAAAGAGTTCTTGCCAGAATTGTACAAGCGGGAACTATCTTGTCTCTCTCCGCCTTGCTTATTGCTGGAATCCGCCCCATTCCACAAAAGGAAGGCCCTACGCCTGAAGATCACCATACATGGGTTGATGAAGAAGACATCCAAGAGCTGCACTTCCTAGACAGTGTGAGCCAACACAAGCAGTCGCTTGATGCTGATTCCACCAAGCGACTGCCTTTGCTCCCCCAAAAATAGATTAGTCAAAATTACAAGTGTTAAGAGCTTATTTGACGGTGAATCTAAATCCTGCATATACATTTCGACCAAATATCGGCCCCCATACACGGCTTGCATCGAAGTAGGGACTGTCTGTATCAGCCGCAGCGACAATGGGATTGGGTTGCTGGAAATTGAGGAGATTTTCTCCCCCGACATAGACCTCCCATCGCTTGCCGAAGGACTTGCTGACCTGCCCCAAAAGATTCCAATAAGCGGGACTCTCTGTAAGTGCAGACACAGGCGCATTCTCGTCTACATCTGGGAGGCGTTGCCTCCCTACATACTGAGCCGTCAGATCAAAGTTCCAATCATTGGCTGTGCGATAAGCGATGTTGGCGAAGCCACGATGAAGCGGGACAAAAGGACGCTGTCTCAAACCATCCCTATAGGTGACCCTGCTATCTTGATATTTGTAGGCCAATCGAATGGACAGATCCTCCACAGGCTCGTACTCCACGTTGAGCTGTAGGTTGTGGGAAAAGGCAGGCCCATCCAAGGCATAGAAGACAATATCTAGTTGACTTTGATCTAGATCCACAATGGCCATCTGCTCAAACCATGTATAGAAATACGTCGCCACAAACTGCAGGGGACGCTTAGCGATGCGAAAATCACGTATGAAGTTGAAGCCTGTATTCCATCCAATTTCTTGTGGGAGGCCATACACACGATTGGTTTCGGCTGTGGGAATATTGATGGTACGATTGGAGGCAAAGTAGCCCATGTTTTCACCGAGGATGTTGGCGGTACGCTGGCCTTTTCCTAGCGAAGCACGAAAAGAGGTCCAATCATTGGGACGATATAGCAGATGTAAGCGCGGAAGGATACTCCACTGCTCAAAAAGTGCTTGATAATCTACCCTCGTCGCGGCGATGAGTCGAAAGTTTTCCCTGAGCTTATACGTATACTCCACAAAACCTCCAGGTACACGTTCTTCTCTACTAAATGCTTGATCTACGATTTGATCATCCAGATCATTGTCCAAATCTTCTTCTACACGATCATATACCCCACTCAATCCTGTCCGCAATTGATGATTGGGATTGAAAAGATTGCGTTGATAAATGAGATTTACATAAAAAGTCGTCTGATCCCCATTGTAAAGGGTAAAATAGTCGTTAAACCCAAAGTTGAGGAAGGAAAAGCTTTGCTGAAATCGCGATCCCATGATTTGGAGGCCCAAACTTTCGACAGGGTCGTTAGGGTTGATCCAGGCGACTTTTGTCCAAGCCCGGACCATCTGACTGACCTGCTCAAACTCCAGATCACCCAAAGGATTGCTATTGGGAACTTGTCCTCCCTGTCGATAGTCATACACCGCATGTACGCCTACTTGTGCATTCACACTCTCGTTTACCGAAAAATACCACCGATTCAAGACATTTACTTGAGATTTATCGGGAATATCCAAAAAGGTATCTTCATTGCGATCTACCTCTGCCCTCCGTCTACTGCCATGAAGGAGCAGGCTCGTGCTGACGCCGTCCGATAGCTTCTGACTCGTATGGACATTCAATTCTGTGCGCCCGCCCTGATTAAGAAAGCCATTGATATACAGTTTGGGACCATCCTGTGGCTTGATGAGTTCGATATTGATCTGCCCTGCGATGGACTCGTAGCCATTGACGACGGAGCCTGCCCCTTTGGAGATCTGGATGCTTTCAATCCAGGGACCTGGGATAAGTTCAAGGCCGATATTGGTATTGAGCCCGCGAATGCCAGGCATGGATTCAAAGGTGAGCTGGGTGTAAGCACCTGTCAAACCGAGCAACTGGATCTGCTTGGCACCTGTGATCGCATTGGCGAAGCTCACATCTACAGAAGCATTGGTTTCAAAGCTTTCCCCCAAATTACAGCAGGCAGCCCTTAGCAATTCTTTTTTGTCTAGCGTCTCGATCAGGGGTGTAGACATGGGATCGATGCCCGAGCTTTTTTCTCTCGCCGTAATGGTTACCGAGTCTGCTTGCCTGATCGCTTCTAGCTGTATCGAAATCATCTCCTGACCGTCCAACTCAACCGTCTGCGATTGAAAACCTTTGTATCGGATGACGATTCGCTCACTTCCTTCAGGAGCCATCAAATGAAATTTTCCCTCCTCATCTGTAAATGTTCCAGCCAAAACAGGTTGAGCCAGAATTTTTGCATGGGACAAAGGCATCGTTTTTCCGTCGATGTCTTTTCCAGTGACGATTCCGTGAAGGTGCAGGCTCTGTGCTTGCGTAATAAGGATAAGAGGGATATATAGGAGAATAAAAAGAAGGTACTTTCTCATGCTTAATGAAAATAGGATGAATAAAACATATAGGTTAGCTCAGTTCATATGGGGTCATATGCCTGCGTGCAAAAAGAAGGGAACCTATATTCATCCGTAAAAAAGGAGGGCCTGATAGGCGATGAAGGGCGGTTGGTCAGGAGGAGGGCTTTCTCCTGTAGCACATAAGCGTGTAGGAGATCCATATGCTTCTAGTTCCTCTGTCGGGAGATAGGTCCTGACAACTGCAAGGAAAATAGGAAGAGAAAATTCAGGCGTTTCCTGAACTTGCTGGGCATCTTCGATTTTGACAGACACTGTGCGATCCTGACAACAGGGCATAGAGAGTTGATCTGTACACTTTTCTGCTTCCAGGAAGAGGCTGACGTCTACTAGATAGCCCAGACAATAGTGCGCATGGATGGTGACTCCCGTAGAGACCATCTGATATACCAAGATCAAGAAAATAATGATCGCTTTGCGCATATTGCAAATATACGGAAAATTGATCAAATGGATAGGAAGATCTGAATAAACGCTACATTAAGGTCTGGCCTGAAACGAATCCACCAGACGCTTTTCTGCCTTATTGAGCTGCTCGTATAGTTGTGGGAAGTAGGGTTCATCGATGAAATAGCGAATGATGTCGGGATCTCCGATATTGATATCTTGTGCACGGAGCATGCCGAGCATCATGGGAATCCAATCAAATTCATTGAACATATTTCGGCTATCTTCCTGAGATACGGGCTTGACTGTACGCGTACGCACGGGTGTATTTTGGGCAGGTGTCGCGCTTTCCATAGCGGTAGGGATGGGCTCTGCAACAGCGTAGACAGCAGATTTGGTAGAAGGCTGCGTTTCGGCTGCTTCAGGTTCGGGGTAGCGCGCCTGTATCCGACGTCTTTCTTCTCGCACAATATATTGGGTAGACTGGGCAAACATTTCTTGTAGGAATAGCTTGAAAGCAGCCACATTATAATTGTACTGTTCACCCGTGGCATATACGATATTGCGCTTGACATCTTCCACATAGACAGTACCTCCAGACCAGATAAAGTAGCCTCGTAGGATGTTCTTGTCCAATTTGATCTTCATGGGATTGATCGGCTTTTTGACGACAGAGCGGTCCCTAGAGCTACGATAGGCAAAGGTCTGCTCGGGCAGCCAATCGGTATGGAACTCTACACGCTGGTGTTCTTGGTCAAACTTCCCATACTGTATCAAAATGTGACGGAGGTATATCTTATCAAAAGGCTCGATATTTTTTCTGGCCAAATGTGTATCTACAAAATCAATGAGAAAAGGATCTGCGTCGTGATTTCCCAACAAAAATATATGATCCAGCAACTCAGAGATCCGCTCATTGATAGCAGCTACTTGTGCAGAGGTATTGTTGTTTTTATCCAGGTGAAAAACGCGATTGTCAGCCGTACGTAAGAGGCAATTATTTTGATAGATTGTCAACCTGCCGAGTGCACCAAAATCCATGGTAATCCCATTGGTTTTGGAATCGTACATACCTTTAAGTTCTGTGTAAGCGGCAAGTCGAAAGATATTCTCAAATGAGAAGGGATAATCGACGATCAGACTATTGATAATATATTCGAGCTGATATTTCGGAGGTTTATTTTGGATAGTTTGTGCAGGTAGCCATCCCATCAAGAGCATCAGTAGGCCTAATGTATAGGTTCTCATACAGTCCAGTCGCATTGCCAGGGTTTAGAAAAAAAGTGAAGCAGAGGGAAATATGTTGAATAATTTGCTAGAAAAAAAGCCTAGTAAGTACCTTAATCCTTATCCGAGTCTGCCGAAGAAGATTGATCACAAGCTTGAATAAATGGGGGACTGCCTCACACCACCATTTTTTAGTGGATCTTATACGCAAATGACTATCCAAAGCTTATACCAAAGTGGCGATTTTTCGGAAAAAATCACCTACTTTCAGCTATTCACTATAGAGGTAATATAAATGGGGGGATTTTGTTTGAGCGAATGTACAAAAATGGCCATCCTCTTGGACGGCCATTACGCATGAGATGTCGTTTTAGGTGCTTCAACCGAGCATTTCCAGCTTCATGACACTGGACTCTCTACTGTCGATCCCTCCCATTCCAAGAAATCCTCCAGATGCTTTTGCTACATGCTGGGCCAAACTGCGAAGGCTTTCCCTCAATTCATTTGCCACCTCCGAACCGAGTTTAGGCAAAATCTCTCCTACCTTACCCAATTCCTCTGCAAGCTGCCCTTCCGTAGAAGTCGCATCCCAGTTAGCTGTCAGCGTCTCCAAATCCTGCGCAAATCGAGCATCTACCGCTTCATAGTAGTCGTGGAGTGTGGTATCTGAGGTGAATGTACGGAACTGTACCAGCTTAGTCGCCCAGTCCTTTTCTTTTTTATCAATATTTTGGTCAGCCCCTGCTACAAGGACCGTAACCATAGAAGGAGCGAGGAGCAGTTGATTTTGTTCTTGCTCAGTGAGCCCACTGAAAAAAGATATTGCCATGAGAAGTGTTTTTGCCAAAATTAAACAAATTTCTCATCCGCAAAACTCTTTTGTAAGATGAGAAAAGCTAGAAGCCTCATTTGAGGTAAAAAGTCTCTGAATACACTTCCTCCTGAAAATATCTAAAAAGCACGCGGCCTAAAAAAAGCAGGGCCGATCCACTCTCTGAAAGTAGATCGGCAAATCCTGTCATGAAAAACACACACAACTATGAAAAGCCCCAACCTAAAAAGGTCTGATGTTTCATACATTTTCTTGCATTGATAGCCCCATCAGCAAGAACGAATGAATACATCTTTATAAAAGACAATACCAATTTGCTTACTTCTCTCTCCCTAAAGCGTCATATATGCGACGATTTTTTGATTGCTACGAAAAGAGCGACATTTTCTGCCCCGCTCTACAGAAATTGGGGAAACAATTGCCCTAGGTATAAAGGTTGATAGAAAAAATGACATAGCATGATGGATACTTTGCCACCAGAGGCCTTTCACAGATCAGACGAATCTCCAGATGCAGATTTTTATCGTGTCCCTCGATTTGTCACCCACATAGACGATCCTGCTATACAAGCTGTGACAAGTCTGTACAGAGAATACTTCCCCAAAGGGGGGAAGATCCTAGATTTGATGAGTAGCTGGATCAGCCATCTGCCGATAGATGTAGAATATGAGGAAGTGATTGGCTTGGGAATGAATGCCAAAGAGTTGGAGGCCAATCCTCGATTGCATGCTTGGCGCGTACAGGACTTGAACCAGGAGCCGCAGCTTCCTTATGAAGACGCTTACTTTGATGGAGCAGGAATATGTGTCTCCATCGATTATTTGACGCAACCTGTGCAAGTCCTACAGGAACTGGCGCGTGTACTACAACCTGAAGCTCCACTGGTCATCACATTTTCCAATCGATGCTTTCCCACCAAGGCAATTGCCATCTGGCATCACCTCAGTGAGCAGGAGCGCGTAGCACTCGTCCAGCAATTTCTCCTCAAAGCAGGAGGCTGGCAAGATATCAAAATGATGGATCGCACCTACCCTTGGGGACATGATCCCCTATATGCGGTGGTAGGAATACGGAAAGTCTCTTAAGACAGCACCGCTGAAGCCATCAGAGGAGATAAATCTAAATGCTGCAAAAACAACTCTACGGCTTTCTCCACCTTCCAAGAAGTCTTGGGATTGAGTTTCACCTCGATACGACTAAACTCGATGACAGCCTCATAGGTATCCATTGGGGAGTGAATGACGGGGATTTTTTGCTCCTGGATGAGTTGTTCGGCAAACGGACTGATACCGTTACGGCCTGTCACGACAATCCCTCCCAGGGGGAGATAGCCTGGACACTTGGCCTGGAGTTGCTTGAGTGCATAATCTAGGCGACAGTCGTTGGTGATCAAGAGTTGATTGGACAGATGGCGTACTTTTTCCTGCTTGGGAGAGATCAATCCCTCGATTCGCTGGTCGAGCTTATCTGGCCACGCAATAGTTGTGCCCTCTACGGCTTTCTGTACCGCACGCATCAAGGGAAGCGCCAGTTTTTCTTCAAAGGGGATTACTCCTAAAAGTGGAATGCCCCATTTTGCTAGCTTTTTCCCGACCAATTTCTTGACCTTAGCGAGCTTGGCGCGATTGACCTTATTGACGATTACGCCTAGTATGGGGACATTTCGCTGCTCAAATATCGCACGGTTCAGCGTGATCTGATCCAATGTTTTTCCTACACCTCCTTCCACTACCAAGATCACACCTGCTTCCAGGTTCTTGGCTACATCCGCATTGCTCAAATCTACAACACTGCCGACTCCTGGATGCCCTGTCCCTTCGTATACCACTAGGTCATAGGTGTCCTCCAACTGCCTCGCCGCTTGCGTTACCTGATCCATGAAATCAAAGTCCTCAGGGTTTTCGATAAACTGCCCCGAAACGCCTCTCCCCAAGATGACAGGGCTGTGAAGCGAAGGCTCAAGTGGAATGTCTAGAAACTCTGTGAATAGCGGCGCATCTTTATCTACCTGTGCTCCGTTGATCGTCACATGTTTCTGTCCCAAGGGCTTGCAATATCCAACATGTAGACCATGCGCTCTCAGAGCTGCCATGAGTCCTAGAGTTGTAGTCGTTTTGCCTACGTGCTGACTAGTTGCAGCTATATAAATCCGTGGGGGAAGTGCCATATCATTCGGTTTTATTTCCAGGGGAAAGAAATACGAGTATGATGAGTTGAAAACATAAATGAACTGAATTTCAACTATTTGTATCTATTTACTCGAGCTTTTCCAGCCGAAAAAGATGAAAAGTAAGGTTTTCGGACGTAAATCGAAATCGTTCTGAACCAGAAAAAAACAAAAAACAGACCATAAGTAGTGAGGGTAACTCCAATTGGTAGAGAATGCAGGGTGAAAGGGGAATATGGAGGAGCATTTGGCTAAAAGTAGGAGATGCCCTTACATTTTTCGTTTCCTATCCCAGCTTTTCTGTAACTTACCCTACTTTTAGAAGCTTGAATATTCTTCCCTAGATGAAAATTGGACTCTTCTTCGGCTCCTTTAATCCCATACATATTGGCCATTGTATATTGGCTCAAACGGCCCTCAACGAGACACCTCTGGATAGGGTATGGATGATGATTACACCTCAGAATCCCTTTAAGCAGAAGAAAAACCTCTTGCCAGAATACGAGCGTTTGCGACTAGCAGAAATCGCCCTGGAAGGACAGGATAAAATCATGGCCTCCAATGTAGAGTTCAGTCTGCCAAAACCTTCTTATACCATTGACACATTGACCCACCTAGCTGACCAATATCGCTCCTATGAGTTCTCGCTCATCATGGGACAGGACAACCTCCAACACCTTCACAAATGGAAAAATCATGAAGCAATTGTTAAGTATTATCCTATCTATGTCTACCCCCGAGTGGGTAGCGAGCCTAGCCCTTATGATCATCACGATCAGGTTCATTTTTTTGAAGCGCCCCTTCTAAATATCTCTGCAACCTACATCCGCACACTTTTGAAAGAAGGAAAATCTATCAAGTATCTTGTCCCACCAGGCGTAGAGGAAGCATTACTTCAAGCAGGCTTATATAAACGATGAGTTAGCTGATTGTTAATTTATGATTAACTTGCCTGTCGACCATTTCAAAACCTTCGGAGAGCAATAGCCGTTTCTCCCAAAGAAAAGAATGGGATACTTCAAATAGACGACTATATGCGCCAATTGCCCAACATCTTGACGCTGGGAAATCTTTTCTGCGGCATGCTCATGATCCTAACTGTGATTTTGGGAGCTGTAGAATACACCATGATCATCATGGGGATTGCTTTCATACTGGATGTGATGGACGGAAGGCTTGCTTACTGGCTGAAGGTACAATCCGAGTTGGGTAAGCAGCTAGATTCTTTGGCAGATATGGTCAGCTTTGGTGTGGTACCAGGATTGATGATGGCACGCATGATCGCAGAGGGTATGGAGGTCCCCTTTCCGCCCAGTTCTATGGAAGAAGCATTTACTTTCCCGCTCTATCTAGGGGGATTTTTGCTACCTATATTTGCTGCTTTACGCTTGGCCAAGTTTAACCTGGAAGGAAATCAGGACCGATTTGAAGGTGTCCCTACGCCTGCGATGACTTTGGTGGTCAGTGGGCTATGGTACGGACTGAGCGTAGAAGGAGGATTGCATGCATCTTCTTCAGCCTCTATGTTCATGGCTCCTACTATACTCCCCTACATCCTGCTTGCTATCACGCTGATTCTCTGTGTACTGATGGTTGCCCGACTGCCGATGCTCAATCTCAAATTCAAAGGATGGGGATGGAATGAGAACCGTTTTCGCTATTTGCTGCTAATTTCCAGTGTGATCCTTGTCGTGATATTTGGATGGCTAATTTTTCCTGTTGTATTTTTGCTGTATCTGGGATTGTCTGCATGGGCCTTCTTCGCAGAAGCTTGAGTAGTCCCTCCCACACGTTCCATCATTCTCCAAAAGATTCAGACTTTGACTTACACGGCAACTATTCATATCATGCCCCGCGCAGAGATCCTCGATCCACAGGGTAAAGCAACACAGCTCGGCTTACACAATCTCGGCCTAGACCAGATTCACGACGTACGTATTGGCAAGCGCATCGAGCTCAGCGTCGAAGCGGCAACAGAAGCAGAAGCTCACGAAAAACTGGAGCTGGCTTCTCGCAAGCTACTGGCCAACATCATCACCGAAACATTTGAGATCGAGCTTCACGCACCTACGGAAGCCTGAATGACCTCCACCGTATGTGCTTCCCAGGGATGGGGATAGTCCAGCATCGGTCTATGTGTGGCATCATCATCTTCCTCAAAAAATAAGTATTGGATATGCGCCCCGAGATTTCGGGCGTATTCCATCATGTATACGCGTGTCTCCACATGGAGGAAGGAGCCATCCAGCAACATATTTTTCTTCCCTCGGGAGTAGACAGAAATGAAATGCTTCATTTGGCGTAACTGGTTCTCTTTGTCGTGCTTGTCTGCATAGTCCAGCGGGAGTAGGTCTGCCTCATAGCGCACATGATCTCCATAGTAGGCAGACACATGCGCTGCTTTGAGGGGAGAATGGGTTTTGGAGAGGGTCATGACACAGCGTGCAGAAGGTACACTCATCTGCTGAGGGCTGGCTTTCAGAAGTTTCTCCACCAACTTGACGTCTTCAAATTTCGTGGCCTGCCAAAGCGCGTTTTTCTTTTGATGCGAGGCTTTTTGGTAAGTGGATTGTATGTCGGCAAAAGTCCCCATCTCATACTGGACTTGGGGATAGATATGCTCGTTGAAGTTTTGGATGATTCCTAGGACATTTTCTTTGTCTACACAATCCCTTCCCTGTATATCGAAGTAGGCAAATATCCCCAGCATGCGCAAATCCGTGCGGGTCGCTAGATGTTTGTAGTCAGCCATAGGCCGATGATACAAGCCCCACTGAAGGGGAATGCTGTGGTATTTGACGAGATCTAGGATACGGCGACGCTGAACAGGAGAGATATCTGGACGCTGAAGCAGGATGTTTCTGGCAATGGGAATCCCTGCTTCTTCATGTCCCTTGGCTTTCCAGCGTCCTCCAACCCATTTTGTCACACGGGGTTTGCCTACATCATGCAGGATGGCCGCCCAGTACAGGACTTCTTCGTCACTTTCATCTAGCAAAAACTTCTCTTTATCTGCTTGAAAAGTCTCCAGCACCATGAGTGTATGGTTCAATACGTTGCCCTCTGCATGGTACTTGGGATTCTGCTCTGTCTTGCGCATCTCCTCTATCAGTGCCTGGGGAATGGGAAGCACTGCTTCGCTGCTCGCCTTCATGTATCTCTCTTATTTGGATGTTTCAGTATAGGGTGCCTGAAACGCATGGTTTTGTAATATGGGACAAAGTTATTCATTCAACGAATAACTCGCGAATTTGGACGCCTCGGAAGAAGGAAAGTTGCAGAAAAGGTCTAAAATTTAGGGCGCGCGAGGGGAAATTTGTTATCATGGCACCAATGGGACGTTGGTGTTGGTCGCTAGCGAGTAGAACTTCCTTTTTTTAAGCACAATCAGATATGCCACAAACAAGAACCGTAAACCGAAAACTCCTAGTAGTCATCCCATTCACTTTAGGAGTGCTTGCCGTCGGGATGAACGCACTCCTAAGCGATCCCTATCATAGCGTGAGATCTACGCATGAACAAACTATCTTTTTCAAACTGGATCAGTATAGACTCCTCCTGAGTCAAGAAGATTTTGATCAATTGATGGAAAGACTGCTGTGCAACAACAAGGATTTAATTTCTGCAAAGACTGTCGCAGCCTATGTGCTTGCAAGAGATTTATATGAATATAAAGCCCTCGTGAGTGAGGGACTCGCATCATTCAGACAACTAGGAGCCAAAGGGCCTTGGACAGCAGAGATCAAGGGCTTTTACAAACAAAAGCATCTCATCGTATACAATGTAGAAGGTCTTTTATTTCACGAACTCACACAAATCAACACAGAGCTAGAGAAGCATTGTCCATAAAAATAAAGCCCCTCCCCTACTCCGTCGAACGCTCATAGGTAAACCCACCGACTTGTCCGCCGAGCCAATCTGTGATCTTGATGTCTAAATAGATGCTGTCCTTTACGAGAAACATCACGAGGTCTTGTCCCACAACATTTTTGGGCTGTCCTACTGTCGCCCGAAAGTCGTTGAACCGCAGACTAGAGAGATTGGCCGTAGTGCCTCTGGCCCATTGCGTACCCGCAGGACTGGTATTTTTATTGGCGCTGTTTTCTTCTGCTGCATTATAGATTTGGCCACCGCGGTTGCCACGCGTGATCCAGACATTGTCTGTGAGGCGATCCTGGTTCTCTTCCAATGATGGATCTGCGCCCGCAGCTTTCGAGAAGGTGAGGGTAGGACCAGACCAAATGACAACAGGTGAGTTGCCAGGTGTAGGCGTAGGGTTGGGAGAAAGCGTTTCCTGATTGTCGAAAGTACAGGCGGAAAATAAAAGAACCAGCAGCATCGACACCCCAAAAGGGCTATAAATAATCTTTTTCATTTAGTGAATTTGTGAACCAATTTATGGGCTTAAGCAAATGAATCCCAGATTTTTTATCTGGAAAGAAAACCTCATCCGTCCCCAAAAGTTCCTTCCATCGCAAAAGTTTCATTTCCTAACCAATACTGCTTACCCAAATATAAAAAGCAGCACCCGTAGGTAGCCATAGGCCCTGTATTTAGGTCTCATAAATGCTTTTACCTTGGAGTTGTCCCACCTGAAGGCTTTTTCTTCTTCTTGACGTCCTTAAACTTGGATTTAAGGATCTCCCGTTCCAACTCTTTGGCCAAATCATCCTCATCCTCTAGCTCTAGCTCTTCCTCCCAGGCATTGCGCTCCTCATCCGACCAGTCAAACTCATCCTCAAACTCTGGATCGTATTCAGCCTCCAAGTCATCGTTGAACTTAAGCTCTGCCTCCGTGGGATTGACGTAGTCCTCTGTGAAGGACGCATCCAGTACCAGTTTAAACTCCACCCGTCGATTGATTGCTTTGAGGGAATCATTATTGTTGGGGACAATGGGGCGCGCCTCACCGTAGCCAATGGCTGCAATTTTTTCTTCCTCAAATCCTCCCTTCTTCAATAAATATCCTCGAATTGCCTCAGCTCTACGTTGAGAAAGATTCTTATTCATGATCGCATCCCCATCTGAGTCCGTATGCCCCTCAATCTCCAACTTGAACTGTGGATACCGTTGGAGGAATTCGACAATATAATCCAGTTTGGGCTTGTGAATCGTCTTCAGCTTATCACTCCGTTTCCCAAATTTCAAGGCCTCAAACACAATGGGTTTATTCTGCTCAAAGCTCTCGGTCAATACAGAAAAAGTCGTATCTCCTTCTACCCTAAAGTCATTGGAGATGGTCAAAAAGTCGGGCCCCATGATATACAGCCGATAGCGTTTGTTCCCTATCAACTCGAATTCGAAGTAGCCATCCTTAATTTTCTTTGGTGCTACCTCAATCGTATCGTCCAGGGGTACGATCATGGCAATGCCTACCAGCTTATTGCCCGTCACAGAGTCGATCAATTCCCCTTCCAGCTTGACGACCGCATCAGGTCGTGCTTCCATAGGCATAGGGAATGAGTAGAGGTCAAAATTCTGTTTGACATGGTCTACCGATACATCGTCTTCACTCTTAGAATAGAAGATCGTCTCTCCCGCTCCGTCAATTGAGAAATAGTACTCGTTATTGAGTGTATTGACTAGCGGACCGACATTTTTGGGTTGCTCCCAAGATCTGCCGACCTGTCGTGCTTTGAAGATGTCATATCCGCCGTAGTTGAAAAGGTGGCCTGTAGAAGAAAAATACAAGGTGCTATTGATGCGGTGGAAGAAAGGCGTCACCTCATGATTGGGCGTATTGATCAGAGGACCCAAGTTTTGTGCAGGACCAAACGATTTCGAAGTAGAATCCCAAAATGCGACGTAGATATCCGTTCCCCCAAATCCTCCATTTCGGTTAGAAACAAAAAATAGGTATTCGCCGTCGGCAGAGATATTGGGCTGGGAATCCCAGGCTTTAGAGTTGATGTTGCGTCCCAGATTTTTGACGTGGCTCCAAGTCCCATCTGTCGGATCGTACTCCGCAGAGTAGATGTCACAATCTCCCTCCCCTTTGAAGGGATGACAGCGCGTAAAATACAGGGTTTTCCCGTCGGGAGAGAGACAAGCAGACCCTTCGTTGTACTCGGTATTGATCTGATCTGCGAGACGCTCGGCCATGCCCCACTCACCTGTGAAGATGTCTATGGAGGCATAATAAAGGTCCTCGTTGTGACGCGAAAAAGGATCAATAATATCCGAAGGGTCCATGCCCGAGGTATCCCTCCGTGAGGTAAAAATCAGGATACTATCCGTGGGGTGCATGAAGGGGGCATAGTCAGGAGAATTAGAGTTGATGAAATCTCCCATGTTCGTCAGCACATCTACAGGGGTGTAGAGGGTGTCGATTTTGGCACGTACCTTCAGGAGTTCGTAGTACTGATTGATGGGTAACCACTCGCTCTGAGGACCTGAGATCACCGAATCGATACGGAGTTTCTTTATGTCGCGTCCCCGTCCATGGGTTTTGGCCAGCTCGTAGTAAAATACTGCCTCATCATACTTTTGATTGAGTTGCTTCACTCTTCCCAGCATCCAGATCAGTTGAATATCGGTCTGGAAGTTGTCAATCTGAAAGCGGTTGATGTAACCTTCCAGATAGGTTTCCATCTGCTGGAGATAAGCTGCTCTATCAGCTGTGGCCCCCTCGATATTCTCGTCAAACTCCATGAGGACCTTAAAGGCACGCTCATTTTGAAAGTAGCCTGGTGTAATATCTGTCGTGAAGGACGAATATTCTTCTTCCTCCTCTAGAAATAAGAATTCGTTGGAGGCTGTATCACGCAGCATCAGGGCCTCTTGCTTCAATAGACTGTTGGGCAAGACATCTTTTTCCTCCTCATCTTGGGCAAAAAGTGACACAGGAACAGCCAGCAATAAGCAAAAAGTAAGATAGGTGTATAGAAGGCGCATAACTACGTGTTTAGAAAAGAGTGGCGTGAAATTAACCCAATGAAAACGAAGGCTACACTATAATATAAGTCGCAATCGATGACATTCCCCACAACCTACTCCATGATCATAGGATTATTTTATGGCTATCTGATAGGCTAAAGAGGTAAAAGTACATATTCCCCCTCCTTGAGATCCTATACAAATTTACGGCAGATAGATGGACTGAAAAAGAACAATCTCGACTCAGACTTTTCAGGAAAAAGAAGCACTACGAACGGACTTTTATCCTATATATGAAACGGAATTCTGGACAAAAGTATCGTGATTAGAGGAATGATTTTGCAGATATACTCCTTTTTTCTTTGTGCTTCCCCTTTTCATTTACATATAGCGCCCCACTTCTTGCATGGCAGATACTAGGATTTAATGAAGATGCCATAGCATAAACGTAGACGCCATAAATAGCGTTTCTACGGGAGTATATTTTATTTGATAAGCTCTTGATACCTATTTAAATTTCACCATGGCAAGGATAAATGAGCGTAAAATCGCATATGAAGTAGACAAAGGGCTGAGAAGATACCTGAAAGCCTATGGTCGGGAAATGGATCTTCCCATCCATTATTCAGACTTGTTGCGCTACAGTGAAGGGGTGACGCTCTATGATAAATACGGCAACGATACGCTCTGGATTTCGCTCATATACTCCCAGGATGATCTCAAACATATCAACGCCTCCCTCAAAGAAATCTATGCCATCCTCAGGGCCAATGGTGATATGTCGGTGATGCAACACCTCTATGTGGACCGAATCGACCTATGTCTTTACGGCAATTCCAATCCCTTTCGCGTCCGTATCGTGAATAAAATCAACGACAACTTTGACTATTTCTACATCAAGAATGCGGATGCCTCACGTATCTACGGACTCGAACTGGAACATTTGCTCTCTCCCAATCGCATCAGCTATGTAGTGGATAAGGATACGCTGATTGAGGAACATATTGCAGGTATCCCTGGAGAGGAGTTCATGCAAAACTATCTCAACCAAGGCAAGGTGGAAAACGAAATCAGACTGGCCAAGGAATTTGTGAAGTTCAATGAGCGATGCTTTGTGCGCTTGCTGGGCGACATGCATTCTTCCAACTATGTAGTAGAGATCATGCCTGACTTTGAGGATGTTCACTACCGGATTCGGGCCATTGACTTTGATCAGCAGAGCTACGAGCCACGCAAGAGCATCTACATGCCCCAGTACTTCAAGCAAAATATGCCCATCATCGAGGTGGGGATTCAGCATATGAATGCGACGACGGTCCGACAGTACCAAAAGGAAGAAAGAGCGATGATTGCCAGTCGCATTCGATACTCTAGTCGGCAGGTATCAGACCTGATGAAATTCATGGTCAAGTCTACACTTTCCAAGCAGGAGTATGTGTACCAGTTACGGGACGAGCTAGCGGAGCACTATGAAAATCGAAAGTTTGACCAATGCCCCAATATGGGATCTATCGTGAAGGAGAGTTTGGAGGTGTTGATTGACAATAATTGAAAGGGGTATCGAGACAACGTATACCCCATCTGTAAGCAATACATGTACGCTTCCCAAAGTAGCTTCATGGTTGAATCGGCTCAAACAGCCTCTCCTTTTTTCGACAAATTTCTAGGGTAGTCGTATGCACCGCTGTAGGAGAAGCAGGATCAACATCTTCGTATTCCCAATAGGCAGATTTTACATATTTGACAATTTTCTCTGCTACATGTGGCTCCAATCGCTCCGCATATTGCTGGCACAGGCATGTATAAAGCTTGCGCTCCGCATTGATTTCGCGTATCCCGTTGGTGAGATACATGCCTGCTAACTTGCGCATCATCTCCTCCTCCACATGGGGGGCTTCCATTTTGTAGGAGGTCTTGCAGGTTCCTTCTCCCAGATAGATCACAAGTGGATACCGCTCCAACAGGTTGTAATAATCTAGCCAGAACAAGGTCGTACCCGACGTAATGAGCACCACCATCAAAGGTACTAGGATCTTCATGGAAGGAAAGTCTCCATTTCTAAGGGAAAAATGAGGGAAAAGTTCAGGTAGACATTACAAGCGAATGGGAAGAAGAAATTATGCTCTATTTTCCTCCACAACCTCTCCTTCTTCTAGTTTTGCCAAAATCTCTTCAGGGTCTTTGTAGGTTTTTCGCAGCTCAAAGAGAGCTTGTATCGTCAAGGAAGTCAAACCAGGCACGGGCAATAATCCTACGATGCGATAGCGTCTTTTGAGTCGCATCTTATTTTTGGCAATGAGCGAAGAAAGAAAGTATTCGATGATCTCATCTAGGATAAAAGACAAACCAAAGGTCCCCACAAGCGTCACGACATCACCGATAAACATGAGGGCATCAATACCAGAGGAAATCGCCATCATCCCGAAGAGGCGAAGACGGTATTTGCGGATTTGGGTTTGGGATTCTGGAGAGAGAGAAGTGGTTGACATGTAGACTTGTTGTAGTTCGGAAGCGTGAAAGAAGGAGAATATAGGCGTAAAAGCAAATGAAGGATGTCCAGACAGGTACAAAGGATGGAAAAATCCAGCTTAAATAGGCTGTAAATTAAATCTTAAGGTAGAGTTGTCGAGTATAGTAACAGGCTATCTAGGGTGGCGCTGGCCCTGGGATTTGGTGGTAGGGGCGGCTAGAGGTGTTGGGCTGAAATTCCAGAGGGTTTTGGTTCTTTTTCCCAAAAAAGAACTCTCGCTGAAGGCGATAGTCAAATTATTGAAAACTTAATTTACAATCAATTAAACGATATGCACCCTACACAATCTCCTTGAAATATGTAACTTGGCTTCCTATGGAAAAGCAGTACTTTCAGGACTATATGCCTGACAATATTTGTTTTGGTTGCGGCGCACACAATGACGCAGGTCTGCAAATCAAGAGCTACTGGGAAGGAGAAGAAGCCGTTTGTGTCTGGAACTCCCAAGAAAAATATCAAGGGTGGCCCAATATCCTCAATGGAGGAGTCATTGCGACACTTATAGACTGTCACTGCATGGGAGCCGCGATGGCTGCTGCTTACCGAGCAGAAGATCGTGCATTAGATACCTCTCCCGTCTATCGCTACGCCACAGGAACGCTCAATGTCAAATACCTGAAGCCTACACCTAATAATGTCCCCATCATCCTCAGGGCCCAGATCAAGGAGATCAAAGGGAGAAAAACAGTCTTGGATTGTCAAGTCTGGGCAGATGGCGTACAGACAGTAGACGCAGAAGCCATTGCGATACGCGTGACAGATAGCAGCGTGATGCAAGTCAATAATCCTTTTGAGTCAGCCTAAATCAGGTTTAGCTAGACCTTCATCGCAGGTCCTAGACCATATCTGAAACTTCCAGAATTTTTACCCCAACCGATCTTATGCTAAAAGCGACCAACATCCATAAATCTTACGGCAAAGTCACAGTACTCAAAGGAGTCGATATCTCTCTTCAAAAAGGTGAAATGGTGGCACTCGTCGGCACATCAGGTGCAGGAAAGAGTACCTTATTGCAAATACTAGGAACCTTAGATGTGGCGGACAAAGGAACGATCGAATTTCAGGGAACCAAGCTAAATGGCTTGAGCGAAAAACAGAAAGCAAAATTCCGTAATGAACAACTGGGCTTTATCTTTCAATTTCATCATCTCTTACCCGAGTTTTCGGCCTTGGAAAACGTCTGCATGCCAGGCTGGATCTCTGGGCAGAATCGGCAAGCCGTGCAAACGAGGGCCATTCATCTACTCGAACGCTTAGGCATGGGCCACCGCCTCCACCATCAACCCAATACCCTCTCAGGTGGCGAGCAGCAACGGGTTTCGGTCGCCCGCTCCCTGATCAACCAACCCCAGCTCATCCTCGCCGATGAGCCCACAGGCAATCTCGATACGCAAAATAGTGCCTCGCTCTACGAATTAATGTTTTCGCTAGCCAAAGAGACAGGCGTCGCATTCCTCATCGCCACCCACAATATGGATCTAGCCCAAAATGCCGATCGTGTATGCCGCATACAGGATGGACTGATGGAAAATGAAGCACAAAAAGATGAGGCTTCACAAGTTTGAGGAAAGAAATAATGGGCCCTTTTCTCCACTCTGATCTCCACATTCCTTCCAACTATACACACCATGGATATCATCAAAAGAAAAAGCCCTGCATCGTATAAAGACAATGCAGAGCACTAAATTCTATTTCTATTTTCTCTCACTAATACTCCACCTCAGGAAGTACCTTCTCGATCTCTTGACGTTCCGCCTCCACATCTACAGGAAGTTTCAATGCACGTCCCAAAGACTCCAAAGGTTCATCCACATCAAAACCTGGAGCCGAAGTCGCTACCTCAAATAGCACACCTCCTGGCTCTCTAAAATAGATCGAACGAAAGTACTTTCTATCCTTGATCTCTGTCACGCGAAAATCATGGGAAACGAGAAACGCCCGTAACTCCTTATGAATATCTTCAGATCCAATCTCTAGTGCCACATGGTGAACCGTCCCGATACCATTGCGGCCACGGTCGCGGTCAGGCTCGATCAACAGGTCCACATATTTCCCTGCACCACCTCCTGCTGCCGCTAGACGCACACGATTCCCTTCCTCTCCGACATACTGAAAGTTGAGGTGGTTTTCCATCAACTGGCGTGTAGGACCTGCGGCTTTTTGCAAAAGCGTTACACTGTGAATGCCGCGGATCGCATACGTTTCCTCGATTGTCCCCTCTAACCAAGGGACCCTTGCGTCATCAGCCCCTATCAGCTCCAATCTCAAACCTGAAGGGTCGTCAAAGCCCAAGACCCAGTCGCCCATACGTGTCTCATCATAAGTAAGTGCCACATCATGTACCTTCAAATGCGCCTTCCAAAAACCATAGCTCCCGCGAGGGACAGAAAATGACGTAGCAATTGGCTGGCCTGTACCCTTCACTCCCGTCCGAATCCCTTTGTCCTTGTAAGGAAAAGTCGTCATAATTGTGCTGGGATTGCCTGCCTCATTTCCGTAATAGAAATGATAGACACTGTGATTGTCAAAGTTTACCGTTTTCTTTACTAGCCTCAATCCCAGACACTTCATATAGAAGTCTAGATCCTCTTGTGCATCATTCACAGTGGCTGTGACATGGTGTATACCTTGTATAGGAAAATTCATTTGGATAATTTTTTAAAAGACGCCCAGTCCTTTTGTGAGACATAAGATGAAAGACACAAGACTCAACGTGACCGTTGACTACTGGCATGTTAAGTCTCGTGTCCTAGACATTGTAAATCTCCATCTCCTTAGGATGCCATAGGAACTTCTATCAATAAGATATCTGCATCCTCCGTAGCTTTGAGGTCAAAATTCTTGAGATCCCAAAGTGCTATGGCATCACGACGCGCTAGCTTTTCACCTCCTACTTCTACGCCTCCTTCGAGTACGAAGAGATACACGCCTGTTTTTTCTCCTTTGAACTGGTAAGATAATTTCCGTTCATTTTCCAAAGTAGTACGAGAAAACCAGGCATCCTGCATGATCGTCACGGCCCCGTCATCCTCAGGCGAGACTAGCGTCTGCCATTGATTGACGCGCTCTGCTGGATCGAAGGTCTTCTGATCGTAGCGGAAGTCGATGCCATTTTCGCGAGGGAAAACCCAGATCTGCAAGAACTTGACATCATCCTCTGTACTTGCATTGTACTCTTCGTGATAAACGCCTTTACCAGCAGACATCAACTGGACATCTGTAGACTTGATGACGGTTTCATTGCCCATATTGTCGCGGTGCCGAAGCGCACCTTCCAGCGGGATAGACACGATCTCCATGTCTGAGTGAGGGTGAAAATCAAAGCCCAAACTAGGCGCGACTTGGTCATCATTCAACACCCGCAATGCCCCAAATCCCATGCGACGAGGATCATACCAGCTAGCAAAACTGAAGCTGTGAAATGTCTTGAGCCATCCGTGATTGGCACCTCCACGGGTATCGGCTCGATGAAGAACTTTTTTGGCAGTATCTGTAAGTGTCGTTTTCATTATGATTTTCTCCTTATTGTTTTACCAAAGCTTTTGATGGCTAGTTTGTTTGCCATAGGAAGCATTGAATATGAATCGCTTCCTAATTAATGTTTACACTTTGGTTTACGGAGAAAAATTTTTTAAGATCACGTCAAAATCGGGGATTGAGCGGGTAAAATCAGGGAAGTTGAATCGGAGGTAGAACTGCTTCGAGCGATGCTCTTCTGAACTCTTCCCACATGGGAAGGCTCAGCTTTTGACCCAATTGATTCTGATCTTCATCCACTGCAAACCCAGGTCCTTCTGTGGCAAAAGTAAATACAAGGCCTTCGCTATTTTTTACAGAGAAAGCTTTGTAATACGTCCACTGTCTGATAGCTGTCATCTCCAACCCTTTGGTGCGAAGTGCGCCTTGCAGCAGGTGCAAGTCCGACTCCTCTTTGACAGTCCAAGCCATATACTCGATGGTTCCTGCTCCTGTCATCCCTACAGCTCCATCCTTTCCCCATGTAACATCTGTATAGGCTCCTGGTACGTCTCGATGGGCATACCTTCGGGTTTGTGATTTTTCTTCGATCAGTTTCATGCCCAGCATCTCCATGAAAGTCCCTGTCTTGAAGAACGTAGGCAACCAAATTTCGACACTATATAATCCCTTGATAGCCATAGGAGTAGAAATCTCCGCATGGGCATAGCCTGTTCGCCTATCTCTTTCATTGGCTATAAGCTCAATACCCAAACCATCAGGGTCCTCTAGATAGATCACGACTTCGTCTCTTGCACGCTGCTGAGGATCTTTGAAGGGTACTTTATACTGCGTCAATCGATCCACCCAAAAGTCGATCGCGTCCATACTAATCGACAGGGTAATCGTCGCAAACTGCCCACGTCCGACAGCGCCTTCCTTTGCTTGTGGAAATACCCTGAAGCTCAGTATAGAGCCTGGACTACCCGTCTCATCTCCATAGTAAAGACGATAAGATTCTGGATCATCATAATTGATGGTCTGCTTGACCAAGCGTAGTCCCAGGGTACTCGCATAAAAAGATATATTTTTCTGAGCATCAGAGGTTACAGCCGTTATGTGGTGCAATCCCAAAAGCATATTTTCTATCATAACTTCTATGACTATTTGAGCATTTGGGATGCTTACGGTTTTACCTCAATAAATGTTTCCAAGGTGAGGGATTGCATATGATGCAGCTTGGGGGAAATGATTAAAGGTTCATCGGCTCTCACATTTTGTTGAGTTGATTCAAAAAAGAATCTCGTCTATTGGAAGCGATAGGAATCTCGACGCCATCTTCCATTGTCAAGATAGGAGAGCGTCCTTTGGTGTAGCTTTGGATGAAATTGAGGTTGACCAAATGGGATCTATGCACCCGCACAAAGTTGTAAGGTACCAGTAGATTCTCGTACTCACCCAAGGTTTTGGAAGAAGTATATCCTTTCTTTTCCTTGATGATGATTTTGCTATAGTTGGCGTCTGCCTGTACCCTGACGATTCGCTGTATCTCGGTAAAATGATAGCCATTGACTGTGGGTATAGCGATCTTACGAAAGGGATTGACCATGGTCGCCTTCTTTGGCTTTACTTCCATCTCTTTTTGGTCCTCTTCTAGCTTTTGCTCTACCTTTTCTACAGCCTGGACCAGGATTCTGTAGTCTATAGGCTTGAGGATATAATCTACCGCAGAGTAACGAAACGCTTGAACTGCATACTCAGGATGTGCAGTAGTAAAGATCACTTCAAACTCGGGAATCGGGAAATAATCAAATAGCTTAAATCCATTTTCCAAAGGCATTTCTATATCTAATAAAACCAGATCTGGATATCCTTTCTTGATTGCCTCTACTGCACTTTCGATATTCTCACACATATCGATAATGCTGACAGAAGGACAAAAACGTTTGAGTAATTGAGAGAGTCCTTCTCTACCAGACATTTCGTCGTCAACAATGATGGCCTTAATCATTTATCAAAAATTTAGGTCTCTAGATTCTTCATTCATTTGTGTAGGGTATCCAGATATGTACCCTAGTACCGAGGGGAGTTCCTGCTTCATCGTATAGGTCCTCTACCTCATACCTAAAATGGGCATTTCCCAGTAGGCGTCCGAGCACTTCCAAACGCTGCTTGGTGTTACTAACCCCAATCGATTGATGGCCTTTTCTCCACGCAGACAATTCTTTTGCCTTTTCCCTCCCTACACCATTATCTTCAATCAAACATATCAAAACCCTCATGTCGGGATCATCTTTGATCGAGATTCTTAATATCCCATCTGTAGACTTATGCATGAGCCCATGTACAAAAGCATTTTCGATGAATGGCTGGATCACCATAGGAGGAATCCAGATATGTTCCCTATCTAGTGCTGGATCAATTTGAAAATCAACCTTTACTTTATCCTGAAACCTCAACGTTTCCAGGCTGAGATAGAGGTTAAGAAATTCTATTTCATTGGCAAGGGAGGAGAAGTTTTCGCTGGCGTTTGCAAGTGCTTTTCTGATCAGCTTAGCAAAATCTGCTAGATAGCTCAGTACTTTTTGATCTTCCTCTATTAGGATAAGATGCTGGATAGCATTTAAGGAGTTGAAGACAAAGTGTGGGTTCATTTGCGCACGTAGTGCTTGCAGTCGGAGACTCTCCATCTGTCTTTCCAAGCGGGATTTGGTCTCGACGTTGCGAAGTCTGTTCCTAAAATTGGTCTGAACAGCCCAGAAAATCAGTCCCCCTATAAAAATGAAAATGATGACCCAAAACCATGCAGTCAGCCAGATGGGTGGCAAAATTTCAAAAGCGACGATCAAAGGCTGATTACTGGCGACACCATTGGCTCTTACAGCTCGGATTTCATAAGCATATGCATCGGGTACCAAAGCAGAAAAGTGAATAACTGTTTCCTCCAAGGGGGTCCACCTGTCAGTACCTAACTTGCGATATTCATACATCAGATTCTCTGCTACAGAGATCGCAGAAAACTGGACGTCTACGTCTCGAAACCTGTAGGATAATTCTCGTTTGGAAGATTCATTGCCCGAGGCGTCGTAGGCTGTGAAGGATTCGAGATATACAACAGGCGGGCTTTGCAGGAATTTGGGCTGATCTTTTTCCATAAAAGTCAGGCCTTGAGAAGTAGAAATCCAAATATGCCGATCTGTCTTCGCCAATCCATAGACCTCTTCTGATGGCAAGGAGCCTCTAAGATTGACAACAAACCCTTTTTGCTGGTCTGCAAATATCTTCAATACTCCTCTTTCTGTAGTCGCCCATAGATTCATGCCGTCTGCCAAAAGGTCTAAATATACACGGGATGGCAGGCCCCATTCTCTATCGACTCGTTCTAGATTTCCCTCGTATAGCCTCCACAATCCTTGCCCATGCGACCCGAAATAGTAAGCCCCATCACTGGTTTTAGTCATGGCATAGATCATATAGGGGAGCCCCTTACCCTTTTTGTCTTTAAATAATTGCAAACTGTCTTGTCTACTATAGGTAAATAAGCCCTCTAAGTGTCCTATCCAGACTCTTTGATATGCTTCATCTGCGTACAATTTCATCGTTCGTCCATCCATCAAAGGCTGAGCCAGTCCTTCTTTCAGGTTGAATCGAAAAAACTGAAAAGAGTGTCCTCCATAGTATTCATCGCCTAACTTAACCACTGTTTTGACATTGCGTAGGTCATTGATTCTACTGAAACCTAAGCGGTAGATGTAGGGATAGGGAGATTTTTTGCCCGAAGGACTCACCATCCAGAAGTAGGAATTTCCATACACCATGGCCTCTTTATGTGGACCTTCTATGGCGCCTTTGTAATCACCAGGAGTTAGGTATGGGTAGGAGGTGAATGTGGTATCTGTGGCATGGATCAGGCTTCCATCGTTAGAGATGGCCCATACCCGATTTTCACTATCCAGTGAGAGCAGCCGTGACCTAAAATCACCTATGGCTACTGAGTTTCCATCCCATTGGCGGTAATTGTTGCGTGGAAGAACATAAATTCCTTCTTTCTCTGTACCCATCCATAGATTCCCTTCTTTGTCGAAAGTCAAGCAATTGACTTGTTTACCTACGAGAATCTGATGCTCGACGACCGTGAGTTTTAGGTCCTCAATCTTACACTTATATACTCCATTACTTGTAGCGAGCCAATAAAAACCATCGGAGCCTTGCTCTATATCTAAAAATGAATACGAGGAGGAAATACGTGGATCGACATCTATGTAGTTCACATCTGTACCCCGAATGCTTCCTAAACGAGAGGGCCGTATCTCAACAAATAGAAAGCCTTTATCGTCATAGTGTAACTTGGGGGGATAATGCTGATACTGTTCGAGCTGTGTAAAAGAATCTTGTGTGGTAGGGAAATGAATCCATGCACCTGCCTCTGCATCAATCATAAACTCATTCCGTAGGGGGTTCCACCCCATGACCCTTATGGCTTCTCCAAAAAATGGATATTCCTGTAGCACATTGAATGCTTGGTCCAACCGAAAAACTGCCACTCTATTGGGTTGCAGATTTACTTTTTCTCGTAAAAGTCCCACCCATACGTTTCCCTGATTATCCTCTAAATAGTCCAACACAGCTTTCCCCTTCATTCCAAAATTCTCCAACACCCTGATGCTGTCTTGTTCAATAAAACCAATCTGGCCCGAGAGATTGACAAAACCGACACGGCCTTCAGGAGAGCTGTTGACGCGGATAATCTCGATGTCTCGCAAGGCTTGATGGAAGTACGGCCTAAAACGCTGACCATCAAATCGGCACAATCCCCCCTCTGTTCCAAGCCACATATAGCCTCTTTGGTCTTCTGCCATCTCATAGATCGTATTAGATGGCAGACCATCAGTCAATGAAAAGTGCATCAACCTGTAGGATTGTGCATAGCCAACCTGTGCTCCAAAGAACCATATCAGATAAAATCCAACAAATGGAACTGAACAAATCCTAAAGTCTACACAAGCTAACTGACACATATACTGCAACTTATATGTAAAAAGCATATACGACAAGATAATTCCTTTTCCACTTTTTAGCTATGGTAAATCTTACCCCATTTAATTCTCGATTACTTACCTATTCATAATATTCTTCCTTTTTTCCCCCCTTATAACCCAAACTGATTAGGATCAGCATGCGATATTTTTCACTCGTTGCCTGCATAGGAGAAAAAATAGAGAAATGGCAGCTTTGCCATATGTATCCCAAGCTACCTTTTTGCTTCCTATGAGTCTTTAAAGTAATTTATTCATCTACCCTCTCTATCTATTTAATTCTACTCAACAAATGAAAATGAAAAGATCGGTTCTGTTACTTATCCTTTCCCTCTTGACAGGTTCCCTGCTCATGGCACAAGGGTATGAGCGTAGAAGTCTTCAGTCCTTTGACAAACTTGCTGTGGGACAAAGTATAGAGGTCGATCTCCGTAAAGGAGGTAGCCCAGGTGTCTCGCTGGAAGTCTCGGGAATTTCTGTAGATAAGGTACTGACTAGGGTATCGGATGGCACACTGAAAATCTACTTAGAAAAAGGTTCTTACAAGAATGTAACGGTAAAAGCGACGGTAACCTATCGTTCACTTGAAAGCATCAAAGTAAGTTCATCAGCCCAAGTCAATTGTTCAGAAACTATCTATTCTGATCAACTTACCATTAAAGCCTCCTCCTCTGGAAAAGCTTTCATCAATGGGTTCGTAGGCGATAAGCTGACAGCCAATGCCAGCAGTTCAGGAAAAGCTCAAATCAACTCTTTCAAAGGAGATACCTTTATGAGCAAAGTATCTAGCTCAGGTAAAGTGATGATCACAGGCGGTGCTTCTAATGGATTTGTGGGAGCTGCCTCGAGTTCTGGTAAGATCTCTGCTGAAAATTTCCGTTGTGAAGACGCGACTATTCAAGCTTCTTCTGGGGGAAAAGTTGCCATACACGTATCTAGTCAGCTCACAGCTTCTGCTAGTTCAGGTGGCAAAATCGCTTTTAGCGGCAGACCCAGCCTCACCAAAAATACCAGCAGCGGAGGGAAAGTATACGGCCTCTCAGGAGAGACAAGCCAGAGTACCCCTTCCAGAGAAGCCCAATAAGCATTTTAAGCGAGGCAACAGACTTAATACATTACTGTTGAATACTTTACATTTATCTCTATCTCGTTTTAACCTGTATACCTACTTAGAATATCTCATAAAAAAGAGGCTGACTTTTTACCGAGTCAGCCTCTTTTTTTCTACCCTAGCCTTTAGCCACACCTTTAGTTATCGCTAATCCCATTCTACCTCTCCCATCTTCCCTTCGCGATAGTCGTTCATCACCTGTTGCAACTCCTCGGAGGTACTCATGACAAAGGGGCCATAAGAAGCCATCGGCTGGTCAAGGGGTACTCCCCCCATCACCATGAGCTGAGCATCAGATTGAGCCTTAAGGATTACATTGCCTTCACCTGGCTCAAAGAGCGTGAGCATACTTCTTTCGACCTTGCTTTCCTTGTTGATCTCTACTTCGCCTTCTGCCATATATACAGCTGCGGCAAAGGTAGGATCTACAGGCACCTCTACTTCAGCCCCTTCAAACAAGGTCAGATGATAAAGAAACAAGGGCGAAAAAGTATTCACTTTAGAAACCGTATCGCCCCAATTCCCAGCGATGACACGAACTTGCCCGCCTTCTAGTTTACGAATGGGAAGCTCATCTGGCGTCATGCCATCAAATCCAGGTTCGGTGAACTTCTGATCCCTGGGTAGATTGACCCAGATCTGGAATCCTTCGACTGTACCGTCCGCAGGATCACCTGCCATCTGCTCTGCATGCACAATACCACGGCCCGCTGTCATCCAATTCACTCCTCCTGGTAAGATCTCCTGTGTCGCACCCGAACTGTCGCGGTGGAAACCTCTCCCTTTGAAAAGATACGTCACCGTCTGAAAGCCTGCATGTGGATGCGGCGGCACGTCTCCTGTCTTGCCTGGAGGTAGGCTATGCGGCCCAAAGTGGTCCAACATGATAAAAGGTCCCACCTTGCGTACCCCACGCGCAGGTAGTGGGCGCAATACTCCCATACCCTCTCCTACCATGGTAGGCTGAGAAGGGACAATTCGATTTATGGGTCTATACATTTGTGTATGGTTCAACATTTTTACTCCTTTCTTAAGGTAAAAGAATAGATACCAGCTGCTATCAGTGTTTAAACATTAAAACGGATGATATGGAGAAAGGTTCTATTCATATATAAAAAGCAGCATGTATTGCAATTACTTGATCGATTTCCTGAAAGATGAAAAACTCATCCCCGCATGTTGCTTGAAAAACTTTCCAAAATGTGAGCTATCCTGAAATCCCAAAACTGCAGAAGTTTCTTTCAAGCTTTGATCTGTGAAGTGAGCCATTCGTTTAGCCTCCAATATGATGCGCTCCTGAATACACACCTTTGCAGATTGCCCGAGATCGTGTTTGACTTGATCGTTGAGGTGATTGGGGGTAATGAACAGCGCATCTGCATATTCCTTCACTTTGTGCCATGAAGTATACTTTTCTTCTACCAATTCCTTGAATCGATGAGTCAAATCTGATATGATTCTCTGCTCCTCTTTTCTCTTCGTCCGTACACGATGTATCTGATGACCAAATAGTAAGATCAATTTCAGCATCGTTCCTACCCAAGCTTCGGCTATCTCAGAAGGTGCTTCGACTTCTTCTTCCCACCATCGGACCATTTGGAGTAGTTTCTGATCTTGTGCTTGATCCAAGTGAATACACGGCTGAGGATCGCCAAATAAGTGCAACTCGTTCAAAGACTGGTCGGAGAACCCTGTGGCACACAAAAAATCTAGAGTAAACGTCATCTGATAACCTTGCACGATCCCCCCCTCCCATGCATACATCTGGTGAGGTCCTACAAACGATAATGTGTTTTGCTGAACATCTAGCGTAGTAAGGTCAATTTTTTGGCAACCTTTTCCCTCTCGAATCCATATAAGGTGATAGGCATTTGCTACCTTCTCCAGAGAAGAGGTTTGGTCCAGTACTTCTAGATGAAAACTTTTGAGGCTTTGCTCAAAGGGTTCGGATGGGAAAAAGGCCTTCTGAGACATTTTATTCAAATATTCCTATTCTTTTGGTAAAAATTAGCGAACACTCCTCACAAAAACGAGCGAATCCCCTGTGAATATTCCTCAGGAAAACTTCACAGATTCAAAGTGGGTTCCTATCTTTACGCGTATTTGTAAAATCCTCTGTACACGAGGGGTTTTACTTGAGACGATTCATTTTAAATACTTTTCAAATATCTGTATTCATGCCTGATCAGGTAAAAATCACACTCCCTAATGGAGACGAACGCCACTATGAGGCGGGCATCACTGGCTTGGACATAGCCAAGGACATCAGTGAAGGATTGGCACGTAATGCACTTGCCATCAATGTTAATGGACAAACATGGGAGTTGAATCGAACGATTCACACAGATGCTGCTGTACAGATTTTGACATGGAGAGACCAAGAGGGAAAAGAAGCCATGTGGCACTCTTCTGCCCATATTTTGGCAGAAGCACTGGAAGAACTCTATCCTGGGATCAAGTTGGGGTTTGGTCCTCCGATTGAGCGTGGGTTTTATTATGATGTGGATTTTGGGGATACGCACTTTGGAGAAGCTGACTATGCACAGGTGGAGAAGAAGTTCATGGAACTAGCCAAATCAGGTGAAACCTTTGAAAGGAAGGAGATCAGTAAAGCAGATGCGATTGCGCACTACAGAGAGAAGGGAAACGAGTACAAAGTTGAGCTAATTGAAGGACTAGAAGATGGGGATATCACCTTCTACCATTCTGGTAACTTTGTAGATCTCTGCAAAGGCGGCCACATCCCCAACTCCAAGGTTATCAAGGCAGTCAAGATTTTGAATACTGCGGGAGCTTATTGGCGTGGAGATGAAAAGAATAAGCAATTGACACGGATATATGCCATTTCTTTCCCTAAAAAGAAGGAACTAGATGAATACCTACATATAATCGAGGAGGCAAAAAAGCGCGATCATCGCAAGATCGGTAAAGAGCTAGAACTATTTACCTTCTCAGAAAGAGTTGGATTAGGACTTCCACTTTGGTTACCTAATGGTGTTCGTTTGAGGGAGGCCTTAATTGATTTCCTTAAAAAAGTACAAGTAAAAGCAGGCTACGACTTAGTGGTGACTCCTCACCTTGGAAAAAAAGAACTCTATCAGACTTCTGGCCACTGGCAAAAGTATGGAGAGGATTCCTTCAAACCCATCCATACCCCAAATGAAGGTGAAGAATTCTTGCTTCGGCCTATGAACTGCCCGCACCACTGCGAGATCTACAGCTCTAAGCCACGGTCCTATAAAGAACTACCGATCCGATTGGCTGAATTTGGAACAGTCTATCGCTACGAGCAAAGTGGAGAGTTGCATGGACTGACACGTGTAAGAGGCTTTACACAGGATGACGCCCATATTTTCTGTCGTCCTGATCAGGTCAAAGATGAGTTTAAAGCAGTGATTGACATTGTACTGTACATCTTCCGTGTTTTAAAATTTGATGATTTTAAAGTACAAGTTTCACTTAGAGACCCCGAAAAGCCAGAGAAATATTTTGGGGATCCTGCGCAGTGGGATGCAGCAGAGGCAGCAATTGAAGAGGCGGCTTTGGAAAAAGGATTAGACATCGTCAAAGAAGAAGGAGAGGCTGCATTTTACGGACCTAAACTTGACTTCATGGTGCGCGATGCCCTGAATAGAGAGTGGCAATTGGGAACCGTACAGTTGGATTATCAACTTCCCAATCGCTTTGAACTTGAATATATAGGTGCAGATGATCAAAAGCATCGCCCTGTCATGATTCACCGTGCGCCTTTTGGTTCGCTCGAGCGGTTTACGGCTGTGTTGATTGAGCATACTGCGGGAGATTTCCCCTTGTGGTTGGCACCTAATCAGGCCATCGTGCTTTCTATTGGAGAAAAGTACAATGCCTACGCAGAAGAAGTAAGACGAAACTTGATGGTTGAGGGTTACCGTGTAGATGTAGACCTTCGCAACGAATCCACGGGAAAGAAGATTCGCGAAGCAGAGCTAGGAAAGTATCCTTACATGCTGATTGTCGGAGAGAAAGAAGCTTCGCAAGGAGCTGTCGCCGTGCGCAAACGCAAAGAAGGCGACCTAGGTGTCATGAGTCAAGCAGACTTTATGGCACACCTGAAGCAGGAAATTGCCGACCTATTGGCCTAGCGCGAGAAGTTGCTTAAAATCAGATCATATATGAAATCAGAAGGGGAGATATAAAGTCTCCCCTTCTTTGGTACTTGGTCATTTTCATGCTAATAGTTAAATTGCTTGCACTTTAATTGTTTCATTATTTATATTTAATCATTAGGGGAACATCCCTTTATCTATTTTTTTCACTTAATCGGATAAACTTGGCAAAAAGACCACCTAGAGGACGAAGACCTATTCGCAGGGAGCCTCAACGCCCACACCGGATAAATGATGAAATACGGGTACCCGATGTACGGGTCGTGGGCTTAGATGAACACAAAGAGACACTGGGTAGACCTGACCTAGAAGATGGCATTTACTCCACCTACGATGCTCGGAGAATGGCAGACGATTTGGAGCTTGATTTGGTAGAAGTTGCGCCCAAAGCTAAGCCTCCTGTTGTACGTATCATCGATTACTCCAAGTTCCGATACGAGCAGAAAAAGAGAGAAAAGGCCAATAAAGCCAAACAGCATAAAGTGGAGATGAAAGAGATTCGTTTTGGTCCCAACACGGACGATCACGACTTCAATTTCAAACTTAATCATGCGAAGAAGTTTCTCGATGAAGGCAATAAGCTAAAAGCCTATGTGCAGTTTCGCGGACGAAACATCATCTATAAAGATCGTGGCAAGGATGTTTTGGCAAGGTTTGCTAAGGAACTAGAAGAATTGGGGAAGATTGAGATGGCACCTCGTATGGAAGGCCGTCGTATGATCATGATCATGGCTCCTACTAAGAAGGCAACCAAGTAATATATGACCTATGTATCTATCAGCAAGATTGTAAATTAAGGCTGATTCTTCATAAAAAATAGTCATAGCACGTGCTCCTCATGGAGCCGTGCTTTTTTTATGTCCGATCCGTCAGACGATACGCAAACTTCAATCTCCTCCAATCACGGTCTATTGGGGTCACCTTAGCATCTACAAGTCCCAAGTTTTTAGCGGGGGAAATAAATAAATACGTATCAGACATAGGAGAAGATAAAAATAGCCCCAAAAGATGCTGGGGCTTCAGAAATTTGGCGACAGTGTTTTATTTCATTTTGGCGCGTGCCTCCTCTGCTTTCTTAGCAGCAAAGGTGCTTCCAGGACTCATTTTTAATGCTTGCTCGTATGCCTCTACGGCCTCGTCGTATTTTTCCACTTTCATGAAATAATCTCCCATAGAGTCATAAGGGTTGGGATGATCGGGATAAGCTGTGAGATAGGATACAAAATTTTGTTTGGCAAGTTCTAAACGACCTGATTCGAGATAGGCATAGCCTAGCAGGTTGTGCGCACCCGCATGATTCGCGAGGGCAATGGCACGCTGAAAGTGCTTGATCGCCAAGCGAGGTCTTTCATTGAGCTGATACATGTACCCCACAAAGGCATGGAGTCCTGCATCTTCTGGATAAAGATCCGTGAATTGTTCGCCCATGCTCGACATTTTGAAACTGGGATTGGCCAGTTGTCCTAGCATATCCTTAAACAAAAGTTCTCCTTCTGTATACTCACCTTGGAAGGCATTGAATCGCATCACATGCTGGGCACAATATTCTGCTTTGAGCGGGTCCAATGCGAGGAAAGCATTGGCAATCGGCATAGTAGAATCCAATTTATAGGCATTTTCTACGTATTCAGTAAATGCGATCATGTCATGTCCGATCATGTCAAAGGCATTTCTGATTTCGGCTTTTGCTTGAGGGGTGACCGCGTTCATGTCCATATTTTGGGCAGCGGCAAACGGGAAGGTACTGAGTGCAAGGAGTGTGGTAAGGATCAGAAAAAAGGGCTTCCGATTCATGTTTGCTAGGTTAAAGGTGATGATGGTTTCGTTTCTGGAAAAAGATATTTAGGGTATTAGTTACGGTTGCATAACGTCTTCAATCCAGTAATATGATATTTCCTCTACAAAAATTTCAAAAGGATATGATGTTCTCTTTTTGATCTACCCCTATACCATCCATACATATACTTCTCACTACCAATTACTTATAAATCTCAAACAAATATTATTCCTTTCTTACTTTTTCTGCCCTATTTGCGCAAATAGAAAATTTATTATTCTAAAAATGGAAATACCCCCTCCCTATGATTCGCGTAATACGAATAAAGGGAGCCTGATCGCCCCCTATATTTTCACACATTCTTGACTTTTTGCGAAATCACAACTTCTCTCTAACCGATGGCATTGTACTGTACAAGATCCGCGACAAACTGATCAATATGATCATGATTGACATTGGGCATACACACGACGTGCGAGATTTCCTCTTCTGTTGCCAAGTGCCACTTCAACTTGATGGGACCTGCCATTTTGGGAAGTACGACGGTGATCGCGCCTGGATTGGACCATGCATGGATCCCAATCTCCTGTAATCTGGCTTTACAGTAAGCGGTCATTTCCAAGCTATGCTGATACCTCGCTTTCAATCCCTCTCTTCCCATCTTTTTGAGCGCATACCACAAAAAGAGCGGGCTGTGTCCATTTCGGGATCCTGCGATGGTATTGTCTTGGGCATCGATATAGGCAACGCCTTTCGAAATCTTTTCCTTATACGACTTGCGTGTTACAATCACACCTGCTGGGATAGGCGACCCAATAAACTTGTGCCCACTAATAGAAAGGCTGTCTGCTCCATCCATAAAGTCGAAGGGAATACGAGGCTCCATGAAGGCCCCATAGGTGCCCGCCAGTGCTGCATCTACATGGATATAATGATCACGAATGGCCAGCTTACGTAAGATGTATTTGATCTGAGAGATGTCATCCTTCGCCTCAGTCATAGTCGTTCCAAAGTTGGCGAGTACGATGGCTTGCTTGTGGCGGTTGAGACTGAGCGCCTGCTCCAGATCTTCGTAGTCCATTTCACCATTGGCCTGCGCGCGAATCACGATACTAGATACATTGAGTAGTCGGAGGTTTTTCTTCACGCTGTAGTGCGTCATCTCCGAAAAGTAGACGATAGAGTTGGGAAAGTTCTCTCTGGCGAGATAAAGTCCATAGAGATTACTCTCAGAGCCTCCATTGGTGATGTAGCCCCAATAATCCTGAGGATCTGCTCTGAATAGCTCTGCAAAAAATGAGACGATCTCCCGCTCCATTTCGTGTGTTTTGGCAGCATAGGGATTCGGCTGAAAAGGATCACCTATATTATTGATGGGGAATTGGAGGAAATGATACAATTCGCTGTAATCAAAATCCTTGGCTACTGGATAGCCGATGTTGTAAGGCGTCGAGCCTTCGATCTCAGTAAAAAGGCGTGCAAGACGATCCTTGTCTTTCTCCGAAATAGATTTTGGATATGTTGCTGTGTACATGTGGTATTCGATTTTAAGAAATGGAAAACGGAGGGTAACAAAGGGGTGTCAGTCAGCCATTATCATTCTCCATCTCATTTTAAATGAAACTCTTTTCCTACAAATTTATATAACTCAGTAACTAGTTTTATATCCTAGACATAATTCAAAAAATTATTCTAATCTATATTATATTCACAGACTTTCATACTTTGGGGCTTATGCACAAGGACCTAGATAGAAAACGATTCTGCTATGGATGAAATCGACAGAAAAATATTGATGCTTTTGCAGGCCAATGCCAAACAGCACATCAAGGAAATCGCGCATCAAGTGGGTTTGACCGTGTCTCCTACCTTTGAGCGAATCAAGAAACTAGAACAACAGGGCTACATCAAGGAATATGTGGCCATACTCGATAAGGAAAAAGTGGGCAAGGCGATCACGGTTTTTTGTCCGATCGTCTTCTTGCGTCATTCGAAAGATTTAATCGATAACTTTCGCGCGCAGTTGGAATTTTTACCTGAGGTCATGGAATGCCATCATGTATCAGGCAGCTACGACTTCCTCCTTAAAGTGGCAGTCAATAGCATGGACGAATACCAGGCCTTTGTAGTAGATAAGCTCTCCCTTATTGAGGGAATTTCGAATGTGCAGAGTTTGTTTGTCCTGGAGGAGATCAAACGGAGTACAGGTTATGAGCTGTAACGATCAAATAAAGGCAACTTTATAATGCAGAAAGTTCTTCAATGGATACTCCTGTGATTTCGGCAATCTGAGAGAGCGGCATCCCTTGTTTCTTGAGCTTACGCGCTATTTCCAATTTCCCCTTCTCGATTCCAATTTCTTCGCCCTTCTTGATTCCGATTTTTTCGCCCTCTCTTCTTCCAATTTCTTTCCCTGTCTCCTCAGCCTCTGAGATCAGTGTTTTCTCACTGCTGATGCTATCCCAGTACTTGTCGTAGGACTCTAGCTCAGACTTGGTAAAGGCACTTTCCGCTAGTTGCTCGATCGCTTCACGTATCTCAGGGACTTCCAGTAAGTCATGAGGGGGTTGCTCTGTTTTCTCTTCGATTTCTGTCAGATATCGGAGCCACAAGACTTGTAACTTCTTCTCTGTGAGATTTTTCGCCTTGAATTTGGGAAGCTCAATGAATATCAACTCCAAGCCCTCGATCTTCTTACCCGTCAGTTCGCTGTGGATCATCGAATAGTGATGATAATACAGGTCCGTATCCTGTTCAAAGTCCTCATTTACCAAACTTAATGCGTACACAGGTTTAAGGCCCTTATACTCCCTTCCCCTATCTAGTTGCTTCACATAAGCTTTGGAAGCATTGAACAGCACGCGATTTTTAAAGGTATCTGTCCACAACATCTGCATCTCTACAATGAACTGTCGACCACGATTGTCTGTACAACGTACGTCGACAATCGAATACTTCAAAAGGGGGATTATAGGAACCAGATCCGCAGGCAAATACTCCAGATCCACTATTTCCTGCCCTTCTTCAAGAGGAAGAAGCGCATTCAAGAAACTCCGAAGCAAGTGGGGATGCTGTCCAAAGACTTTCTTAAACGTTAGGTCATTCTTGGGATCTAAATATCGCATATCTCAAAGATAAAGAATCTTTTACAGGTTTGGTGGTTACAGTAATACATGGATTTCAACTAGCATGAGCTGTCATTCTTCTACTAACCGATACATAACATCAGAACGCAAAACATACTTCACACCCTCTACCACTTTGGTGCCCTCATGGCGAATCTCGTGTCGGAAAAGTAATGCCTTCCCAGTTTCTGGTACAACAGTATGTGCTTTAAAGCGCGTCGCTCCTCCTTCCATATCTTCATTGAGGTAGACCATGAAGGTCAGGAGACTCTTCTCCTGTTCGTTGCGGTAAAAGCTGCCATCGATGTGGGACTTGAATCGCTGCTCAGGCTTATACTTGTAGAAGCGGAAACGCTCATTCAGTCCCACAGCCTTCATATTTTCGATTTTTGCTGGGACAAAATCCACGAGCCTTTCCCACAACTCTTCTGCCAAATCTACCGAATCATAAAGCAGGCGCTCATTGTTGCGGATCTGCGTCATCACACGCTGCTTCTCTCCTACCCCTGCCATTTGGTATCCCATAGATTCACTGATCTGTATCCATGAGCGGCATTCTTCAAGTGAAAAAAAGGAAGATAGGGTAAAAACTCCTGGGGCAATAGCTTGTCTATCCATAAGGCTTTTCATGAGTCATGTTGTAGAGATTAGGATAAATTTAGCAGCGGTTAAAATCCGTGACCTTCTTTATTTCCCATCTATAATTTGAGAAAATGTGATCAAAATCTAGAAGAAAACATAGGCTTCTCTCAAAACCCAATAACAACCTACATAGTAAAACACATGACACTACTATGTTTTTGTAGTTTCTATTTTTACATGCTTGCAATATCGCGATGCATAATCCGTCTCAACCCTGTATCTTTTAACTCGACACCTATTTCATGGCCGATTCGATTCTTTCTATTCGCCAGCTCACCAAAACCTATCAAAGCGGCGATCGTCCCCTCACAGTACTTGATGATATTTCTTTTGACCTGACCCCAGGCAGTACCAATGCCATCGTAGGTCCCTCTGGATCAGGAAAAACCACCCTGCTAGGTCTTGCTGCAGGGCTAGATCGCCCGACTTCAGGAAAGGTCCTCATCAATGGGCAAGAGGTTTCCAGCATGACAGAAGACCAGCTTGCTGACTTTCGCAATGAATATGTGGGTTTTATCTTCCAAACTTTCCAATTGCTCCCCACACTTACCGCCATTGAAAATGTGATGATCCCCCTTGAACTACAAGGAAAAAGAGATGGCTACGACATGGCCGCCGAACTCCTACAAAAGGTAGGACTAGGCAAACGACTGACCCACTACCCTACCCAACTTTCGGGAGGGGAACAACAAAGAGTTGCCTTGGCGCGCGCCTTTATCCATCAGCCTGTGATTCTCTTCGCCGACGAACCCACAGGAAATCTTGATGAGGAAACCAGTCAAACAGTAGAGGAACTCCTGTTTTCTCTTAACTCCGAGTCAGGTACTACCTTGGTCATCGTCACACATGATTTAGAACTCGCCCGCAAGACCCAGCGCACTATCCGCCTCAAGGGAGGCAAAGTTGCTTCCGACGAGTGGACAGTTCCAGAACATAATGGTACACCTCTTTCACAAGAAATTGAAGGCCAAAAAAAGTGAGCATGTTGCATTTTTCATGGTTCATGGAAAATGTATAGCTGAAATATATCCTTTATGAAAAGATCATTTTCGTGGTTAGTTCAGATGGCGTGGCGCGACAGTCGCCGTAATACAGGTCGTTTGATCCTGTTTACCACTGCCATAATCTTGGGTGTAGCAGCACTAGTAGCTGTGGATTCCTTTGAGGCTAACCTCAAAACAGATATAGATGGTGAGGCTCAGACCTTACTCGGAGCTGACCTCCTTATCCGCTCCAATATGGCTTATGATTCCAGTGCCCAAGCGCTGATGGACTCTATAGGCGGAAACAAAACCGAAGAGCGAACCTTTGTATCTATGGTTTACTTTGGAGGAGGAAACGATAGCAGATTTGTGCAGGTGCGAGCATTGGGCAACGGCTACCCATACTATGGTACGATAGATGCCGTCCCAGCATCGGCTAGCGAAAGCTTCCGTACAGGACAGCGGGCACTTGTCGAGCGTAGCTTGATGCTCCAATTCAACGCACAGCCTGGCGACTCGATCCGAATCGGAAATCTAATGTTTGAAATTGCAGGAAGCCTCGTGCAGGTTCCTGGGCAAAATGCTTTAATATCCTCAGTCAGTTCTCCTGTCTACATTCCCCTAGATTATCTTGAAGCTACAGGACTCGTCCAGCAAGGAAGCCGCATCAACTATTTGACTTACTTCCAGTTTCCAGATCCCAAGCCTGAGCTAGAAGCATGGGCCGAAGCCAACGACCAACGGCTGGAAGACATGCGCCTGAGGTATGACACGGTAGAGTCACGCAAGGAACGTCTAGGTACAGCTTTCGGCAACCTTACACGATTCTTAAATTTAGTTGGCTTCATTGCGTTGCTACTTGGAAGTATCGGCGTGGCCAGTTCCGTGCAGGTCTACCTTCGCCAAAAGCAAAGCAGCATTGCAGTTTTGAGGTGTCTGGGTGTGAGACCTGTGGAAGCATTCACGATATTCTTGATTCAGATTGGCGTGATGGGTGCTATCGGTGCCGTACTCGGCGCAGCAGCAGGCGTAGGATTACAGTTTTTACTACCTGAGATTATGGGAGAGTTTCTCCCGATCGATATTACCATTGAGTTGTACTGGCCAGCCATCCTACGGGGATTATTGGCAGGGATTTCAGTCTCCATTTTATTTGCCCTACTTCCACTGTTAGAAGTACGCAAAGTCGCCCCTCTTCAAGCTATTCGATCTGCTTATGAAGCACGTAGTAGGAGTTTTGATCCCTGGGTTACACTGACTTATGGAGGGATTTTACTATTTGTATTCATTTTCTCCTACCTCAAAATTGGCGATCCCCTAGAAGCATTAATTTTTGTAGGGGGACTCGTAGGTGCTTTTCTATTACTGATAGGTGTCGCACGTGGCATCATGTGGCTGACACGCAGATTGACTCCACGAAGAGGTGCATATCCTTTGCGTCAGGGACTTTCCAACCTGTATCGTCCCAATAACCAGACATTGATTCTCATATCGACCATTGGATTGGGAGCCTTGCTGATTGCTACATTATTCTTCATCCAAAACCTCCTCCTCAACCAAATCAATATCGAGGATGAAGGAAGTACGCCTAACATTGTCCTTTATGACATCCAACCTGACCAAGTAGAAGCAGTGGCACAAACCACTCGTGACAAGGGTTTACCTGTACTCTTGCAAACGCCCATTGTGACGGTCACACTGGAAAAACTGAAGGGAACACCGAGAGAAATCTTACTGAGGGATTCGACTTCGGATATTACAAGATGGACGCTCAACTGGGAATACCGCACATCCTATCGAGACTCCCTTTTGGAAAGCGAAGAGATTGTGGCGGGGGAATGGATACCTGAAGTGAAGCCAGGGGAACCTATCTATGTGTCACTCGAAGAAAACTATGCGAAAAATGACATCCATGTAGATATAGGAGATAAGATTACCTGGAATGTCCGCGGACTACCTATAGAAACGGTTGTAGGAAGCTTCAGAAAGATGGATGTTTCTCAGCTTAATCCTAATTTTATTGTGCTCTTCCCCAAGGGCGTCATGGAGCAAGCACCACAGATTTACTTACTCTCTACAAGAGCGGAAACCGACAGTGCACGGGCGGTATTCCAGCAAGCCATTGCCAGCGAATACAAAAATGTCTCTGTGATCGACCTGAGCTTTTTCCTTCAGACAGCCAATGAGGTCTTAGGTAAAGTATCCTTTGTGATCCAATTTATGGCCTTTTTCTCAATACTGACTGGCTTATTGGTTCTGGTAGGCTCCTTAATACTGAGTCGGTTCCAGCGAATTAGGGAGTCTGTCCTCCTTCGTACGCTTGGTGCTCAGCGTGGGCAGCTCTGGCAGATATTCACTATAGAGTACTTCATGCTGGGTTCCTTAGGAGGTTTGGCGGGCATCATACTCGGAACACTGGCAACCATCGCTCTTGCAGCATTTGCCTTTCAAGTACCCTTTAGTTTTGCCTGGGGTCCTGCACTGGTCATTTGGTTGGGCTTGGCTGTTTTGACTGTTTTGATCGGGCTGGCCAATAGTCGAGATATTGTCAGAAAATCTCCACTTGAGATCTTACGGCAGGACGTGTAGGAACCTGCTCGGACGACACCTCTTATTCCACATATATTTCTTACCTTTTAAAAAGTCAAAATATTCATTATTTATCAATGGATGTTTTGACTTTTATTTTCATGACAAAATTCCTTACGAATAATGATTTTTTCCCATGAATTATTGAACAATTGCGAAAATTTTGCCTAAAATTTACCATTTCAACCACACATATACTTTCAACTGTATCATTCTTTTTAAGAAATGTACCTTTAGTCAAAAAGAATTACCTTTTATTTTCATATTTTGAGTTGTTGTTCCTACTTTTGAATATTGAACCCATTCATAGATTTACCGATCACGATCAATCACACCGCCTATTACTAACTTCTACCAGGATTACCCATGAGAGCAGAGATTTACTGGATACCTTATACTGCTCCTGGACAAATTGCAGTCATGCAGAAACCCGCAGGCTTTCAATGGCTTGAGGAAGAAATGCATGAGTTGAAGTCGCAAGGAGTGGATATACTTGTTTCTGCATTAGAGCCCTTTGAATCAGAGGTACTCGGCCTATCAGAAGAAAAAATACGGGCCGAAGCTGCCTGTATGGAGTTTTTTAACTATCCGATAGTTGATCACGACATTCCTGATGAGTTTCCCTCGATTCTCAAACTGATCGCGACGCTTTCTCGCAAGTCCAAAGAAGGGTTAAATGTCGTCTTTCACTGTCGAAAAGGCATTGGGCGCTCTCCCCTCTTGGCTGCTTCCCTCATGGTCTACCAAGGCATGAGTACCCGACGCGCCTTCCAACTCATCCGTAAAGCTCGACAATTCCCTGTACCTGATGTCCCCGAGCAGTACCGATTCGTGCAACAGATCGAACGCATGTACAGCGACCGAAATCCCTACGAAAATCCGATCGAATACATCAGAGACTGGGCGAGTGAAAAGTTAGGAAGAAGCATTTGAATAGCGCAGTTAATACCTACACAAATACAAACGTGGAACATCATCTCCTCCAGATTGCATCTGGAACATATATCGCTTCAGTTACAAACTGAAGGGGTCTAGTTCTGTGCATCGCAAGCAATAGAGGCATCTATACTACATGCGTCACTTACCTCATTCGTCATTTGTGTAGATGCTTAAGCCATTCACAACATAAGAAACCCTTATCAAAGGCAAGCTTTGATAAGGGTTTTACTATATTTCAGCTTCTACAAGGCTACTTATTTTCGTAGTAACCTCCGAAGTCGTCATCGTCATCATCCATATTGGGCATATTGAGCATGCCACTGAGAAGATCCTTGAACTGGGTACCTGATTCGAGGCTTGCTTTCCCAAGCAATGAGTACTCTGCCAGTCCGTGCAAGATGAATTCCATCATAAGATAGTGCTTCTCTTTGTCGACTTTGGGATAGTAGTCCTTGACCAAAGCGGACAATCCAGGTACTTCATCCAGTGCAGTTCTATACGCTGGTTCACTCAGATCATTCAGTAGATCTAGTGTATGTCCACGCCCAAACCACTTGGTGATTTCACGATAAGGATTCTCAGGTGCATTGCGCTTGAGTTTCTCAGGATTAGGGAAATTGTCGGCAAAGACCGTACGAATCGCTTTTGAAATCAGCTTCTGTGCGACAATTGCAGGACCTTCCTGCTCGCCCTCATAGACTAGCTCAATTTTCCCTGTGATAGAAGGGACAACCCCTACCATATCTCCTACTCTCGCAAATCCTTCTTTTTCTCCGTTGAGGATCATGCGACGCTCGACAGCAGAGTTGAGGTTTTCAAATGCGGTGATAGTCAGACGTGCTGAAACCCCCGACTTCTCATCTACATATTCGCTGTCGCGCGCTTCGATCGCAATCTGTTCCACCAGCGTCGCGACTACATCGTCGATCTTCACAGCACTACGCTGTGCATCTGCCAAGCGTGCTTCCTGTGAGGTGATCTTTTTGGAGAGATCAATAGACTTGGGATAGTGGGTCAAAATTTGACTTTCAATCCTGTCTTTCAAAGGGGTTACAATACTCCCACGGTTGGTATAGTCTTCGGGATTGGCTGTGAAGACAAACTGCACATCTAGGGGAAGGCGCAATGAGAACCCGCGGATCTGAATGTCTCCCTCTTGGAGAATGTTGAACAGGGCAACCTGAATTCGTGGCTGAAGGTCAGGAATCTCATTGATGACAAAGAGAGAGCGGTGGGCACGAGGAATCAATCCAAAGTGAATCACACGCTCGTCAGAGTAAGGAAGCTTGAGCGTAGCTGCTTTGATAGGATCTACATCCCCAATCAGGTCGGCAACCGTCACATCAGGAGTTGCCAGTTTCTCTACATATCGCTCTGAGCGGTGCACCCACTCTATCGGTGTATCGTCTCCTTTTTCTGCCACAAGATCTCTCGCAAAGCGGGAAAGTGGCTGCAAGGGATCATCGTTCATCTCTGATCCTGACACCACGGGAATATACTCATCCAACAAACCTGTCATCTGGCGTGCAATACGAGTCTTTGCCTGCCCGCGTAGTCCCAGCAGGATGATATTGTGCCGAGAGAGAATGGCCCGTTCCATATCAGGAATAACTGTCTCTTCATATCCAATAACACCAGGAAAGAGTTCTTCCTTTGCCCGCATCTTACGGATCAAATTTTCTCGTAGCTCCTCTTTGACTGTTTTTGGTAAGTACCCTGCGGCTTTGAGTTGACCGAGGGTCTTGATTTTCGTAAGAGATTGGGTATCTAGCATAGGTTTTTTCTACAATGTATGTGCCTGCGTGTTTTCGGTGTGACAGACAATGAACAACAAACTCATGATTCTGTCTATTTGTTATGGATCAATTAGTCTCTAGTCCCTGAAAAAGACAAGCAAATAGCCGACACTGAAAACAATTGACATGTGACAGATCAAAAAGTTCGTCTACATTTACCCCTCCACCTTTATTCACCTATTTATCATGGATCATTGGCAGCAAAAAATTTTAGATGACGCTATCGACTTCTATTCACTTCAGCAGGAGATCTGGTCATACCAATATGCCCATAATCCAATCATACATACCTTTGCTGATGCTTTGTCATGGCCCCCCCCTATTTCGATACCCATCGAGTTCTTTAAGCGTCACCTCATGAAGACAAAGGAATGGGAAGCAGAAGCTATATTTGAAAGTTCAGGTACGACGGGACAAACTCCTTCTCGCCACCACGTACGAGACCTGGAGCTATATGAGAAAAATACACTGAAGGGCTTTTTTGAATTTTTTCCCCAAAAGAAATATCGTGTTCTCGCTCTACTACCATCTTATCTAGAAAGAGGCAGTTCCTCCCTCGTACACATGGTCAAAACATGGATGGACCACTTCGGACTTCCTGGATCAGGCTTTTATTTATACAACTTTGACGAGCTCAGACAAGCTATCGCTGAAGCAGGTGAGGCAGGCGAGCATATCTTGCTGATTGGCGTGACATTTGCCTTGCTGGACTTTGTGGAAGAACAATCCATCACACTCCCTCCCGATACTTTTGTGATCGAAACTGGTGGCATGAAGGGGAGAAAAAAAGAAATGGTCCGCTCAGAACTCCATCGCATCTTGACACAAGGATTGGGGATCCCTCATATATATTCTGAGTACGGCATGACAGAGATGATGTCCCAAGCGTATCTCATGGAAGATGGTCGCTTCCGCCCTGCCTCCACCCTCAAAGCATGGACCTCTGATATACATCTGGATACCCTTGTCCAACCCTTTGGGGTCACTGGTCGCCTCCACATCGTCGATCTCGCCAATGTGCATAGCTGTGCTTTTATTGCCACTGACGATCTCGGTAAAGTCTATGAAGATGGAAGTTTTGAGGTACTCGGTCGATTAGATACATCTGAGATGCGAGGATGTAATTTGATGTATTTATCGTGAAGTACGACGTAGAGAAAATCCATCTTATTTACATAATTCCTTTTCTTACGCTCACTCTCCACATAAATGTCTTTATTTATATATTAACTTTCACATTCGTAGTTGAAACTTTAAATGAAAAGGCGTTTCTTCTCTATAGTAAAATAGAGATATATGCAACAACTAATACAGGCCATTAAAGCTTTTCCCCCAGATCAAATATCCTACGAATCACTTGGTAAATTTGTACAATCCATAGACTTTGTAAACCTTGATTATCAAGACTATATACCCTACGAGTGTGATCCAGGTGACTATGGGAGAAATATCCTGACTCTCAGCCCTTTTGAATGCGTATTGATTTATTGGCCTCCTGGAATAGAGAGTGCCATTCATTTTCATGAAGGATTTTATGGGTATGTCGTCATGCTCGAAGGCCAGCTCGACAATGTCACCTATCAGTACAAAAAGGGGATACTGGGTGAGGATAAAGCTGCTCGCTACTTCCCCATCAGTGTGATGGATGAACCTGATCATACGATTCATAAACTCAGAAATCCACATCCTGCACAAGGGGCTGTTTCCTTACATTTTTACTATCCTGCATTGGATACCTTGGAGGATCTAGTCATATACGATACTCAACGGAAGGCAGAGGGCGTACTCAGCGCAACCGCTAAAGCCGCTAGTTGGTCAGAGGCAGAGGGACACTTCAAGTCCATCAAGCAAGAAGCATTTGATTTTCAAGATATTGTCACATTTCATCACAAACCTTCTCACCTGATCCATCCCATCATTCCTAAACCTAACTCTCAAAAGATCGGAGAGATGGTAGGTGCGTATTATTGTGAGCAAGCAGAGCAGTATGATCAACTAGATCACGAACATCCCTGCAGACAGGCTTATACTGATACCATCAATGCCCTCATTGTGGAGAATCTCCGAGCGAAAGCAGGTGTGCAAAGGATGCTACATGTAGCCTGTGGTACAGGTCGTCGCGCACTAGACATCCGCCGACAGTCTGGTAAAGACTACCACATCACAGGAGTAGATATTAGTGCAAAGATGTGTCAGGTAGCCTCAGCAAAGGATATCGAATTAATCAACGAAGGCTGGGTCGATGTCGAACTAGATCCTGCTATCAGATTTGAGGCGGCTTCCTGGTTATATGCTTTTGGTCACCTGAGTAGACACGAAGTGAGGCTAGCTGCCCTGGAAAAGCTACACCGACACATGCACCCTGGCGGTCACCTATTCATGGATGTGTTCAATGTCAACAATCGATTCGAATGGGGACCTTTTGCCGTGCGTACCTTCAACCGCATGCGGCTGGATAGGTATGGGTATGAATCAGGGGATGTTTTTTACAGGAGAGCCCATGGGCAAGAGATTGCATATCTACATTACTTTGAATGGGAGGAAATAAAGTCATTGCTGGAAGAAGCAAAATTTGAAATAGAGACGATCCACAATATTGGATACGCAAAGAATCCTGGGCAGATCGTAGAAGATCCCAATGAAGGTTTTTTCTTTATTGTAGCAAAAAGAATGTAATTCTACCCTTCTAATCACCTCATTTACAAATAAGTAAAGACATAGATATTTTTATCTTTTTCAATCATTTCGGGGAATCCATCCACAGGGGTTCCCCGTTTTACATCCACACATCTATAACAATATCATGAATTATACATTAAATAAAATATCCTTTCATGTGTAAGCTCTTCCAGTTTCTCCTCCTGATCCTGTACAGAATTTAAAACATTTTGCGATCATAAAATTCTCAAGTATTCAAGAACCCATATTCTAAATTGATACAGGACATGAAAAAGTTTGCTTTTATTTTTGCGATGATCGCCATCGTATGTGTGAGTTGTGAGGAAGCCCTACTCAATCTTGCATTTGACTATGAATATACGTTTGATGCGCCTATTCCAGGCCCATTGGAAAGCGACAAGGTATACACCTTCAAGACAGAGGCGATAGAAAATAATGTAAGCGAAGAACTCGCCCAACGCCAACTCAAACTACTCGACAAAGCCTCGATCAAGGATGTCACTCTTTCATTAGATCCAGAAGGCAGCCAAGATTTCTCTTCTTTGAAGTTTGTCAACATTTATCTAGTGACTGACACAGAGGAGATTCTCATTGCATCAAGAGAGAACGCGACAAGTGGCGAATTTACAAACGCACGTAGAATCAGTCTGAATCTCTCCAGTAAGGTCAATGATGTCGCCTTTCTATTAGAGTCCCCAGAACTGGTTGTCAAATACGAATATGAGTTGATCGAAACAGAAGAGACAGGCTTTGACATAGATGTAAATATCATCGCCAAAGTCTTTGGTAAAATCTAAGCAATCGCATCGATCCAAGAGTATTGTGTAGCTATCTTTACTTTCCGGTAGGTGGCCCCTCAGGGGGTCACCTTGATTATTTCAGGATAATCCTTTCGAATAGTTATTCATTTCCCTCCTTTTTACTCAAAGTATACACCTCATATCTAAACCCTAGCATCAAAAAATGTGTATATTCGGATGTGAAAAGTAGTACAGACATACTTCGCCAACACAATATCAGAGTCACTCACAATCGTGAAAAGATTCTAGACGTGTTCCTCAACTTTGATAGCGCACTCACAGAGCGTGAGATAGAACATGCCGTAACTACTAACTGTGACCGAGTGACTATCTACCGGACGCTCACCACCTTCCTCGACAAATGCATCATCCACAAAGTGCTCGATAATACAGGTGCCATGCGCTACGCCCTTTGTGCATTGGATTGTGGCGAGGGATCTGACAACAGCCGTCACAATCATATTCACTTCAAATGTACTTCCTGCGGCAAGACCAAGTGCCTCAACCACATCTCAATGCCTTCCGTCGAGATGCCTGCTGGATATTCTGTACAAGAGGTAAATGTCCTTTTTCAAGGTGTGTGCGAAAAATGTAGTCGTTCCTCCTCAACGCTTTCCGCTCAATAACTCCAAATCAGGATAGGTCTGACGAATCTCTCGTACTTGTGCAGGGTGAATAGGATTTTCTCTTACATCTAGATGCGTCATATTCCCTAGGTCCGTGATAGGAATTTGAGAAATTTGATTATGATGAAGGATCATTTTTTTGATTTGTGGCATCTTACCTACAGGAGGAAAAGTAGATAACTGCAAAAAGGAAAGCTCTAACTCCTGCAATGAGGATACATGATCCCAACCCTCTATCTCTGTGATTTCACCCTTTGATATACGTAATTGTTGTAAATGGGGCAAAGAAGGAAGTCGCACTTTACCTACTAAAAATTTTCCTCCTAAACTTAACTGTTTCAGCCTAGCTATTTGGCTCAAATCATGAAGAGCCTCTACAGTGAGAGGAGAAATCGAGAGGGCATACAGAAAAGGGAGATTCACAATCGGTCGATAATCCTCTATCCGTAGGTGACGCGCAAAAAGGATCTCGAGATTACGAAGGGACGAGAGCGCATGGAGTGACCGAATAGAGCGATGTGCAAGCCCTGAAATAGACAGCCATTTAAGATTAGATAAAGTCTCTAATGGCGTGAGATCTCTTAGATAATTGTGAGATAAGTTGAGATGTTCCAACTCTGAGAGAAAATGCAGGACGTCAACCTGCTCAATTTCGTTGTAAGAGAGGTCAAGATACGTGAGGTGAGGAAGTGTGCCTAGCCCTTCAATCTGTGTCAATTGATTGTGACTTAGGTCTAAGTAGCCCAGTCTCATAAGAGAGGGAAAAGGAGGGATTTCTATGAGAGAATGTCCTGATAAAGAAAGCTTTTCTAACATCTGGAAAGGCTCCAAACCAGAAATGTACTCTAGAGGCAAGGCACGTATGTTCTGTACGAACTCATGGTCGAGCCATAGTTCCGTGACGAGATCGGGAGAGAGTCCCTGAAGGACAGATGACAGAAAATCTTTCAATACAATCCTGATTATATACGGGTCAAGTAATATTTCTGATAAAATTTAGATAAAAAAATGATCTTTATATGTGAAATTTTCAGCACGGTTTTTGCAACCTTATTGTAGTAAATAGAGTACATATAAAAGATAGACAATATATCCGTCTTGATTCCTTTTGACTAATTCAATTAGTATCCATAATAATCGTGTTTAATGTAGGGCTCCCATTTGGGAGTCCTCATTATTTTATACCTCTTTTATCCATCCACTTCTTGTCCATCTTCCGTTTCTTCTTTGTGCTCATCCCATCTCCAAGGAGGATTCTTGCGATTCTCTCCTGCATGATACAAAATAATAGTATTCCCATCGGGATCTTTGAGACGAGCTTCTCGCCATAGCCACTGCTGATCTACAGGCAATTGCTCAAAAGAAATTCCTTCATTTATGAGTGCCTGCACCCTTTGATCAAGGTCTGAACATTCAAAATATACATATATCCCCTCGCCTGCTGGCATTTTTTCTACTAGATGAACAGAAAAGGTGGCTTCTCCCTCTGGACACTCAAATCTTAGGTAATGAGGGATGGCCTTCACAATCAACTTCAATCCTAGCACTGTATAAAACTGAAGAGAACGCACGACATCTAATGAGGGAACTGTGACCTGATTGAGATTCATATTACAAGCATAATTTTTTTCTCTCTCAGATCAAATAGATAAAAGAGGGTATGGAAGGATAGGTAGATTTTTTTATAAAAAAAATGGCCCAGAAAACTCCTGAGCCATTATTTCATTCTATGTAGATGATAAAAGGGATTAGCTTTTCCCTTCCATTGCTGCATCAATTCTTGCCATGATGTCTTTGTAGTGAGCAGCCAAGCGTGCATCTTTCACCTTAGCTCCTGATTTGGCAATGTCGCGCACCTCTTCCATTTCTGCACGTACGACCGCACGAATCTCAGACTGGCTCACATCCACACGCGTAAATCCTGTATATAAGGTAATGTTTCGGTTGCGCGGCGCACTTTGCTCATTGGTCATCAGGTAGACCAAGCGCTCGATATGCGCACGCTGTAAGCTACGGCGGAACATATCCGCATCAGCTGTACTGCCCCAGATCCCCTGACGAAGGTCACCAAACAACTCATCAATGGTATAAGCTTCGCTTCCGTTCATCGCCTCATTTTCCAGGACACGGGCCAAGCGACTGGGAGACAACACATTGTTCAAGGTATTGGATTGGGTACGACGCAGGCGCTCCATGATCCCTGCCGCTTCAAAACGACGAAGGAAATCCTCATTTACCAACCACTCTGGAGTATCAAATAACTCTTTGTTTAGGAACATCACGGCCTCTCGCTGACGCTCTTCAGGCACATGCGTATACACAACACCATCCTGATCGCTCGTTTTATAAAACTCATAGACACCTCCAATATTGCTACGAACATGGCCCATGTATCGGTTGTACTGTCCTAGCACCTGACCATAGAGCTCTTGTAGGTTGTCATATGCTTCTGTTTCTTCGCTTGTCCACTCCAAGAGATTGGGTAGGATACGCTGCAGATTTTTGATTCCATATTCACTCGCTTTCACCGAGTTGTCGCCTAGGTCTTCTGTCTGTGAGCTAGGGTCCAACGGATTGGAACGCTGACGTCCAAAGCGATACTTGATATCGTCTTCGTGGCTTCTCACCCAGCTATTGAGTACCGTGCGCTCCTCTTCAGGAGTTCTAGCAGATGGAATGGGCTTGTATCCCCACTCGATAGACCACTTGTCATAAATGCCAACACCTGGCATGAGCGAAACCCCCTCATCCTCTGGCTGTGCGACATAGTTGAAACGTGCATAGTCCATAATAGAAGGGGCGACATTAAACTTTTGAGTAAATGCAGCCGAACGCAGAGAATCGACAGGATAAGCAGAGCTAGAACCCATGTTGTGGGGCAAGCCCAATGTATGGCCTACTTCATGTGCAGCTACAAAGCGAATGAGCTCTCCCATCAAGTCATCATCAAATTTCACCTTGCGCGCATCTGGATTGATCGCAGCAGTCTGGATAAAATACCAGTTACGGAGTAAATTCATCACATTGTGATACCACAAGATATCAGACTCCAAGATCTCTCCTGTGCGTGGATCGTGAACGTGAGGTCCTTGCGCATTTTGGATAGGTGTGGTAATGTATCGAATGACAGAGTAGCGTACATCTTCAGGACTCCAGTCAGGATCTTCCGCTTCTGTGGGGGCATCTTTGGCTACGATAGCATTTTTGAAACCTGCTTTTTCAAAGGCGATCTGCCAATCTTCGATCCCTTTCTTGAGGAAGGGACGCCACTTTTCGGGTGTAGCAGGATCGATATAATATTCAATCGGCTTGACAGGCTCTACCAATTCGCCTCTATTGAAGGCGTCCATATCCTTGGGTTCCAAGCGCCACCGTGTGATATAGGTTCGCTCTGCCGCTTTCTGCTCATCCAATCCGTAGTCATACTGGTCAATAGAAAAATATCCGACACGATTGTCAAACATACGAGGCATCATGGGCTTCTCAGGCAGTACAATCATAGACTGATTCATCTCTAGCGAGATCACATCGGATGGAGAGCCTGAAGGAGGATCACCTGCCTTGTAAGTCAAAATATGACGCACCTCTACATTCTGAGGAAATGCCTTCATACGTGTGATCATGGATCGCTTGGCATCGAGTCCCTTCACCTTGTAGCGCTTGCGCTCGCCATCTCTCAATGCACCAATCATAGGGACATCTTTCTCAAAAAGATCATTGATCTGAATCAGCACACCTGTTGTATCTGCATTATATGCCTTGATCGTGAATGTCGCGATGATGGGCTCGAAGTTATTGTTGCGGACAGATTTATAAATCGGCTGTTCTAAGCTCGCTACATTGTTAAACGAGACAGAGCGGAGCAGTAGGCGATTGCCCATTCGCTGCCAGCGGATGACCTGCTGTGGGCGAGACTTCATCCCTGCTCCTCCGAAGTTGAGTCCATCCACTGTACCTGCAATACGTGATACAATCAAGATTTCGCGCTCTAGTACTTCGTCTGGAATCTCGAAGTAGTACTTGGTGCCTACCTTATGGACCGTAAAAAGACCCTCATCGGTTTCCGCTTTGGAGGTGACGATCTTTGAGTAGGGATAGATTGTATCCTTTTTAGCAAATGCCCCTTTTCCTCCTTGTCCAAAGGCTGGGAGGATTCCCAGAACCAGGAGGATCAGTACACCTACTTTTGTGATGTATTTGAATAGCATAATAATAGTTGGTTTAACTTCATTTATACCTCAAATCTACGGAATACAACATTTGTTCAGAAAATGATCGACAAACAGTAGAAAATGATAGGCAACCATTAATTCGAATTCATGAAAAGACAAGTCAGGCGCGAAAATGAAATCGAGTCATCCAAAATGAATGACTCGATCATTTTCCATATATCTTTTAGTAATCAGTGATGATCAGGAATGCATCCAGATAAGATCATCTTCTATATAGAGACGTCGATTGATCGCGTCTCTACATAGAAAATACGGTACTAACCCATTCGTGATAATCCTTATTGATCTTTCATCTCAATTTTTGTAGAACTTCTGCCCCCTCCACACACCGTCTATCTGCACTCGGATGACGTACAATCCTGTGGACAAACCTTCCAAAGATACTTTTTCTAAGTTCTTCCATTCTTTCATGATCTGACCTGTCAGCGAACGTATCTCTCCTCTCTGAATTTGACTCCCATGATGCTGAATAAGAAGCTTGTCCGACGCAGGATTAGGAGATAGCTCAAGTGTCATAGGACCGATATCCTCTACTGAGGTAGCCGTACATGCAAGATCACTGATATAAGCCCACATCTCATCCTGAAAGAGGACAGGAACTAAGGAATTGTCAGGACTATTACCCATACGGACGACCACGAGCCCCTCACTAGGTACGATATTGATGAGTTGTCCATTTTTTCCCATAGCCGCAAACATATCCGAGGGAGCGTTGGGACTCATCTGGCCAGCAAAGACAAACTGTGTTTGAGGAATCATGAACGTGCTTTGTCCATTGAGCCACCAGAGATATCCATAGGCAGGATTGATTGTTTGTGAAGGGGTAATCATATCTCGAAAATATCCTGTATCCTGCATGATGGTGGTTCCATCCCACACACCACCAGCCTGTATCAGCAAGCCAAATCTGGCCATGCTCCTGGGCTTGGAGAAATAAATCTTGTTGAAACCTGAGGGAAACCAAAATCCGTCCATCCCAATTTTATTCTTCAGCTCCAAAGCAGTCCATACATTGTAATCTTGTCCGCTCGCCACTTCCAACACACGCGAGATCAATGTATAAGGGGCATTGTGATAAGCCCATCTCATCCCTGGGTCTGATTTGAACCTCAGGCAGTTGTTGTCTGTACAAAATGGATCGGCTACTTCATCATCCAAGCCTGTGGTCATGGTCAGCTGATTCCAAATCGTGATGTTTCTCTCCTGCTGAGGCGCAAGAGCGGTCCATCCTGGTCCCAAATATTGACTCGTACTGTCTTGTATAGAAAGCAAGCCTTTCTCTTGGGCGATCCCTGTCAAAAAAGCCGTCAAAGTTTTGCCTGCAGATGCCCAGTACCATAGGCTATCCTTGCCAAATGTCCCAAAATACTCCTCAATGACGATCTTGCCATCTTTTAATATGATGAAAGCCTCGGTATTTTGATCTTCAAGATAGTCGAGGAGCGTATCCACTTTCTGCTGGCACCATCCAATCTCTTGCGGAGAGGTCGTAGCCCAAGTATCTTCATTATTGGGGGGGAAGTAAATATTCTGTCCTATCAGATACTGGACATTGAGTAATAGGAGGAGAGAAGCGAATCGCATAGTGGTATATTTGACCATTAGACACTTGTACACGGCTTGCGTTTAATGAGAAGGACCGATTTATTGGCAATCTTTCGAAATCACGTTTCCTACATGTTAAAAATAGGGAATCGCTTAACATAAGCTTAATACATATAAGTGTATAAAAATACGTAACTAATAGAATATTTAATTTTTCGAAAAATAAAATCCCTGAAAAACAACCACTTATAAGACAGGTTAGATTTTGTAGAATTAATCACCAATTAATCTTTGGGTAACGTCCATTTCTTTCTTATTTTAATGGCAGCAAAAGAGAATCCACTTTGATGAGAACCATCATTTTAGACTCTGAAGAAGACATCCTGGAGCTTCTGACCTACACACTTTCACAAGCTGAATTCCAGATAGAAGGTTTTCACGACTATGAAGAGTTTTTGGTCCGAAAATTAGCCCCTCCACCGCAGTTAATTATTGTGGGAAATACCCATCCCTCAGATACACAAATTGATATCTGTACAAAAATCAGAGCAGTTCCCGATTACGCAGATACTGTGCTGATCTGTCTCACGACCAGCCAGGTACAATGTGATGTCCAGTCCTCAGACTGTAAAGAGATAGATGGCTGCGTTTTGACCCCCATTTTGCCTAAAGATTTGGTGAAGCGAATCAACGAAGTCCTCAATCAAAAGCTATCTTTGGCTAGCTCTTGAGCATGACATCCATCTCTCTCTATTTTATCCCTACACTAGTTCTGCAAACATCCAGTCGATGACTTCATCTAGATGGTCTGGATAATCTACCTGCTTCGGTTTTCCCTCATTGACCCACTTCCTGAGCAGTTCTACAAAATTATCTTGTACTTTCCATAATACAGGCACCCCCAATTTTTCCAAGCCCGCAGCATTGCAGTATTGTTCATATTGCCCCTTGATCGGAACGGTAAATAGCTTCTTGCCTAAGTAGAGCGTTTCCGCTGGTGTCTCAAAACCCGCTCCTGTTAGCATCCCTCTTGCACCTGCAAAACTCTTCATAAACGCTGCGTTGTCTACGGGATGGACAATCACATTGTCTTTGTGGCTAGGCTCTTTCGAAAACTTGGAAAAAACCTGCCATTCTGCCTCAGGGATCTGGCGTAAATATTGAATCAGGACTTTTTCATCAAAAGCAGGTAAATAAACGGTGTAGTGCCCTTGATCCGAAGGCTCCAACTTCCTGACGTCGCCCCTGACTACAGGTGTAAATACAAAGTCATCATATCGCTCAAAGTGAAATCCCACAGCCTTATCTGTCGGAGCATAGTGGGTGAGAATCCATTCTCCCAGGGGATCTCTTTTGGGCGGTCGAGGCGTTTTGGGAGAAAGAAAAGATGCCTGATGTCCCAGACAGATAGAAGGTACTTTGTGGATACGCGCTGCCCAGGCAGATACAGGCTCAAAATCACTAATGACCAGATCATATTGCTTCACGGGAAACTGGATAATTTCTCGATAGGCTTTGGGGTTGAGATTTTGCAGGACGGTTTTTCCATAGTCCAGTCCTCCTTTACGGTTGTAGTAAAATGTGATGCCTCGGTGTTGATAGTTTATCTCAAAAGGTAGCTTCACTTCAGATTGCGTGCCACTGATCATCACATCTAGGTCACAATGCCTTTTGAGTGAGGGGACCACATCATAGGCCCTTGCGACGTGTCCATTACCTGTACCTTGAATGCCATAAAGTACTTTCATATGAAGAAATATTTTTGACAGGGGCAAATTAAGACAAAAAGCCAGAAGGTAACCCCTCTGGCTTCAATATGTCTTGCACTTCAGTCTTGGGGACTAAAGTGTTTCGAGTACTTTGGTCACTTTCTGCACAGCTTCAGCCGAGCTATGGACGAGTGCGAGTTCTTCTTCATTCAGCTTCAACTCAATGACTTCTTCTACCCCATTGCGTCCAAGCTTGATCGGCACGCCTAGGTACATATCGTTCAAGCCGTACTGACCTGTGAGGTAAGCACATGCAGGGAAGATACGCTTGGAGTCTTTCAAAATCGCTTCTACCATTTGAGCTGCCGATGCTCCAGGTGCATACCATCCAGAAGTACCCAGCAAATTCACGATTTCACCTCCGCCCTTCTTGGTGCGCTCTACGATAGCATTGATACGGTCCATGGATAGAAGCTCTGTGACAGGAATACCTGCAACCGTTGTGTAGCGTGGAAGCGGCGCCATGGTATCACCATGTCCCCCCATCAATACAGCTTGAATATCTTTGGGAGATACATCCAGTTCCATCGCGAGGAAGGATCGGTAGCGCGCAGTATCTAGTATCCCTGCCATCCCAACTACACGCTGGTGTGGAAGATTAGCTGTCAGATAAGCCTGATAGGTCATCACATCTAGTGGATTAGAGACCACGACGATGATGGCTTCGGGTGAGTGCTTCACCACACTTTCTGTCACAGTCTTGACAATATTTGCGTTGATCCCAATCAACTCGTCGCGGCTCATGCCTGGCTTACGAGGAATCCCAGAGGTAATTACGACAACATCAGAACCTGCTGTTTTGGTGTAGTCATTGGTAGAACCTGTGATGCGTGTATCGAAGTAGTTGACAGGAGAGGTCTCCCACTGGTCCAAGGCCTTGCCTTCTGCAAAATTTTCCTTGATATCGACCATTACTACTTCGTTACAAATATCGAGGCGAGCCACATTTTCAGCACAGGTTGCTCCTACATTTCCTGCACCTACAACGGTTACTTTTGACATAAGTTAAATCTTTGATTGTGTTCCTATGCGGGTAAAAATAATAGGCCATCGCACGAATCGCAACTTTCTGCGTAGGAAGAAATCAAGACAATCGGGGGAGGATGCGACAAACACCCCACCCCCTTGACATCCAAAAGAGAATTTTTCTGAACGATTGCTCTCACGTAGACCATATTTGAGACTTCGACTCTGCGGAAAGTTTGTGCTTGCAGAACCTGAACTTCATCTATGTGAAGGGATTGAGTCCCACCCAATCTCACGAAATAGCTCTCGTCAAAACCTAAAGTCTCTACTTTTCAGCTAGATTTTCAGTATTCTAGACATAGTCTTAAAGGCCGAATAGATTCAGTTGATTTTCATCTATATAGGGGTCTACCCGTGCTGTTTGCTTGGCCCAAGCAGTCAGTTGTATTTGTGTTTCGGGCTGCACATCTAGCTTTCCCATTCGTAAGCTGTACCACAGGATACGCATACACAGGTCTTGTTCTCCCGTGCGTCCTTGCTGAAAGATTGTCTCGATCACACTGATATGCGTTCGCAGGGTATGGAAAGCCAACTGCAACCAGGGCCTGCATATTTCTCGACTTCTGACTTCATGCCAGCGCTCCTCCTCAGCTTTGTAGGAAACCTCTCGCAATGAATCATAGAAGAAATAAATCGCATCTACTTTTTCCACCCAAAAAGCCAAGTATTCTAGAATCATTCGACGGTCAAACCAATCTTTCTTTTGTAGCAGTTCCAGCATGATGGGTACAGAAGCAAAACCCTGCCATGTGATCAAGCCTCCCGTAAAAAAATACTCAATCCATTGGCTCCATAAGTATTCTTGCTTGTAAGCATCCTGTGTTCCTAGCATTTCTTCACATAGTGCAGCATGTTCTTCTTCCAAAGCCTCAAGCACAAACGCAATCCGATGATGGAGGAATGTCTGGTGCGTCTCCGTTTTTGTTAATTGTTGCATGATGAAGTATCTGAATGATGGTGAATGCAGAATAGACCGCCACGTGCAAGCCTATATTAGGGGCATTCTTAGGGTTCAAGCATCATGGTTCATTTTGCGATATAGGCTTCTGGATAGCGATCGCGAAGGTGCCGATCGATATCACTGATGGTCACGCGCTTGTCACGGTCATGGTCCAGGCCTGAGTTCTGTCTGTAAGAAGTGCTGGGCGAGGCAAATAAGGTGTAACAAGGGTCTTGTTTCCTGGCTTTGGGATAAAGAATGCCCAAATATAAATCAGTCAAACTCTCATAATCTCCATACCGATTGCGCACTTGTGCGAGGTATCTATACACATACTCCATCTGGGAGGGGGCATCCATCATTTGGAGGTACTGGGAATTGGTCCCTAGCTCCGCCGCTGTGCCTGGCATAAACTGAATCAAGCCAACGGCACCACTTCCCTTAAAATTGGCCACACTCGACTTGAACTGGCTTTCCTGGTCGATCACTGCCATGAGCCAAGCAGCAGGTATGTGGAGTTTTTGGGCCGTTTCTCGTACTTTTTCCCTAAAACCATCCATATCAAATATCACCTGACCCGCTTTCTCCTCTAGATATAAACGCTCTGTGCTGCTAGCCTCTCTATGCGAAATGCTGTGGAGGGAGGCTGTTGCAGGATTCATCATAAAATGTGTAGCCATATTGGACCCCACCACTATCAGTGCAATGGTACCCCAGTGCCTGAGTCGAATCCTGGGGACCGTCAGCGCAATAGGCTGATTCGATCCATGCATAGGTTTGTATTTCTTCTCTCTTCTACTCATCTCTTATACAGAATTACCAACAAAGTTAGAAATATAAATTCAATATACTAATATTATTCGCATTAACAACGCATAAAATGATCTTTTAGCTCAAAAAATGATCAAATTGCTTTCTTTTTTAGCTAATGATTTGAGTATAAGTAATCAATGTGTCAGGATCATCGCATGAAAAGTTTACCTTCCATGAAGGAAAATCAATATTTCAATCTTAGATTCGGCCAGTTTTTATTTCATTCATTCACACTGCTAGATCATCTATGCACAGAAACGCCTGTACAGATACACTTTTGATGGTTCGTCCTGCTCACTTTGGATACAATCCCGATACAGCTGCCAGTAATGCCTTCCAGCATCAGGGGAGCAACAGTCCTGAAATAACCGCGCAGAAGGCCCAAGAAGAATTTGATCAATGTGTAGCCCTTCTCAGGCAAAATAATGTGAACGTACATGTCGTTCAAGACAGCGACCAGCCCGTCAAAACAGATGCCGTCTTCCCCAATAATTGGTTCTCGACACATCCTTCAGGTAAGATTGTCTTGTATCCCATGCTCTCCCCCAATAGAAGATTGGAGCGAACCCCAGCCGTCATAGACAGACTCAAATCGTTTTATGCACAACCCGATGTTATCGACTTTTTCTCGGGTCGCGAAGCTCAAGGTATGTACCTGGAAGGGACAGGAAGTATGGTACTGGATCGTACCCATCGCATGGCTTACGCTTGTCGCTCTGCTCGGACACATCCAGAGTTGGTCAAGGCATGGGGACAACTGACAGGTTACCAGATGATCTTATTCGATGCTGTGGATGGACACGGCCAAGCCATCTATCACACCAATGTCATGATGGGCATAGGGGCAAATTTTGCCGTCGTCTGCCTCGACAGTATCCCCGACCCTGTGCAGCGCAAACAGATCACAGAATCACTCGTATCGACCCAGCACAAAATTGTGGAGATCACCTCCGAACAGGTAAATGCCTTTGCAGGCAATATGCTGCACATCAAAAATACACAAGGGGAATCCCTCTTGGCCATGTCCCAACGTGCATACAACTCACTCACAGCAGCCCAAATTCAGCAATTAGAGACCTTTGCCAGAATCCTCTCTTTTCCGCTAGATGTCATAGAAGAATGCGGAGGAGGGAGTATTAGATGTATGATGGCTGAGATTTTTCTGTAACTTCGCTTTGACAGACCCATTATACCACCCCTACATGAAACCAAGTATACATTCTGAATTTGCCCCTCTTCAAAAGGTCATCATCCATACCCCTGGAACTGAGCATCAGCAACTGATTCCCTGGGAGGGAGACCATGTACTGATGGGCAACTATCCTTATGCTTACCAAGAACTGCAGAAGGATCATGGAGACCTCAAGCAGTTTCTTACAGCTGAGATTGGGGAGGAGAATGTATGGGAAATTGCTACCCTGCTTGAGGAAGTCTTTGAGAATAGAGATTATCGCTATCGTTTCCGTGTGTTGCAGGACATCCTCTATGACATGGCGGAAACCTACATCGATCACTTGCAAGCTAGAGGGATCAAACTGGAAAGGTATGATGCCAAAGAAATTGTGCGGGATCTGATTGAAGGTTATCCTAGGAAGCTCACCCTCAACAACCACAAGCTGCCCAAGATCATCATCCCGCCCAAGCGTGAACTGATGTGGGTCCGTGACTCTGCCTCTATCATCCAATGTGGGGTCATCATCCCTTCGATGGCTTCGCCTCGTCGCAAAACGGAGACTCCCCTTACGCGTGCCATCTTCAAGTATCACCCTGCCTTTGATAAAGGCAGCATCTTTATGGACATGGTCCAACTCCGCCGTCAGGTACAGGAAGATCCTGCATGGAGCGGATTGACAGATCATATGATACTCGAAGGAGGCAATATCATGGTCATCAATGAAGAGACTTTGGCCATCGGTGTGGGGCGCTATGAGCACATGTACAGCAATCGTACGACACGTGCGGCTTTCAATTTATTGGTAGAAAAGATTTTTGAGGCGGATGTAGAACAAAAGATCCAACGCATCTACATGGTCAATGTGCCTGACTTGAAAGGCTTTATCCATCTAGATACAGTGTTCAATATGGTCGGTCCCAAATCAGCGATCTCTATGCCGTATATTTTTGGGCATCCAGACCCTATTGTAGAGATTTCAGCCAAAGCTGTTTTACAAAATTTCATCACTTGGCTGCGCCGCAACATTGGGATCAACCGTACAGACTTGACCCAACTACCGAGTAAGATCATGTTTGAGCATGCTGGAAAGTGTGAGGTCTACGACCGGGACCACATCAAGAAGAAGGGCAGAATCGAGCGCCTCCCGCAAGCCTCCACCTATTTTCTAGACCAGCTGATCCAGGACGACTTACTTGATCCCGATAGAATCACGTGGATTGGGGGACCATTGGAGGATTACATTACGCCCTATGAACACTTGAAAGTCGCTTTATTTGAGCAACAAAATATGGCGGGCAATACCTTTTGTACCGCTCCATTCCGTCCCATTTCTTATCATCGAAATCCTACGACTAACCAAGCATTGCTCAAGAAAATGCAGTCCATAGACCCTCAAGCATTTTTGCAGACGATGTCATCCAACGAGATCCGTACAGATAATGGAGGCGTTCATTGCTTGACGATGCCGATTGCGAGGGATTATTGAGTAGACATTTACTCCCAATACCACACACGTACAAATTGATGCCAGCGATCGTAGGAACCTGACATCATCAGATCTGTATCTATAGATCCCTTTTCTTTGAGTTTGTGTATGTTAGGGAGAACGACCGTTTCGATGTTGATTAAACGACGACTATCCCCTTCTAGCCAGTCGTTAATCTCAGGTAGAAGCTCGTGAAAATCCTGAAAGTCCTTAGGGTTTTGTACCCAGTCCCGTTTTTCATACTTGGGGACGAAATCTTTGTATTTGATCATCTTTTGTGCAGTTGATAGCAGGAAATATAGGGGAAATTAGCGATTCCCCTTCCAAATCCAATATCCAGCATAAATCAGGACGAACTGGATGACCACTCTCCCGATCGCAACGGGCATGGGACCAATGAAAGGCGTTTCTTTGAGCATATCCCACACATGGATAGGCAGAAAACCCACCATCAATAAGCCAAATCCCAAGCCCCCCCAAGCTCGATACTTGGGTAGTAAAAGCAAGACACCTACAGCCGCTTCTAGGATAGCTGTCAATATATTGGCTAGATCGGGGGAGATGAATGACGGTATCAAAGGCTCATATGCTGCTGGCATGGCGACATGGACGACGGCACTCAAGAGCATGATGACGGCCAGAATATAGGGGAGGACTTTTTTCATGATGGTTAGGACGTGTAATCGTAAAAACCCTTGCCTGTTTTTCTTCCATAATGCCCCGCGTCTACTTTTTGCTGCTGCACAAGGCTTGGCTGGAATCGTTCCTCATAGAAAAATGCTGCATACATAGATTTGGAAACCTCGTGATTCGTCTCGATCCCGATCAAATCCATCAGTTCGAAAGGTCCCATACGGAATCCGCTACTCTTCATCAGACGATCGATGGCTGTGTGGTCAGCTGTCTGATCTTGTAGGATTCGTTGAGACTCTAGATAAAACTGGCGAGCGACACGATTCACAATGAAGCCTGGGGCATCCTTGGTTTTGACGGGAACTTTCCCCATACTTTGAGCCAAGGAGAAGATCGAATCTGACACCTCTGGTGCTGTAGCCACACCTGAGATGACCTCCACAAGTTTCATGATGGGAGCAGGGTTGAAAAAGTGCATCCCAACTACCTGTTGGGGGCGCAGAAGACCTGCGGCAATCTGGGTGATGGGAATCGTGGATGTATTGCTCGCGATGATTGTATCAGGAGCATTTTGGGCTTCCAGCGGAGCCAGTACCTTATGCTTAAGTGCAAGATTTTCAGGCACAGCCTCTATCAAGCAATCTGCGACTAGCGCAGTCGGATCTGTCGTGAAGCTTAGGTTTCCTAGCGCCTCAGAACGTGCCTCTTCTGACATTTTGCCTTTTTCTACTGACTTGGCGAGAAACTTCTGTGCATACTGATCTGCTTTTTCTAGCATTTCCTCCTTGATATCAAAGAGGATAGTATCATAACCTGCACGTGCAGCTGTCAAGGCGATGCCACGGCCCATGACACCGCCCCCAATGACTGCTATTTTTTGTATGCTTTTACTCATCATTTTCCAACTATATCAAACCCAGTTCTTCCAACACCCTTCGCGTCACCTGCGTCCTCTTAGCGGCGTCCTCCCGCTCCTTGATGTCTATATGGGTGGCATAAAAATAGACTTTTTCTCCTTTTTCTACCCATCCCACAATCCAGCCTTTCTGCTTTTCTCTTTGGGAGGTATCCCAACCTGTCTTCCCATACCATGCATAATCATCTCCTTTCTCCAATAGGAGTAGATCTTTGACCATTCTCTGATAGGTCACATCTACAGGTAAAAGCTCAAAATACAATTTTCGCAGGAAGTCGATCTGCTCACGTGAAGTGATTCGAAGCCCTCCTGTCAACCAAAAACGATCCACACGGCCAGAGGTATCGCGATTGCCATACCGAAACATCTCCATATAAGCACGTAGGCTGTCCTGTCCAATCCGTCTCGCCGTCTCCTGATAGAACCACACTACTGACTGAGGCAATGCTGTACGCATAGAGTGGTCTCTATTCCACGTGGGCATGAAGCGCGCGACACTGTCCCAAGGAATGATCTCAGCTGTATCTTTGACGGCACCTGTCTGGAGGGCAATGAGGGAGTGGGGGATCTTGAAGGTGGAAGCAGGCCTAAACGCACGGTCTATCCTGTCGGGATTGTAGACGTGGACGATCCCGTCTTGATAATCTTGAACGATGATGGAGCCTGTGACATGGAGGGTATCAAAAACCGCTTTCCATTCGGGATGGGGGACATCTCGACGAATCGAGTCGCAACTGAATAAAGTAATCGTACCGACGATAAGCGAAAGAAGGGCAATGTGACGCATGAGAAATCGTAAGGAAATAGTGAGTAAAATGAAAAGGCAAGAATGCAGTGCTTACTGAATCCTTGCCTCGAATGTATCTAATCGACACGCAGTCTAGACGTATCTTAGAGAATTCGTTAGAAATAAACCTTAATTAGTCCTGCAGGACTGAGTGTTCGGTCTTAACTTTTTCCTGAATGGTCTGTAGCGCGTGTATCACGACCTCTGGACGGGGGGGACAGCCAGGTATGTAGACATCTACAGGGAGAAACTGATCGACCCCTTGTACCACACCATATACGCGGTGCATACCTCCTGAAGAAGCACATGCTCCCATGGCTACGCACCACTTGGGATCGGGCATCTGGTCCCAGATGCGCTTGATCGCGTGAGACATTTTGTAGGTAGTCCAACCTGCTACAATCATCAGGTCCGCCTGTCGTGGAGAAAAGCGAAACACTTCCGATCCAAATCGGGACACGTCATACTGAGGTCCTGCCATAGCCATCATCTCAATGGCGCAGCAAGCCAGCCCCATAGGCATCGGCCACATAGAGTTGGCGCGGGCCCAGTTGGTCAAAAAATCTACCGATGAGAGCAGGTATCCTTGTTTGGCTAATGCTTTTTCAATTCCCATAGCACTTTATCTTTAGGTAGGCCAAGTCAAGTAGGTGTAATTTATTGGAGCCTGTGACTTGCCTCCGATGGTTCATATTGAATAAATTATATAACTGAGGGTTGCGCGAAATGTTCCTCTAGAAGGCTATTATTCAAGCTTTCCTTAGGTCCATTTCAATCCGCCTTTTCTGTAGACGTAGATATAGCCTACAAAAAGTATGGCTATAAAGATGAACATTTCCACAAGTGGAAACAGTCCATAAGTCGTGAGAAGCTGCTTATATTGAACGGCCCAAGGATACATGAACACCACCTCTATATCAAAGAGGATGAACAGCATTGCCACGAGGTAGAACTTCACGGAGAATCGTTCATGAGCAGTTCCTACGGGGTCCATTCCACTCTCATAAGTGGAGCTTTTGAGTTGATTGGGACGAAGGGGTCCCATCCATCGGGAGAGGTTGGCGAGCAATAAGCCTGTACCTGTGGCGATGGTAATCAGCAATAATATAGGGAGGTAGGATTGTACGCTATCCATAAGTGTGTATTCCGACGAAACCTTAAAATCACAAAGTACTGACTATCAAGAATGTATTTTTAGTCGCGTACTTTTATATAAACTGAAGGCAATTTATCAGTATCGGAAGGAAAAGACAAAAAAAAGGGAAGCGATTTCGCCTCCCCCTTCTTTTTTAGCCATGACAGGTGCCTTAATTCAATGAGATGTTGGCTAGACGCTCAAGCTCGCTGATCATGCGCGTAAGCTTACGATTTTCACGTTCGTCTAGATTTCTGACACCTTTACGCTCCGCTTCATGGATCATGTCCATACGTACACCAATTTCACGGAAAGTTAACATTGCCTCGTTACTGGACTTCTTATTACGCACAATCTCCTTATTAAGGAAGTGCTTAGTTGCGAGGACTTTAGCGTGCAAATCTTGCGCTGTCATAAAATTCACTTATTGGAAGACATACTAAACCTAAAATGTACACAAATTTAGTATTAAAAATTCATGATCGCAAGTAGGTTTCACACTAATTTTATATTTTTTTCAAAAAACCTTCATTTACAGCGAAATCGATTACGGAAATGTTGAAAATTATCAACAATAAGTATCGAATTTCCAACATATATGAGTCTCATATATTTGTCAGAAAATACATACTAAAGTCCGTAAATTGAAAAATGTGCTATTTCTTGGGATACTTCATTGGATAAGGAGCAGGCACTTGCCCTTTCGAAATTTTGTTAAGTCGTGCTTTGAGTACCCTCCTACGCAAGCCTGAGAGATGATCTGTAAACAGAGTAGCTTCTAGGTGGTCGTACTCATGCTGTACTACTCTTGCTTGCATCCCCGTAAAAGTTTCTACATGCTCATTGAAGTGCTCATCGAAGTAGCGCATATGAACAACTTCCTGACGGTAAACGTCTTCGCGAATATCCGGTATGCTCAAGCAGCCTTCTTCATATGGCCAAGATTCGCCTTGTTCTCCTAATTTTTCGGGATTGATAAAGACCTTTTTGAAGTCCTCTAGCTTCTCATCTCCAATCGGATCCAGTGGCGAAGCGTCAACCACAAACAAGCGAATGGGAATGTTTACCTGAGGCGCGGCCAAGCCTACGCCCTGTGCATTGTACATCGTCTCAAACATATCCTCAATCAGTTTCTCCAAATCGGGATACTCGGGACCTATCTCTTGGGTCTCTTCTCTCAAACCTGTGTGTCCGTAACTGATAATGGGTAAAATCATATAGGCCTATTCGCTTATCTTTATGTTAGTTTACAAATTAAGGGGAATAACCTGAAAGAATCTAGATTTGTTTGAGTCGCCTTCGGGGAGGACTTATCATTCTATTGAAGCTTACCATTTTTTTGATTGATAGATACTTATCTCAGGAAATCGCAACCCACCAAAATGATTCCCTATCCTCTTCCCTGCAAAAACTCCTGTAGCATCAACACAGCACTCATTTG
>JBCBPW010000030.1:40257-71372 GCA_039820545.1 Bacteroidota bacterium | reverse complement strand
GGCGCTAATCAAAATTTCTATGCTCCTACTGTTTCAGGTGAATATGCTGTCATTATTCAACAAAGTGGCTGTCAGGATACTTCTGTCTGTCTTCCATTTGAGAGAACGCCTACTTCTATAGTGAGATACAGATTTATCCCAATCCCTCTGTAGGAGAAGTCATCCTCGATCTTGGAAAAAGCTATTCCCATGTGAGTATAGAACTCTGGGATGTACTGGGCAAAAAGGTGTGGGGAACAGGAGAATATGCATTAAAGGTCAAACGCATTCAACTACCTGAGGCTAAGGGATTTTATGTACTCAGAGTTCAAGCAGAAGGTTTAGGAGAAATAAGTTGAAAAATCATGCGAGAGTAAAGGAAGATCCTCATGCTTTAAAAGAAGGGATGAATTTTCACTTCATCTATGAAAAAAGTTCTATATTTTGAGCATTTCAACAATGCTTATGAACCGACTGATTTGCCTTTTATTGTGTCTTGCAGGAATGCTATCTACTCAAGCCCAATTGACCTTGATTGTAGATGCCCTCCCAGCCAATACACCTTCTACAGATCCCATTCATATTGCAGGGAATTTCCAAAACTGGAATCCTGGCGATACCAACTACAAACTGTCTTATGACTCCCTTAGACAACATCACAGGATTACACTACCTCAGGGAGTGACGAGTATCGTGTACAAGTTCACACGTGGGTCTTGGGCCACCGTAGAGAGTGATGCCAATGGCGGTTTTCGTCCTGACAGGACGTACACGGGCAACGGTGGGGACACGATCAGACTCCAAATTCTGGGGTGGGAAGACCTCAGTGGAGGGGGAGGAAGTGGCTCTACTGCCGCAGATAATGTTTCGGTGATGTCTTCCTCTTTTTTCATGCCCCAACTCAATCGCAATCGTAGAGTTTGGGTGTATTTACCTCCCGGCTATGATGCCTCGGGTGTGGATTATCCTGTGCTCTACATGCACGACGGACAAAATGTCTTCGATGCTTCCACTTCTTTTGCAGGAGAGTGGGAAGTGGATGAGACATTGAATGCGTTACATGCTTTGGGGGACCCTGGAATCATCGTCGTAGCGGTGGACAATGGGGGCGTGCATAGGACGGCCGAGTACACGCCCTGGCCCAACAGTCAGTATGGGGGAGGAGATGGTGCAAAGTATGCGGAATTCATCGTACAAACACTCAAACCGCACATTGACTCCACTTACAGGACCTTGGCTGACCGTGAACATACAGGCATCATGGGCTCGTCTTTGGGAGGCTTGATATCGACCTATGCTGGGATTGAGTATCAGGACGTCTTCGGGAAAGTGGGGATTTTTTCTCCTTCTTATTGGTTCAATTCTCAGTCCTACACACATGTAGCGACTACAGGACGTCAGCAGCCGATGAAGATGTATCAGCTAGGAGGAGGCTTAGAATCTGGAAATGTAGTGGGCAATATCTACCGCATGCAGGACACTATATTAGCTGCGGGTTTTGGCCCACTTGAAATCAAATCTGTAGATGTCCCCAATGGACAGCACAGCGAGTGGTTTTGGGCACAGGAATTTGAGGCTGCTTATATATGGTTGTTTCGGACACAGACGACAGGAATCGAAGAAGGCGTAAGGACGCTTAAGCAAGCTCAAATTGCTCCCAATCCACTTTCTGGACAATTGAATCTCAGCTTTTCTCTTCGAAAAAAAACGCCACTAAAGATAGAGATACTGGACATGCAGGGACGTATACAGTTGGTACTCTGGGACGATGCGATGAAAGCAGGCGGGCATCAGCAAACATTTGACCTGTCAAAAGAAGGTTTGGCCGAGGGGATGTATATTTGTCGTATTTCGACTCCAAGGGATACGCATACAGTCTCTTTTATTTTGCGGTAAGTAATGGGAGGCGATCGCATCTGTAAGCTTATGTAACATATTCTCCAATTATGAGATAAGGCCAGACTCCTATATCTTACCCTTTATTCTATTCAATCACTTCATTATGAAAAACCTCCTACTGCTATATAGTCTCTTATTCTTTGCGCTTGCGCCTATCTACGGACAGGTGGAGAAATTGACCATCGAGAAGACGGAAGCGCATATTCGGATTCCAGGGACATTTTTCTTCCTCATTCCTCCTGATACCAGTTTCAAGATCTCCAAAGCTTTTACAGGTTTAGAGAATCGGACCCTTCAAACAGGAATCAACCTGACTGACCTGCCCATGGCCTATGAGATGGTATTGGGTATGTTCACCAAAGATCTACCTCCTGAGGGTGGGAAGGTTCTATTGGATAAAAAGCTCAAAGTAAACGGAGTAGATGGCCGTCTCTTCAAAGTGGAAGCTGCGCAAAAGTCTGCCCTTGAAAAAATGACGGATCCAGATAAGCCCGCCACTTCTATGGTCACATGGCTGTTGGTGATGGGGAATGAAAAACAGGCTTATACCATCTCGGGCGTCTACAAGTCCGAGTTGGATGGAGATTTTACGGACAAGTTTGAAAGGACTTTCATGAATATCCTCATAGATGAAAAGGCAGAAACCAATCCCATGGACGGGCTGACGTTCAGCGTGGATTTTTCAGATACGCCCTTTAAATTTTCAACACGGCTCATGCAGACAGGTATCATGCTCAATCTAGATGGGAAATTCCCTACAGATACTGCTGACAAGACCTTTTTTCGTGTGATGGTCATGCCATTTCCTGTGGAGGAAGAAAAGCAAGAGGAGACTGCCCTAGGGAGAGTCAAGCCCGCTCACAAGGAAGACATTGAGATCCTATCCCAAAATCCTATCGAACTAGGAGGTCTAAAGGGATACGAGTTTGTGGCAAAGGAACCCACAGATTACGGGGCGACATTTCACAACTACTCGATTACTCTTTTTGATGAAGGGAGACACTACATCCTTTCGGGGAATACGAAAACAAATGTCGAAGAGAATATGAAGTACTTTAAGCAGATCGCTGCGAGTTTTCAATTGCAATAGATAAGCCTGTATGGACCCATAAAGGCGCTTTCCAACTTCACAGGTTGAAAGGCGTCTTTTTATTTCGGCTCGACTAATTCATCACACATGCACCTCCAAAGAATACAAGCCCTCGAAAAACTGACCGACTCTCAGCGCTTTCAATACATCTTGAACTGGGCTGATCAGCAGAAGATAAAAACACAGTTGCACCGCTACAAGACGGGACACAATATCATCCTACCCGCTTCTACATTACCCAAAATAGGCATCGGCTCACACTTTGATACAGTGTCTGGGACTCCTGGAGCCAATGACAATGCTTCTGCGATGGTTGTTGCTATGGCCATTGCCGAAAGGCTTCAAACGCATACGTTTCATCATATCGGTGTAGAAGTCTTTTTCTTCGATGAAGAAGAAAGAGGACTGGTTGGCTCATGGGAGTATGTGAAAGCCTTTGGAATCAAAGACTTCATCGGTTTTCTCAATATGGAACTCGTCGGCATGGGCAACCAGTTTGCCGTTTGGCCTGTGCGGGAAGAGCAAGAAGGGACGGTACTCACTGCCTTCGAAGCTGTATCTGCACAAAAAGGCATTGCCTGCTCAAGGCACGAACAAGTGGTGATGAATACAGCCGACCATGAGACTTTTCGGCTAGCAGGCTTGACAGACAGCTTTACCTTGACCTGCATCGGTGACCAGGATGTAGCTGTAGCCAGCCACTATTACAAAGCACAGGAATTCGAAGTAGATGATCATGTCTTGTTCGACATCATCCGAAAAGCTCCCATTTTTGTTCACTATCACCAACCGACAGATAAGGCAATACACCTCTCGGAGACAACGCTACAAATGGCTGTAGATACTATTTGGGAAACCCTGCTGAAGGTAGACAGGGAGTCTCCAGCAAATGGATATATATATTAACGTCATCAAACTACGTAGCACCTCTTTCTCCCGACTCCATTGCACGAGAACTTGTTCAGCCTGAATGCTTATAGGTATTTAGGGCCTGAGTAAAGAGAGACACAATACTTTTTCCTTTTTCGTCAAACCATATGGATTCGAAAATTATTATTAATAAAAATATAAGACCCTGTTTGGAACAATGAAAATCTAGCGAGAAAGCACAAACTTTTCGCAGATTTGAATTTTCAAACACGGTCTAAACCAGGATACCGTAACAAATGGAGCTACTCGAGGACATCTACGTACTCACAGACCCGCATCTGGACCCACATATACTTTCCCTTGGTGGGATCAAGCTAGGAGATACTGTAGAAATAGTCCGACAACAATTAAGTCTGGGAGGCCAATCCAATCCTTCAGGATGGCTACATGTAGATCAGGGCTTTGCCCTTCGCCTTGATGTAGAAGAGAGACGCGTCGTAGAATTTTTGCTTAAACCCAAAGTTGTGAGCCGTCTGGGCATGACGTACAAACGAAAGATCCGTAAGATCCTAGGGAATCCGGAGGCAGTAGAAAGAGAAGGAGGAACCCTTTATTTTTACCCCTCTAAAGAAATGCTGATCAAATGGAATGATGACGAAAATAAACTGGTAGGCATTTTTCTAGGTGAGTTGTCCATTCAGCAGACTGAGTTTCGTGCCAAGGACTTCTTGCGGAAGTTTCAGGAATTCAAGCGTATGGTACCCGATCACGAAAACTGGAAGGCGCGCAAGCTCATCTTCAACGAGCCACGCTATTATCGCTTGAAGCAGTTGCTCTCCATGATGAAGGCTTTTGACTTGGGAGAAGATCTGTACGAAGACATTGAGCAGAAAAGATTTTTGAAGCGAAGGCGGAAGGAAGATTTTGACGGTCTATTGGAAGATCTAGAAAAATACATAGAGACGAGAGATTGGGAAAAGAAGCAGTATGTGATGGAAAAAAGGCGGGTCCATGCAATGTCTCGTTTCCCAATGATCATTGGGCATTTCATGCGTTATTCCGAACAAGCGCGTACACTCCTGGCCTTTCATCAGGATTGGATGGAGGCTTCTTCTGTTGAAGCGCGTTACACCATTTTCAAAACTGCGGACATCACCGCTTCGATCGATCAATCCAAGTTAAAAGAGCTGGAAACTATTATTTGTAAAGTGTTAGATCCCCAAGAGCGGGTATTTACCAAGTTTGAGCTGAACCAGGCGTACGAGTATCCCGATGTAGATCTTCAAGCACTGGACCAAGCTTATAAATGATATGACCTCTATAAATACGAATAATCGCTGATCCTTTACGGTTGTAGCTTTTCCATTACAGCTTGAGCCGATCGTTGTAGATTGTGTAAAATAAATCATAGCACGATGTCACGATTGGTATTATTCCTTCTTCTTTTCATTCCCTTATTCCTCATGGCACAAGACAAAGTAGATGTCCGTATCCTCACAGCCGCTGAGTGTGTGGACAGTTACGACGTGCCCAAAGCCTACATGCTAGCTGACGAGGTCAATGTGCGCGCATGTCCAAACACTTCCTGCACGGCTTTAGCGGTGATGTGGATCGGCCAGTCGATGAAGCCGCTGGAAAGATCAACGAAGATCGATACGGTAAATGGCGTCAAAAGCCACTGGTACAAAATTGAATCGGGCAATGTCAAGGGTTGGATCTTTGGAGGATTCATCGCGCAGCATGCATTTGGCAGCCAGACGGACCCGAGTGTGAAGTTTGTATTTGGAATCGAGAAAATCGTGAAAGAGGAGATGCGAACGGTTCCTGTGTACCAGATTCGTGCGTTTCGTGGGCAGGCACAGTTGGACAAGATCAATGTGCGATCCTTTAGCTGGAGTATGGGCGCTGCACACAGCCTGGGGGCTCAAGGATTGGATCTGCACGACATTATTTCCTTGCATGTTCCCTGTATCGGAGGATGCGGATGTACGACAGGAGATGTCTTGGTCTTTTGGAATGGGACCCGTTTTTCAGATGTACACCCACTCATCGGAATCGCAGATGCATGGGCAAGTGAGGGGAGTAGTTTTGTTTTTCCTACGGATATGGAAGGAGAGAAGGACATCGTGATCAAAGAGGATCGCATCTTCTTGGAAGAAGCGGAGGAGGGATATAAGCGGAAAATTGTACGTACTTATTATAGATGGAATGGGCAGAAACTGGTAGTAGATCCTAATCGAAAAAAAGAAGTGGATACGTACTTCACAGGAGGATGAGCCAGCTTTTGGGTACAGTGACTCGCGCATGAATGTGTATGATCTAGCCTAACAAAAGACATTTTGATACATTTTTCAAAAAAACTACTGCTTCCATTTGTAAAATATAGGGCTAACTGTATCTTTGCTTTCAACTTATGCAACAGAGCACTTGGCATATCAACGGTTGGTGGCGATTTATGAGATTCTCATAAACGATAAATCTGTTGATGCTTAAAATATATTTGGGCTTATCGTTTATGTAACGGTAAGCCCTATTTCATTTTTTACCATTGGTCTAAGAAAATAGAAGAATAAGCAGGAAGTCAGTCTGTCAATTAATTTGTCATGAGTCAAACTACCATTTATCCCGTGAGGTACAAGAAATTATTGGCGGATACGGTCACGCCTGTTAGCCTATATCTCAAGCTCAGGGATCATTTTGCCTATCCGATGCTGCTTGAAAGCTCTGATTATCATGGGAATGAAAACACACTCTCGATCATCGGACTGGAGCCTTTTGCCTCTTTTAAACTTGAAAATGGTCAAGTCAGCTACACCATAGGTAAGGACCAGCAGGTTCAGCAACCTCCCCAAGGCAAGTTGGATGTGCCCGCCATCCTCAAGGAGTTTTTGTCTCATTACACGTCTTGGCCAGAAGAACTCCCCATTCCAGAGTTGGGTGCTTTTGGTTATCAATCCTACGATACAGTTCGTCATTATGAGAAGGTCAATATTGGAACTTATGAAGACGAGACTCGCAAAATTCCAGATATGTGGTATGTGCTGTACCGCTACCTGATCGTAATCAATCATTTTCATAATCAAATGTATCTGATTGAATACGAGGTAGATGGAAACAGTCGCTTGAATCAGATTGAAACTTTGATCAACAGTCAAGCACTTCCTCAATATAGCTTTGACCTCAAGGGTGAGGAGCACGCCAATATGCCTGATACACAGTTTCTTGAAATGGTGGAAAAAGGGAAACACCACTGCCAGCGAGGAGATGTATTTCAAATGGTGCTGTCGCGGCAGTTTAGCCAGCAGTTTATCGGAGATGAGTTCAATGTCTATCGTGCGTTACGATCCGTAAACCCTTCTCCTTATCTTTTTTATGCGGATTATGGCAGTTTCAAATTGTTTGGTTCCTCTCCTGAAGCGCAGCTGATTACAGAGGATGGAAAAGCGACGATTCACCCGATTGCGGGGACATTTAAGCGGACGGGAAATGACGAGGAGGACTCCAAACTTGCGCGGGAGCTATTTGACGATCCCAAAGAAAACTCTGAACACGTGATGCTGGTAGACCTTGCGAGAAATGATCTCAGCCGCCACGGTCATACTGTAGAAGTGGATACCTACAAAGAAATCCAATATTATTCTCACGTCATCCACTTGGTCTCCAAAGTCACTGCTGACATCGATCCGCACGATCAGCATCTGGAACTGATGGCAGATACTTTTCCTGCAGGAACCCTTTCAGGCGCACCCAAGGTCAAAGCCATGACGCTTATTGAGCAGTATGAACCGCAAAACCGAGGATTCTACGGAGGCTGCGTTGGCTTCATGAATGCTTCGGGTAGATTCAATCATGCCATTATGATTCGATCTTTTATGAGTAAGGGAAATGTGCTGTACTATCAAGCAGGTGCAGGTGTCGTGTCTCGATCCGTACCTGAGAACGAGCTCAAAGAAGTCGACAACAAACTCGGAGCTTTGCGCCGTGCCATTCAGATGGCGGTCGACACAGCCAAAACTAAGTCAAGCCTTTCAATCATATAAAGTGTAGCAAAGCCAAACGGTCTAATCGTCTTCCCAAAATGAAAATCCTCGTTTTAGATAATTACGATTCCTTCACCTACAACCTCGTGCATCAGATTCGGGAATTAGGGTATGGAAAAAATATGACAGTCGCCCGCAATGATGAGATTGACGTGGAGGCGGTCAAAGATTATGATAAAATTCTGCTCTCTCCAGGTCCTGGTATTCCGGCTGAAGCAGGGATCATGAAGGACTTAATCCAAGCCTATGCACCGACCAAACACATACTAGGCGTCTGCTTGGGGCATCAGGGCATCGCAGAAGTCTTCGGAGCAGAGTTGTACAATATGCCTGAAGTGCTGCATGGAATAGGAACAGATGTCGAGTTGAAAGCGACGAAAGATCCCCTGTTCAAAGGATTACCTGCTCAGTTTCAGACAGGACGCTACCACTCATGGTGTGTAACCAAGGAGTCTATCAAGGCACCGCTCGAACTATTGGCGACAGATGGAGAAGGGGAAGTCATGGCACTCAAGCACAAGGATTATACAGTCTATGGTGTCCAGTTTCATCCTGAGTCTGTCATCACAGATCATGGCAAGATCCTTCTTAAGAACTGGTTGGAGATGCCGCTGGACAAAACGCCTCAGCCTTCTTCCAACGGTACGCCGAGTTCAGCTGCTATGCGTGAGCTCTTGTATCATCTCTTCGATCACAATACACTAACCAAGTTTGAGGCTAAGGATGTCCTCACCAACATCGCCAAAGGAGGCATTTACAACAACTCCCAGATTGCAGCCTTCCTCACCGTCTACATCATGCGTGGGATCACAGTTGATGAGCTGGCGGGCTTTCGGGAAGCGATGCTTGAGCTGTGTGTACCCGTAGATCTGAAGGCATATGATCCCATGGATCTGTGTGGGACAGGAGGAGATGGAAAAAATACCTTTAATGTCTCTACGCTGGCTTCCTTCGTGGCAGCAGGGGCAGGCGTCAAGGTCGCCAAGCATGGAAACTATGGTGTTTCGTCCGTATCTGGCTCCTCCAATGTGATCGAGTTCTTGGGAGGAAGTTTCACAAATGCATACGATAAGCTCGAAAGGCAGATTGACGAGGCGGGTATTTGCTTCTTGCATGCGCCGCTTTTCCACCCAGCGATGAAAAACGTTGGCCCGATTCGTCGCGAGCTGGGCGTCAAGACGTTCTTCAACATGCTGGGACCGATGGTGAATCCTGCCTTTCCGCAAAAACAGTTGGTAGGTGTATTCAGCCTGGAGCTGGCCCGTCTGTATGGCTACCTCTACCAGCAGAGTAGCAAACGGTTTTCGATCCTGCATTCTTTGGATGGCTATGATGAGATTTCCTTGACAGGCCCATTCAAGTGGTTGAGTCAGGAGGGAGAATACCTCTTGCGTCCTGAGGAGATTGGGTTTGAGCCGCTTCGCCCGACCCAATTGCATGGGGGCGAAAGTGTGGAGGATGCTGCCAAGATCTTCTTGTCTGTATTGAACAATGAATGTACAGAAGCGCAAAAAAGTGCCGTCCTCGCCAATGCAGGTATGGCCGTCTACACCTACCATGAGGGAATGACCAGGGAAACAGCTATGGCTGCTGCCAGAGAATCTCTCGAATCAGGTAAGGCAAAAACCAGTTTCGAAAAGTTTCTTGCAATTTAATGAAGTAAATAAGTAAAGGATCAAATGTTGAGAAGTGGGATGAGAGAGTTAAATCATTGATTTTGATAATTTTACCTATCGATAGTGTCTTGTTTTGTCCCAATCGAAACCTTTTCATGACAAATACTTTCAGTCTCGGTTCTTGAGCGTAGGGAAATCCTTAAGGAATCGGCTCCCGCTTCTCAAAATCTTTCGTCTAATAAAATCTTAAAATGAATATTCTCGATCAAATCGTTGCACATAAACGTCAGGAGGTGGCGGATCAAAAAGCTCTTTATCCAACCAAACTTTTGGAAAAGTCCATCTACTTCCAGACTCCTTGTATTTCCCTCCGTCATTATTTGACCCGCTCAGACCTTTCGGGCATCATCGCGGAGTACAAGCGCAAATCCCCCTCTCAAGGAGACATCAATCCTTATGCATCCGTGGAGCGCGTTTCTATAGGCTATATGCAGGCGGGGGCTTCTGCCTTATCGATTTTGACAGATCAGAAGTTTTTCGGTGGAAAAAATGCCGATTTAGAGTTGGCGCGTCAGATGAACTACTGTCCCATTTTACGCAAGGACTTCATCATTGACGAATACCAGATCGTTGAAGCTCGTTCGATTGGTGCCGATGTGATTTTACTGATTGCGGCAGTCCTGACAGAAGAGGAAATTCAAAGGTTGGGAGATTTTGCCCATAGCTTAGGTATGGAGGTGCTGATGGAGGTCCATGATGGGGACGAACTCAAAAAGGGACTAAGCGAGAGTATCGACTTAGTCGGGGTGAACAATCGCAACCTCAAGGACTTCACGGTCGACATTCAGACTTCCCTCGATCTTGCCCAGCAGATCCCTTCTACCTTCGTCAAGGTTGCAGAAAGCGGTCTGAGCAGACCCGAAGAAGTCGTGCGCTTACGCACGGCAGGCTACCAGGGCTTCCTCATGGGACAGCGCTTCATGGAGCAGCCTCGCCCCGAAAAGGCCTGTGCTCAATTCATCGAACGATTGAAAGATCTCGCGCCCGAGGATAAAACTCAAACTTCTATCTAACGATCAATATGTTCAGCCTCAAATTGAGGCACTAGTCGAACGGTCGGTCTTCTGGAAGGCTCACATCGTGAGGCGGTCTCAAAGTCTCAAAAAGTATGAAACTCAAAATATGCGGGCTTGTCTATCCCGAAAATATAGACGAAATACTTCTCATGGAGCCTGACTATGTAGGGTTTATCTTCGCTGTAAAGTCGGCTCGCTACATGCGTAAGGCTTTGGACCCTGTCTATGCCCGTATGATCGACGGGGTAGAGAAAGTGGGGGTTTTTGTAGATGAATCGGAAGAGGCTATCCAGGATGCTATTGATCAATATGGGTTGACAATGGTCCAGCTTCACGGAAAAGAATCCCCCGAGCTATGTGAGGCCATTCAGCAGAGTGGGGTAGGGGTAATCAAGGTTTTTTCTGTGAAAGATAGCTTTGATTTTAGTGTCTTGGAGCCTTATGAGCCATTTGTCGATTACTTCCTTTTTGACACCAAAGTAAAAGGTAAACTTGGGGGTACAGGGCAAACATTTAATTGGGACATATTGGAAGATTATCCTTCAGAAGTCCCCTTCTTTTTAAGTGGAGGACTGAGTTTGGATAATATCGAACAGGTCATTGGTATGGAGATACCCAAGCTCCACGCCATTGATGTCAACAGCAAATTTGAAATCAAGCCAGGGCTGAAGAACCTGGACAAATTGAGACAACTCAAAGAAATATTAGCATGAATCAGACAGCATCACCTTATCAAGTAAACGAGAGAGGCTACTACGGCCAGTTTGGCGGGGCTTTTATTCCTGAAATGTTGTATCCCAATATCGAGGAACTGCGTCTGCGCTACCTTGAGATCATGGAAGAACCCACCTTTCAGGAGGAATTTCGCCAGCTACTGCATGACTATGTGGGGCGGCCTACGCCTTTGTATTTTGCGAAGCGACTCTCTGCGGAGTATGGTGCCAAGATCTACCTCAAGCGCGAGGATCTTTGCCATACAGGTGCACACAAGATCAACAATACGCTGGGGCAGATCCTCTTAGCCAAACAGCTCAATAAGAAAAAGATCATTGCCGAAACAGGGGCGGGGCAGCATGGGGTAGCCACTGCGACAGTATGTGCTTTGATGGGCATCGAGTGTATCGTATATATGGGAGCCGTAGATATAGAGCGTCAGCGACCCAATGTGGAGCGCATGAAGATGCTCGGAGCGACGATTATCCCTGCGGAGAGTGGAAGCAAGACCCTCAAGGACGCCACCAATGAGGCTATGCGCCACTGGATTAACAATCCTTCGGATACGCATTACATCATCGGATCTGTGGTAGGGCCACATCCTTATCCTGATATGGTGGGCCGTTTTCAGGCAGTGATCAGTGAGGAAATGAAAAAACAGCTTCAGGAGAAAGAAGGAACGCCCAATCCTGATTTCATCATTGCTTGTGTAGGCGGAGGATCAAATGCGATGGGGTCATTTTATCACTATTTGGATGATGAAGGGGTCCAGTTGATTGCTGCGGAAGCGGCAGGACATGGCGTACAGACAGACAAGTCGGCAGCGACGACAGCTTTGGGCCGTCCAGGGGTATTGCATGGGAGTAAGACGATCTTGATGCAGACACGTGATGGGCAGGTGGTAGAGCCGCATTCTATTTCGGCAGGGCTAGACTATCCAGGGATCGGGCCAGCTCATGCGCATCTCTACGACACAGGTCGGGCTCAGTTTTATTATGTCACAGACGATGAAGCCATGCAGTGGGGGTACAAGCTAAGTGAAGTAGAGGGAATCATTCCTGCTATCGAGACAGCCCACGCTTTTGCCGTTTTGGATAAAATGGACCTGAAAACATCGGATGTGGTGGTGATCAATTGCTCAGGGAGAGGGGACAAAGATCTCAATACCTACATTGAATACAAGAAGAAAATGAACAGCTAACCTATAGAGAGGAAAGTGTATGTGCCTTTCCTCTCCCTTTGTTTATTGATCTACGCTTTTCATGCTTGTCAGTGAGATGTAATAAGCAATCTCATAGGCATCAGGTACCAGACACTGTGCGCGATTGGCAGGACCAAAATCTGCTGGTTTTCGTGTCATGTTGAGCTCATACTGCTTGCCTTCCTTGAGTTGGGATTTCATACGCTGCTCTTCGGAAGTAAGTGTTTGACTAGGTTGATAGGCTGATATTTCTCCTCTTGTATCTTCAAAAACCCAGGCTTCTGTACTGCAATTGATCCCTTTAAATGTCGCGGTCATACCATCAACTGTAGTCGCTTGCTGAGATTTGCAGGAAAAAAGGTAAAGAGCAGAGAGAAATATAAGGCCAATGGTTAACGGTAACTTCATATAAATCAGATGATTATTCTTGTAGGAGTAGGAATAGCAAAGAATGATGCCAAGCAGAAAGGGGAGGGATGTATGATCATAAACAATTTACATTCTCCCTATATATCTATTCCTTTTTCTATATAAAAAACAGAATATAATGAATAGAATTCACAAATTATTCAACCATAAGAAGGAAGATATTCTTTCGATTTTTTTTACGGCGGGCTTTCCACGACTAGATGATACACGTGAGATCATCCTCCGATTGGCTGATGCAGGGGCAGATTTGATCGAGATAGGCATGCCATATTCAGATCCGATCGCCGATGGCAACACCATCCAGATGTCCAACAATGTAGCACTGAACAATGGGATTAATCTGGAACGAATCCTAGAGCAGTTGCAAGGCATCCGTGAGGAGGTGGACATTCCGCTGATCTTGATGGGCTATATCAATCCTGTAATCCAGTATGGAATAGAAAAATTCGTCCAGGCTGCCTCAGGTGTAGGGGTAGATGGATTTATTTTACCTGACTTACCTATGATGGAGTATGAGGAGATTTATAAGCCCTTATTTGAAGAAAAAAACCTTTCCAATATTTTCCTCATTACCCCCCAGACCTCAGAGGTGCGCATCAGACAAATTGATGAACTCACACAGGCTTTCATTTACATGGTTTCCATGGACAGCACGACAGGTCGTACAGGTGACTTTACGGAGACCCAATTGGCTTACTTCGATCGGATCGAGCAGATGAAGCTTCGCAATCCGCGACTCATCGGATTTGGTATCTCGGATCATCGGACGTTCTCTGCTGCCTGTCAGTATGCGCAAGGAGCCATCATAGGTTCTGCTTTCATCAAAGCCTTGCAACAAGATCAGCCATTGGCAGAGATCGTTCCCGCATTTGTGCAGCGCATCAGAGGTACGCAGCAAGCAGCCCAAACTGTGTAAAGGGTTTCACGTTATGTAAATCCAAGACTTACATTATTTTTGTACTTTATGATCAGTGACTTTCGTAATTGAAGCATTCAGGATATAAGCTACGAGTTTAGTAACAAGTCATATGGGGAGGCGTTGGCCTTGGAATTTGGTGACAGGGGCGGATAATAGAGTTGGGCTAAAATTCCAAATGGTTTTGGTTCTTTTTCCTAAAAAAGAACTCCCGCTGAAGGCGACAGTTAAACGATCACTAAGTTTTAATTGCAGATTAGAAATAAGACGAAATGATATGTTATAAAGAGCATTTCTCTTTATTCGATAACATCCATCACCAAACGTATGAAAAAAGCTGCCATACTCTTCATATATATCTGTCTGATCACTTCGGTTTACGCTCAAAATCAAGTGCCAGGTCTTTTTTTAGATGTGGTAAGATTCCACATTCCGTATTCTGAAGTGACCCAAAACGGCGGGAATCCCTACGTTGAAATCCACTTGGCTGTAGCAGGAAATACCCTCAACTTCGTCAAAGAAGCAGATGGACAGTTTCAGGCAAAAGTCAATATTCAGTTGCAGTTGGATCGGATCGAAGGAACAGATACCCTGCTAGTGGAAAACGCGAAGTATAATCTTCAACTTCCCCAAGATCAACGCTTGCCCGATACGACACGTGACTCCAGAGTTCGCGCGAATCTCTTGAATGTGCATGCGCTGCGTCTCGATCCTGGGACTTACCTGATCCGCGCAACCGCTGTGGACAGTAACTCTACTGAATTTTCAAAAGCTGTAGGCGTATCTGAATTTTTGATGGAGCGCATTCCCCGAAATGATCTTGCATTCAGCGACATCAAGTGGGTAGCAGGAGAGATCGATCCAGAGAAAGGACGACAAGCCCGTCGAGAGGATCTCGTACCGATGGTGACCAATAGTACCTTCTTCAATGAGAATAAGCTGAGTTTTTATTTCGAAATCTATAATTCAGACAAAATCTTCAATGAGGGAGGAAAACCGATTCAGTATGCGATTCGCTCCGTTATCTATCAAGGAGATAACCGATTGATGAATTATCAGACGGATGAGGATCCGAGGAGTGGACGTGTATTCAATTTGTACAAAAAGACGATCGACATCAGCAACCTCAGCTCCAATATATACTATCTTCAAATCGAGCTTTTTCATCCGCAGAAACGCATCATGAAGAAGTATCGCCAGAAGTTTTATGTCTACAACTCGCGTAAAGATATCTCCTTTGAGCCGAGCGCGATTGCCGTCGCTTCTGAGACAGACATTTTCAATGAATACTCCGAAGAACAGTTGGATGCTTACTTACGCACCCTGACCTACAAGGCGACCAATGACGAGCGTTTTTTCATAGAAGCACTAGAGAATTACGAGCAAAAGAAAAACTTCTTATATAGTTTCTTTGAACGCCGCAGCAATGACGGACGCTCTGTGCAGGCTATGTGGAATGGCTACCTTACGGCCTTGAAGTATGTCAATCAGCAATTCAAAGCAGGATTTAGAGAAGGCTGGCAGACTGACAGAGGAAGAGTATTTCTCACCTATGGCATTCCCAACAATGTAGATCGACATCCTGCTGAAGGCGAGATTATCCCCTATGAGATATGGAGTTACAACAAACTAGGCTCCCAAACCAATGTATTATTCGTCTTCCACGATCCTGACCGTGCCACAGGAGATTATCCACTCCTACACTCCAATAAATATGGTGAACTGAGCAACCCCAGATGGCGCTTGCAACTGCAAAATCAAGGTCAGATCCCTGGTTTGTTGGACTATGAGAGTGATCAGGGACGTGATTACAGCCCTGGATTGGAATTGAATCGCATCCGAGACAACAACAACTAGCTTTGCGTACCGAACTAGAAAGACCCACACTTAGTGTAGGGCAAAAGGTGGTTTTTGGCCTTGTATATGGTGTCGTCTATGGGCTGAGTACGCTGCCTTTTAGTCTTTGGTATGGACTTAGTAGGGGGATTGCATGGGTATTGAGGGTGCTGGTCAAATACAGAAAAGAAGTCATCCTACAGAATCTCAGTGACTCATTTCCCGAAAAATCGCCTGACGAAATACAGCTTCTGGCGCGCCTGTTTTACCAGCACTTTGCAGATTTCTTGGTAGAGACAGTCAAAAGCGTGAGTATCTCTGAAGAGGAATTGCGACGACGTGTACATTTGATCAACCCAGAGGTTATTGATGCTATTGTTGCGCAGCCCGAGGGCCACCTACTTGTTGCGACCCACTTCGGAAACTTTGAGTGGATGGAATCTCGGCTAGCCTTGGCTTCAAGAGAGCGTGTGACCTCCTATGGGATCTACAGCCCGTTGCGGTCATGGATTTTTGATGAGTTGACCTTTCGGATGCGCACGCGCTTTGGTGTGACGCTGCTCCCGATGCGCTATGCGATGATACAAGCCATCCGAGCATTGAAAACACACAGTTTTTTTGGTTTTATCAATGACCAATCTCCACATCACGGACAACGTCTATACTTTACGCCTTTTCTCCATCAAGCTACGCCCTATCATGCCAGCGTAGCCAAAATAGGTTTGAAGACAGGAGCTAACATGTACTATGCGGACATGCGAAAGGTAAAGAGAGGATATTATACACTAGAAATTGTCCCCATTGACACGACAGCCTTTTTGCCCTATACCCAAGAAAATATCTATCGATTGACCGATCATCAGGCTTCTTTGCTTGAGGCAACAATTCAAGCACAACCTGCTTACTGGCTATGGTCGCATCGGAGATGGAAGCACAAACCCAGACCTGGAGATATTCTGTCCACACAATTTTCATCCTCTAAGATCGTCTCCATAGAAGCCGAAAGTGAGGACATCAAGGGAAAAGAGGGAAATGTCTAGATTTTTTTTCTTAAATTTTTGATACTAGAAGTATATTTGCAGTTGATACACTAATTGGCTTAAGTACGTCGGCTGATTTTTGAATTCAACAAATGCATAAATAATCGATAAACGATATGTTTAACTTACCAGATATGATGGGGAAGTTTCAGGAGATGCAAAATCGAATGAAAGAAATACGCGAGTCCCTGGATAAAATTACAGTGGATGCAGAAGCTGGAGGGGGAATGGTACGTGTTCAAGCCAGCGGCAATCGACGTATATTGAAGATTGAAATTGATCCTGATATCATCGACAAGGACGATCCAGAGATCATGGCCGATCTGATCACAGCGGCTGTCAATAAAGCGCTGGATGCAGCAGAGACCCGTGGTCGTGAAGAAATGGAAGGAGCGACCAAAGGCATGCTCCCCAATATACCAGGCTTGGATCTGGGTAAATTTGGTCTGTCCTAAGTACCCTGCTTCTTGCTAGGGGAAGCAAAATATAATGCTTAACATTGCGCCAAGGGAAGACCCCTTGGCTTTTTTACTTTACTCATTCGTCTACGAAGCGCGCGATGCAGGAAGCAGGTGTAACGATTGTCATCTTGAATTATAATGGTAGAAACTGGTTGGAAAAGTTCCTTCCTTCCGTTATTCAGACTACCTATCAGTCTCATCAAATCCTAGTTGTTGACAATGCTTCTACGGACGACAGCGTATCTTTTGTTCAAGCACAGTTTCCTGATATCGAATTGCTCGAACTTCCTGAGAACTATGGTTTTGCGGAGGGAAATAACCGAGCCATTCCTCATATCCACACACCCTATTTTGTCTTGCTCAATAGTGATGTAGAGGTGACTCCTGATTGGCTAGAACCCTTGGTCACACGCATGGAAGCACAGCCTCAGATTGCCGCGCTTCAGCCTAAGATACGGGCATACAACCAGCAGACGCATTTCGAATATGCGGGCGCAGCAGGCGGTTTTATTGACAAGTGGGGATATCCCTTCTGTCGGGGACGAATTTTTGATGTGCTAGAGGAGGATCAAGGGCAGTATGAAAATGCCTTGCCGATATTGTGGGCTACAGGAGCATGCTGCATGGTCCGTACGGAAGTGGTTCAAAAGATTGGGTTGTTTGATGGAGATTTCTTCGCCCATATGGAGGAAATTGACTTTTGCTGGCGCGCCATCAATCATGGATATGAGATCTACTGCGAACCTGCCAGTGTCGTCTACCATGTAGGTGGAGGGACTTTGCCCCAAGGCAATCCACGTAAGACCTATCTCAATGCACGCAACAGCCTTTTTTGCCTGTACAAAAATACGCCTTCTCAGCAGACAGTAGGAAAGATACTGACTCGCCTTCTTTTGGATGGCGTTTGGGGAGCACGCGCACTCCTGCAAGGCGATGTGAAGACCATCGGTGCTATCCTAAAGGCCCATGGCGCTTTCTATCGTGGACTAGGGCATTACCGCAAATTGAAAAAAGAGATTTATCCTCAGGGAATTTCGGCTGTCCCTTCCCAAGGCTATTATCCTAGGAGTATTGTCTGGGATCATTTTATTTCAGGTAAAAAGAAATGGAGCGAACTGTTCCCCTAACTACTTCTTTATTCCTTTTTACTATTCAAAATAGAAAAGAGGATCATCAACTCGACCTGTTGGATGACCCTCTGTATCTTATGGTAGGCGAGAAAGGCTTATTTTTTAGCTCCCGCCTCTTTCAGTAGAATCATATTCCCTCCCGAGCAACTGATGCGGAGCATGCCATCTTCCTGAATCTCGAATGAAGTAGCTTGTTTGAGGTAAGCAAGGAATTGCTTCTCTTGATTCATGACTCCTTGGGGACTGTCGCAGTAAGCTTCGGTCTGGGAGATTTCCGCCACCTTCATATAATTTCCCTTGATCTCACACGTGCTTGAGTAGCTGTTGCATCCTGTATTTCCTGAGATCCCTTTGTCTTTGAAATCGAGTGTCACTTGAGAATCTGAGAGGACAGGTGCAGGACGACCATTTGCCACACCCATGACGGTGACTACCCAGCTGGAGTTGTTGAGATTAGGACTTTCAGGGGAAGGTCTTTCTGTTGTGGTTTGGGAGCTCTTACAAGCTGAAAGTGCTACCAATAGACTAAAAATGAGGAATAATGGTGATTTTCGCATAGAATGATATATATGAAATGGAAAATACAAAAAGAATGAGAATCACCTAAATATTTCCATGAGGGAGAAAAGCTTTGGATATAGGAATAATTTCTAGTGTTGATTTTATCTATTATGAGATGATCTGTGAAAACCCTTATAATCTGTGATTGGTCATCATAAAGACTAGATCTTCAAAAGATTAATACACAACATCCACCCCTCAACCATACTTGTAAAATCGTATACCATGAATATTTGCGTTTAAAAACAGTTATCCACAATCGTGAAGGAAAACCTATTTGAGGCAAAGGAAGGAAACAGTATCTTGTGATTAGAAATATTACGGAGGTGTATTTTCGAAAAAAATAAAGGAACATCGATGGATGTAAGTGATGAATAGTCAGGATATAAGCATTCAATCTTCTAAGGAAAAACTTCAGCAATATTTCGAGTGGGCAAACCGCTTGACTAGGCAAAATCCATGGCTATCAGGTTTCCTTGGATTTTGTATGATGGTCTTCCTTTTATGGCAAATGATATTCTGGAGCGTCCAGTTAGGAGCCTTTGGTCCTTTGCCCGATAATCGGATGTTGCTTTTCCCTCCCATTGACAAAGCCTCTGAGATTTATTCTGTAGATGGAGAAATCCTGGGAAGAGTCTACCTCAAAGACCGTACATTGATTACAGATCGAGACTTACCCGTACATCTGACGGAGGCCTTGATTGCCACAGAAGATGCTCGATTTTACACCCACGATGGGGTAGACATCCCCAGTCTTGGACGGGTATTGATCAAAAATATCCTGATGGGGGAGAAATCCGCAGGGGGCGGTAGTACGCTCTCCCAGCAGCTTGCCAAGCTATGGTTTCAGAGAGAACGTGGCAACAGCTACATACAACTGGTCATCAATAAGATCCGTGAAATGCTTGTGGCTGAGAAGATCGAGCAGTTATATCCGAAGGATCAAATCATCGTTCAGTATTTCAATACGGTTTTTCTGGGAGAGCAAGCACATGGCATTGAGGCAGCGGCTTACAGATACTTTGGCAAGGAGACGAAAGCACTCACAATAGAGGAAGGGGCTACCCTGATTGGCATACTTCGTGCACCGAGCTATTACAATCCTTACCGCCATCAGGATCGTGCACAAAAGCGACGCGACGTAGTCTTGAGTCAAATGCTGAAATATGATTACCTCGATTCAGTCATGTATGACTCGCTGAAGTCACTTCCCCTCGTCCTCGATTATCATCCTCCTCAAATCTACCAAGGAGCGGCACCCCATTTTCGTGCAGAGGTGACATGGAATGCGCGTAAACTACTTGCAAATTATCCCAAACCTGGAGGAGGAGTATGGGATATTTATACAGATGGCTTGAAGATCGTGACCACCCTCGACAGTAGACTGCAATCCTATGCAGAGGCAGCCGTACAAGCACATATGCCTCGGATGCAGCGCAAGCTAGACGCAGAATGGCGCGGCTGGGCCAGAAAGAAATTGAATAGATCCCTCCTGGCTAGGCACCGCAAGCAACTGGCACGAAATTTCGAGCCCAATATTGCATCTTTCGATGTAGATTCTTTACTGGAAATCCCCAGAAAGACGCGTCTGTTTACCTGGGAGGGCTGGCAGGATACCGTGATCAGTCCGCTAGACTCTATGCTCTATGCCGAAAGCCTCCTTCAAACAGGACTGTTGGCGATGGCTCCACAGACAGGTCAGGTCCAAGCTTGGGTAGGAGGTATAGACTTCTATCATGGTCAGTTTGATCATGTGCGGGCACACCGGCAAGGAGGATCTATCTTCAAGCCTGTAGTCATGGCGACGGCTTTGGAATCGGGGATTGCGCCATGTGACTTCGTCAAAAATGAACAAAAGACCTATCAGCAGTACGGCAATTGGTCGCCCGAAAACGCAGACGCCCATTATGGAGGGCAGTACTCTATGCGAGGGGCGCTGACCCACTCTGTCAATGTCGTAGCGGTGAGCCTTCTCATGCAGATGGGGGCCGAGAAAGTAGTTGATATGGCGCATAAATTGGGCATCGAAGGAGAGATTCCTCCTGTGCCTTCTATTGCCCTAGGAACAGCCGACGTCTCTCTGAAGGAAATGGTCGGCGTATATGCCGCGATTGTCAATAAAGGGCAGCAGCCCCAACTCACGTCTATTTTGCGGATAGAGGGACCCGAGGGAGAACTTATCTATGAACACGAGCCAGTACCTGCCAAGACTGTCATGCAAGCAAGCAATGCCCAAGCCCTAGGATATATGATGGAGGGGGTAGTGGAGCAGGGGACAGGTAGATCCTTACGGTCTCGATACCATCTCAAAAGCGATCTTGCAGGTAAAACGGGGACTACCCAGCTCCAAACAGATGGATGGTTTATTGGGATGACCCCCGCACTCGTCACAGGGGTATGGGTGGGAGCGGATGATCCTCAAGTTCACTTTCGGACTATGGCAGGACAGGGGGCATCTACAGCTTTGCCGATATTTGGGAAATTTATGCAAGCAGTAGAAAAGGACAGCAATTTTGTATCATGGAAAAATGCCACTTTTGAATCGCTCCCTCCTCAGGTTGCTTCGACATTAGATTGTGATGAATATGCCTTCCCAGTGGCGATGTCGGAGTTCAAAGCGTGGTGGGAAGCTACCTACGGAGTGGATTCGACTCAGTTGGATAGTCCACAGGTGATTCCTATTGAAACGTTTTCGCCTAGGTAGATGGAAAGAGAAGGGGGGATCATTCATAAAAAAAGGCAGCTCCGATTCCTCGAAACTGCCTGTCAATCTTTTGTCTTATTTAAGGGCTATTCTTGAAGGACCCAGCCTGTCTTTTTTCCTTGTGCCTTAAGCTGCTTATTAAAGGCCTCTACTGCCTGCTTAGTGTTGCCTTGATAAATAGAGACGCGATAGTTGACACTTTTACCAGGTACGGGGGGGAGTACCAATGCGTTAAATCCTTCTGCACGCTTTTGTACAGTTAGTTCTTCGGCTTGATTGAAGCGATTGAAGCTTCCAGCGATCAAGTGAAAGGTACCCAAGGTGACGACACGCTGGCCTGCTCCGGGGTTGGCGAGCGCAAGTGATGTAGGGAAAGCCTCTTTGTGTATCCAGCCTTTGTCTTTACGTCCCATGCGGCGCAAGTTTTCCTGATAGGCCTTGACTTCTTGGTAGTTGTTGGAGCGATAGACGGCAATTCGATAGTTGTTGGACTTTGTGTCAGGTCCCAAGAGATAGGGTTCATACCCTTGTGAAGAGAGGGCCACTTGTGATCTTTGCGCTGCATCCAATGTTGGGAAACTTCCCAAGATCAAGTGGTAGGTCGCATTTTCAGGAGCTGTCGTCGTGACAGAGGTGGTAGGTCTAGCTATACGGCTATTGTTGGAAAACGAACCTGTATTTCCCGTAGAGAAAATCCAGTATTTACTTCCACCAGGGATTTGTTTTTTGATATTTTCTAGCTGGACTTTATCAGTCCCTTGATAGATCGAGACTCTGTAGAGTTGAGGATCTCCGTTGGGTAGGAGGACCCTTGGCTGGTAGTTCTTGACTCTGAGTACATCCGCTAGTTCATTGGCTGACTGAAGGTCCGAAAAACTTCCAGCGATGAGGTAATAGCGGGGGCTTATCGCACTTTGTGCATTCAGGTTTAAGGTCATTCCTATCAACATGCCAGTAAGGAGGGTAAGGATTAGGCTGATAGAAAAAGTTTTTTTTGATAGCTGCGGATGGGCAGCAATTGTGGCAACTTTCATATAGGTGTTTATTAGGTGAGATCGTATTCTGCGTACCAAAAATATCAAATTTTGAAAATGGTACAATCAGAAGAAAGGTATTTTTTACTTATAAAAGCCTCAAAATCAAATATAATCTTTGGATTAACAAGTATGGCTAATTTTATTTTTCTAATCAAAGATTATCGCTAGAAATTACGTAAATCTGTAAAACAGGTTGTGATTCTTCTCTTTTATTCTTTAGGAGAAGCAAATTTTACCATATTTAAGAAAAAAGGGCCCTTTGAGGACCCCTTACTTCTTTCATAACTGAGAAATGAAAACCTATCCCTAAGGAAGTTTTTCCTCGTATATCCATGCTGTTTTTTGTCCGAGCTTTTCTTGTTGGGTCTTGAAGCTCGAAACTTTGGTCCGATCTGTGGAAGTGTAGATCGAAACGCGATAATTTTGTTTGCCTGGCTCTGGATCCAAGATCTGCGCTCCAGGATATCCTTGCGCATCTAGCTGACGCACGAAGCGTGTTGCTTTTTCATACTGAGAAAAGGAACCTGCGATCAGATGATATTTGATCCCGCTGACACGCGCGTTTGGATTTGTATCGAGTGCAGATAGGTTTCCTGTCGCTGAATCTTTTTCGTCTCCTCTTGGGAGTCCCATACTGCTGGTACTGCGTGTACGGGTTTCGGGAGAGGCAACACGCGCTACAGGGTTGGTTGCTTCAGGTCCTGCCGTCTCTGGAGTGCTTACTTCACGCTCCTGAAAAGACTCTTCATCTGCTTGGGCGACTGCGTTATTTCCTGATTGCTCAGGAAGATCAGCATCAGAGGTGGAGGATGGTACAGTTGCTGATGCAGGGTCCTCACTCGTAGGCATTTGGTTATCGGCAAATAGTTGTTCCTCTGAGGGGGCAATCGTCCGTATATCGTCTTGAGGCTGCACAGGAATCGCTCGAGCCAATCTTTTGATAGATTTGCCTTGGTAGTTCATGTATATATAACCTACGGTTCCTAGAATGAGCAAGGCAAAAATCCCAATAAGGCCCACTCTCAAGCCTCGATTGGGCTGAGTTGAAGGGGGAGTGGGAGTTGCTGTTGAAGCCATATGCTGAATGTTTTCGTCTGACATAACTGCAGGAGAATCTACCGTGGGCCTGGGTATATCGAGTGCGGTAAGCCCAAAGTATTCGCCAGCAAATAAGTTTTGATCTTCCTCTTTACTCACAAAAAATAGTCGACCTTCTTGATCCTGGTGAAGAAATCCAATCTCAGGTAGATCAAATCGAGACTGCTTCTTCAACACGCCAAGGATCTCTGTTTGAATATCCTTTACAATCTCCTCTGCTTCTGCCTGCGGCATGTTGATTTGCTGTACGAGGTACTTGACCAACGATACTTGCGTATCTACCGTAGGGGAAAACTCAACTTCTACCTTAGGTGGATGAATACGCTGATTTTCGTCATCCAATTGGGCAGATAAATGCACTTTTCTAAAGGTCCCAATGCTCGGTAAAGAGAAAGCATCAAGCTCCTGGAATGCATTTTTGAGGTAAATGTCGATATTCAAACTCATACACCGACTATTGTCTTAAATTAACAGGGGATTTATCTAAAATATAACGCAGGAATCCATGAAATCTTTCACCTGACACGAAAAAATCATTTTCACACCCCCATCCATCCTACAAAGATGCGTTTTTTTCTATATCCCCTCAAAATCTTTCGTCATTTATCAAAATGTGCCATTCTTTGGAATATGTGATTCCTGATTTTTTTAGTGCATAAGGAATTCCATATATGTGCTAGGAGGAATGACAGTCGAGTAAGTCATCAAAGGCTTGTATGTGGGATGAAGAAGATCGAGAATGGCCACATATGAGAAAAAGGAAATCCATATTGTACGGATTTCCTTCTATTTTGATCTAATTCTTACACGTTTACCATTTTAGAAAGCGATGGTCACACCACCCATGATATCGAACCTTCTCTCAGGATAATTGAACCAACGCTGGAAATTACTGCCCAATAGGTTGTTGACTCTAACAAAGACCGAAACATTGTCTACGGGACGATAATCGGCCTCAAGGGCAATATTTAAGAACAGCGGTCGGTTAATAGTCGCGCCCGTTTCGTCTACACTCATCGGGGTCGGCCCAAAGACCTGCAGCTTACCCTCGGTCGTCAATTTCTCCGCAAAGGTATACTGCCCAAATACATCCAATCTCACAGGGGTGGCATGGAAGAATACAGGCGTCAATGAATCTTGATTGCTTGTCCCATACACATCGATATTCAAAGCAGCTCCTGCAGCAAAGTTCTCATCCAAGTCATAGTTAACTTCTAAGTGTGCACCTGTTACATTGACAGAAGAGTCGTAGAGAGCCTGAAAGAAGATGGAATCCTGGCTGCGGTAGATCAACTGATTCGATACTTTGCGGTAATATCCTTTGGCACTGAAGTCAATGGTTTGGTTGATATTTCCCTTGACACCCAAATATACCTGATAGCGATCGATGGTGGGAGAAATGCGTACATCTCGCGCAATGAACCTATTTTCAACTATCATACTCTCATAAGTCGGTGCCTGCATACCCGAAGTCACGCCCACAAAAGCTGTTAAAGAAGCTGGATTGATGGCATAAGAAGCTTCAATATCAGGACCCAAGTTTGAGAATCCAGAAGAGTCGATGCTATTGTTGAAATAGCTATAGTTGATCCCAACTTTTGCCTTGAACTTATCATTCTTGAATTGGAAAGCAGGATTGAGGACGACAAAGAAGCGGTTTTGGTTGCTGTCGCCGATGCCTCCAGCTACATAGCGAAGCTCACTATCTAGGCCTAGGGAAGCCTCTTCACCAAATCGTGCACCCACTTTGGGCTTAAAGCCGATGTTGAATTCATTGTTGCTGCGACGGTCCCCATAGATGCGGAGATCCAGGGGTACATCATAGTAATATTCATTGTCAGGGTCATAAGCCGAAGCTACCCCTGCTTCGATCGCAAAGCGAGTAAAGCCCATAATCAAACTATCGGATCTGGCTTGTTCGTCTCCCTCAACCAAGGTCGTGTCGTCCCCTGCATAGTTGAAGTATTGGGTATTGTACAAATACAGCTTACCATAAAACTCATTTCCTCCCTGAAATGCCTTGGCATAAATAGTCCCATAATCCTCTCGGAAGTTACGGAGACGAACTTCATCATTGTGTGCAGAGAGGTGGGTGAAATTCAGTCCATAATCGATGTCCTTGTCTGTCCCATTGTTGATGTACAACTGCGCCAAAGGTGTAGTATATCTCCCGATACCCAACCTCAACAGATTGTTTTTGTAGCGATTTTTCTCATCAGGATCGACCTCCTTAAAGCGAGGAGGTACAGGTTCGAACTCTGTCTCTACATAAAATTCCTGGGACTGATACGTAGGCTTATCTTGTGCACCTTGCTTGATCTCCTGATAGGGAGGTTTGATGAAAGGCTTATCCGAGTCGATGACATCATTGATTCGTTCGTTTTCGAGTACAAGTGAATCCTGGCCTTCCAGTGGGTTGTTGTTTTGGGCTTGTACCGTCACATTCCCCAAAAGGATGAGACCGAGAAAAGCGATATATAAGAAATTCTTCATTTTCTAAGTGTGTTGAGAAAATAGGAGAGACTGATGGATAAAGTTTACGATAATCCAAGATTCAGCCTTTCATTTGACTTTATTTTGTATTGGAGAACAGGAAAAGAGAGAAAACCAGCAAAAAATGTAAGGCTAAATCTCCTCTCTTTTCTGTATCATTTATCCGTTGTCGTTGGCAGCTTCTTCAGCTTCGATTTCTGCGAGTCGTTTGCGGGCTTGCTCCTGGATATCGGGGTAGCGATCTTCAGAGATCAAACTTCCCAGAGTTCCTTTTGCCTGGAAGACTTTGCCACGCTGGTAGTAAGCTTCAGCCAGAATATAGAACATCTTGGCTTTGAGGTAATTAAATGTAGGGTAGTTGTTGGCCATGTACTTAGTGGCCGTGGCGACTTCCTTCAGGCGTGTATTGGCAGCTTCGGTCTGACCCGCTTCCTTAAGGGCGATCCCTTGATCTAGGTAGATGGTACCAATCATCAGCTGACTTTCAGCTCCAAACTCGTTTTTAAAGTCATTTTCTACAGACTGGAAGGTCGTCAAGGCAGCATCCAAATTCCCTGATTCGTATTGTGCCTGACCGATTTGTACTCGCGCTTGTGTACGGGAGGCGATGGTCACCTCTGCATTGTCTGTGATTTTTCGGAGGGCAGCAATGGCCTGCGTATACTGTCCCAATCCTTGCTGGCTTTTGGCAATCCCAAAGAGGCCAATCACTTGGTTGGCGAGCTTTCCTGCGTTGCGCTCTAGCTGATTGAATAGGGCTAAGCTTTCGCTATAGTTTCTTCGCTTATACTCGATTTCTGCTGCTTCATCCAGTGCCTGGAAGGTATAGCTATTGGCTACTGTCGCATCATAGATCTTCTTGTAGTCCTTGAGCGCAGGATCAAATTTCCCAATCTCATTGTAGGATCGCGCACGGAAGAGCAGGGCTTCAATATAGTCAGGCCCGTTTTTGTAGTCCTTGATATAGGTAGAGAATTGGTCGATCGCGGAGGTGTAGTTGCCCGAGAAGTAACGCTCTTTTGCTGTGCTGAAGACGATTTCAGCTAGATTGTTATCCATCTTGGGATTGGAGTTACGGTAGTCCTTGAGGATCTTATCAAACTCTCTTTCACTCACCAGATTGCGCAGATTATCCAGAGCAGCCTGGGAATTTTTCTTATCCGCTCCATAGTCAGTGAGTACCTTCTTATAGTACTTGATGGCGTTGTCCTTGTTGCCAAGATTGTAGGAAGCGAGTGCCATACGATTGTAAGCTACCACTGCCAGTGGACTTTTGGGATAATCCTTGACCAGCATTTGCGCATATTTCAATGTCTGATTATAGTCTCTGATCCAAGTAGCATAGATATCCGAGATCCTATCCAATGCATCATCGCGAAACTCTGAGCGCTTGAAATTGGTGATCAGTTTATCAAAGGTATTGACAGACTGTTGGTAGTTATTCTGGCGATAGTATGCCTCTGCAATCTGATAGGCTGCATAGTCGCGGAAGATATATTTAAATCGCATCACGCGGTTGTAGTAGTCGATGGCATTGGGATAACTTTTCTGGAGGAAATATCCATCTGCCACTCGTGTATGTGCATCTACGACTAGTTTGCGGTTTTCGTTTTTGGCAGCACGATCGATGAAGGTATTAAAGGCTTTGATCGCCGATTTATATTCCTTCTGCTTATAATGTGACCAGCCCAGACCGTAGAAGCTTCTCGCATAAAATTCATTTTGACTGGCAGCAGACTGTTTCTGGTAGGCTTGGTAGGTCACTTGTGCAGGCTGATATTGCTTTTGGCGAAACTGTGTCTCTGCTTTCCAGTAAGTGGCACTCAGCGTAGTTGTCTTGTCCTGATTGGTAGCGATGGCTTTCTGGAAATATCCATAGGCTTCTTTTAACTTACCCTTTTCAAAGAGCTCAATTCCGTAAAAGTAGCAAACGGTTTGGTAGGCGCGCTTGGCACGGGTAGTCGATCTAGGGATACTCTCAAAGTACTTGACGGCTTCGGGATAATTTCGGTTGTAGAGGTACACCTCTCCGATCATCGTCTGGACTTCTCCTATGTAGCCTGCCTTGGGATAGTCACGAATGATCTGATTGAGGGCTTTCAATGCATCTGCATAAGACTCTGTGCTGAAAGCTACTTTGGCGTATTGGTAGAGCGCATCTTGCGTAATGGTAGGCACTGCTTGTACACCTCCTTGAGCAGCCTTAAAAAAGGCGAGTTTGGCCGCTTCCTCATCATTGGTTTCTAGCAGGGCAAACCCCAAGTAGTAGGAGGCGATCTGGCTCAAAGAATCTGTCGCGTCTTGCTTGATCACTTTTTGAAAGTGTGGGACAGAAGCTTCGTAAGCCTTTTGTTGGTACTCGGCATAGCCATAGCGGAAGTAATCGGTACGGTTGAGCTTGCCTCGATTCTTTTCAAACTGGCCATAGTACTCAGTAGATTTGGGAAAATCTTCCTTTTCGAAGCTGGCATTGGCTACGATGTAGTAGATCTGGGCATCCTCTTTTTTCAGACGAGGACCTCTCACAAGATCATCTGCTAAGACAAACAATTCATCCATTTTCTTGAGTTGGAAGAGTGTGTTTGCCAGATAAACGCGGGTATCTTGTCCGTACTTTTTAGAAGTCTTCAGCGCATTGAGAGCAGAATAAGCTTCTGCATATTTTCCCTGTTGGTAGAGGAGAATGGCTTTATAATAGCGTGCGTCCTCTTGATATTTATTCTTTTTGTTAGCTGCCATATCAAAATATTGGACAGCTTGGGGATAGTTCTCATCCTTGAAATAGGAGTAACCCAGCTTGAAGACAACTTCATCGAACACTTCCTGGTCTAGCGCACTGCTTTGTACAGCCTTGACTAGGGGCCCGATGGCTTTGCTATACTTTCGTCGTACATAATAATGCTTTCCAAGATAAAAAGCTGCTAGCGGGGCCTTGGTATTTTCGGAGAAGTCGATGAGAAATTCATCTAATAGAGCTTCGGCGTCTTCGCGTTCAAGTTGAACAGCAGATACAGCTTGTATATACTTTGCGTTGGCATGCAGATCGTTGGCTTCGTTGGCCCTGAGATCTTCCTCGAAGACTAGGAAGGCTTCTATCTTTTTTTGCGCAGCACCAAACTTCTCTTTTTCAAAGAGTTCGTTTGCTTCATTGTAAAGGTAGAGGTAATCGTTGTAGGTAGGTAGCTGGGCGAGGAGTCCCGCCATGCTCGCATAGGCCAAGAGGGCCAATAGCAGGGCTTTTTTCATAAGTGATAGTCTATTTATCTGATTTCCCAAAATCTGCATAAAATACGTCTTGGTGAAATTTATTTGCAATCTAATGATTTTCCCATGCCCTACGCATGTAAGATGGCGTAAGTTTCATATGAAGATACGGGAATGGCTTGTTTGGGGGGACACATTCATTACGTAGATTCTGGGCAAAGGGATGTAAGTAAATGAAAAAAAGTTCGAGTTTTTGGATTTTTATATCTCATCCTTGGTAGGATTTTTGAGGTAGAATAATTGTATTCCTCTTGTCTCTATTAGGCCAGATAGCAAATGTAAAAGACCTAAGCCGCACGTCTTTCTACTTTAAGACAAGTCTAGAAATGAGAGGTTGCCTTGACCAAATAAGATTTGAGGGTATGTTAGATTTCGAGGGATGAAGTTCATTTTTCGTAAAATGTTTGTCCTAAGTGAGAAAAATTTGTAACTCGCACATCCTTTATTCGTTCATAATAGCTCAAATCGACGCATTCAAATTATTGCATAAAATTGTAGGGTATGTTAAAGTTAAGACCTAATTAGAATGTGATTTGGCTTTCGAATAGTCGTTTCTTTGGATAACAACAAACGCACCATGTATTATATCAGAAAATCAGCAGAGAAGTGGGCCGTGCATAACAACTTCACAGGGAAGAGCCGCTCCCTAGATGAATCCGAAGTACAACGTATTCTGGACGAGTTTCCCAACCTTAGAACGGGTTTGGCTAAGAGCCAGTCTATGACCTATTTCAGAAATCGTATCAAGTCCATTTCAGATCTCCCCTAGCACAAACCATTGGGCTACAAAGAATCAAATGAGCAACGCTTCATCTATACATGAAGCGTTTTTTTTATTTCATTTTTTTGTGAAGGCATTTTATTTTTTGTCACCCCTCTCCCTTAATTAGTAGTCAATTTATAAATTGACTAAAACTTCTTCCCATTTATTAGCCTACCCCTTAGGCTTTCTAATTAGATTAACTGTAAGTTCAATTAAAGGGTTTATTTTGTAGACAATGCCTAGAGCAGATGCTCCATGGAGGGGATTCAGCCGTAAAGGTAGATCACACCACTGTCAGTGCATCGTCGTCTCAGGAGTCACAGCATATAAACCATGGACGATATCTTACAAAACACAAAGTTTTCCTAAAGTATGAAGATGTATAAACACCTATTGATCGTGACGACGCTTACCGTCACATTTCTTACTGTAGGTATATTGGCCTATGCACACTTTGATGCTGTCCCTCAAGATGCAGCACTAGAACCAACCATGCAGACGCTCAATAGACCTACCTGTCGCTATCATGTCGACCACGTCTGTTATGAACCCGACCTAGGCATGGTCACCTTGGGGGTAGCAAGGCCCAATAAGATATAGTTAGATATGAATGTTAGAAATAATCCTTCGGGAATGGGAGTATATATCCGTTTCCGAAGGGTGTAGTTGTGTAAATATTGTACCTATTCCTCATGCACTTTTCGACCTAACGTGAAACACAATGTGTAGAAAAAAATACTTTCTGATTATATGCGTAATTTTTTCATACAGCCTTTTTTCCTGCGTAAATGAATTAAAGGATCAACGTGCAAACTCAGATATCCTCTCACCCAAGGAGGTAGAAGTACGTTTTGCGGAATTTAAGAAAGAAGAAAATATCGTCTTGCCAGAAGAAGGC
>JBCBPW010000030.1:0-40157 GCA_039820545.1 Bacteroidota bacterium | reverse complement strand
TTTGATTTCATAGGGAAAGCTTCCAAACTATTAGCTACCAAAGACTACTTATTGGTACTAGATACCTACAATGCGCCCCACCTGACAGTACTGAAAAAAGAGGATCTTACTTTGTTAGGGAAAATGATTTTTGAGGGTAAAGGGCCAGGGGAAGCCTTGAATCCAGGTAAGATGATCAGGGCGAAAGGCCCCAACTCCTTTTGGTTATTTGATGGGCTCATGCAGCGCTTCCAGCTTTTTGATGTGGAGGCGGCTTTGGCCGCATCAGAGGCAGAAGAAGTCTACGATCCTCCGCGTATAGTTTTATTGAAAGATAGCTTACGTGGGTCGGTAGATCCCGATTTGATATCAGATAGCCTTTTTGTAACGACCAGCTTTACCTTTGATGATTGTCGATTTTTTTGTTTTGATCAAATTCCTCGCTTGGTTGCTAAAGTAGGTGAGTTACCTCCTTCCCTCAGTGAGTGGCCCAAACAAGGGGCCAAGGCTTATTTTCCGATTGCGCCCATGTACTATCAGGCAAAATTGGCTACCCATCCCTCCCAAAATTGGGTGGCCGTAGGATATTTTGATACAGATGTATTGGAGATATACAAGGATGGGGTGTTAACTCGCAAAATCAGAGGTCCAGAAAACTTTGAAATTGAAAAGCAGATTGTGGAGCAGGCAGAAGGGATATACGCGGCCATAGGTACGTCCGAGACCAAAGAAGCATACCTGCGTATGCAGGCCATTGAAGACTTTATTTATACGCTGTTTATAGGAACAATCGACAACCGAAGGAATCATATTCATATTTTTGATTGGGAGGGACGACCTGTGCAGAAACTAGTATTCAATCATGAGCTGGGAGGATTTTATATGGAGAAGCAAGGAGAGGGTACCTATATGCTGTATTTTAGCGATCAGGAGACAGGGAAAGTGGGGAAGATTCCGCTGGCTTTTTGAGAAGATTCATAATTTTATGATCAACGGTGTCGAGCATATACGGGAAGATGTATATGACCTGTTTTAGCTTTTTGATATAATTTTAGACATGACCAACACAAAAAATCTTTTTTCGATCCTTTTCCTCGTCACAGCATCTTTTCTCCTCTCCTGCGGAGATAGATCAGGAGGCCAAAATTCTGATTCAAATACACTTTCATTAAAAGAAACGGAAGTACACTTCACGACATTTCCAAAGGAGAGTAAGATCAACCTTCCAGAAGAAGGCTTTGATTTCATAGGGAAAGCTTCCAAACTATTAGCTACCAAAGACTACTTATTGGTACTAGATACCTACAATGCGCCTCATCTCACGGTATTGAGAAAGGATAATCTTTCTGTGATTGGGAAAATGATTTCTGAAGGTAAGGGCCCAGGGGAAGCATTGAATCCAGGTAAAATTATTGGACTGGAAGGCTCGAATACTTTTTGGTTATTTGATGGCCTGATGCAGCGTTTCCAGCTTTTTGATATAGAGGAAGCCTAGCTGCAATAAAGGTGGATGAGTCCTATGTATCGGAGAAGAAGGAAACCTTTGTCAGAGCCCTTATACAGGAGCCATACTGATAGACTTTGGTCCAAGATACTTCAAGCTCTAGCGAAGGAAGCCTTTTCTACCTGCTACGATACTTAGGGTTCTGGCAAATTTATGGTATATTCACTCACACTCAAGAGTAGCTTAACAGATACGATCGTAGATAGGTGGCCTTATCACCACGATGATCAGATCGTGAAGGAAATTTGATTGCCGATCAGGTAGCATCTGATTTTCACTTTATGCCTGTAGCGGTGAAAGGTCCCGAGTTGTGGGTCCATCGTCGCAAATCATATGATCCCTCAAATTATTCTTTTACGCTGTATAGGTGTCGTCTAGACATCCAAGAGAAGGTCTAAGAAAAATGATAGGAAGACCTTTGACAAAAGAATACGTAACATTGGACGTGCTTTGAATATGAATGCCAACTGCACATGCGGTCTATACTGTCCATCTGGAGCAATGAATATGTATTCAATTCTAAAAGGATGGCTAGCAACGGGCTAGGGGGGCAATCTTTAGCTGTAGAATCAATTTCGTACAAGGCTTTAATTTTCGCCTAAGCCCCAGAATATGCGCAATCAAGAGTAAAATTATGCTTGTTTAGTATGAAGGTAATGGCTAATTAATTCATGTATCATATTTCTTTAGTGGAGAAAAATGTCCTTTGGTGTGAATTTTATGTGTATAAAATCTTATAATGTTTTGTGTACCTTAGATAGAATCGCGGATCATTTTGTCTATTGATCAATTATATATTTTAAGTAGCAGTTCAAATCAATCATGGGACGACTTCTTAAAGTCTATTTCTTTATTGTGAGGTGTACTTTACATTCTAAATTATCTATCTACGCTTGTATTTAGCCATTTTTCATGGAGCATCCAGGTACCAGACAGCCTTCCAAGGCTTCCTTTCCCATACTCATTCTGTTTTTCAGTCTGACGTGTTGGGGGATTTTCCTTGTGCCTCAGTTGCCCTTGAGTTTATATCCAACTTACGTTTTACCGACGTATCAGATCTCATATACTTGGGCCAGCGCACCTCCAGCGATCATCGAGCGCCAAGTCACCTCCCTATGTGAAGGCTATCTCGCCAGAATGGAAGGACTGAGCCAGTTGAGTTCCTCTTCCTATCAAGGCTCAGCAATGATACATGCCAAATTTGAACGGGGGATTGATCCTGATCTCAAACTGAATGAAATACGTGCCTTGATGCGGATACTTTCTGCGCAATTACCAGAAGAGGTAAGCTATCCGCAGGTTCGATTTGTGGACGACGATCCAGAAAAGGATGCGTTTATGATCTTGAGCTTAAATGGGGAGGGGGCAAAGGGGGATGTAAGCTATCTAGCCGAACAGGTAGTCATACCCCAGATAGCCCAAATCAAAGGGATGGGAGACATCAACATCACCCAACGGACAAATATCGAATGGGCTTTGTCTTATGATACAGAGAAGCTCCAACAATTCGGTATCTCTGCTACAGCACTTGCCGACCAGTTGCGGCAATATTTTCAGACAGCACATGTGACACCACAAATAGCGGTCCGCTCCCCATTTGAAGAGGGGCAGTTGCCCATTATGCTTAAAAAGTTGCCGATCCAAGGGGACTCAATCACAGTCTTACTGGATCATCTTGTCACATTTGACTATCAGCCTGTAGACCCACAGTCTTATTTTAGGCTCAATGGAGAAAAAGCAACGAGTATTTTCCTGTATGCTGAGCCAGGAGTGAACCATTTAGCTTTGGCAGCGCGTGTATATGGCCAACTCGAGTCGCTACAGGCTGCTGTAGGAGAGGGCGTACAGCTAGACATCGCCAAAGATAATACTACCTTCATCCAAGACGAGCTCGAAAAAATGTGGAAGAGGGGGCTCGCTGTACTGGGATTACTTTTGTTATTTGTTCTCTTGATTAGCCGTTCGTTTGCCTACTTAGGTACGGTCATCATTGCGTTAACGTGCAACTTGGGAATAGGCGCTCTCCTATACTATCTATTCCAGGTAGAGGTCAATTTATATTCCTTGGCTGCCATTACGGTATCTTTTGGAATCATGATCGACAATGTGCTGGTCATGCTTCAGCACTTGCGTCTGCGAGGGGACCACAAAGTGATACGTAGCTTGGTCGCAGCGACTTTGACTACGCTAGTGCCGATATTGCTTCTATCCATGAGTGAGGGAAGCCAAACAGCATCTTTTCGAGATTTTGTTTGGGCGATTGTGATTAATCTTTCTCTATCCTTGGTCATTGCCAAATGGTTACTTCCCGAACTTCAGGCTTTATTGCTCATAGCCAGACCCACTAGACGGCAGCATACGTTTAAGCGAAAGCGACGAACCGTCATGTGGTTGAGGCGATACATGCGGTTGATTCGCTATCTTCAAAGGAGAAGATGGCTGCTAGTCATTGCTTTTATTTTCGCCTTTGGCTTGCCCGTATTTTTGCTTCCCAAAGAAATCACGTTGGAACAAAACGTCAAGGATCGACTTTTAGATCCTCCTTCTCAGACGACAGAAGTTCTAGTAGACTTCTATAACCAAACGCTTGGAGATGCCTATGTCGTTAAGCAGATTCGACCTGTTGTAGAGAAATGGTTGGGGGGTACGTTTCGATTATTTGTAGAGGAGACTTTCCTCAATGGGAGCTTTAGCGAACCGCGGAGACAGAAGCTCATGGTCAACGTGACAGCGCCTCAGGGTACGACGCCAGACCAGCTCAATGCCGTGATGCAGCGGGTGGAAGCCTACTTAGTCCAGTTTGGAGCAGGCATCGACTTCCAGACGAAGATCTACAACAGTCAACAGGCGCAAATCCAGGTCGTGTTTCCTCCCGCTGTAGAGAAAACCTATTTTCCTGCGAGTCTACAGAATGCATTGACCTTGCTGGCTATCGAGACAGGGGGAGTAGACTGGGATGTGTGGGGCATCATCCAAGGCTTTAGCAATGCTACCAATGTAGGGGCAAAGACCTCCCGCATAGCAGTGTATGGATACAATTGTATCCATACACTGCTATGCGGGAGGTCTTTGCCCCTACATTGGTAGCATTGCTAAAGCCTTGGATGATGCCCCACACATCCCAGTCTACTCCCCCTGTCTCGATAGCCAGCAAGGTCAATGCATTCTGTAGACTCGCAGGAAAATAGGTTTTCTCTACAGCGGGAGGAAACACGACCTGGATTTGCGCCTGTTGACTGTTGTAGATCTTCGTCTGGAAGTCGATGCCTGCTCCAAACTGGACTAAGTAGGCTTCCACCCGCTGCATCACGGCATTGAGCTGGTCTGGCGTCGTACCCTGAGGCGCTGTCACGTTGACCATGAGCTTCTGTCTCCGCGGTTCGCTAAAGCTCCCATTGAGGAAAGTCTCCTCTACAAATAATCGAAACGTACCCCCCAACCATTTCTCTACAACAGGTCGAATCTGCTTAACGACATAGGCATCTCCAAGCGTTTGGTTATAGAAGTCTACTAGAACTTCTGTCGTCTGAGAAGGAGGATCTAAAAGTCGATCCTTGACGTTTTGTTCCAACGTGATTTCTTTGGGAAGCAAAAATACGGGCAAGCCAAAGGCGAAAATAAAAGCAATGACTAGCAGCCATCTTCTCCTTTGAAGATAGCGAATCAACCGCATGTATCGCCTCAACCACATGACGGTTCGTCGCTTTCGCTTAAACGTATGCTGCCGTCTAGTGGGTCTGGCTATGAGCAATAAAGCCTGAAGTTCGGGAAGTAACCATTTGGCAATGACCAAGGATAGAGAAAGATTAATCACAATCGCCCAAACAAAATCTCGAAAAGATGCTGTTTGGCTTCCCTCACTCATGGATAGAAGCAATATCGGCACTAGCGTAGTCAAAGTCGCTGCGACCAAGCTACGTATCACTTTGTGGTCCCCTCGCAGACGCAAGTGCTGAAGCATGACCAGCACATTGTCGATCATGATTCCAAAAGATACCGTAATGGCAGCCAAGGAATATAAATTGACCTCTACCTGGAATAGATAGTATAGGAGAGCGCCTATTCCCAAGTTGCACGTTAACGCAATGATGACCGTACCTAAGTAGGCAAACGAACGGCTAATCAAGAGAACAAATAACAAAAGTAATCCCAGTACAGCGAGCCCCCTCTTCCACATTTTTTCGAGCTCGTCTTGGATGAAGGTAGTATTATCTTTGGCGATGTCTAGCTGTACGCCCTCTCCTACAGCAGCCTGTAGCGACTCGAGTTGGCCATATACACGCGCTGCCAAAGCTAAATGGTTCACTCCTGGCTCAGCATACAGGAAAATACTCGTTGCTTTTTCTCCATTGAGCCTAAAATAAGACTGTGGGTCTACAGGCTGATAGTCAAATGTGACAAGATGATCCAGTAAGACTGTGATTGAGTCCCCTTGGATCGGCAACTTTTTAAGCATAATGGGCAACTGCCCCTCTTCAAATGGGGAGCGGACCGCTATTTGTGGTGTCACATGTGCTGTCTGAAAATATTGCCGCAACTGGTCGGCAAGTGCTGTAGCAGAGATACCGAATTGTTGGAGCTTCTCTGTATCATAAGACAAAGCCCATTCGATATTTGTCCGTTGGGTGATGTTGATGTCTCCCATCCCTTTGATTTGGGCTATCTGGGGTATGACTACCTGTTCGGCTAGATAGCTTACATCCCCCTTTGCCCCCTCCCCATTTAAGCTCAAGATCATAAACGCATCCTTTTCTGGATCGTCGTCCACAAATCGAACCTGCGGATAGCTTACCTCTTCTGGTAATTGCGCAGAAAGTATCCGCATCAAGGCACGTATTTCATTCAGTTTGAGATCAGGATCAATCCCCCGTTCAAATTTGGCATGTATCATTGCTGAGCCTTGATAGGAAGAGGAACTCAACTGGCTCAGTCCTTCCATTCTGGCGAGATAGCCTTCACATAGGGAGGTGACTTGGCGCTCGATGATCGCTGGAGGTGCGCTGGCCCAAGTATATGAGATCTGATACGTCGGTAAAACGTAAGTTGGATATAAACTCAAGGGCAACTGAGGCACAAGGAAAATCCCCCAACACGTCAGACTGAAAAACAGAATGAGTATGGGAAAGGAAGCCTTGGAAGGCTGTCTGGTACCTGGATGCTCCATGAAAAATGGCTAAATACAAGCGTAGATAGATAATTTAGAATGTAAAGTACACCTCACAATAAAGAAATAGACTTTAAGAAGTCGTCCCATGATTGATTTGAACTGCTACTTAAAATATATAATTGATCAATAGACAAAATGATCCGCGATTCTATCTAAGGTACACAAAACATTATAAGATTTTATACACATAAAATTCACACCAAAGGACATTTTTCTCCACTAAAGAAATATGATACATGAATTAATTAGCCATTACCTTCATACTAAACAAGCATAATTTTACTCTTGATTGCGCATATTCTGGGGCTTAGGCGAAAATTAAAGCCTTGTACGAAATTGATTCTACAGCTAAAGATTGCCCCCCTAGCCCGTTGCTAGCCATCCTTTTAGAATTGAATACATATTCATTGCTCCAGATGGACAGTATAGACCGCATGTGCAGTTGGCATTCATATTCAAAGCACGTCCAATGTTACGTATTCTTTTGTCAAAGGTCTTCCTATCATTTTTCTTAGACCTTCTCTTGGATGTCTAGACGACACCTATACAGCGTAAAAGAATAATTTGAGGGATCATATGATTTGCGACGATGGACCCACAACTCGGGACCTTTCACCGCTACAGGCATAAAGTGAAAATCAGATGCTACCTGATCGGCAATCAAATTTCCTTCACGATCTGATCATCGTGGTGATAAGGCCACCTATCTACGATCGTATCTGTTAAGCTACTCTTGAGTGTGAGTGAATATACCATAAATTTGCCAGAACCCTAAGTATCGTAGCAGGTAGAAAAGGCTTCCTTCGCTAGAGCTTGAAGTATCTTGGACCAAAGTCTATCAGTATGGCTCCTGTATAAGGGCTCTGACAAAGGTTTCCTTCTTCTCCGATACATAGGACTCATCCACCTTTATTGCAGCTAGGCTTCCTCTATATCAAAAAGCTGGAAACGCTGCATCAGGCCATCAAATAACCAAAAAGTATTCGAGCCTTCCAGTCCAATAATTTTACCTGGATTCAATGCTTCCCCTGGGCCCTTACCTTCAGAAATCATTTTCCCAATCACAGAAAGATTATCCTTTCTCAATACCGTGAGATGAGGCGCATTGTAGGTATCTAGTACCAATAAGTAGTCTTTGGTAGCTAATAGTTTGGAAGCTTTCCCTATGAAATCAAAGCCTTCTTCTGGAAGGTTGATCTTACTCTCCTTTGGAAATGTCGTGAAGTGTACTTCCGTTTCTTTTAATGAAAGTGTATTTGAATCAGAATTTTGGCCTCCTGATCTATCTCCGCAGGAGAGGAGAAAAGATGCTGTGACGAGGAAAAGGATCGAAAAAAGATTTTTTGTGTTGGTCATGTCTAAAATTATATCAAAAAGCTAAAACAGGTCATATACATCTTCCCGTATATGCTCGACACCGTTGATCATAAAATTATGAATCTTCTCAAAAAGCCAGCGGAATCTTCCCCACTTTCCCTGTCTCCTGATCGCTAAAATACAGCATATAGGTACCCTCTCCTTGCTTCTCCATATAAAATCCTCCCAGCTCATGATTGAATACTAGTTTCTGCACAGGTCGTCCCTCCCAATCAAAAATATGAATATGATTCCTTCGGTTGTCGATTGTTCCTATAAACAGCGTATAAATAAAGTCTTCAATGGCCTGCATACGCAGGTATGCTTCTTTGGTCTCGGACGTACCTATGGCCGCGTATATCCCTTCTGCCTGCTCCACAATCTGCTTTTCAATTTCAAAGTTTTCTGGACCTCTGATTTTGCGAGTTAACACCCCATCCTTGTATATCTCCAATACATCTGTATCAAAATATCCTACGGCCACCCAATTTTGGGAGGGATGGGTAGCCAATTTTGCCTGATAGTACATGGGCGCAATCGGAAAATAAGCCTTGGCCCCTTGTTTGGGCCACTCACTGAGGGAAGGAGGTAACTCACCTACTTTAGCAACCAAGCGAGGAATTTGATCAAAACAAAAAAATCGACAATCATCAAAGGTAAAGCTGGTCGTTACAAAAAGGCTATCTGATATCAAATCGGGATCTACCGACCCACGTAAGCTATCTTTCAATAAAACTATACGCGGAGGATCGTAGACTTCTTCTGCCTCTGATGCGGCCAAAGCCGCCTCCACATCAAAAAGCTGGAAGCGCTGCATGAGCCCATCAAATAACCAAAAGGAGTTGGGGCCTTTCGCCCTGATCATCTTACCTGGATTCAAGGCTTCCCCTGGCCCTTTACCCTCAAAAATCATTTTCCCTAACAAAGTAAGATCCTCTTTTTTCAGTACTGTCAGGTGGGGCGCATTGTAGGTATCTAGTACCAATAAGTAGTCTTTGGTAGCTAATAGTTTGGAAGCTTTCCCTATGAAATCAAAGCCTTCTTCTGGCAAGACGATATTTTCTTCTTTCTTAAATTCCGCAAAACGTACTTCTACCTCCTTGGGTGAGAGGATATCTGAGTTTGCACGTTGATCCTTTAATTCATTTACGCAGGAAAAAAGGCTGTATGAAAAAATTACGCATATAATCAGAAAGTATTTTTTTCTACACATTGTGTTTCACGTTAGGTCGAAAAGTGCATGAGGAATAGGTACAATATTTACACAACTACACCCTTCGGAAACGGATATATACTCCCATTCCCGAAGGATTATTTCTAACATTCATATCTAACTATATCTTATTGGGCCTTGCTACCCCCAAGGTGACCATGCCTAGGTCGGGTTCATAACAGACGTGGTCGACATGATAGCGACAGGTAGGTCTATTGAGCGTCTGCATGGTTGGTTCTAGTGCTGCATCTTGAGGGACAGCATCAAAGTGTGCATAGGCCAATATACCTACAGTAAGAAATGTGACGGTAAGCGTCGTCACGATCAATAGGTGTTTATACATCTTCATACTTTAGGAAAACTTTGTGTTTTGTAAGATATCGTCCATGGTTTATATGCTGTGACTCCTGAGACGACGATGCACTGACAGTGGTGTGATCTACCTTTACGGCTGAATCCCCTCCATGGAGCATCTGCTCTAGGCATTGTCTACAAAATAAACCCTTTAATTGAACTTACAGTTAATCTAATTAGAAAGCCTAAGGGGTAGGCTAATAAATGGGAAGAAGTTTTAGTCAATTTATAAATTGACTACTAATTAAGGGAGAGGGGTGACAAAAAATAAAATGCCTTCACAAAAAAATGAAATAAAAAAAACGCTTCATGTATAGATGAAGCGTTGCTCATTTGATTCTTTGTAGCCCAATGGTTTGTGCTAGGGGAGATCTGAAATGGACTTGATACGATTTCTGAAATAGGTCATAGACTGGCTCTTAGCCAAACCCGTTCTAAGGTTGGGAAACTCGTCCAGAATACGTTGTACTTCGGATTCATCTAGGGAGCGGCTCTTCCCTGTGAAGTTGTTATGCACGGCCCACTTCTCTGCTGATTTTCTGATATAATACATGGTGCGTTTGTTGTTATCCAAAGAAACGACTATTCGAAAGCCAAATCACATTCTAATTAGGTCTTAACTTTAACATACCCTACAATTTTATGCAATAATTTGAATGCGTCGATTTGAGCTATTATGAACGAATAAAGGATGTGCGAGTTACAAATTTTTCTCACTTAGGACAAACATTTTACGAAAAATGAACTTCATCCCTCGAAATCTAACATACCCTCAAATCTTATTTGGTCAAGGCAACCTCTCATTTCTAGACTTGTCTTAAAGTAGAAAGACGTGCGGCTTAGGTCTTTTACATTTGCTATCTGGCCTAATAGAGACAAGAGGAATACAATTATTCTACCTCAAAAATCCTACCAAGGATGAGATATAAAAATCCAAAAACTCGAACTTTTTTTCATTTACTTACATCCCTTTGCCCAGAATCTACGTAATGAATGTGTCCCCCCAAACAAGCCATTCCCGTATCTTCATATGAAACTTACGCCATCTTACATGCGTAGGGCATGGGAAAATCATTAGATTGCAAATAAATTTCACCAAGACGTATTTTATGCAGATTTTGGGAAATCAGATAAATAGACTATCACTTATGAAAAAAGCCCTGCTATTGGCCCTCTTGGCCTATGCGAGCATGGCGGGACTCCTCGCCCAGCTACCTACCTACAACGATTACCTCTACCTTTACAATGAAGCAAACGAACTCTTTGAAAAAGAGAAGTTTGGTGCTGCGCAAAAAAAGATAGAAGCCTTCCTAGTCTTCGAGGAAGATCTCAGGGCCAACGAAGCCAACGATCTGCATGCCAACGCAAAGTATATACAAGCTGTATCTGCTGTTCAACTTGAACGCGAAGACGCCGAAGCTCTATTAGATGAATTTCTCATCGACTTCTCCGAAAATACCAAGGCCCCGCTAGCAGCTTTTTATCTTGGAAAGCATTATTATGTACGACGAAAGTATAGCAAAGCCATCGGGCCCCTAGTCAAGGCTGTACAAAGCAGTGCGCTAGACCAGGAAGTGTTCGATGAAGTTGTCTTCAAGCTGGGTTACTCCTATTTCAAGGATGAGAACTATCCCCAAGCTGTCCAATATTTTGATATGGCAGCTAACAAAAAGAATAAATATCAAGAGGACGCACGCTATTATAAAGCCATTCTCCTCTACCAACAGGGAAAATATGCAGAAGCTTATTCTGCTCTCAATGCGCTGAAGACTTCTAAAAAGTACGGACAAGATACCCGCGTTTATCTGGCAAACACACTCTTCCAACTCAAGAAAATGGATGAATTGTTTGTCTTAGCAGATGATCTTGTGAGAGGTCCTCGTCTGAAAAAAGAGGATGCCCAGATCTACTACATCGTAGCCAATGCCAGCTTCGAAAAGGAAGATTTTCCCAAATCTACTGAGTACTATGGCCAGTTTGAAAAGAATCGAGGCAAGCTCAACCGTACCGATTACTTCCGCTATGGCTATGCCGAGTACCAACAAAAGGCTTACGAAGCTTCTGTCCCACACTTTCAAAAAGTGATCAAGCAAGACGCGACAGATTCTTTGAGCCAGATCGCCTCCTACTACTTGGGGTTTGCCCTGCTAGAAACCAATGATGAGGAAGCGGCCAAACTCGCCTTTTTTAAGGCTGCTCAAGGAGGTGTACAAGCAGTGCCTACCATTACGCAAGATGCGCTCTACCAATACGCCAAAGTAGCTTTCAGCACAGAGTCTTATGCAGATGCATTGAAAGCCCTCAATCAGATCATTCGTGACTATCCCAAGGCAGGCTACATAGGAGAAGTCCAGACGATGATCGGAGAGGTGTACCTCTACAACCGAAATTATCCCGAAGCCGTCAAGTACTTTGAGAGTATCCCTAGATCGACTACCCGTGCCAAGCGCGCCTACCAAACCGTTTGCTACTTTTACGGAATTGAGCTCTTTGAAAAGGGTAAGTTAAAAGAAGCCTATGGATATTTCCAGAAAGCCATCGCTACCAATCAGGACAAGACAACTACGCTGAGTGCCACTTACTGGAAAGCAGAGACACAGTTTCGCCAAAAGCAATATCAGCCTGCACAAGTGACCTACCAAGCCTACCAGAAACAGTCTGCTGCCAGTCAAAATGAATTTTATGCGAGAAGCTTCTACGGTCTGGGCTGGTCACATTATAAGCAGAAGGAATATAAATCGGCGATCAAAGCCTTTAATACCTTCATCGATCGTGCTGCCAAAAACGAAAACCGCAAACTAGTCGTAGATGCACATACACGAGTGGCAGATGGATATTTCCTCCAGAAAAGTTATCCCAATGCCATCGACTACTACAACCGCGTGATGCGATTTAAATATATCTTCCGCGACTATGCAGCCTATCAGATTGCAGAGGCATACTATCGCCAGAATAACTACCAACAGTCTGTCAATACCTTTGATAAACTGATCACCAATTTCAAGCGCTCAGAGTTTCGCGATGATGCATTGGATAGGATCTCGGATATCTATGCTACTTGGATCAGAGACTATAATCAGACATTGAAATATGCGCAAATGCTGGTCAAGGATTATCCCAAAAGTCCACTGGCAGTGGTAGCTTACAATCGTATGGCACTCGCTTCCTACAATCTTGGCAACAAGGACAACGCCATCAAGTACTATAAGAAGGTACTCACTGACTATGGAGCGGATAAGAAAAATTCCCAGGCTGCTCTGGATAATCTGCGCAATCTGGTGAGTGAAAGAGAGTTTGATAAGATCCTCAAGGACTACCGTAACTCCAATCCCAAGATGGATAACAATCTAGCTGAAATCGTCTTCAGCACAGCAAAAGAGCGTTACTTCTCGGGCAACTACACCTCCGCGATCGACCAATTCTCTACCTATATCAAGGACTACAAAAACGGGCCTGACTATATTGAAGCCCTGCTCTTCCGTGCGCGATCCTACAATGAGATTGGGAAATTTGATCCTGCGCTCAAGGACTACAAGAAGATCTATGATGCGACAGTAGCCAATAGCTATACCTTCCAGGCACTGGATGAAGCAGCAGAAATCGAGTATAAGCGAAGAAACTATAGCGAAAGCTTAGCCCTATTCAATCAGCTAGAGCGCAACGCAGGAAAGCTCGCCAACCAAGTGATTGGCCTCTTTGGGATTGCCAAAAGCCAGCAAGGATTGGGACAGTATACGCAGGCCATTGCTGCCCTCCGAAAAATCACAGACAATGCAGAGGTGACCATCGCCTCCCGTACACAAGCGCGAGTACAAATCGGTCAGGCACAATACGAATCAGGGAATTTGGATGCTGCCTTGACGACCTTCCAGTCTGTAGAAAATGACTTTAAAAACGAGTTTGGAGCTGAAAGTCAGCTGATGATTGGTACCATCTACCTAGATCAAGGGATCGCCCTTAAGGAAGCGGGTCAGACCGAAGCTGCCAATACACGCCTGAAGGAAGTCGCCACGGCCACTAAGTACATGGCCAACAACTACCCTACATTTAATTACCTCAAAGCCAAGATGTTCTATATTCTGGCTGAAGCTTACTACCAGCGTGGCAAAGTCTTCCAGGCAAAAGGAACTCTGGGAAGTTTGATCTCTGAAGATCGCTACCCCGATATCCAGGAGCAAGCCCGCAAACGACTCGCAGAAATCGAAGCTGAAGAAGCTGCCAACGACAACGGATAAATGATACAGAAAAGAGAGGAGATTTAGCCTTACATTTTTTGCTGGTTTTCTCTCTTTTCCTGTTCTCCAATACAAAATAAAGTCAAATGAAAGGCTGAATCTTGGATTATCGTAAACTTTATCCATCAGTCTCTCCTATTTTCTCAACACACTTAGAAAATGAAGAATTTCTTATATATCGCTTTTCTCGGTCTCATCCTTTTGGGGAATGTGACGGTACAAGCCCAAAACAACAACCCACTGGAAGGCCAGGATTCACTTGTACTCGAAAACGAACGAATCAATGATGTCATCGACTCGGATAAGCCTTTCATCAAACCTCCCTATCAGGAGATCAAGCAAGGTGCACAAGATAAGCCTACGTATCAGTCCCAGGAATTTTATGTAGAGACAGAGTTCGAACCTGTACCTCCTCGCTTTAAGGAGGTCGATCCTGATGAGAAAAATCGCTACAAAAACAATCTGTTGAGGTTGGGTATCGGGAGATATACTACACCTTTGGCGCAGTTGTACATCAACAATGGGACAGACAAGGACATCGATTATGGACTGAATTTCACCCACCTCTCTGCACACAATGATGAAGTTCGTCTCCGTAACTTCCGAGAGGATTATGGGACTATTTATGCCAAGGCATTTCAGGGAGGAAATGAGTTTTATGGTAAGCTGTATTTGTACAATACCCAATACTTCAACTATGCAGGGGACGACACGACCTTGGTTGAGGGAGACGAACAAGCCAGATCCGATAGTTTGATTATGGGCTTTACTCGCTTTGCGATCGAAGCAGGGGTAGCTTCGGCTTATGACCCTGACAATGAATATTACTATGATGTACCCCTGGATCTCCGCATCTATGGGGACCGTCGCAGCAACAATGAATTCAACATCGGCTTTAAGCCCAAAGTGGGTGCACGATTTGGTGAAGAGGCTTCCCTAGGCCTAGATAGTGAGCTTCGCTATGTAGCTGGAGGCATCGGCGACAGCAACCAAAACCGCTTCTTTGTCGTCCTCAATCCTGCTTTCCAATTCAAGAATGATAAGTTCAAGGCAAAAGTTGGGATCAACTATAGCTATTTCAACAATAGCATCGACTCTTCTGGATTCTCAAACTTGGGTCCTGATATTGAAGCTTCTTATGCCATCAATCCAGCTTCTTTAACAGCTTTTGTGGGCGTGACTTCGGGTATGCAGGCACCGACTTATGAGAGTATGATAGTTGAAAATAGGTTCATTGCGCGAGATGTACGCATTTCTCCCACCATCGATCGCTATCAGGTATATTTGGGTGTCAAGGGAAATATCAACCAAACCATTGACTTCAGTGCCAAAGGATATTACCGCAAAGTATCGAATCAGTTGATCTACCGCAGCCAGGATTCCATCTTCTTTCAGGCTCTCTACGACTCTTCTGTCAATGTAACAGGTGCACACTTAGAAGTTAACTATGACTTGGATGAGAACTTTGCTGCAGGAGCTGCTTTGAATATCGATGTGTATGGGACAAGCAATCAAGATTCATTGACGCCTGTATTCTTCCATGCCACCCCTGTGAGATTGGATGTATTTGGGCAGTATACCTTTGCGGAGAAATTGACGACCGAGGGTAAGCTGCAGGTCTTTGGGCCGACCCCGATGAGTGTAGACGAAACGGGCGCGACTATTAACCGACCGCTGTTCTTAAATATTGCCCTTGAGGCCGATTATCGTCCCGTAGACAATGTTTCGGTCTTTGTTAGAGTCAACAACCTATTGGGCAGTAATTTCCAGCGTTGGTTCAATTATCCTGAGAGAAGGTTCGATATCATGGGTGGTGTGACCATCGCTTTCTAAAATGGTAAACGTGTAAGAATTAGATCAAAATAGAAGGAAATCCGTACAATATGGATTTCCTTTTTCTCATATGTGGCCATTCTCGATCTTCTTCATCCCACATACAAGCCTTTGATGACTTACTCGACTGTCATTCCTCCTAGCACATATATGGAATTCCTTATGCACTAAAAAAATCAGGAATCACATATTCCAAAGAATGGCACATTTTGATAAATGACGAAAGATTTTGAGGGGATATAGAAAAAAACGCATCTTTGTAGGATGGATGGGGGTGTGAAAATGATTTTTTCGTGTCAGGTGAAAGATTTCATGGATTCCTGCGTTATATTTTAGATAAATCCCCTGTTAATTTAAGACAATAGTCGGTGTATGAGTTTGAATATCGACATTTACCTCAAAAATGCATTCCAGGAGCTTGATGCTTTCTCTTTACCGAGCATTGGGACCTTTAGAAAAGTGCATTTATCTGCCCAATTGGATGACGAAAATCAGCGTATTCATCCACCTAAGGTAGAAGTTGAGTTTTCCCCTACGGTAGATACGCAAGTATCGTTGGTCAAGTACCTCGTACAGCAAATCAACATGCCGCAGGCAGAAGCAGAGGAGATTGTAAAGGATATTCAAACAGAGATCCTTGGCGTGTTGAAGAAGCAGTCTCGATTTGATCTACCTGAGATTGGATTTCTTCACCAGGATCAAGAAGGTCGACTATTTTTTGTGAGTAAAGAGGAAGATCAAAACTTATTTGCTGGCGAATACTTTGGGCTTACCGCACTCGATATACCCAGGCCCACGGTAGATTCTCCTGCAGTTATGTCAGACGAAAACATTCAGCATATGGCTTCAACAGCAACTCCCACTCCCCCTTCAACTCAGCCCAATCGAGGCTTGAGAGTGGGCCTTATTGGGATTTTTGCCTTGCTCATTCTAGGAACCGTAGGTTATATATACATGAACTACCAAGGCAAATCTATCAAAAGATTGGCTCGAGCGATTCCTGTGCAGCCTCAAGACGATATACGGACGATTGCCCCCTCAGAGGAACAACTATTTGCCGATAACCAAATGCCTACGAGTGAGGACCCTGCATCAGCAACTGTACCATCCTCCACCTCTGATGCTGATCTTCCTGAGCAATCAGGAAATAACGCAGTCGCCCAAGCAGATGAAGAGTCTTTTCAGGAGCGTGAAGTAAGCACTCCAGAGACGGCAGGACCTGAAGCAACCAACCCTGTAGCGCGTGTTGCCTCTCCCGAAACCCGTACACGCAGTACCAGCAGTATGGGACTCCCAAGAGGAGACGAAAAAGATTCAGCGACAGGAAACCTATCTGCACTCGATACAAATCCAAACGCGCGTGTCAGCGGGATCAAATATCATCTGATCGCAGGTTCCTTTTCTCAGTATGAAAAAGCAACACGCTTCGTGCGTCAGCTAGATGCGCAAGGATATCCTGGAGCGCAGATCTTGGATCCAGAGCCAGGCAAACAAAATTATCGCGTTTCGATCTACACTTCCACAGATCGGACCAAAGTTTCGAGCTTCAAGACCCAACAAGAAAAGCTCGGACAAAAAACAGCATGGATATACGAGGAAAAACTTCCTTAGGGATAGGTTTTCATTTCTCAGTTATGAAAGAAGTAAGGGGTCCTCAAAGGGCCCTTTTTTCTTAAATATGGTAAAATTTGCTTCTCCTAAAGAATAAAAGAGAAGAATCACAACCTGTTTTACAGATTTACGTAATTTCTAGCGATAATCTTTGATTAGAAAAATAAAATTAGCCATACTTGTTAATCCAAAGATTATATTTGATTTTGAGGCTTTTATAAGTAAAAAATACCTTTCTTCTGATTGTACCATTTTCAAAATTTGATATTTTTGGTACGCAGAATACGATCTCACCTAATAAACACCTATATGAAAGTTGCCACAATTGCTGCCCATCCGCAGCTATCAAAAAAAACTTTTTCTATCAGCCTAATCCTTACCCTCCTTACTGGCATGTTGATAGGAATGACCTTAAACCTGAATGCACAAAGTGCGATAAGCCCCCGCTATTACCTCATCGCTGGAAGTTTTTCGGACCTTCAGTCAGCCAATGAACTAGCGGATGTACTCAGAGTCAAGAACTACCAGCCAAGGGTCCTCCTACCCAACGGAGATCCTCAACTCTACAGAGTCTCGATCTATCAAGGGACTGATAAAGTCCAGCTAGAAAATATCAAAAAACAAATCCCTGGTGGAAGTAAATACTGGATTTTCTCTACGGGAAATACAGGTTCGTTTTCCAACAATAGCCGTATAGCTAGACCTACCACCTCTGTCACGACGACAGCTCCTGAAAATGCGACCTACCACTTGATCTTGGGAAGTTTCCCAACATTGGATGCAGCGCAAAGATCACAAGTGGCCCTCTCTTCACAAGGGTATGAACCCTATCTCTTGGGACCTGACACAAAGTCCAACAACTATCGAATTGCCGTCTATCGCTCCAACAACTACCAAGAAGTCAAGGCCTATCAGGAAAACTTGCGCCGCATGGGACGTAAAGACAAAGGCTGGATACACAAAGAGGCTTTCCCTACATCACTTGCGCTCGCCAACCCCGGAGCAGGCCAGCGTGTCGTCACCTTGGGTACCTTTCACTTGATCGCTGGAAGCTTCAATCGCTTCAATCAAGCCGAAGAACTAACTGTACAAAAGCGTGCAGAAGGATTTAACGCATTGGTACTCCCCCCCGTACCTGGTAAAAGTGTCAACTATCGCGTCTCTATTTATCAAGGCAACACTAAGCAGGCAGTAGAGGCCTTTAATAAGCAGCTTAAGGCACAAGGAAAAAAGACAGGCTGGGTCCTTCAAGAATAGCCCTTAAATAAGACAAAAGATTGACAGGCAGTTTCGAGGAATCGGAGCTGCCTTTTTTTATGAATGATCCCCCCTTCTCTTTCCATCTACCTAGGCGAAAACGTTTCAATAGGAATCACCTGTGGACTATCCAACTGAGTCGAATCCACTCCGTAGGTAGCTTCCCACCACGCTTTGAACTCCGACATCGCCACTGGGAAGGCATATTCATCACAATCTAATGTCGAAGCAACCTGAGGAGGGAGCGATTCAAAAGTGGCATTTTTCCATGATACAAAATTGCTGTCCTTTTCTACTGCTTGCATAAATTTCCCAAATATCGGCAAAGCTGTAGATGCCCCCTGTCCTGCCATAGTCCGAAAGTGAACTTGAGGATCATCCGCTCCCACCCATACCCCTGTGACGAGTGCGGGGGTCATCCCAATAAACCATCCATCTGTTTGGAGCTGGGTAGTCCCCGTTTTACCTGCAAGATCGCTTTTGAGATGGTATCGAGACCGTAAGGATCTACCTGTCCCCTGCTCCACTACCCCCTCCATCATATATCCTAGGGCTTGGGCATTGCTTGCTTGCATGACAGTCTTGGCAGGTACTGGCTCGTGTTCATAGATAAGTTCTCCCTCGGGTCCCTCTATCCGCAAAATAGACGTGAGTTGGGGCTGCTGCCCTTTATTGACAATCGCGGCATATACGCCGACCATTTCCTTCAGAGAGACGTCGGCTGTTCCTAGGGCAATAGAAGGCACAGGAGGAATCTCTCCTTCGATGCCCAATTTATGCGCCATATCAACTACTTTCTCGGCCCCCATCTGCATGAGAAGGCTCACCGCTACGACATTGACAGAGTGGGTCAGCGCCCCTCGCATAGAGTACTGCCCTCCATAATGGGCGTCTGCGTTTTCGGGCGACCAATTGCCGTACTGCTGATAGGTCTTTTGTTCATTTTTGACGAAGTCACATGGCGCAATCCCCGATTCCAAAGCCGTCGCCATGACTACAGGCTTGAAGATAGATCCTCCTTGCCGGTGTGCCCGCACATGATCAAACTGACCATGATAGAAGTCTATACCTCCTACCCAAGCTTGGACCTGACCTGTCTGTGGAGCCATCGCCAACAGTCCTGTTTGAAGGAGGCTTTCGGCATAGAGCATAGAGTCTAGCGGACTGATCACGGTATCCTGCCAGCCCTCCCAGGTAAACAGACGCGTCTTTCTGGGGATTTCCAGTAAAGAATCTACATCGAAAGATGCAATATTGGGCTCGAAATTTCGTGCCAGTTGCTTGCGGTGCCTAGCCAGGAGGGATCTATTCAATTTCTTTCTGGCCCAGCCGCGCCATTCTGCGTCTAGCTTGCGCTGCATCCGAGGCATATGTGCTTGTACGGCTGCCTCTGCATAGGATTGCAGTCTACTGTCGAGGGTGGTCACGATCTTCAAGCCATCTGTATAAATATCCCATACTCCTCCTCCAGGTTTGGGATAATTTGCAAGTAGTTTACGCGCATTCCATGTCACCTCTGCACGAAAATGGGGTGCCGCTCCTTGGTAGATTTGAGGAGGATGATAATCGAGGACGAGGGGAAGTGACTTCAGCGAGTCATACATGACTGAATCGAGGTAATCATATTTCAGCATTTGACTCAAGACTACGTCGCGTCGCTTTTGTGCACGATCCTGATGGCGGTAAGGATTGTAATAGCTCGGTGCACGAAGTATGCCAATCAGGGTAGCCCCTTCCTCTATTGTGAGTGCTTTCGTCTCCTTGCCAAAGTATCTGTAAGCCGCTGCCTCAATGCCATGTGCTTGCTCTCCCAGAAAAACCGTATTGAAATACTGAACGATGATTTGATCCTTCGGATATAACTGCTCGATCTTCTCAGCCACAAGCATTTCACGGATCTTATTGATGACCAGTTGTATGTAGCTGTTGCCACGTTCTCTCTGAAACCATAGCTTGGCAAGCTGCTGGGAGAGCGTACTACCGCCCCCTGCGGATTTCTCCCCCATCAGGATATTTTTGATCAATACCCGTCCAAGACTGGGGATGTCTACCCCATCGTGGGTGTAAAATCGAGCATCTTCTGTGGCAATCAAGGCCTCCGTCAGATGTACGGGTAAGTCTCGATCTGTAATCAATGTACGGTCTTTGAGGTAGACTCTTCCCAGGATTTCTCCATCTACAGAATAAATCTCAGAGGCTTTGTCAATGGGAGGGAAAAGCAACATCCGATTATCGGGCAAAGGACCAAAGGCTCCTAACTGGACGCTCCAGAATATCATTTGCCATAAAAGGAAGACCATCATACAAAATCCAAGGAAACCTGATAGCCATGGATTTTGCCTAGTCAAGCGGTTTGCCCACTCGAAATATTGCTGAAGTTTTTCCTTAGAAGATTGAATGCTTATATCCTGACTATTCATCACTTACATCCATCGATGTTCCTTTATTTTTTTCGAAAATACACCTCCGTAATATTTCTAATCACAAGATACTGTTTCCTTCCTTTGCCTCAAATAGGTTTTCCTTCACGATTGTGGATAACTGTTTTTAAACGCAAATATTCATGGTATACGATTTTACAAGTATGGTTGAGGGGTGGATGTTGTGTATTAATCTTTTGAAGATCTAGTCTTTATGATGACCAATCACAGATTATAAGGGTTTTCACAGATCATCTCATAATAGATAAAATCAACACTAGAAATTATTCCTATATCCAAAGCTTTTCTCCCTCATGGAAATATTTAGGTGATTCTCATTCTTTTTGTATTTTCCATTTCATATATATCATTCTATGCGAAAATCACCATTATTCCTCATTTTTAGTCTATTGGTAGCACTTTCAGCTTGTAAGAGCTCCCAAACCACAACAGAAAGACCTTCCCCTGAAAGTCCTAATCTCAACAACTCCAGCTGGGTAGTCACCGTCATGGGTGTGGCAAATGGTCGTCCTGCACCTGTCCTCTCAGATTCTCAAGTGACACTCGATTTCAAAGACAAAGGGATCTCAGGAAATACAGGATGCAACAGCTACTCAAGCACGTGTGAGATCAAGGGAAATTATATGAAGGTGGCGGAAATCTCCCAGACCGAAGCTTACTGCGACAGTCCCCAAGGAGTCATGAATCAAGAGAAGCAATTCCTTGCTTACCTCAAACAAGCTACTTCATTCGAGATTCAGGAAGATGGCATGCTCCGCATCAGTTGCTCGGGAGGGAATATGATTCTACTGAAAGAGGCGGGAGCTAAAAAATAAGCCTTTCTCGCCTACCATAAGATACAGAGGGTCATCCAACAGGTCGAGTTGATGATCCTCTTTTCTATTTTGAATAGTAAAAAGGAATAAAGAAGTAGTTAGGGGAACAGTTCGCTCCATTTCTTTTTACCTGAAATAAAATGATCCCAGACAATACTCCTAGGATAATAGCCTTGGGAAGGGACAGCCGAAATTCCCTGAGGATAAATCTCTTTTTTCAATTTGCGGTAATGCCCTAGTCCACGATAGAAAGCGCCATGGGCCTTTAGGATAGCACCGATGGTCTTCACATCGCCTTGCAGGAGTGCGCGTGCTCCCCAAACGCCATCCAAAAGAAGGCGAGTCAGTATCTTTCCTACTGTCTGCTGAGAAGGCGTATTTTTGTACAGGCAAAAAAGGCTGTTGCGTGCATTGAGATAGGTCTTACGTGGATTGCCTTGGGGCAAAGTCCCTCCACCTACATGGTAGACGACACTGGCAGGTTCGCAGTAGATCTCATATCCATGATTGATGGCGCGCCAGCAAAAGTCAATTTCCTCCATATGGGCGAAGAAATCTCCATCAAACAACCCAATCTTTTGAACCACTTCCGTACGGACCATGCAGCATGCTCCTGTAGCCCACAATATCGGCAAGGCATTTTCATACTGCCCTTGATCCTCCTCTAGCACATCAAAAATTCGTCCCCGACAGAAGGGATATCCCCACTTGTCAATAAAACCGCCTGCTGCGCCCGCATATTCGAAATGCGTCTGCTGGTTGTATGCCCGTATCTTAGGCTGAAGCGCGGCAATCTGAGGCTGTGCTTCCATGCGTGTGACCAAGGGTTCTAGCCAATCAGGAGTCACCTCTACATCACTATTGAGCAAGACAAAATAGGGTGTGTGGATATGAGGAATGGCTCGGTTATTTCCCTCCGCAAAACCATAGTTCTCAGGAAGTTCGAGCAATTCGATATCAGGAAACTGTGCTTGAACAAAAGATACGCTGTCGTCCGTAGAAGCATTGTCAACAACTAGGATTTGATGAGACTGATAGGTAGTCTGAATAACGGAAGGAAGGAACTTTTCCAACCAGTTTCTACCATTATAATTCAAGATGACAATCGTTACACCTGCTTCCTGCATCGCGCGCTTCGTAGACGAATGAGTAAAGTAAAAAAGCCAAGGGGTCTTCCCTTGGCGCAATGTTAAGCATTATATTTTGCTTCCCCTAGCAAGAAGCAGGGTACTTAGGACAGACCAAATTTACCCAGATCCAAGCCTGGTATATTGGGGAGCATGCCTTTGGTCGCTCCTTCCATTTCTTCACGACCACGGGTCTCTGCTGCATCCAGCGCTTTATTGACAGCCGCTGTGATCAGATCGGCCATGATCTCTGGATCGTCCTTGTCGATGATATCAGGATCAATTTCAATCTTCAATATACGTCGATTGCCGCTGGCTTGAACACGTACCATTCCCCCTCCAGCTTCTGCATCCACTGTAATTTTATCCAGGGACTCGCGTATTTCTTTCATTCGATTTTGCATCTCCTGAAACTTCCCCATCATATCTGGTAAGTTAAACATATCGTTTATCGATTATTTATGCATTTGTTGAATTCAAAAATCAGCCGACGTACTTAAGCCAATTAGTGTATCAACTGCAAATATACTTCTAGTATCAAAAATTTAAGAAAAAAAATCTAGACATTTCCCTCTTTTCCCTTGATGTCCTCACTTTCGGCTTCTATGGAGACGATCTTAGAGGATGAAAATTGTGTGGACAGAATATCTCCAGGTCTGGGTTTGTGCTTCCATCTCCGATGCGACCATAGCCAGTAAGCAGGTTGTGCTTGAATTGTTGCCTCAAGCAAAGAAGCCTGATGATCGGTCAATCGATAGATATTTTCTTGGGTATAGGGCAAAAAGGCTGTCGTGTCAATGGGGACAATTTCTAGTGTATAATATCCTCTCTTTACCTTTCGCATGTCCGCATAGTACATGTTAGCTCCTGTCTTCAAACCTATTTTGGCTACGCTGGCATGATAGGGCGTAGCTTGATGGAGAAAAGGCGTAAAGTATAGACGTTGTCCGTGATGTGGAGATTGGTCATTGATAAAACCAAAAAAACTGTGTGTTTTCAATGCTCGGATGGCTTGTATCATCGCATAGCGCATCGGGAGCAGCGTCACACCAAAGCGCGTGCGCATCCGAAAGGTCAACTCATCAAAAATCCATGACCGCAACGGGCTGTAGATCCCATAGGAGGTCACACGCTCTCTTGAAGCCAAGGCTAGCCGAGATTCCATCCACTCAAAGTTTCCGAAGTGGGTCGCAACAAGTAGGTGGCCCTCGGGCTGCGCAACAATAGCATCAATAACCTCTGGGTTGATCAAATGTACACGTCGTCGCAATTCCTCTTCAGAGATACTCACGCTTTTGACTGTCTCTACCAAGAAATCTGCAAAGTGCTGGTAAAACAGGCGCGCCAGAAGCTGTATTTCGTCAGGCGATTTTTCGGGAAATGAGTCACTGAGATTCTGTAGGATGACTTCTTTTCTGTATTTGACCAGCACCCTCAATACCCATGCAATCCCCCTACTAAGTCCATACCAAAGACTAAAAGGCAGCGTACTCAGCCCATAGACGACACCATATACAAGGCCAAAAACCACCTTTTGCCCTACACTAAGTGTGGGTCTTTCTAGTTCGGTACGCAAAGCTAGTTGTTGTTGTCTCGGATGCGATTCAATTCCAATCCAGGGCTGTAATCACGTCCCTGATCACTCTCATAGTCCAACAAACCAGGGATCTGACCTTGATTTTGCAGTTGCAAGCGCCATCTGGGGTTGCTCAGTTCACCATATTTATTGGAGTGTAGGAGTGGATAATCTCCTGTGGCACGGTCAGGATCGTGGAAGACGAATAATACATTGGTTTGGGAGCCTAGTTTGTTGTAACTCCATATCTCATAGGGGATAATCTCGCCTTCAGCAGGATGTCGATCTACATTGTTGGGAATGCCATAGGTGAGAAATACTCTTCCTCTGTCAGTCTGCCAGCCTTCTCTAAATCCTGCTTTGAATTGCTGATTGACATACTTCAAGGCCGTAAGGTAGCCATTCCACATAGCCTGCACAGAGCGTCCGTCATTGCTGCGGCGTTCAAAGAAACTATATAAGAAGTTTTTCTTTTGCTCGTAATTCTCTAGTGCTTCTATGAAAAAACGCTCGTCATTGGTCGCCTTGTAGGTCAGGGTGCGTAAGTAAGCATCCAACTGTTCTTCGGAGTATTCATTGAAAATGTCTGTCTCAGAAGCGACGGCAATCGCGCTCGGCTCAAAGGAGATATCTTTACGCGAGTTGTAGACATAAAACTTCTGGCGATACTTCTTCATGATGCGTTTCTGCGGATGAAAAAGCTCGATTTGAAGATAGTATATATTGGAGCTGAGGTTGCTGATGTCGATCGTCTTTTTGTACAAATTGAATACACGTCCACTCCTCGGATCCTCATCCGTCTGATAATTCATCAATCGGTTATCTCCTTGATAGATAACGGAGCGAATCGCATACTGAATCGGTTTTCCTCCCTCATTGAAGATTTTGTCTGAATTATAGATTTCGAAATAAAAACTCAGCTTATTCTCATTGAAGAAGGTACTATTGGTCACCATCGGTACGAGATCCTCTCGACGGGCTTGTCGTCCTTTCTCTGGATCGATCTCTCCTGCTACCCACTTGATGTCGCTGAATGCAAGATCATTTCGGGGAATGCGCTCCATCAAAAATTCAGATACGCCTACAGCTTTTGAAAATTCAGTAGAGTTACTGTCCACAGCGGTTGCGCGGATCAGGTAAGTCCCAGGATCGAGACGCAGCGCATGCACATTCAAGAGATTCGCGCGAACTCTGGAGTCACGTGTCGTATCGGGCAAGCGTTGATCTTGGGGAAGTTGAAGATTATACTTCGCGTTTTCCACTAGCAGGGTATCTGTTCCTTCGATCCGATCCAACTGCAACTGAATATTGACTTTTGCCTGAAACTGTCCATCTGCTTCTTTGACGAAGTTGAGGGTATTTCCTGCTACAGCCAAGTGGATTTCAACGTAGGGATTCCCGCCGTTTTGGGTCACTTCAGAATACGGAATGTGGAATCTTACCACATCTAAAAAAAGACCTGGCACTTGATTTTGAGCGTAAACCGAAGTGATCAGACAGATATATATGAAGAGTATGGCAGCTTTTTTCATACGTTTGGTGATGGATGTTATCGAATAAAGAGAAATGCTCTTTATAACATATCATTTCGTCTTATTTCTAATCTGCAATTAAAACTTAGTGATCGTTTAACTGTCGCCTTCAGCGGGAGTTCTTTTTTAGGAAAAAGAACCAAAACCATTTGGAATTTTAGCCCAACTCTATTATCCGCCCCTGTCACCAAATTCCAAGGCCAACGCCTCCCCATATGACTTGTTACTAAACTCGTAGCTTATATCCTGAATGCTTCAATTACGAAAGTCACTGATCATAAAGTACAAAAATAATGTAAGTCTTGGATTTACATAACGTGAAACCCTTTACACAGTTTGGGCTGCTTGCTGCGTACCTCTGATGCGCTGCACAAATGCGGGAACGATCTCTGCCAATGGCTGATCTTGTTGCAAGGCTTTGATGAAAGCAGAACCTATGATGGCTCCTTGCGCATACTGACAGGCAGCAGAGAACGTCCGATGATCCGAGATACCAAATCCGATGAGTCGCGGATTGCGAAGCTTCATCTGCTCGATCCGATCGAAGTAAGCCAATTGGGTCTCCGTAAAGTCACCTGTACGACCTGTCGTGCTGTCCATGGAAACCATGTAAATGAAAGCCTGTGTGAGTTCATCAATTTGTCTGATGCGCACCTCTGAGGTCTGGGGGGTAATGAGGAAAATATTGGAAAGGTTTTTTTCTTCAAATAAGGGCTTATAAATCTCCTCATACTCCATCATAGGTAAGTCAGGTAAAATAAATCCATCTACCCCTACACCTGAGGCAGCCTGGACGAATTTTTCTATTCCATACTGGATTACAGGATTGATATAGCCCATCAAGATCAGCGGAATGTCCACCTCCTCACGGATGCCTTGCAACTGCTCTAGGATTCGTTCCAGATTAATCCCATTGTTCAGTGCTACATTGTTGGACATCTGGATGGTGTTGCCATCGGCGATCGGATCTGAATATGGCATGCCTATCTCGATCAAATCTGCCCCTGCATCAGCCAATCGGAGGATGATCTCACGTGTATCATCTAGTCGTGGAAAGCCCGCCGTAAAAAAAATCGAAAGAATATCTTCCTTCTTATGGTTGAATAATTTGTGAATTCTATTCATTATATTCTGTTTTTTATATAGAAAAAGGAATAGATATATAGGGAGAATGTAAATTGTTTATGATCATACATCCCTCCCCTTTCTGCTTGGCATCATTCTTTGCTATTCCTACTCCTACAAGAATAATCATCTGATTTATATGAAGTTACCGTTAACCATTGGCCTTATATTTCTCTCTGCTCTTTACCTTTTTTCCTGCAAATCTCAGCAAGCGACTACAGTTGATGGTATGACCGCGACATTTAAAGGGATCAATTGCAGTACAGAAGCCTGGGTTTTTGAAGATACAAGAGGAGAAATATCAGCCTATCAACCTAGTCAAACACTTACTTCCGAAGAGCAGCGTATGAAATCCCAACTCAAGGAAGGCAAGCAGTATGAGCTCAACATGACACGAAAACCAGCAGATTTTGGTCCTGCCAATCGCGCACAGTGTCTGGTACCTGATGCCTATGAGATTGCTTATTACATCTCACTGACAAGCATGAAAAGCGTAGATCAATAAACAAAGGGAGAGGAAAGGCACATACACTTTCCTCTCTATAGGTTAGCTGTTCATTTTCTTCTTGTATTCAATGTAGGTATTGAGATCTTTGTCCCCTCTCCCTGAGCAATTGATCACCACCACATCCGATGTTTTCAGGTCCATTTTATCCAAAACGGCAAAAGCGTGGGCTGTCTCGATAGCAGGAATGATTCCCTCTACTTCACTTAGCTTGTACCCCCACTGCATGGCTTCATCGTCTGTGACATAATAAAACTGAGCCCGACCTGTGTCGTAGAGATGCGCATGAGCTGGCCCGATCCCTGGATAGTCTAGCCCTGCCGAAATAGAATGCGGCTCTACCACCTGCCCATCACGTGTCTGCATCAAGATCGTCTTACTCCCATGCAATACCCCTGGACGGCCCAAAGCTGTCGTCGCTGCCGACTTGTCTGTCTGTACGCCATGTCCTGCCGCTTCCGCAGCAATCAACTGGACCCCTTCATCATCCAAATAGTGATAAAATGACCCCATCGCATTTGATCCTCCGCCTACACAAGCAATGATGAAATCAGGATTGGGCGTTCCTTCTTTCTCCTGAAGCTGTTTTTTCATTTCCTCACTGATCACTGCCTGAAAACGGCCCACCATATCAGGATAAGGATGTGGCCCTACCACAGATCCGATGATGTAATGCGTATCCGAAGGATTGTTAATCCAGTGGCGCATAGCCTCATTGGTGGCGTCCTTGAGGGTCTTGCTTCCACTCTCCGCAGGGATAATCGTCGCTCCGAGCATCTTCATGCGCTCCACATTGGGTCGCTGACGCTCTATATCTACGGCTCCCATATATACGATACACTCGATGCCCATCAAAGCACATACTGTCGCAGTGGCTACCCCATGCTGCCCCGCCCCTGTTTCGGCAATGATCTTTTTCTTATTGAGCTGTTTGGCTAAGAGGATCTGCCCCAGCGTATTGTTGATCTTGTGTGCACCTGTATGGCAAAGATCCTCGCGCTTGAGGTAGATCTTGGCACCATACTCCGCAGAGAGTCGCTTCGCAAAATACAAAGGCGTAGGCCGCCCCACATAGTCATGCAGTAGCTGGCGAAATTCCTCCTGAAAGGTGGGTTCTTCCATGATCTCAAGGTAGCGCAGACGCAGTTCCTCGATATTGGGATACAACATTTCAGGAATAAAAGCCCCGCCAAACTGGCCGTAGTAGCCTCTCTCGTTTACTTGATAAGGTGATGCTGTCTGATTCATGCTAATATTTCTTTGAGTTGTCTCAATTTGTCCAGGTTCTTCAGCCCTGGCTTGATTTCAAATTTGCTGTTGACATCAATGGCGTGGAGCTTGGGTATCTCCATACCAATGACCTGTTCGATATTATCCAAACTCAGTCCTCCACTTAAAAAGAAGGGGACTTCTGAAGGATAATCTTCCAATATGTCCCAATTAAATGTTTGCCCTGTACCCCCAAGTTTACCTTTTACTTTGGTGTCAAAAAGGAAGTAATCGACAAATGGCTCATAAGGCTCCAAGACACTAAAATCAAAGCTATCTTTCACAGAAAAAACCTTGATTACCCCTACCCCACTCTGCTGAATGGCCTCACATAGCTCGGGGGATTCTTTTCCGTGAAGCTGGACCATTGTCAACCCATATTGATCAATAGCATCCTGGATAGCCTCTTCCGATTCATCTACAAAAACCCCCACTTTCTCTACCCCGTCGATCATACGGGCATAGACAGGGTCCAAAGCCTTACGCATGTAGCGAGCCGACTTTACAGCGAAGATAAACCCTACATAGTCAGGCTCCATGAGAAGTATTTCGTCTATATTTTCGGGATAGACAAGCCCGCATATTTTGAGTTTCATACTTTTTGAGACTTTGAGACCGCCTCACGATGTGAGCCTTCCAGAAGACCGACCGTTCGACTAGTGCCTCAATTTGAGGCTGAACATATTGATCGTTAGATAGAAGTTTGAGTTTTATCCTCGGGCGCGAGATCTTTCAATCGTTCGATGAATTGAGCACAGGCCTTTTCGGGGCGAGGCTGCTCCATGAAGCGCTGTCCCATGAGGAAGCCCTGGTAGCCTGCCGTGCGTAAGCGCACGACTTCTTCGGGTCTGCTCAGACCGCTTTCTGCAACCTTGACGAAGGTAGAAGGGATCTGCTGGGCAAGATCGAGGGAAGTCTGAATGTCGACCGTGAAGTCCTTGAGGTTGCGATTGTTCACCCCGACTAAGTCGATACTCTCGCTTAGTCCCTTTTTGAGTTCGTCCCCATCATGGACCTCCATCAGCACCTCCATACCTAAGCTATGGGCAAAATCTCCCAACCTTTGAATTTCCTCTTCTGTCAGGACTGCCGCAATCAGTAAAATCACATCGGCACCAATCGAACGAGCTTCAACGATCTGGTATTCGTCAATGATGAAGTCCTTGCGTAAAATGGGACAGTAGTTCATCTGACGCGCCAACTCTAAATCGGCATTTTTTCCACCGAAAAACTTCTGATCTGTCAAAATCGATAAGGCAGAAGCCCCCGCCTGCATATAGCCTATAGAAACGCGCTCCACGGATGCATAAGGATTGATGTCTCCTTGAGAGGGGGATTTGCGCTTGTACTCCGCGATGATGCCCGAAAGGTCTGAGCGGGTCAAATAATGACGGAGGGAAATACAAGGAGTCTGGAAGTAGATGGACTTTTCCAAAAGTTTGGTTGGATAAAGAGCTTTTTGATCCGCCACCTCCTGACGTTTATGTGCAACGATTTGATCGAGAATATTCATTTTAAGATTTTATTAGACGAAAGATTTTGAGAAGCGGGAGCCGATTCCTTAAGGATTTCCCTACGCTCAAGAACCGAGACTGAAAGTATTTGTCATGAAAAGGTTTCGATTGGGACAAAACAAGACACTATCGATAGGTAAAATTATCAAAATCAATGATTTAACTCTCTCATCCCACTTCTCAACATTTGATCCTTTACTTATTTACTTCATTAAATTGCAAGAAACTTTTCGAAACTGGTTTTTGCCTTACCTGATTCGAGAGATTCTCTGGCAGCAGCCATAGCTGTTTCCCTGGTCATTCCCTCATGGTAGGTGTAGACGGCCATACCTGCATTGGCGAGGACGGCACTTTTTTGCGCTTCTGTACATTCATTGTTCAATACAGACAAGAAGATCTTGGCAGCATCCTCCACACTTTCGCCCCCATGCAATTGGGTCGGGCGAAGCGGCTCAAACCCAATCTCCTCAGGACGCAAGAGGTATTCTCCCTCCTGACTCAACCACTTGAATGGGCCTGTCAAGGAAATCTCATCATAGCCATCCAAAGAATGCAGGATCGAAAACCGTTTGCTACTCTGCTGGTAGAGGTAGCCATACAGACGGGCCAGCTCCAGGCTGAATACACCTACCAACTGTTTTTGCGGAAAGGCAGGATTCACCATCGGTCCCAGCATGTTGAAGAACGTCTTGACGCCCAGCTCGCGACGAATCGGGCCAACGTTTTTCATCGCTGGGTGGAAAAGCGGCGCATGCAAGAAGCAAATACCCGCCTCGTCAATCTGCCTTTCGAGCTTATCGTATGCATTTGTGAAACTTCCTCCCAAGAACTCGATCACATTGGAGGAGCCAGATACGGACGAAACACCATAGTTTCCATGCTTGGCGACCTTGACGCCTGCCCCTGCTGCCACGAAGGAAGCCAGCGTAGAGACATTAAAGGTATTTTTTCCATCTCCTCCTGTCCCACACAGATCCATGGGATCATATGCCTTCAGATCTACGGGTACACACAGCTCAAGCATCGCTTCCCGAAAGCCCGCCAGCTCATCAACTGTGATCCCACGCATGATGTAGACGGTGAGGAAGGCTGCAATCTGGGAGTTGTTGTAAATGCCTCCTTTGGCGATGTTGGTGAGGACATCCTTAGCCTCAAACTTGGTTAGTGTATTGTGATCGAAGAGATGATACAAGAGCTCACGCATAGCAGCTGAACTCGGCGTACCGTTGGAAGAAGGCTGAGGCGTTTTGTCCAGCGGCATCTCCAACCAGTTCTTAAGAAGGATCTTGCCATGATCTGTGATGACAGACTCAGGATGAAACTGGACACCATAGACTGTATAATCCTTGTGCTTGAGTGCCATGACTTCCCCTTCTCCATCTGTCGCCAATAGTTCGAGCGGTGCCTTGATAGACTCCTTGGTTACACACCATGAGTGGTAGCGTCCTGTCTGAAACTGAGCAGGTAATCCTTTGAACAGGGGATCTTTCGTCGCTTTCAACTCGACATCTGTTCCTATTCCATGCAGCACTTCAGGCATATTGTACAACTCTGCTCCGAAGACTTCTGCGATGCCCTGATGCCCCAAGCAGACGCCTAGTATGTGTTTGGTCGGTGCATAGGCTTGGATTAAGTCCTTCATGATCCCTGCTTCAGCCGGAATACCAGGACCTGGAGAGAGCAGAATTTTATCATAATCTTTGACCGCCTCCACGTCAATCTCATCATTGCGGGCGACTGTCATATTTTTTCCATACCCTAATTCCCGAATCTGATGCACGAGGTTGTAGGTGAAGGAATCGTAATTATCTAAAACGAGGATTTTCATTTTGGGAAGACGATTAGACCGTTTGGCTTTGCTACACTTTATATGATTGAAAGGCTTGACTTAGTTTTGGCTGTGTCGACCGCCATCTGAATGGCACGGCGCAAAGCTCCGAGTTTGTTGTCGACTTCTTTGAGCTCGTTCTCAGGTACGGATCGAGACACGACACCTGCACCTGCTTGATAGTACAGCACATTTCCCTTACTCATAAAAGATCGAATCATAATGGCATGATTGAATCTACCCGAAGCATTCATGAAGCCAACGCAGCCTCCGTAGAATCCTCGGTTTTGCGGTTCATACTGCTCAATAAGCGTCATGGCTTTGACCTTGGGTGCGCCTGAAAGGGTTCCTGCAGGAAAAGTATCTGCCATCAGTTCCAGATGCTGATCGTGCGGATCGATGTCAGCAGTGACTTTGGAGACCAAGTGGATGACGTGAGAATAATATTGGATTTCTTTGTAGGTATCCACTTCTACAGTATGACCGTGGCGGCTGAGATCATTTCTCGCAAGGTCTACCAGCATCACGTGTTCAGAGTTTTCTTTGGGATCGTCAAATAGCTCCCGCGCAAGTTTGGAGTCCTCCTCGTCATTTCCCGTCCGCTTAAATGTCCCCGCAATCGGGTGAATCGTCGCTTTTCCATCCTCTGTAATCAGCTGCGCTTCAGGAGAGGAACCAAACAATTTGAAACTGCCATAATCCGCATAAAAAAGATAAGGAGAAGGGTTTACGGATCGTAACGCACGATAGACATTGAACTCATCTCCGATAAACTGCTGGCTAAACTGCCGCGACAGCACCATTTGAAATACATCTCCTCGCTGGCAGTGGTGTTTCCCTTTTTCCACCATTTCAAGAAACTGTGTATCAGGCATATTGGCGTGCTCCTCACCCTTGAGGTCAAAGCTATATTGAGGAAGTGCTTGACTGTTGATCAAAGTTTCAATCTGATTCAAGCGACTGTTTCCATCTACCTCGTATTCAATCAGATACATTTGATTATGAAAATGATTGATTACGATCAGGTAGCGGTACAGCACATACCACATATCTGGAATTTTGCGAGTCTCGTCTTCATAAGTTCCAATATTGACCTTCTCATAATGACGAACTGTATCGTAGGATTGATAACCAAAAGCACCCAACTCTGGAATGGGGAGTTCTTCTGGCCAAGACGTGTAATGAGACAAAAACTCCTTGAGGATGGCGGGCACATCCAACTTGCCTTGGGGAGGTTGCTGAACCTGCTGGTCCTTACCTATGGTGTAGCTGACTTGACCATTTTCAAGTTTAAAAGAGGCAAAAGGCTCCAGTCCGATGATCGAGAGTGTGTTTTCATTCCCATGATAATCAGAGCTTTCAAGCAGCATCGGATAGGCAAAATGATCCCTGAGCTTGAGATATAGGCTAACAGGCGTGACCGTATCCGCCAATAATTTCTTGTACCTCACGGGATAAATGGTAGTTTGACTCATGACAAATTAATTGACAGACTGACTTCCTGCTTATTCTTCTATTTTCTTAGACCAATGGTAAAAAATGAAATAGGGCTTACCGTTACATAAACGATAAGCCCAAATATATTTTAAGCATCAACAGATTTATCGTTTATGAGAATCTCATAAATCGCCACCAACCGTTGATATGCCAAGTGCTCTGTTGCATAAGTTGAAAGCAAAGATACAGTTAGCCCTATATTTTACAAATGGAAGCAGTAGTTTTTTTGAAAAATGTATCAAAATGTCTTTTGTTAGGCTAGATCATACACATTCATGCGCGAGTCACTGTACCCAAAAGCTGGCTCATCCTCCTGTGAAGTACGTATCCACTTCTTTTTTTCGATTAGGATCTACTACCAGTTTCTGCCCATTCCATCTATAATAAGTACGTACAATTTTCCGCTTATATCCCTCCTCCGCTTCTTCCAAGAAGATGCGATCCTCTTTGATCACGATGTCCTTCTCTCCTTCCATATCCGTAGGAAAAACAAAACTACTCCCCTCACTTGCCCATGCATCTGCGATTCCGATGAGTGGGTGTACATCTGAAAAACGGGTCCCATTCCAAAAGACCAAGACATCTCCTGTCGTACATCCGCATCCTCCGATACAGGGAACATGCAAGGAAATAATGTCGTGCAGATCCAATCCTTGAGCCCCCAGGCTGTGTGCAGCGCCCATACTCCAGCTAAAGGATCGCACATTGATCTTGTCCAACTGTGCCTGCCCACGAAACGCACGAATCTGGTACACAGGAACCGTTCGCATCTCCTCTTTCACGATTTTCTCGATTCCAAATACAAACTTCACACTCGGGTCCGTCTGGCTGCCAAATGCATGCTGCGCGATGAATCCTCCAAAGATCCAACCCTTGACATTGCCCGATTCAATTTTGTACCAGTGGCTTTTGACGCCATTTACCGTATCGATCTTCGTTGATCTTTCCAGCGGCTTCATCGACTGGCCGATCCACATCACCGCTAAAGCCGTGCAGGAAGTGTTTGGACATGCGCGCACATTGACCTCGTCAGCTAGCATGTAGGCTTTGGGCACGTCGTAACTGTCCACACACTCAGCGGCTGTGAGGATACGGACATCTACTTTGTCTTGTGCCATGAGGAATAAGGGAATGAAAAGAAGAAGGAATAATACCAATCGTGACATCGTGCTATGATTTATTTTACACAATCTACAACGATCGGCTCAAGCTGTAATGGAAAAGCTACAACCGTAAAGGATCAGCGATTATTCGTATTTATAGAGGTCATATCATTTATAAGCTTGGTCCAGTGCTTGAAGATCTACATCGGGATACTCGTACGCCTGGTTCAGCTCAAACTTGGTAAATACCCGCTCTTGGGGATCTAACACTTTACAAATAATAGTTTCCAGCTCTTTTAACTTGGATTGATCGATCGAAGCGGTGATGTCCGCAGTTTTGAAAATGGTGTAACGCGCTTCAACAGAAGAAGCCTCCATCCAATCCTGATGAAAGGCCAGGAGTGTACGCGCTTGTTCGGAATAACGCATGAAATGCCCAATGATCATTGGGAAACGAGACATTGCATGGACCCGCCTTTTTTCCATCACATACTGCTTCTTTTCCCAATCTCTCGTCTCTATGTATTTTTCTAGATCTTCCAATAGACCGTCAAAATCTTCCTTCCGCCTTCGCTTCAAAAATCTTTTCTGCTCAATGTCTTCGTACAGATCTTCTCCCAAGTCAAAAGCCTTCATCATGGAGAGCAACTGCTTCAAGCGATAATAGCGTGGCTCGTTGAAGATGAGCTTGCGCGCCTTCCAGTTTTCGTGATCGGGTACCATACGCTTGAATTCCTGAAACTTCCGCAAGAAGTCCTTGGCACGAAACTCAGTCTGCTGAATGGACAACTCACCTAGAAAAATGCCTACCAGTTTATTTTCGTCATCATTCCATTTGATCAGCATTTCTTTAGAGGGGTAAAAATAAAGGGTTCCTCCTTCTCTTTCTACTGCCTCCGGATTCCCTAGGATCTTACGGATCTTTCGTTTGTACGTCATGCCCAGACGGCTCACAACTTTGGGTTTAAGCAAAAATTCTACGACGCGTCTCTCTTCTACATCAAGGCGAAGGGCAAAGCCCTGATCTACATGTAGCCATCCTGAAGGATTGGATTGGCCTCCCAGACTTAATTGTTGTCGGACTATTTCTACAGTATCTCCTAGCTTGATCCCACCAAGGGAAAGTATATGTGGGTCCAGATGCGGGTCTGTGAGTACGTAGATGTCCTCGAGTAGCTCCATTTGTTACGGTATCCTGGTTTAGACCGTGTTTGAAAATTCAAATCTGCGAAAAGTTTGTGCTTTCTCGCTAGATTTTCATTGTTCCAAACAGGGTCTTATATTTTTATTAATAATAATTTTCGAATCCATATGGTTTGACGAAAAAGGAAAAAGTATTGTGTCTCTCTTTACTCAGGCCCTAAATACCTATAAGCATTCAGGCTGAACAAGTTCTCGTGCAATGGAGTCGGGAGAAAGAGGTGCTACGTAGTTTGATGACGTTAATATATATATCCATTTGCTGGAGACTCCCTGTCTACCTTCAGCAGGGTTTCCCAAATAGTATCTACAGCCATTTGTAGCGTTGTCTCCGAGAGGTGTATTGCCTTATCTGTCGGTTGGTGATAGTGAACAAAAATGGGAGCTTTTCGGATGATGTCGAACAAGACATGATCATCTACTTCGAATTCCTGTGCTTTGTAATAGTGGCTGGCTACAGCTACATCCTGGTCACCGATGCAGGTCAAGGTAAAGCTGTCTGTCAAGCCTGCTAGCCGAAAAGTCTCATGGTCGGCTGTATTCATCACCACTTGTTCGTGCCTTGAGCAGGCAATGCCTTTTTGTGCAGATACAGCTTCGAAGGCAGTGAGTACCGTCCCTTCTTGCTCTTCCCGCACAGGCCAAACGGCAAACTGGTTGCCCATGCCGACGAGTTCCATATTGAGAAAACCGATGAAGTCTTTGATTCCAAAGGCTTTCACATACTCCCATGAGCCAACCAGTCCTCTTTCTTCTTCATCGAAGAAAAAGACTTCTACACCGATATGATGAAACGTATGCGTTTGAAGCCTTTCGGCAATGGCCATAGCAACAACCATCGCAGAAGCATTGTCATTGGCTCCAGGAGTCCCAGACACTGTATCAAAGTGTGAGCCGATGCCTATTTTGGGTAATGTAGAAGCGGGTAGGATGATATTGTGTCCCGTCTTGTAGCGGTGCAACTGTGTTTTTATCTTCTGCTGATCAGCCCAGTTCAAGATGTATTGAAAGCGCTGAGAGTCGGTCAGTTTTTCGAGGGCTTGTATTCTTTGGAGGTGCATGTGTGATGAATTAGTCGAGCCGAAATAAAAAGACGCCTTTCAACCTGTGAAGTTGGAAAGCGCCTTTATGGGTCCATACAGGCTTATCTATTGCAATTGAAAACTCGCAGCGATCTGCTTAAAGTACTTCATATTCTCTTCGACATTTGTTTTCGTATTCCCCGAAAGGATGTAGTGTCTCCCTTCATCAAAAAGAGTAATCGAGTAGTTGTGAAATGTCGCCCCGTAATCTGTGGGTTCCTTTGCCACAAACTCGTATCCCTTTAGACCTCCTAGTTCGATAGGATTTTGGGATAGGATCTCAATGTCTTCCTTGTGAGCGGGCTTGACTCTCCCTAGGGCAGTCTCCTCTTGCTTTTCTTCCTCCACAGGAAATGGCATGACCATCACACGAAAAAAGGTCTTGTCAGCAGTATCTGTAGGGAATTTCCCATCTAGATTGAGCATGATACCTGTCTGCATGAGCCGTGTTGAAAATTTAAAGGGCGTATCTGAAAAATCCACGCTGAACGTCAGCCCGTCCATGGGATTGGTTTCTGCCTTTTCATCTATGAGGATATTCATGAAAGTCCTTTCAAACTTGTCCGTAAAATCTCCATCCAACTCGGACTTGTAGACGCCCGAGATGGTATAAGCCTGTTTTTCATTCCCCATCACCAACAGCCATGTGACCATAGAAGTGGCGGGCTTATCTGGATCCGTCATTTTTTCAAGGGCAGACTTTTGCGCAGCTTCCACTTTGAAGAGACGGCCATCTACTCCGTTTACTTTGAGCTTTTTATCCAATAGAACCTTCCCACCCTCAGGAGGTAGATCTTTGGTGAACATACCCAATACCATCTCATAGGCCATGGGCAGGTCAGTCAGGTTGATTCCTGTTTGAAGGGTCCGATTCTCTAAACCTGTAAAAGCTTTGGAGATCTTGAAACTGGTATCAGGAGGAATGAGGAAGAAAAATGTCCCTGGAATCCGAATATGCGCTTCCGTCTTCTCGATGGTCAATTTCTCCACCTGTCCGTAGATAGGCGCAAGCGCAAAGAATAAGAGACTATATAGCAGTAGGAGGTTTTTCATAATGAAGTGATTGAATAGAATAAAGGGTAAGATATAGGAGTCTGGCCTTATCTCATAATTGGAGAATATGTTACATAAGCTTACAGATGCGATCGCCTCCCATTACTTACCGCAAAATAAAAGAGACTGTATGCGTATCCCTTGGAGTCGAAATACGACAAATATACATCCCCTCGGCCAAACCTTCTTTTGACAGGTCAAATGTTTGCTGATGCCCGCCTGCTTTCATCGCATCGTCCCAGAGTACCAACTGTATACGTCCCTGCATGTCCAGTATCTCTATCTTTAGTGGCGTTTTTTTTCGAAGAGAAAAGCTGAGATTCAATTGTCCAGAAAGTGGATTGGGAGCAATTTGAGCTTGCTTAAGCGTCCTTACGCCTTCTTCGATTCCTGTCGTCTGTGTCCGAAACAACCATATATAAGCAGCCTCAAATTCCTGTGCCCAAAACCACTCGCTGTGCTGTCCATTGGGGACATCTACAGATTTGATTTCAAGTGGGCCAAAACCCGCAGCTAATATAGTGTCCTGCATGCGGTAGATATTGCCCACTACATTTCCAGATTCTAAGCCTCCTCCTAGCTGATACATCTTCATCGGCTGCTGACGTCCTGTAGTCGCTACATGTGTGTAGGACTGAGAATTGAACCAATAAGAAGGAGAAAAAATCCCCACTTTCCCGAAGACGTCCTGATACTCAATCCCAGCATAGGTCGATATCAAGCCTCCCAAAGACGAGCCCATGATGCCTGTATGTTCACGGTCAGCCAAGGTCCTGTAAGTGGAGTCAATGTGCGGTTTGAGTGTTTGTACGATGAATTCCGCATACTTTGCACCATCTCCTCCCCCATACTGACTGTTGGGCCAGGGCGTGTACTCGGCCGTCCTATGCACGCCCCCATTGTCCACCGCTACGACGATGATTCCAGGGTCCCCCAAAGCATGTAACGCATTCAATGTCTCATCCACTTCCCACTCTCCTGCAAAAGAAGTGGAAGCATCGAAGACATTTTGTCCGTCGTGCATGTAGAGCACAGGATAATCCACACCCGAGGCATCATAGCCGGGAGGTAAATACACCCAAACTCTACGATTGCGATTGAGTTGGGGCATGAAAAAAGAGGAAGACATCACCGAAACATTATCTGCGGCAGTAGAGCCACTTCCTCCCCCTCCACTGAGGTCTTCCCACCCCAGAATTTGGAGTCTGATCGTGTCCCCACCGTTGCCCGTGTACGTCCTGTCAGGACGAAAACCGCCATTGGCATCACTCTCTACGGTGGCCCAAGACCCACGTGTGAACTTGTACACGATACTCGTCACTCCCTGAGGTAGTGTAATCCTGTGATGTTGTCTAAGGGAGTCATAAGACAGTTTGTAGTTGGTATCGCCAGGATTCCAGTTTTGGAAATTCCCTGCAATATGAATGGGATCTGTAGAAGGTGTATTGGCTGGGAGGGCATCTACAATCAAGGTCAATTGGGCTTGAGTAGATAGCATTCCTGCAAGACACAATAAAAGGCAAATCAGTCGGTTCATAAGCATTGTTGAAATGCTCAAAATATAGAACTTTTTTCATAGATGAAGTGAAAATTCATCCCTTCTTTTAAAGCATGAGGATCTTCCTTTACTCTCGCATGATTTTTCAACTTATTTCTCCTAAACCTTCTGCTTGAACTCTGAGTACATAAAATCCCTTAGCCTCAGGTAGTTGAATGCGTTTGACCTTTAATGCATATTCTCCTGTTCCCCACACCTTTTTGCCCAGTACATCCCAGAGTTCTATACTCACATGGGAATAGCTTTTTCCAAGATCGAGGATGACTTCTCCTACAGAGGGATTGGGATAAATCTGTATCTCACTATAGAAGTAGGCGTTCTCTCAAATGGAAGACAGACAGAAGTATCCTGACAGCCACTTTGTTGAATAATGACAGCATATTCACCTGAAACAGTAGGAGCATAGAAATTTTGATTAGCGCC
>JBCBPW010000029.1:0-72479 GCA_039820545.1 Bacteroidota bacterium | reverse complement strand
GCAAGGGGACTTCTAGTTCCTCTGACTTCTGATCACCTGACTGTTCTCTAAATATATCCGTAATGAATATATTGTCAGGATTATTTTTTTCTCCTTCAGGGGTTAGGAAAAATTTTTCCTGGTTGAATCCTACAATTCTAGTTGTGAACCACCAATAACCTTTTTTATATTGGTTTAAGCCATCTTTTACCACATGTGAAAGATTTCTCCTTAGCTGGGGAGAGCTGATTTCATCTAGACCATCCATGAGGACAAATGCTTGCCCTCTCTCAAAAAGTTCTAAAACAAGTGTTTTATTTTTATGATAATCTAAATCTTTGAGGTGAGGTTCCTGAAAATAAGCATCAATTAAACTTTCCCAGTTCGTGATACTATCGTATTTAATATTGCGAAGAATGATAGGAAAAGGAACCATCTCTTTACCGAGTTCTGCCATATTAGAAGATTCGGATCGGCTGAGGATCGTTGCGATTCGTTCTATCAGTGTACTTTTTCCCATACCAGGATCTCCAAGTATAAAAATCACTTGGTAGTCTGGATTAAACATATCAGCCAATCTGATCAGATCATCTCTAGAAGACGGATCGACTTGTGGATCTATGTAGTTGTGAGAGAGTAGAGGCTCTACATACATATGATCACTCCTAACCATAGAAATATCACCATCTGGAACCATCGCCTCATCAGATCTGATATACTGGTGAAAGCTGCGGATTGCCCTTTGATATTCCTGTATAAATTTATGATTAGATAATTTGAGAGGATTCATAGCTTAAGTTTATTTAGAGTAGGCGGGGTAATTGTGCCCGCATCCTCAACTAGTTGGCGGATCCACAAGACGCGGCGGAAGTCTCGGTTAGGATAGTTTTTTGTTAAGGGAGCCTCTTGCTCTAATTCCCCTATTTCAATTTGATCCTTTGGATTTTTGGGATTATTAGGCATGATCAAATAAGCTAAATCTGGATGTATAGCATGATGAGAGGAGGCAATATCCTTGACTTTCGCTTGTTCTGTACAATAGGGTAAAAATTCCTCATTATAGAAGGCTTCGTAAAGGTAGCTCAACTGATATATTTCAAAATGAAATGCGTACAAGTAAGTTATGATTAAAAAGGCATTTAGGCGATCCTGATAATCAGGAGTCCCTTCTTCTAGAATAAAGGAACAGATATCCTTGTTATTTAAATGAAAAAGTAAAACGTTGACATATATCTTAATAGATCTTGGAAAGGGAGGAAGTATATTGAAGTCTGCAACGACCTTACTGAGCTTGATTAGTAACTCAGGATAATCGGATATTTTTGCCCCTAAAAGCTGAAGGAAATATTTTTCTTTTTGCTGAGGTGTCAATACAGGAATATGATACATGTCCTGACAAATCTTCTCTATATAAAGCCTAGAGAGATTTCGAAGTTTCCAGTTATTCTGATTTTGATCAGGAGTGTTTTCATGGTTATATTCATGGATCAACTGCATACCATAGTAGGTAGCCAGTGTTTGTTCAACAGCTCTCACGTCCATTCCCAGGACAAAAATACAGTTTTCAAGGTTGAGATATACCTTAATAGACTCAAGGATACGGAAGGCAACATCAGGTTGACATCGGTCTAGATCATCTATGAAGATAACGGCTTTTCGTTTACTTATTTTGACTTTTCCTGGCCTATCCTTGATGATGAGATCGATTTTTAACAGTTGATCAATGGCCTCTTGGAGCATTTTCTTTTGGACAATAGCGTCCAGAGGCTCCGATAGTCGCTCTTTTTGAAGATCTGACTGGGCGTTCTTAAAGTTCTTGTAGACATTCTTTATCCCGAACTTTGCTCCGAAAGCGTCAAATTTAAAGGAAACACTTTGTGTAAGCCCCGCCATAGCAATCATCCCATCTTCCATGATGCGATTTTTCGCCTTGTAAGCAAAGGTTAATTGATCACGTATTTCTTTGAGCAATGCAAGCAGGATATTAGACTCATGCTGATATTGCCATGCCTCAAACCATACTGGATGAAAGGCATCTGCTTCTTTCCCGAACTTGGTACGAAATTCCTCCAGAAACTTTCTTTTAGGCTTCTTCTCCTGAGCCTTAAATGCAGAATCCCCTCCTAGCTCTGTATACATCTGGGCAAGCAAACTCGTCTTACCTGTTCCCCATGTACCATGTATTCCCATAACTTTTGGGGGAGAAGCATGTACGATTTGTTTGATGATTTGATCGCGCCATTGAATACGCTCTAAATCACAGTTTACACTAGGATTGTCGTTGTAAGTACCTATCATAAGCTATGAAAATATGTTTTAATGATAAGAGAGTTTAAGATTTATGGATGATAACTCTAACGCTACATCTTTTTTATCAACTGAAACAACGAATGTGTAATCTTGCTGATGGTGCGTCCTTCCTCTGAATGTGAAAAAAGCCCCAGCATTTGATATTCTTTCCAACTATTGTATTGTCGTTGAAGTTGTTGGGCTTGATCGGTCAGTGTAGTCTGATTGTGCTCCTCAGCATATTGGATAATCTTCTCAATGACGCTTTGAAGTTGATTCTCATCGATCATTTCTTTTAGTCTACGTTTGTGTTCGGCAGATAATTTTTTCTGTTGGTGGACCTCTTGACTTTCTGTGATCTGCTGGGAAATGGAAGTGTCAGACTGAGGAGTTGCGGCTGTTTTTTTCTTAATGAAGTCGGGCACTTTTCCTATCGCAGGTGCTTCGTATTCAGGGCTTTCATAAATGGTGCGAAGTAGGATCTTATACCCCTCTTCTATATCCTGACCTTCCCTCATATCTGAATAAATAAAGCTTCGTGCAAATATCGGAATAGCGTCTGTAGGTTCTCCGTCACGTAGTACAGGGATAAATTTCTTCATCTTACTTTTATCCTCTGTCCACTCTGTAAGGATGATCCCATATTCATAAGAAGAAGCCCCCTCCCTAGCATCTACTTTTGTCTTATATTTTGGGGTAAAAATGAGGATGACTTTATCAGCCTCCCTGAGCTTTTCCTCCATATAGTGCCTGAGATCCCTTGCCAAAAGAGAATTATACTGATCTATTTGGGCATCTACTCCATCTTGCCTGAGTCTGGCAGATAGGTTTCTAACCCATGTCTTATGGTCCTCACTGTCCCATGAATAAGAAATAAATACCTTAATCGGTTGCTCCATAGTTGAAGAATATCTAGTGTTACAGCACGACAATTGAGAAGATTGGGAGGGAAAGGCATAGATCTACAAGAGATCTGTTTCTGAATATCTAATTTAAAGATTTTTGTCAATATCCTGCCATGCTGTATCAAAATATCGGCTATAAAAAACACCCCTTCCCATACGGAAAGAGGCGCCTATCTTTTACATCATTGAACAATGACTCTTGACACTGCCTAAGCTCCTGCTTCGCGCTTTTTGCGCGCGTCGATGAAGCTCTTGACGAAGAAGACCATCGCAAAGAGGGTAGAGATGATCATCACCGCTACGCGAACAATACCCAAGGTATCGCCACGACCGACAGCTCCCATCAGGGGCATAGCCAGTCCGAGCAACATGATCAAGGTCAGTACGACTGCTACGTGGGCAATGACTTTGTTTTCTTTCTTGACGCCATTGTTCAAGGCGAGGAGAATGGCTCCTACGGCTACAGGAATCAAAGCGGTGGGAGAAGGTGTCTCCGAGCCGAAGTATCCCCAAGCTCCTAGACCGACTAACAAAATGGCATTTATCAAACTCGCTACGTGCGCTTTCATATAGATTAATTTTTATGCGACAAAAGTAAGGATTTTTTTGAGTAAGAATCTCACATAGCCAATAACTAATGTGAAAGCCTAAGGTTTTCCCACTGCGACCCAGCCTCCGCCAGGTGCGAGTTGAATTTTTATCATTTGGTTTTCGGGGATAGAGACCTGTTGATGAAGATAATCTACGGCTACCCGTGCAGCATTGGGACCGTCCTGCATGATGTCAAGTTCCTGTATTTCCTCAGGGAGGAAGGATAGATTCAATTCTACTGTGCGTGCTTCCTCATTATTCATCGCAGCAAGGTACCATCTGTCTCCCTTGCGGCGCGCGATCACGACATATTGCCCTACCTTTCCACCTAGTGGCAACGTTTCATCCCACACACTGGGAATCTGCGCGATGTATTCGGTGCACTCCTTTTCTCGACGATACTGCGAGGGATTATCCGCGAGCATCTGCAAGGGGCTCTCGTAGACGACATACATAGCCATCTGATGGCAGCGTGTACCCAGACTCATGGGACGCTCGAAGCGAATGGCATAATTGTCTGGCTGGGCATTGTCCATGGCGCCAGGGGTGTAGTCCATCGGTCCTGCGACCATGCGTGTAAATGGCAGTGTGACATTGTGTGTGGCAGTCAGCTTGTCGCTCCATTTGCATTGCTCCAAGCCATTGACACCCTCATAGGAGAGCACATTGGGATAGGCACGACGGAGGCCCGATGGCTTATACGCTCCGTGGAAGTCAACCAACAGTTGATGCTCTGCTGCTTTTCTGGCAGCTTTTTCATAGAAATTCACGATTTCCTGATCTGCTCGCTGCATGAAGTCTACCTTGATCCCTTTGACACCCCATCTCACAAACTGATCCAATATCCGATCCATGTCCTGATTCAAGGGATTCCACAAGCACCACAAAATGATGCCCACTCCTTTTTCTTCTCCATACTTCACCAAAGCCGCGACATCTATATCCTTTTTGCAACGAAGAAGATCCGTTGTACTTTTGGACCAACCCTCATCCAGGATGATGTACTCGAGTCCATATTCTGCCGCGAAGTCAATGTAATATTGATAGGTTTGATTATTGATGCCCGACTCGAAGTCTACTCCGTAGATGTTGTTGGCATTCCACCAATCCCAAGCCACTCTGCCAGGGCGTATCCAGGAGGGATCTTCGATCGCCAAGGGGCGAGAAAGCTGATGAACCAATGTGTTGTTGAGGAGGTCATGGTCTCGCTCAGCTAGGGCCATAATCCGCCAAGGGAAGGTGCGTGTACCCGTCGTCTGGGCAATGAAGGGAGCTGTCTTTGTGATGATCTGACTTCGGTCAGGATATTCAGGCAGAGGAATGACTTCATCGACTACATGAGGAAATTTGGAATGAAAATCTCCGTCGTTCCCCTTTTGCAAAAACAATCCAGGATAGTCGTACAGATCCGCTTCGGTGAGGAGCATGGAGGTGCCTCTAGGAGACTGAAATAGCACAGGAAGGGAGCAGAAGTCACCCGCAGGGATCTTGGCTGTTTCCTCATCTACATAATAGCGCTCAAAGTGGGAGGTTAATGTATCTTCTTTCGGGAAAAAGGTTCGCGTATTTTTCGGGAATTTCAGATCCATCTGCTCCTTTTTAATCATCCACGCTCCTTTTCTCTCAGCCTCAAATCTGTAAGCTAGTCCGTCATCGTACATCCGCACGGTCAGGTGCATCTTTTGCTTGGGAAAGCTGAAGCGCTGCTGGTTGTAAGCTGATTGGATATGGTTGCGTTTGTGTGGTACAGCTGGCCTAAGGTCGTCCATTCCCTCCGAACGTACTTCCTTCATCTTCTTACCATTGAAGGGCCCCTCCAATCCGTCCATTCCTACACGTAGGAAACCCAAGGTTTCATTTTGTCTCTCTATGACCATTCGAATGTCTTTCCCCAATAATATGTTTACCGCGAAACGTTGGTTGGGGGAAGTCAGAAGGAAAATCGTTTCATCGTCGTCTTGCGCTTTCATAGGCTGTATGAGTAGCATACATACGGTACATGCGAGTAGGAGTTTTTGTATCATAGTAGGATGGGATTTCTTTCAAATTACAGAAATGTGGGGAAATGAAAAGAGGCTGCCAATGATGACAGCCTCCGCTTATGAATGTATACTTTTTATTTTCTAGAAATAGCGAATGGTCAGCTTGATCAGGCGCTTTTTCATGTCGTCGTATGGAGGAAAAAGGAAATCCATCGCGGCAGGAAGATTTTGCTTATAAATAGCACGTCCATTAGAAAAGGCCTGGAAGCCATATTTTCCATGACTCTTGCCGATGCCACTATTGTTCACTCCACCAAAAGGAAGATTATTGTGCAGGAAGTGCAGGACGCTATGGTTGATGGCCGTAGTACCTGCACGTGTCTCCCGAATGATGCGCTGTATGTTGGCGTTGCTCTTGGAGTAGATGTAAAAGGTGAGCGGCTTCTCTTTGGAGTTGATGATTTTGAGGACTTCGTCCAGGTTCCTGAAGGTATTGATGGGCAATACAGGACCAAATATTTCTTCCTGCATCAAGGGGGAGTCTAAGGGGACATTGGTGACCACAGTCGGTGCCAGATATTGCTGTGTCTCATCGTACTCACCTCCTGAGATAATTTCAGCTCCTTGCTCGATGGAAGCATCCAGCATGTCTTTTACCCGATTGAAATGGCGATCATTCACAATCCGTGCATAGGAGGGAGACTCAGCAGGATCCTCTCCAAAGAATTCTTTCAAGGTCTTCTGTATCTCTTGCAGAAACTCCTCTTTTTTGCTCTCGTGTACATATACGAAGTCAGGCGCGATGCAGACTTGGCCGTTGTTGAAGAAGGTACCCCATGCAATGCGTGTAGCTGCTTCTTTGATATTGGCGGTTTCATCTACGATCGTAGGAGATTTGCCACCTAGCTCCAAGGTGACAGAGGATAGGTGCTTGGCAGCGGCAGCCATGACGACTTTTCCGACGGCAGGCGATCCCGTGAAGAAAATATGATCGAAGGGAAGGTCCAATAAGGCAGAGGATGTATCTACCGCACCTTGAAAAAGCGCGACTTCTTTCTCCTCAAATAATTCATTGACGATCTTCTGCATCACTGCCGAGCAGTGAGGGGTATGCTCCGAAGGCTTGATGATGACGGTATTACCTGCAGCTATGGCAGATACCAGAGGTCCAAAGGTCAGATTGATGGGAAAGTTCCAAGGTGAGATGATCAGGCAAACACCCTTGGGCTCATAGTGGATATAAGAAGAAGAACCCAGGAAAGCGACCGGTGTCTCCACAGGTTGTGGCTTCATCCAGCCTTTGAGATGCTTGATGGCATGCTTGATTTCGCCTGTCACCGCATATATTTCACTCAAGTCTACCTCGGCAGGGTGCTTGCGAAAGTCTTGATACATCGCTTCATGAATCTCTTTTTGGTGATTCATGACACTATCATGAAGCTTTTTCAGCTTTTTGATACGGGCAGAGGCGGTCGTCTTCCCTACGATATGCTGATGTTCTTTTTGTGCCTCGAAGACCTGTTGGATCTGCTCGATTTGACTGGGAGTAGCAATCATTTTCTCAGTGTTAGAAAAGGACAACCCTAAGATTATCCTAAATGGAGTAGTCGAAAGTTTAAAAGACTGTCTCGCATGGATTGGGTACTTGTCTTATCCCAAACTTGAACAGTCTACATAAATTGTTGAGGATTTCTTGGCTTATGATGATGTGTAAACATCAATATACAAAATTCTTCCCGATCTAAAGAGATTCTCCTCATCCTATCGAGCTTGAAAATTTTCACTTTTCGCCACTTTTTCAGGCAAATAACGGGAGATCCTATGTATATTTTCATTCAAATATGTCAACATGCCAAGGCTACTACTCGCATTTCTCCTTCTCAGCTGGGCGAATATCTGGGCTCAGTCTCTGATTATAGATGGAGGTTTTGACGAATTAAATGACCGTCCGTGTATTCATCCAGGCTTAGCGCTAGACTCTACTCAGTATTGGTACTATGCATGGGGGACACCAGACTTTATGGTGAGGAATTGTCCGCATATTAGGGGAGGAGGATTAGAGCCTTTTTGGTCTACCTATCCATCCGAGAGCTTTGTCGCATTTGGAGGGGTTGCGGGTTTTGACAATTTCTTCCGAACAGAAGCCGTAGGGACAAAACTACGTGAACCGATGGAACCTGGTCGCATGTATTACCTCTCCATGGAGTTGGAGAACAAGGGTCTTTGGAATGATGTGTCGAGGTTTCCTGTTCAAGATTGTCCTATGACGCCTCGCAAGCGCATAGGCATTCACTTCGATGTGGATTCTATTTTGGAGCGTGAGCAGTTACTTGAACCTGAGATCATTTTAGACCATCCCGACCTAGTCGGTTCAGAGCACAAAGCCTTCAATACGTATACGGCTTGCCTTATTGCCTCAGAACCCGCGGAGCACTTGGCGATCGGTTGGGCGATGGATTCCTTTACAATCGCACCTCCTTGCAAACCTGTGGGGCCGTTTGGGTTTGGTTCTTATTACCTCACCTTTGCCTATGTAGATCGGGTCCAGCTTCATCCCATTCCAGATAAATTTCAGGAGACACTCACCCTATGTAAAGGCCAACCTTTTACGACTATAGACTTGATTGAGTGGGTGCGTACGTACCCTTTGCTGTCCGTTTCCTTTGACTGGAAAGATGGCTATGAAGGAGCTTATCGTGTATTTGATCAGCCAGGTATCTATGAGGTTGAGGTGGTATTTCCCTGCGGAAGTATACCTGGGGAGGTCGAGGTATTGGCTCAGGATTGTAGGCCTTATTTTTATGTTCCTAGTGCCTTTTCTCCCAACGGAGACGACGTCAACGATACGTTTCAAGCGATTCTTCAATCTCCGATTGAGGTCCTCGATTTTCAATTTAGGGTGTATGATCGCTGGGGCAGAAAGATGGCCGAATGGACTGATCCTAATTTTAAGTGGGATGGGAGCAACTTATCTGGCAATGTACGTCCAGGTGTCTACATGTGGGAAGTAGCCATGACTTTCTCTAGAAATGGAGAAGTACTAGGCCATCGAGACAAAGGCGCGCTAACGATATTAAAGTAATGATGAGAAAACTACTACCGCACAATTTCAACTTAAAACTAACGTGGGTTCTACTGTTACTACTCTCCTCCCTATGTGGGTGGTCGCAGTCATTGGTGAAGGATTTAGGATTTAATGGCCTGAAACAAGCAGACACGTGTTATCATCCGCGTAATGCGATATTCTATTCAGATGATTGGTACAGTGCCTATGGTTCGGCTGATTTATATATCTCTCAATGTGAATATCCAACTTGGGGATTTTGGGATGGCTATGACAATCGCAGCTATATGGGGATTTTTTTGTCACTCTCTTTTAAGAATCAATTCTTTGGAGAGGGCTTTGCAACGAAGCTCAAGAAACCATTAGAAGCAGGGAGATTATACTATATCGGAGCTCAGGTTGACACCAGAGGGGTCTCTATCTCTGATCCCGATCTTTATCCTCTCCAAACCTGTCCCACCAATCCACCCAAGCGAATAGTCGCTGTCGTGAGTGAGGATTCCCTACTTTCTGCCGACCAATTTATAGAACCCGATGTCACGTTTTCAGATGATCGTATGTCTCGGATTGATCCGCAGTCCTTCTGGCCTTATGGAGGCTGCTTTCGCGCCAAAGGCGGAGAGCAGCATCTAGGCATGGGTTGGGGTGTGGGAGAATTCTTCATAGATCCTCCCTGCTTTCCACTCGATACCATTGTACATTACTATGTTACCTATGCTTTTATTGATAGCCTGGATCTTTATCCCATGCCTGAGGAGTTTGTAGATACGGTGGAGCTATGTGTAGGTCAAGGGCTTGTGTCATTTGATGGTTCTCCTTGGGTGAGACAGTTCGCGATTCGCGATGCCGAAATCGAGTGGGAAGATGGACAGAAAGGTCTCTCACGAACATTTGATGCGGAGGGTACCTACGAATGTGAGGTAGTGTTTCCTTGCGGTAGCATTCCAGGGCGTGTAGTCGTCGCACCCAAGGACTGCCGCACATTCTTCTTCGTCCCTACTGCGTTTTCCCCCAATGGAGACAATGAAAATGACAGGTTTCAACCTGTGCTCAGAACCTCGATCGAGGTTTTAGACTTTCAATTTAGGGTCTACGATAGATGGGGACGAAAACTAACCGAATGGAGCGATCCTTATGCCACATGGGATGGAAATGTTGAAGGACGAAAAGTGCTCCCAGGTGTCTATATGTGGGAAGTAGCCATGACTTTTTCAAGGAATGGAGAAGTTCTAGGGTATAGAGACAAAGGGGCGCTCACTATTTTGAGATAAAAGAAAAAATACAATGAGGCATTTATACAGATATGTCATGATACTCGTGTGGGGGATAGCCCCATGCTTTTTGACTGGCCAGTCCCTAGTCAGGGATGTTAGTTTTGATGCACTAAAGGATTTAGGTACTTGCTATGAAGCCCAAGAAGCGACGACCATGTCTGACATCTGGTATCGGTCTGTGGGGACGACAGACTTGTACATTTCTCAGTGTCCCAATGGGCCTCGGGGGTTCTCGCGCCACTATGAGACGAGAAGCTATATGGGTATGTTCTTTAGTGCATTATTTGTGAATGAGTTCTACTCTGAGGCATTTGCGACCGAGCTGATTCAGCCGTTAGAGGCAGGACAGTTGTACTACGTAGCAGCTCAAATCGAGTCCAAAGGCGTCAGGAGTCCAGACCCGAGTCGCTATCCCTTACAGACTTGTCAGACAGACCCTCAAAGGCATATTGTCGTCGCATTTAGTGAGGATTCGATTTTTTCAGATGCCCCCTACAGAGATCCTCAGGTTGAATTTAGAGATCCCATATTGCTAGAAAAAGATGAACAAATCTTTTGGCCGTTTGGGGGTTGTTTTAAGGCAAAAGGGGGCGAGCGACACATGGGTGTAAGTTGGGCAAGGGACCGCTTTACGATGGCAGCGCCATGTGAGCCGCTAGATTCTGTGGGAGCCTATTATGTAGGCTATGCTTTTGTTGATAGTCTGGATGTGCGTCCGATGCCTTTGTCTTTTCATGATACCCTCACGCCTTGTCTGCGCAATCCTCGGGTGACCTTTGATTCTGATCGCTGGCTCCGCCCTTATTTTATTCGTGATGTGGAGATCGAATGGGAAGACGGCCAGAAAGGCCTGAGTCGGACTTTTGACACAGAAGGAACTTACCGCTGTGAGGTCATTTTCCCCTGTGGCAAGATTCCTGGAGAGGTTGTGGTCCAGCCTCGTGATTGCCGCGCCTTCTTCTATGCACCTACCGCATTTTCCCCCAATGAAGATGAAGCCAACGATACCTACACCGCTGTACTCGCTTCCAATATCGAGGTGCAGAGCTTTCAGTTTCGGGTGTTTGATCGCTGGGGCCGACAACTGATCTCTTGGGAAGACCCTACATTTGCTTGGGACGGACGCATCAATGGAGAACTATTGAACCCAGGCGTCTACATGTGGGATGTGGTCATCACATTTTCGAGAGAAAGTGAAAAACTGGGATTCCAGGACAAAGGGACACTGACGATTTTGAGATAAAAGAGATCATACGATGAAGTATCTATCCATACACGTCATGAAGCTATTCTTTCTGTGGGGGATATCTCCATGCTTACTGCTTGGGCAATCTCTCGTCAGGGATGTTAGTTTTGACGAATTGGGAGATAGGGATACTTGCTATCATCCACATATCGCGACGACCATGTCTGATATATGGTATCAGTCTGTAGGGACGACAGATCTGTACATTTCTCAGTGTCCCAATGGAAATTGGGGGTTTTGGCGCAATTATGATACGAGGAGCTATATGGGTATGTATTTTAGTGCTTCCTTTTTGAATGAATTTTATTCAGAAGCCTTTGCGACCGAGTTGATACAGCCGCTAGATGCAGGAAGACTATATTATGTAAAGGCTCAGATCGAGTCTAAGGGAGTGGCGAGCTTAGATTTGAGTCGTTATCCTTTACAGACATGCCAGACAGATCCTCAAAGGCATGTGGTCGTTGCATTTAGTGAAGATTCGATTCTGTCAGATGCTCCCTACAGAGATCCTCAGGTTGACTTTAGAGATCCTGTTTTATTAGAGAAGGAGGAGCAATACTTTTGGCCGTTTGGGGACTGTTTTGAGGCAAAGGGGGGAGAACGACACATGGGCGTAAGTTGGAACAGAGATCCCTTTACGATCGCAGCACCATGTGAGCCATTGGATTCCATGGGGTCCTATTACATAAGCTATGCTTTTGTAGACAGCTTAGATGTGCGTCCGATGCCTTTGTCTTTTCGAGATACCCTCACCCCTTGTCTGCGCAATCCTCAGGTGACCTTTGATTCCGATCGCTGGCTCCGCCCTTTTTCGATTCGTGATGTGGAGATCGAATGGGAAGATGGGCAAAGGGGACTGAGTCGGACTTTTGACACAGAAGGAACTTACCGCTGTGATGTTATTTTTCCCTGTGGAAAAATCCCTGGAGAAGTCGTGGTCCAGCCTCGTGATTGCCGTGCCTTCTTCTATGCACCTACCGCATTTTCCCCCAATGAAGATGAAGCCAACGATACCTACACGGCTGTACTCGCTTCCAATATCGAGGTCAAGAGCTTTCAGTTTCGGGTGTTTGATCGCTGGGGCCGACAACTGATCTCTTGGGAAGATCCTTCCTTTGTTTGGGATGGACGCATCAATGGAGAATGGATAAACCCAGGCGTCTACATGTGGGATGTGGTCATTACATTTTCGAGGGAAAGTGAGAAGCTGGGGTTTCAGGACAAAGGGACGTTGACGATTTTGAGATGAAGTAAAGATCTTCGATGAACTTCCAATCTATTATTAAGATATTCAGCAAACGTAGGAAAAATGTACAATTGGGCGATCAGTATACACCCATTCAATCTTTGGTGAAAAGTACATGCCTAACTACAGATTCTCATTCCATTTTAAACCGATACAGCTTGTAAATATTGAAGTGTACCTGTAGTTTTCCTTTGGGGTAGAGGAGTCGGAGGGTTAAGCCCATTGTTCCAAAAATGAAACTTATCGACTATTGCATAATATAGGTCTAGTCAAAGTCAGGTTCCACAGAAATTAAATTGCAACATGATTGCATAAGTACTATTTTTGACCCATATTGAAACTTGAATAAAAATAGTTGCGCAAGTTTAAAGTACATATCACGTTACTTCTTTTGATACTTACAGGAAATTTTGTCCTTCCTGCGAAGTATTGGCATGTGCATGAACATGAGCACCAACACGAACATGCACGCGCATACGGGTATGACCATATACACCACTCAGATGATCATCATGATCCTGATGGTGATATACTAGAAGAGGTGTGTAGCATTTGTGACTTTGTGTTAGCTACGCCTATTCTCGACTCACAAGAAATCGCACTTACAGGGAATATATCCTTTACACCGTATTCGGCGGTGACTCCTGCCTTTGTTCTCGCCCCTTCATTTACCTTGGTCTCACTTCGTGGCCCACCCATAGAGACGGTTTGACTGCGGATGTAACTAGCTTTCCTGTGTAGCAGGAACCCATTACTAGTGCTTCACACCGTTCTCATTACTTCCATTTTCATGAAAGGAATTTATTCGCTTTTGTTGCTAGCCTTTGGGCTAACTTCAGGAGTATGGGCCCAAGACTGTCAGATAACACTCAGTGGACAGATTCTGACAAGCGAGGATAACAAGCCTCTGGCTTATGCTTCTATACAAATAAAAGAACTCAATCAGTCTGTATTGACTGACTCCACAGGGCGTTATGAGCTAGATCATATCTGTCCTGGTACTTACACGATCGTATGTGATCATGTGATGTGTGACCATATGGAGATCATGAAGGAAGTGATAGCTCCTCAAACAGAGCACAATTTCTATCTGGAGGCACACATTCATCGTGTACAAGAGGTGGAGATTTTGGGAGAAAAAGTACCCGAAGTACCAACCCAGGCAGTAGCGTCTGTCACAGCAAAGGAGCTAGACTTGATGCGCGGAGTGCAATTGGGAGATGCCTTGGCCAAACTGCCAGGAATCAATATTCTCAAGACGGGTCCTTCTATATCCAAGCCCATCATTCATGGACTCCATAGCAATCGCATCCTCATCCTCAACAATGGGATTCGGCAGGAAGGACAGCAGTGGGGTTCTGAGCATGCGCCAGAAATCGATCCCTTCATTGCCACTCAGCTTACAGTGATCAAGGGCTCCAATAGTTTAAGATATGGTCCAGGTGCCATGGCTGGGGTGATTCTGGTAGAACCTGCTCCGATCAGACTCGAACCAGGAATCGAAGGAAAGCTACATTTGGTAGGGAGTTCCAACGGTAGACAAGGTGCTATTTCTGGCCATATTGAAGGAAGATCTGCTAAGGATGAAGCCCTTAGTTGGCGTGTACAAGGAACAGGAAGAAGAGGAGGAAACTTTCATACGCCAGATTATTATCTCGAAAATACAGGCTTACAAGAGTTCAATACTTCCGCGACACTCTCCTACAAGAAGATTCCGCATGGGTTAGAACTCTACTATAGCAGGTTTGATAGTAAGATTGGTATTCTCTCTCCTGCACACTTAGGAGGGGCAAGTGACTTGGAGCGTGCATTGGCTTCTCCCACTCCATTAGGGGCTGATACGGTGGATTTTACTTATGATATTGCCCGTCCTTATCAGAGAGTCATTCACCATTTGGCTAAGATGAGAGGATACAAACGCGTACCAGGTCTAGGGAAAATCAGTGCTACCTATGCTTTTCAGTACAACTACAGAAGGGAGTTTGATAAGCATCGTCCGAGAGGTGTAGACCGTGATGGAAAGGACAAAGCAGAACTCGACTTTCAGATCTATACCCATACGTTAGAGCTTGTGATGGAGGGTACTTCGCATCAGAAGTGGGAAACAACAGGTGGTGTCAGTGGGATCTATCAGAATAATTTTTTGACAGGTCGGCCTTTCATTCCCAACTATGTCTTGATCGGAGGAGAAGCCTTTGTGATTGAACGATTGAATCTGGACAATTGGGAATTTGAGGCGGGTTTGCGATACGATTATCGCTGGCTCAATAGCGCAAGAGAGATACGAGGTATTGATATATTTACGATTCAAACCTTTCAAAATGTTTCGGGTAGCATAGGTGCATTGTACCAGATAAATAAGCAGCTACAAGCACGCATCAATATTGGTAGAGGGTGGCGAGCACCTCATGTCAACGAGTTGTATAGTGATGGTTTGCATCATGGAGCAGGAGCGGTCGAGCGAGGAGATAGTACACTTGTGCCAGAAGCGGGAATTAAGTCTATTCTCTCTTTCACATATAATGATGGAGATAAGTTTCAAGGTGATCTGAGTATCTATCATCATTCTTTCCAGAATTTCATTTACAAAAAGCCTGGAGGAATAGATCGAACAATTAGGGGAACATTTCCTTTACTCATTTATACGCAAACGCAGGCACAACTGACGGGAGCAGATATCTCTCTGAGTTATCAATTAAATGAGCGTATACAATGGGAGGGAAAAGGATCGTATTTGCGCGCTTGGAATGTCACAGAAGATGAGCCTTTGGTATTCATGCCAGCCAACCGTTTTTCTCAAGCATTGTCTTATACAATCGAGGAAATGGGGAGTTGGAAAAATACTTTTTTGAAAGTGTCTTTCCAGCATGTATTGGAGCAAAAAAATATTCCTTTTGATGAAAATCCAGAGGCGAGAGACTGGTTACCACCCCCACCCGCCTATAGCCTTTGGGGACTACAAGCAGGAAGCAGCCTAGGGCCATTAGAGTTGTCTTTAACCATAGATAACCTTTTGAATATCAGGTATAGAGACTACTTAAATAGATTTAGATATTATGCAGATGAACTAGGGCGTAATATCACATTAAGAGCAAATTTTTCATTCTAAACCAAACTAGTTTAAACAATCTTTTATCATGAAACTTACAAGCACTTTTATTAAACTATTTTTGTTATTGGCATCTATTTCTTTCCTCATGACTTCATGTAATCCTGAAGATCCACAAGGTGGAGAGGAAGAGATTACTACTGTCGTGTTGACATTTAGTAACAACGGACCCACAGTAACTTGGAAAGAAGGAGAGCCTACTCCTACCATTACTTTGGATGCCAACACTGCCTACACAGCAAGTGTAGAATTCCTAAACGAAGAAGATCCTAACGATGTAGAAGACGTGACTGCAGAGATTCGCGCGGAGGATGATGAGCATTTGGTATGCTACGAAGTATCTGGTGGTGCGAATGTAACAGTCAACCGTACAGATTCTGACGGTACATTCGAGATTGGTCTTGCTACAGAGTGGACAACAACAGACGCTTCTACAGGTCAGTTGATCCTGAAGCTCAGACACCAGCCAGGTGTGAAGGATGGTTCTTGTGACGTCGGCGAATCTGACGTAGAAGCAGACTTCAACTTGACTGTACAGTAATCTTTTAAAGATTCAAACAGGCCGCTTTTAACTATTCGTTCTTTTTTATAAAATTTTGTTTTAGTTGTGTGCAGGGAAAGACCATTTATGGCTTCTTTCCCTCTCTTTTTTTTAATCTACTCTTTTACTATGCCTTATATTCCCCAAAGTCAACGTCAAGAAATAGATCCTGCGATCGACCAACTCATTGAGCGGATGGTTTCTTTGGTTAAAAAACAAGATCAGGCGGAACGCATTTTTCCAGGTGTATTGAATTATGTCTGTACACGTATTGCGTTGGGAGTGGCCAAAGGGGTGTTTGGGCGTATGCGCTATTTTCTTCTGGCTTCGTTGGCAGGTGTTTTTTCGAATATCAGCTCAGAGTTGTATCGGCGTGTAGCTGCTCCCTATGAGGATGGGAAAATAATTTCTGATGGCGATCTGGATGAATTTGACTGAGAAATAATAAAAGGCCGCCTTGTGTGAGGCGACCTTCGTGACAATCGTAATCAAGAAAAGGAGAATAGTATAGCTCCTATTTCTTTAAGACCGTGTTTCTTAGTACAGGAACTCAAGAGCCGTAATGTCTTGTGAAGAGAACTCTCCGTCCTCATTTGCGCTGAAGCAAGCCAGCATGATAGAGTTGAAATCAAATCCAGATGAACTAGTTGTTGTACCAGTTCCAGGGATATGGATCGCACCTACACCTGCCGAACCTTCGTTTCCACCTGATCCACAAGAAATAGAGCGGTTGAAGTAGTCTGTGTGACGAAATCCTAGGCAGTGCCCGATTTCGTGTGTGATTACGTGCTCTACTACATTTGTACCGAAGCTAGAAGTACCAGACTGGATTTGAACAAATCCGTAAGGATCTCCACCTGATGGGAAACCAGCAGATCCACCCCCACTACCAGACACACGGTATACAGTAATATCCTTATTTTGATAGTTGGTACCAAAAGAAAGCTGGAAATTCAAGCCGATATTCAAGCGATTGTAGTTATTGACTGCCCACTGAAGCGCCGTACGCATAGTGTTGTCCAGTGCGAAAGAACCACCTGTGTAGCCAATAACGGTGATGGTACGAGGAGAAGACACAAGATTGGATGTACGGTATTGCTCTCCATTAGGGCCCAGTTTTTCCACTTCACTGGCCAGCATCTCTTCCATCTGCTTCTGCGTCACTTTGATACAGTTTTCCAACAGATAAGCGCGTTCTTGGGTGAACCCTGTCAGCTCGTTGCCTGCTTGAATGGCCTGAATGTCAGAGACATCGAAGCCGAGTTCTGTAAAGTTTGCTTTGATTTCGTCCGATACAAGGACTTCGCTGGTAGGTGCTACTCTGTCCTGTGAGCAGCCAAAAAAGGAAATACTAGTGAATACGATTGCCATCGCAATCCACGAGGAAATGCTCATTCTTTTCATAAAATTTAGTTTTAGTTGATGTGTTAGAACTAAGTTAAATAAATTTTTATTATTTCAAACATAAATTGAATGTGCCTTTCTTTTTCGAATGGAATGGTCGGAACAATAGGATGATCCAATTTAGTAAACTAAAAAAGACCCATGAGTAATTCAATTAGGAACTTCGGATTTTTTTATATATTATTATTTCTTTTTCTTTTCTCAAATGCACAAAATTCTAACCCTTTTAAACTTGAATTAGCTGGTGAAAATGAATCATTAGCTCAAAATGCTCATATAGGGTACTCCTATTATTTTGTTTCCTATGATCCTGTTTATCAGTTAAAAGCAATACTCCCATTTGTCGTAAAACAAATTTCATCTGGAAGTGCCATTCTTCGCCTTTCTTCCTCTCAGCATCATTTCTTCACCACCCAAGATTTAGCCTGCACCCCTGTAGATCCTTCCTGGAAACTTGGAAAACGCATGAGCAGATATGTAAATACCATGTCAGGTTCTGCTAGTAAAAAAGAATCCATCGAGCTAAAAGGACACGTATTGATCTTGAAGACAGTAGAGAAAGTTGATTTTGAGTCAATGGGGATATATGATGGGGAGCTATTGCAGGAAAATATCTACAAATTCCCTATTGCCAATTTGACATATCTCCCAAAGCTCATGCAAATGGAGGAGGTTGTATACCTAGAGATATGTCCTTGGACTCCTGTAGGAGAGTCTCGTGTATTGGATCAAAACCTGAACATTAATAGGGTGAACAAGATCCATAAACAACATGAAGATCTTTTGGGGTCAAATCTTACACTTTCTATTCGAGAAAATCGGTATGATACAACTGATTTTGACTTGCGAAATCGGCATATTTCATCTAGTCTTCAAGCAGAAACAATAGACAATCATGCGACAGCTATGGCGACAATTTCAGGTGGGGCGGGCAATACTTCTATCAAGGGTTTGGGGGTTGCAAGAGATGTGAAATTGATTTCTTCCAGCTTTGAGAATATATTACCAGATCCCGAAGATTACTATATTCTCAATGACATCACAGTTCAGAATCACTCTTATGGGACAGGTATTTCTTCCTTTTATGGAGCCGCGGCAGAGTTATACGATCGACGCAGTTATGACATTTCGAGTCTGTTGCACGTTTTCTCTGCGGGCAATAGCAGAGAAGATAGCACAGGGGAAGGACTTTACAAAGGTTTGCTTGGCTTTGCCAATCTCACAGGAGACTATAAACTAGCCAAAAATGTACTAACTGTAGGGGCTGTAGATACGGCTGAGAAAGTCATGTTTTTCTCTTCGAGCGGTCCTGCCTTTGATGGAAGAATCAAACCTGAATTGGTAGCTTTTGGACAGGCAGGAACCTCAGATGCCGCCGCGATGATTTCGGGAGGAGCGATTCTATTGCAAGAATTTTTCCAAAAAACCCAACAGGAGCGTGCCTCTAGCGCCCTCATCAAAGCCCTTCTTATCAACGGTGCGCAAGATGTGGGGCAGCCAGGGTTAGATCATCAGACAGGCTATGGAAATATGAACTTGGATGCCAGTATGGAGATGCTTGCCAAAGGCCAATTTTATCATGATATCGTATCAGATTCCACGATCAGTACCTACGAAATCTCCGTTCCAGAAAATATAGCCCAACTCAAGGTAAGCCTCGTGTGGATAGATCCGCCAGCCCCCGCTGGATCAGACGTTGTCTTGATGAATGACCTCGACATGGTCCTGGAAGATCCTCTCTCTCGAACCTACTTTCCTCAAGTCCTCCAGACATTTCCCCATCCCGACTCTCTCTTACTTCCTGCTACAGAGGGTGAAGACCATTTGAATAATATTGAACAGATCATCATCAATAATCCCTCATCTGGACCGATGCAAGTCAGGATAGCAGGAAGCCGTATGGCAACCTCTGAACAGGCCTTTGCCCTTGTCTTTCACTTTGTGGAAAATGAATCATGGATTTGGGATTTCCCCGTAAATAGGGATAATATTCCATATGATGGTGAATCTGACACATATTTTCGATGGAGATCCACCCTGTCTGCTGCCCAAGGGAGGCTAGAATATTCTCTCAATGAGGGCTTGGATTGGCTGACCATAGCTGAATCAGTAGCCTTGGAAAAGGGGGTGTATCGATGGACATCTCCTGATGTTTTGGGTCCTGCGTTAGCACGAATGATTGTAGGAAATGAGGTATACCTTACAGAGCCTTTTGTCATTTCTCGGACGCCACAAATTGCTGTAGGACTTGACTGTGCAGATACCTTACAGATTCGCTGGGAACCCGTACCTGGAGCAACGAGCTATCGATTTTTTAGCTTGGGAGACACAAATTTGGAGTTGTATCAGGAAACTTCTGGTAACGGTATTGTACTTCAAAAGGCAGAGGTAGACCCGCAGGTTTTTGCCGTTCAGCCTGTATTTCCTGGTGGGGAATGGGGCATTCGAAGCCCTGCACTCAGTACTTCACTCAATGAGGGGAGTTGTTATATCAATTATAGTTTTGTCATTACCGAAGTCGAAGGTGTGGGGCTCTATCTGGGCCTGGGGACATTTTATGGGGTAGACGAAATCCGTATCTTAAGACTAGATGCAGATGGGAAGGAAAGTCAGATTCAAGTATGGCGCCCCGACCGATTAGCATATTATTTCCTTGATCGATCTGTATCAGAAGGATTGAATGAGTATCAAATAGAGGTCCGTCTGACAAATGGCGAGACTTTACGAACAGAAATACTACATGCGATCTATCTGAATGAAAGTGCCTTTCAGTTGGCACCTAATCCGATCGTGAGAGGGGACTTGTTAAGGATAAGGTCACGTGATTTTCCCTCTGAGGGAAGTACATTTCGTGTATTTGATCAGATGGGTCGGCAGATATGGATAAGAGAGTTGAGCACGGACGAAGACCGCTTTGAGACGAGTACACTTGAGCCAGGGATATATATATATCGGATCGATACAGATACAGAAAAAATGACAGGTAAATTTGTCGTAATTGAAAAGTGATATTTCCTGCTAGGTACTTTATCTATCTCACATTTCACATTCACAAACACATCTACCATCATGCAGAAAATGATACAATGGACATGGATTTTGATCTTGTTTTTTTTGTTAAGCTGCCAACCTTCACCTGATATGAAGGAAGCTCCTGATGAAATAGCGACAACAGTTGTCCTTGATTTGGATCAAGCGGCAGCAGAGCGAATGTCGGAGATGGCCTACACCTGCATCACACAAGAGTATCCCAACAAGCTCGGTCAGGTCTTGGGGGATTCTAGTTATTTGGCAGAGCCTCGTGAATTACATCCTGCCTTTTATGGTTGTTTCGATTGGCATTCTGCTGTGCATGGGCATTGGTCACTCGTGAGATTGCTAAAGGCCTATCCCGATCTTTCACTAGGGCAAGGCATTCGGGAGAAGTTTCATCGGCATTTTACACCTGAGAATATCGAGCGAGAGGTAGCCTATTTTCAGGATAGGCACAACAGAAATTACGAGCGGACGTATGGCTGGGCATGGCTGCTAAAGCTGGTTTACGAACTCCACACTTGGGATGATCCCGATGCCAGGGTATGGCGAGCCAATCTGCGTCCACTAGAAGAATTGATCGTCCAAAAGTATGTAGACTTTTTCCCCAAGTTGAATTATCCGATTCGTGTTGGCGAGCACCCCAATACAGCTTTTGGGATGGCCTTTGCCTGGGACTATGCTATGGCCGTAGGCCGATCGGACCTCAAAGCACTCATTGAGCAGCGTGCCCGTGACTATTATTTACAGGATGTGGACTGTCCACTTTCATGGGAGCCTGGTGGATTTGACTTTCTATCTCCCTGTCTGGAAGAAGCAGATATCATGCATCGTGTGTTAAGCTCTGGAGAATTCTCCTCTTGGTTTGAAAAGTTTCTTCCTTCTGTCGAGCGCATGCAGCCTGCCACTGTAAGTGACCGTAGCGATGGAAAATTGGTCCATTTAGACGGACTCAACTTTAGTCGTGCCTGGGTATTGTATAGCATTGCCTCTTCGCTTCCCGACAAAGAATCTGCTCTCCGTCAGATAGCTGATGAGCACATGGCATTCAGCCTACCAGGACTTACGAGCCACGATTATGCAGGGGGGCACTGGCTGGCGAGTTTTGCAATTTATGCCTTGGATCAGAAAAATCAGGATCCATGAGGGTAACATGATTGGAGACTTTTCTGCAAGATGATGGACTGATCGCCTGCTTGTCGAGGTCTTACTTTTCGATAGAAAGAAAGCCAAGTCGGATGGCTTCTTTGACGAGTTTGGCCACTTTATTGACGCCAAATTTCGCCAAGATATTTCGACGATGGACTTCAACCGTAGACTCTTTGTTTCCCATTTTTTGAGAAATCTCTCTTGAGCTGAGTCCTTCGGCAAGTTGTTCGAGTATATAAGACTCTGTAGGTGTAAGGTGGATTTTATGTGGATTGACAGGGGCGCCGCTGAGGATGAATTCATCCATAGTGGACATTATTTCTTGTGAATAGTAACGCTTACCTGCTGCGACACATCGGATGGCATAGAGGACTTCGTCGATGCCTGTATTTTTGAGGAGGTAGCCCCCAATGCCAGAGTTGAACATCCGATGGATGTAAGCACCATGAAGGTGCATGCTGAGCATGATCACCTTTATTTGGGGAAAGTTTTTTCGGATATGTTCTGCGAGTTCCAGGCCTTCGGCTTCTCCTTGAGAGAGTCGTATATCCAGCAATGCTACATCAATATTGGATACTTCCTTTTCTAGGAGTTGTTCTGCGATTACTTCGTCCGCGGCAAGTCCCATGATATGAATATCCTCTTCCTCTGCCAGTCGATGGGCGATGGACTCTGCAAAAACCGTATGGTCATCTACAATGAGAATTCTTATCATGTAATCGGGGGGAGTTGAATAATGATCGTACTACCTTTTCCAGGTTGGCTGTCTATCTCGAGTGTTCCTTTGAGGTGGTTGATGCGGTCTTGGATATTGGAGAGGCCCATTCCTCTGCCTGATTTGTTCGTATTTTTGGGAAACCCTCTTCCGTTATCCTCTACCAAAAGCGTAAATTCTTCTATTGTCTGCGTAATCTGCACAAATACTTGTGTCGCTCTTGCGTGTTTGATGACATTTTGAAGTAGCTCTTGCAAAATGCGGTATAGATGAATCTCTGCTTCAGGACTTAAGAAAGAAGTCGTCTGAAATGTCGCATCATAAGTTACTTCAATTTTATCACTTTTGTTGATGGTATCACAAAGTGCTTGGAAGGAAGCTTCCAGCCCCAAATGCTTGAGAGGCAAGGCCATCATATCATGCGAGAGCTGTCGTGTCTCTTGATAAGCCATTTGCAGGAGATCCTGAGCGTGATTGTAGTGATCTTTGTGGTCGCTACCCAATCTCCTACCCAGTCCTTCGAGACTCAGCTTGGCAGCTGCCAGTGTCCCTCCCAATCTATCATGTAGTTCGCGGGCGATACGTTTCCGCTCTTTCTCCTGGCCTTCCAGCTTAGAGTTTAAGGATTCGATGGCCTGCTCCTTGATTAGATCTACGACCAACTGACGGTTCATGGTAGATTGCTGACTCATCAACTTACGCTGCTGCTGATTGCGCATATAAAAGTAGCCGATGAATACCAGTAAGACAATCGCGCCTGTACCTGCAATAGTCAAGGTATTGCGAAATCGCTGTTTGGCAAGGGCCTTAATTTGTTCTTTTTCCAGTGCAATGATATCTGTTTGGTACTTGGCTTCCTCATAAGCCATATTTTGCGCATTGTTTTGCTTCAAATACTTGCTCTTGATGTTATCATATTCTTGGAAGTACCAAAGGACAGAGTCGTGCTGTCCCAAGGCATAGTAAATTTCAGAGAGCTGCCAATAGCTGTAGACAGAATCTTCCAGCGATTTTATCTCTCCAGCTGCTACTAATGACTGCAAAACTTGATTTTTGGCGAGCACATGTTCCCCAATCTGAGAATTATAACCCGCCAGCATTCTCAGTCCTATAGAGATGCCCTGTAATCTATTTTGGCTCTTACTGAGTTGTAGATACTCTGTGATGTAGAAAAAGGAGCTGTCGAGCATGTTGCGAGAAGCAGTGGGGCGGGTTTGATTAGGATCTTCGTAGAGGAGATCTGCCATGTACTGGAAGACATTGGCGATGTTGCCGTAGTTTTCCTCTGCATACTCAGGAGTTCCCAAGCTCAGGTAAAGTGCGTTGCTCTCTCGATAGTGTTGAAGTGCATTTTGGATAAGTGCTTGGTCATTGTTGTAAATCCCATTTGCCATACGGAGTCTTCCTACGGTAGAAAATAAGCGTGCTTTGAGACTCATTAAGGAAGCATTATCACTTAGGTTCCAGCAACTATCTGCATAGGCTTCTCCTTTTTCAAATTCTCCAATGGAAGTGTATAGCTCAATGAAGTCGATATACAAATTACAGAGGTCAGATTTATAGATCTTTTCTGAGCTAACAGAAGAAGGATTGATTTTCTCCTTGTTACGTTTCAAAACAAGAATCGCCTTGGTCAAGTTCTCGATGGCTTCTAGGTATTCCCCCAATAAAAAGTGTGTATGCCCCTTGACCCCTAGGTTGCGACTGTACCCGATAGAATCTCCTAGTGCAAAGGTTACTTTTTCTGCTTGTTCATAATATTCTAAGGCATATTCATATTTCCCATTTGCTTTATATAGATCCCCTTTGAGTACGAGTAGGTCCCCTTTTGAGGAAGACTCTTCTTCGTCTGGAATCATATCCAGTCCCTTTATGACCAGATTAAGCGCGAGTTTAGGATTTTCGGATTGAACAGAGAGCGCGTCTTGTAGGATATGGGCGATACTATCCTGATCAATTGATGCGGTATAGGTAGGTTCATCGAGTGATTCCTGGCAGCTTGAAAGCCCAAGGATCAACGCAATGGCAAATGTCAGAGGGAGAGATCTATTCATCGGGTTTTGTAGAAGAGAGTCCAGGGATATTGAGGCCTAGAAAACTACGAAGGATATAGGATTTTACTCCCATATCCTCCGTAATTTATCATATATAACAATGCTAATTGAAACTAATTTCATCAAGTGCATGAAAAAGGAATTGCAGTCATAGTCTTAAGCAACATTTGGTGCTTTGGGACGAATCCATGAGGGGATGGACTGACAATTCTTCATGCGATTCCATCCACCTTCAGGTAATGCATCCATCATGGATTCTGTGGCGTCCGCTACTGCTTGCAATGTATGGGTCGTGCCATTGGGTCCATCTTGTGTAGTGACGGTTTTTACATTGGGGCACTTGAGACCAATGATGATGGGCTGACCTGGTTCTACATCAACGATCTGTCCGCCTGGAAGGCTCTGCTCCATATTGGATTCCACCATAATATGAAATGTCTCTTCACCGTCTCTTCCATAGAAGATTTTGACCTGTGATCCTACACCTGTAAGAGTCAGTTCGACAATAGATAGTCCTTCCGTATTGGTATGTAGATTGGCGCTTAGCATGAGGGTAAAAATTTAAATTTGTGGCTAATGATTAATGAGTGTGAAAAGAACGATCTAATATGTAGCTACTAAAACCTTGTAACTAAGATACGGTCAAATCTGACAGGAAAACCTACCTATTTAGTCAAGCAGATCTACCGGAAAACCAGTAGAGAATATGCTATATCATGAAATATCTTGTGCTATAAGAGATAGGGTAATGATTCTATTTTAATGCTAAATGTGAAAGAAAAGTATGGCTTCCTTTAATTTAATATATATTTCATAAATATGAAACACTAGGTACTACTATTGGATAAATCTCTCAATAAAAGAGGTATACAGAAAATTTTGATTAAATATTTTATTTAAAATATTTTCAAATAAAAAAAGGAGAGGCTCAATAGCCTCTCCTTTATACTTAATGGTTGTTCTATTTTTTTACTAGAAAATGTAACGTAAACCTAACTGCAACTGCCAGCGTGAGTTCAGACCAAAGTCATTGGTAAATGTAGAAGTCAACGCTTCGTCAAAACTATAAGTTGGTACGTTATTTTCATCTACAGTCACACCGATAGGCTGCGTATTGACAGGGAACTGACGTACACCCCAGTTGGAGCTGATCAAGTTACCCAAGTTTAAGAAGTCAAAGCTCGCCTGAATGGTATGTGTCTGTGCTCCTACCTGGAAATTGAAGTCCTGTAGGATACGCAAATCCCATGTGCTAAACCACGGGCTGAGGATGCCATACTTTTCTACATATCCTCCTCTACGCTCGCTCAAATAGCCGTCCTGCAAGATGAAGTTCTGGAGTGCTTCGCGCTGTGACTCCTGCGCTTCTACATCTCCTGCAAACTGCATGTTGTTCAAGTCATCAGCTGTAGGAATGTAGATCAAGTCGTTCAATGGAGAACCATCACGATTCAGATCACCAGAGTACGTGTAGCTAAAGCGGCCCCCTTGTGCATATTCGAAGAACAGACCGATTGTCGTCGCCATGTTGCCATAGGTAAACTTCTTGAAACCAGAACCGACGAAACGATGACGATTGCCATAAAGAGAGGGTGCCAGTACTGCCTGATTCACATCACCAATGGCAGGGTTACGGTCATACGCATCAGAAGAAATCTCCGCCTCGATAGAACTTGCATCTTGTGCATCCAGGAAGTTGTAACCGATGCTCGTGTAGAAGTCCTTACCCCAAGTGCGTTGCAATTGAAGCGTTAAGTTGAAGGTGTAGCCAATGTCCGTATTGGTGAATACATACGCATTATTTGCAAAGTCATTGGCGCGGTCTGTGGGTTGATAGATCACACGATTGTCCACACCCTGTAGCGTACCAGAGGGAGCTGTCAGACCGTAGTTGCGTACCATCATCCCATTGATATCCTGCGTATAGATCGCATCCATAGTCGCAATCCATCCCTCACCAAATGCCTGGTCAATCCCTAGATTGGTTCGCCATACCTGTGGAAAACGGAAGTCAGGACGTGTCACATTGTAGAAGAAGAAGTTGGGATTCGCCACCTGGTTTCCTACCCATACGAATGGGAAACGACCCGTAAACAGACCTGTACCTCCACGTACCTGTGTCTTGCCTTGTCCATTTACGTCCCAGTTAAATCCAAAACGAGGAGAGATCAAAGGCACCTGATCAGGTAGCTGTGTGTGCGCGAAGCGAATGGAATCACCATTTTCGTCAAAATAGCGAAGGTCTTCAATTACACAGCAATTGCGATCGATGTTTTCCTGGATTTTTTCAGGTGTATCGAAGTACAATGGAAGATCAAAACGCAATCCGAAAGTCAACTTCAAGTTATTGTTAGGAGACCACTCATCCTGTAGGTAGAAGGCTGCCTGTCCCACATTGGTCTCTGCGAGTGCCCATGAATCATTCGCATTGTTGTTGTCAAATGTCTCTTGAGCAAAAGCTGCATCATCATCAAATGCACCAGAGTTGACGGTATCCAAGAAGGCCTGCACAGAAGCAAAGCCAGGACCAAAAGTACCACCAGGATTTCCAGGAGAGTCATATACACCCAGATTGAAGGAGTTGTTGAAGTCAAAGCGCTCCAAAGAAGCTCCGACAGTAATCGTGTGATCACCTAGATAGGCATTGAAGTTATTGGTGATCTGGAATACATCTTGATCCAGTACGTTGTTGATAGAGAAAGGCTCATGACCTGCTACGATGTAGCGGATACCGTCTCTCAGGATATTCACAACAGGGAAAGGATCAGACAATGCATTACGGAAGTCGCGGAAAGAGGAGTAGCCTACTTGCAATTTGTTGGAGAAGCGATTGTTGATCAATGAACGCCATTCGAGGATACCTGACTGAATGTTGTTGTTGATCTCGTAGCCAGAGTTGAAGAACTGTAGCGTCGTCGCATCTGGACCTCTACGTCCGAGGGCAGATGGGTGCGCGGGCTTCTGCTTGGCTGCACGCAAGAAGTTATAAGTCGCCGTCAGGGTGTTCTTCTCATTGATCGCAAAGTCCAGCTTGAAGATCCCCTTTTCGTTGTCTGTACGGTGGATATAGCCCTCATAGGCACCTGTATTATACCCTAGACCAGCCAAGGCTGTCTGCACAGCAATGAGATCTGCTTCTTCTACACGAGAAACGTTTTCTCCATTTCGGTCAGGATTATTGGCGATGAAGTTGGATCCCAAGTCGCTACGACGCTCGATTTCGAGGTTGGCAAAGAAGAACAAACGGTTCTTGATCAGGGGACCGCCAAGGCTAAAACCTGTCTGCAACTGAGAGAGGTCAGGGACAACAATGTCTGTGGAAGCTACTTTCGTTCCTGTCAGGTCTTGGTTACGGAAGAAACCGAAGACTGTCCCTTTGAATTCATTCGTACCTGACTTGGTGACAGCGTTGACAGAAGCACCTGTAAATCCTGCCTGGGTGACATCATAAGGCGCAATGGCTACTTGGATTTGGTCGATAGCATCTAGCGAGATCGGCTGAGCATCTGTCTGACCACCTGGGGTCGCCGCATCTAGACCGAAGGGGTTGTTGAAGATCGAGCCATCCAGCGAGAAGTTGTTGAACTGGTCGTTTCGACCAGCGAAAGAGTTGCCAGAAGAGGCAGGATTCAGACGTGTGTAGTCACTCGCCGAACGAGAAATCGTGGGGAGACGACGCAACTGTGTATTGTCGATGTTGGTCTCCGCTCCTGTACGGTCTCCGTTCATGATCGGATCAGGTGTCGCGACGATGTCTACATCGTCCATAGAGACATCCTCGGATGCGAGGGTAAAGTTCTGCTGGAGCTTCTGCCCCAGATTGAGATAAATACCAGTTAATTGTTGTTTTTGATACCCGATAAAAGAAACTTCAATCTTGTAGGGACCTCCGACGCGAAGGTTTGCCAAGGTGTAATTTCCATCATCTCTCGTGTTCACTCCGTACTTTGTACCAGAAGGTGTGTGGATCGCACGAATGGTCGCTCCACTCAAAGGAAGTCCTTCTACATCAGTGATTTGGCCACGCAGAGTTGCTGTGGTCACACCCTGACTATAGAGGGACAGGGTGCCCAGCAAAAAAATTGCGGCACCAAGAAAATGTAAAAATTGCCTCATTGATCTTGGGTTAGAGTAAATTTCGCAAAAATGAGCTGGATAGGTGACAGCTCATGAGTTTATATTAGGGCAAAGTTAAATAAATTGAAAAATAGTTAAGAGTTCTTTTACAAAATGTTTGCGTTTTGTGCTTTAGCTTGCTGGAAATGCACTTTTTTCTTTAACATCTGGTTAGAATATTGGTTGTTTTATCTTTACTTACCCAATTTCTTAACACACGCCTAACTGTGTTACAGCTAAACTTTTTCCAAACATTTCCTCTCTCTCTTATTACATATATAGCTGCATATATGTTGAAGGTGCAGAAAAGGGAATGAATGGTAAGCCCTTCTATTCTGACTTCCCATAGAAATCTTCTTATCTTGAGGAGAAACCACTCCTACTATTCGCCTAAGATGATAGATTACCCTTTGCTTTTGGCTGTGCTAGGTGGCATTGCCTTGCTGCTCGTGCTCATTCTTGTATTACGATTTCAAGCATTCCTGGCGCTATTGATTTCCTGTGTATGTGTCGGGCTACTGAGCGGCTTACCTCCGCAGAGCATCATTGACAGCATCAAAAATGGTATGGGGAGCACCTTGGGTTTTGTCGCGACTGTCGTAGGTTTGGGCGCAATTTTTGGTGCGATCCTGGAATACTCGGGTGGTGCCAAACAATTAGCGACGCAACTTTTGAGACTTGCAGGGGATAGAGGAACTCCACTCGCACTGCTCGGTACAGGTATTCTCGTTTCTATCCCGATATTTTTTGATGTGGCCGTTGTGATTTTGGTTCCCATCGTTTACGCGCTTCAACGCAAGACAGGAAAATCACTTTTATTTTTTGCCATTCCTTTATTTGCTGGTCTGGCCATTGCACATGGATTCATTCCCCCTACACCGGGTCCCATAGCAGTCGCCGAAATCCTCAAAGCCAATTTGGGATGGGTGATTGGATTAGGAATCATCGTTTCGATACCCACAGCCGTCATTGGAGGACTGATCTATAGTCGATATCTTTCTGCACAGATATTTTTGTCTGCACCTGAAACCTCAGAGGAGGAAAGTGCATCAGAGATACAGGCACCTTCTGCCAGCTTGATCTTCTTTTTAATTGTGGTCCCTATCCTATTGATTGTGGGTGCTGCCCTTATTCCAGAAGGTTGGGGCACTGTATACAGCATCTTTCAATTGATCGGTCACCCCTTTGTGGCGTTGATTCTGGCCAATCTCTTGGCATGGCTACTCTTGGGCGTGATGCGTGGGGTCTCTTTGGACCAATTGCTTACCATCAGCACCAAGTCGCTTGCTCCTGCAGGCATCATCATATTGCTGACAGGGGCAGGGGGCGCATTCAAGCAGATTTTGATCGATACAGGTGCGGGAACAATGATGGCCGAAATGATGCAATCCTGGGGAATCTCTACCCTTGTATTTGCCTTTTTTGCGGCTACCGTAGTTCGTGTTTTACAGGGATCTACTACCGTAGCGATGATTACAGCTGCGAGTCTGGTCGCACCGCTACTTTTGGGGACAGAGACCGAAGCAGAGTTGGCCTTGCTGACATTGGCGATTGCCTCAGGCGCGACCATGCTCTCACATGTGAATGACAGTGGATTTTGGCTCGTCAATAAATACCTGGACATGACGACCACGCAGACCTTCAAGGCTTGGACTGGCACAACCGGAATTATGGGGACTGTAGGTTTTGTGATGGTGCTCTTATTAGACTTGATATTCTAAGCAACCCTACATCTATCCATTTGATTTGGGAAGGTATTTAACCTACATCACGGATGAAATCAGGCATTCCTTTTACATTTCCAAACATAGTCGATCTACACTAACTTTGTTATAATAGATGAATAAGAAGACTTGATCAGAAATTCCTTCAAGTCTCGTCTATTACTTATGGAAAACCATCTATCCATTGATCATATCATTATAAATATCCCTTAAATGAACGTCAACGAATATTTCACCATGAAAAATGGAGTAGTTTATGCCTTCCTGTTGCTGTTCTCCACTTCCCTATGGGGCCAGCAGTTGCAGTTGAGAAATGACATTGAGGTCAGGGAAATAGATGGGACGCTTCTTGCCTATCCTTGGACAGGAGGAATTGACAATCCCAAGGTATCAAACATAGACTTTAATATGGATGGAAGAGAAGATATTGTCGTCATGGACGAAGGCTCCATCTTCCAGCGATTGATTTTTATTCCCCTTATGAACATGGGCAATGGCGATTACGAATATGCGCCTAAGTATGAAGCAAATTTCGCCAATTGTGAGTGTCGGCAAGAAGGGATGTTCATTGACTATAACAAAGATTCGATCGCCGATCTATTTTGTATCTCAGGCGGGGGCAATCGGTTCAGAGTCTACCAAGGGTACCAAGCATGTGAAGATTCTATCGGATTCATATTGGTGGATTCGATTCTGTTTGCAGAGGATGCAAGTGGAGGCCAGGAGCTAGTCAGCATGAGTAAGGGAGATGTGCCTGCGATTGGAGATGTAGATTTTGACGGTGACATAGACATCATCGCGACGCAGGTTGGGTTCAACCGCTTGACGTGGTACCGCAATCTCTCCATGGAGACGATGGGGAATTGTGATTCATTGATGTACCAAAAGGTGACATCATGCTGGGGGCACTTTAACGAGTATACATCCAACGACTCACTCTTTTTTCCTGATACGACTTCATTTGCTTGTCAGCCCATCAATCGCCCTTCTCCCACAAATACGCGTCATGCAGGTACCACTCTGATGATGTTTGACCACAATGGCGATGGGTTCATGGATATGCTACTGGGAGATATCGGGACCAATCGATCCAACCTTGCGATCAGCGCAGGGCCTACAGAAGATCCCATCGTCATGGATGCGATCTACGGATACCCAGGTAATGGAGATTCGATTCGTGTCTGGAATTATGTGGCAAATTACTGGGTAGATGTGAACCAGGATGGGCTCAAGGACCTAGTTTCTGCTCCTAAAAACCCCGATCCGACCTCCATCGAAAATGTCAAGGGCATGAGTTGGTTTGAGAATGAAGGAACCAATGCGGCGCCTATTTGGCAGCAGCGAGATCGAACCTTTATGGTGAATGACCATATCGACGCGGGGACCAATTCGGCTCCTGCATTCTTCGACTATAATGGAGATGGAAAGCTCGACATCATCGTCGGGAATTTTGTGTCTAATTTTAAAGTGGGAGATACGATTCGTGGTTCTACAGAGCTGCACCTCTACGAGAATATAGGTACCGCTACCCAGCCTGCCTTCCAGCTCAAGACGCGTGACTACATGAGCTTCAGCCAAAACTTCCCTTTCATCATCAATACAGTTCCTGCCTTTGGTGACTTGGATGGGGACAATGATGTGGACATGCTGATTGGTGCCAGCAATGGACGGATTTATCGCTTCAACAATCTAGCAGGCCCTGGACAGACCGTCCAATTCGTATTAGATCCTTCACAGTTTTTATTTGATCAGAATAGTAACCCTGTGTTCTTGAGTTCTTCTTCCAATCCTACCTTATCTGATATTGACAATGATGGAGATTTGGACCTTTTCTTTGGGAGCTTCTTGGGACGCGTGACATTTTATAAAAACGTAGGAGACGCCAATAATTTTACCTTACAAAAAGAGCAAGACAAATATGGTGATGTACAGTTTTTCTCTCAGATCGCCCGAGATACCTTTACTGTCGTACGTCCCCAGCTATTTGATGTCGATAAAAGTGGTTCACTCGACTTGATCGTTGGAGGCTCAGGAGGATTCTTGGAAGTGTACAAAGATGCTGCATTGGGACTGACCCAACCTCTTACGGGAGCAGACACGGTACTAGAGCGATACTTGAGGGGAGGACTTTCTCCTGCTGTAGCAGATCTCGATGGTTCTGGAGATCCGACTTTTGTGATAGGAAATGAAAATGGCGGCTTGATCTTATTGAAGATGGGAGCTGCGCCGACCTTCTGCGGACCTACCACTATTGATACCACAGGCAGTGGAGGAAATCCAGTAGATACAACTACCACATTCATTCCCAATCTCAATCTAGCCCAGGCTGTCAATATCTACCCCAACCCTACACAGGACATCGTCAACATCACATTTGAAGGAGAGCAACTCCTGGGTGCTGTGAAAGAGATTCGCTTGCTCAATGCACTCGGTCAAGGGATGCGACAAAGCGAAATGATGGGAATGACACAAACATATGATTTACAAGGTGTAGCCCCTGGGATCTATCTGATTGAAATCAAAGCCAAAGGACAGCGCATCGTCAGAAAATTAGTCATAGAGTAGCAGTTGAAAATGCCTCAGATCAATATAATTGATATATTGGTGGCACACATTTGACTGACTTCTATGGTACATACGCTAGACCTACATTTTAAGGTAGAATCTGCCATTGCTTCCTTTTTGGTAGAAACATCTGAAGGTCCTGTTTTAGTCGAAACAGGACCCCACTCCACTTTTGAGATGCTGAAGAAAGGGCTTGCCACCCATGGTTACACCCCCGCAGACATCCAACATGTTTTTTTGACGCACATCCACTTTGACCATGCGGGCGGTGCTTGGGCATTTGCGGAGACTGGTGCCAAGGTCTATGTACACCCCTTCGGATACAAGCACATGCTGGACCCCACCAAACTTTACAACTCCGCTAAGCGGATTTATGGTGAGGAAATGGAAAGCCTTTGGGGAGAAATGCATGCCATCCCCGCAGATCAGTTGATCAGTGTAGAGGATGAAAGTGAAGTTCAAGTCGGAGACCATACGTTCAAGGCATTACATACCCCTGGACATGCGAGTCATCACATTGCATGGCAGATAGGAGAAGAGATATTTACAGGAGATGTCGCGGGTTGTAGAGTAAATTTAGGCCCAGTCGTCCCCCCTTGTCCCCCGCCAGATATTGATATAGAAGCTTGGGAGCGATCCATTCAGCGAATTTTATCCCTTGATCCCCAAAAGCTCTATCTCACTCACTATGGAGAGGTGACGGATGTTCAGGCGCACTTTGAGGAGTTGTCGGAGCGGCTGCAAGGCTGGAAGGCATGGATGAAACCTTATTTTGAAGCAGGAACTTCCCCTGCCGAGGTGACACCTAAGTTCCAAGCATTTGCTGCAAAAGAGTTACGTGATGCGGGTGTTCCCGAGCGTGAGATTCCCATGTATGAGGCTGCTAATCCTGCCTGGATGAGTGTCGCTGGATTGTTGCGTTATTGGAAGAAATATATGGAGAAGCAGGGATAGATGGGGGAGAATGAGGATAGGTTTTTTTAGGGGAATGAATAAGAGGTCATAAGAAATGGGGTGGTAGAAATTAATCCTGTAGTCTAGGGTTGAAACCACTAGCCTGTAGGATGCCACCCTTTCAGGGTTTAGTGCTGATTCATTGTCCTGAAGGGACAGTACTATACAGCATGTGGAGTTTAGTCCCATGCTTAAAGTTTGGGCTATACAACCTATTTTATCTCACGCCTGGCTTCCCTACGTCTGTAGTCTGTATAGCCTGATTTAGCTCTTGATCGCCTCTCCCAAAAAGTTTCCCGTCATCATACTGAACCCTCCTGCAAGGCCTCCCAGCAAGGATGAAATCAAAACCATGATCGTCCCGATATCTGAAGAGGTCCCCAGGCTACTGCTGGCGAATACAATCTGGCCAACTTTTGCGCTGAGGATGCCTCCATTTTGCTGATCCAGCCAGTAAGCCATTCCTCCCCATAGCAAAAACATAGCCGCAAACCCTGCCCAGAAAGCATAGGTCCGAGGCATTTTTCGCTTACCGAACTGGCGCTTTTTCTTTTGACGGCTCAATAGTACGCCGATCAAAATTCCTCCAACAAAGATGGGCCACAGAGACCACTGGGGGGCGTAAGATCCGAAGAGATAACCCACCAGGGCCATGAGCAAAAAGCGAATAAGAAATCTCATATTTTCAGCTAACGGATTGTCAATGGTTTGATTGCTAGTCTATAACTAGCTGGATATTACTCCTCTGTCTCAGTAGGTCGGTAGGTGATTCGTGCATCTGCTTCTTTTGCGCCGTCCTGCGGGTTACGCATAAAGCGCAGCTCGTAGTAATTGCCTTCCATCCACTTGTCGATGAAACCATCATAGTCGGCATCTCCGGGATGACCACTTTGACCGCCAGGATACACGCCGTACCCTTTGACTTCAGGTCCCATCATCACGATCATCCGCCAACTCGGCCCTCGGTAGCGGCCTGTAGCATTGAGGACGCGGCGCGTGCCACTGGTCTCTAGCCCGAGGCGACTAAAGGAGGTGAGCACACGGCTAAGGTGACGAATGTCTGTCTGACGACTCTGTCCCCATTGTTGATCTACTTCTTCTGGATATGCTTCATTTAGCTCGGTCACCATACGATTGAAAGTATAGTTGACGAGCTGTTCGCGGGTACGCTTCGTTGTATCACCTAGCTCATTATAGAAGGTAAATTCGCTGCTGTCGCGCAGGATCTGTACTGTTGTACTAGAATTAGGGGAATTGATCAGGATGTCTCGCTCTGCTAGAGGCTCAAACTCATCATTCCAGATGGCCCGATACAAGATGCGCCACCATATATCATAAATCGTCGGAGCGATTTGATCTGCATCGTATTGATAATCCCACGCTTTCAGCACCTCATAGACTTTCTGATCCTGTTGCATGAACTGTGTCGTGTCCAGCAAGCTCAGCAGCGTCGGCAATACCTCTGAAGCACCAATGGCAAAATTGTCCATATGAAAAGCCCGCATATCCTCAAAGGTGAGGGTATCCTTCGATGCTAACAGAGCTTGGATACGGCGTCCTCTGTAAGGCTCGAATCGGCCGTTGTAGTAGTAGGGATAATAGGGGGATGTCGGATGCTGATTGGCAGATTGTACAAAGCCCTGATCAGGATTCAGTACATGGGGAATCTGCTCTCTTGGGATGTATTCGCCCCACATATGGTCTTTCCTTGACCCGTCTAGGACAAATCGGCCCTGTTGGTTCCACTTATTTACAAACTGCCCATGCTGCCAGATGGCGATGTCTCCTGAGGTGGAGGCAAACACGAAGTTTTGGGCAGGGCAGAGATAGGTCTCGAACGCCGCTACATACTCTTCGTAGTTATGGGCACGATTCAACCTATGGAAGGCCAGTAGCTCGTTGGAAGGCTCATGCGCCATCCAGCGTACGGCCAATGGCATCGGCTTGGGTTTGAAGTTTTCGTCGTACATGACGGGTCCGATATGGGTGTAACGGACCGTATCGAGGAAAGGGGCCTCGCCCTTGATTTTGTGTGTTTCGATTCGGTTGCGCACAGGGAGCCACTCTCCATCATACAGGTACTCCTGTGCTTGCTCGTTTCTGAACGTGATGGTGTAATAATCCAGGACGTCCTGGGTACCATTTGTCGCTCCCCATGAAATCGAATCATTGAATCCGATGATGATCGCAGGTGCCCCAGGCAAGGAAACACCATAGGCATTGACATCGGGTGTACTCAGCTGTATTTCATACCAGATAGAGGGCAGGTTGAGTCCCAAATGAGGGTCATTGGCTAGCATAGGATAACCTGTAGCAGACTTTCGACCGCTGACCGCCCAGTTGTTAGACCCTAGAATCGCCTCATCTGGATCTTTAGGTTCTGTCTCCCCTGCATTGAGGAAGAGAGAATCGGGATAATAGTCTAATGGTGGAGGTGGGGGACGATTGAAATCTCTCCTTCTAAAGCGGGTGTATTTAGGGACAATAGGTTCTTGAGCTACGGGATACTCGGGATAGAGAATGTCAAATACTTCTTTCCCCCAAACTGCTAAAGCATTGGTATTTTCGATGTCACTTGTCCCTCCCGTTAGAGTATTGGCCATATACTTTTGGAGGAGAGCAGACTTAAAGGGAGACCAAGGCTCTGGTGCGTATCCCAAAATCTTGTATTCAATAGGATAATCATAGGGTTTGAGGCTTTGGATGTAAGCGTTGACTCCGTCTGAATATGAACTAATGGCTGTCCAGGTGACTTCATCCTGGCGCATCAGTTCCAATGCACGTTCCGCCGCAAAAGGCAGCCCTTTCCTTCTGTTTGTCCTATCTAGATTCAAAACCGCATCTTCTGGCCCTCTTCCTACAATCTCTGTCAGGCGACCTGCTGCTGCCATCACTTGAAACTCCATTTGCCAGAGACGATCCTTGGCTGTTGTGTAGCCTTGGAGAAAATAAAGGTCTCTGTCATTTTGGGCAAAGATATGTGCCACGCCTCGTTCGTCGTATGTGACATCTGCAGAGGTGGTGAGTCCTTCAATCGCTATTTCAGAAGCAGTCTGTATACGAGCATTCTGCCAGAATCCAGAAAAAGGGTCTAGGAACTTGCCCAAAGCGAATGGGGCAATATCCAGTGGATACATCAGGGTGACAGCGAGTGTGACGGTCAATGAAAGACCCAAAATGAATTTTAACCAACGCATGTGGCCAAAGGAGTTAGTAGTAAGTGTGGTAAGACAAATGCGAATATCGAAAAAAGGAGTCAAACATGAAAAAAGCCACTCCTTTTACAGAAGTGACTTAATTTGTCGAGACCTATCATGCGTGATTTTATATTCAATGGCATGGTTTCTGTCCATCCCTAGAATCTGTGTTGGGAATCTATACCCATCAGAGATTGTAGAAGCAAACCCAAAACAATCATTACACAATCACACGTGATGACACCCGAGATGAGACTGGCAGTACCTACCTATACAGAGAAACTCTCTCCACAAGCGCAAGTACGGGATGCGTTGGGGTTGGAGAAATGGAATCCCTTACCTTGCAATCCTCCCGTATAATCCAGCTCTGTACCTACGAGGAAGAGTAAGCTTTTCATACTTACAAAAATTTTGATGCCCTTGTCTTCGATGACTTGGTCACCAGGCTTTTCTGTATTGTCAAAATCGAGTTTGTACATCAGTCCGCTACATCCACCTCCATCGACACTCACGCGTAGTCCATAGGTTTCATCATACCCTTCTTCTACTCTAAGTGTTCGGATGTGGTCAAAAGCAGCGTCGGAAACTTTGATCATTGCATCTGTCATGATTCTATATTTTGAGACCAAAGGAATATAAGTTTGATTCCTTTTTCAGGTAACCTTTGGCAAATTTAACCTTTTAAACGCATAAGTTGTAAGATAAGTTTTAGAACAATGCATAGGTGATGAACAATCACATTTCGTAATGCTCTATAAGGTTATCCACAAATTACCCCCAATTACTAACAATCATCACAAAAACTGCGTAATAAATTTGCTGTGCTTTTATTTTTAGCATAATTTTATTTTGCAGTAATCTGAACTTGATTTAAATTTCATTATACTAATAAAATCAGATTTTGTAGTCCATTGTTTTTGAGTGGGGTTTATCCTTGGTAAGCGAGACTATTTCTCTAAAGCCATTAAATTCAAAAAGAATATCGAGACATACCTGCAAAAAACGCTGACTTTTATTCTTCCAGCATTCAAGAGATCAAATCATATATGGCAGGCGCACCAATTTATAATGAAGATAGTATCAAGTCACTGGATTGGAAAGAACACATTCGTCTTCGTCCAGGGATGTACATCGGAAAGCTAGGGGATGGTTCATCCCAAGATGATGGGATCTATATCCTGATCAAGGAGATCATCGACAACTCTATTGATGAGCACATGATGGGCAATGGAAAAAAGATTGAGATCGATGTGAAGGATGGAGAGGTACGTGTACGAGACTATGGTCGAGGCATTCCATTGGGAAAGGTGATTGACTGTGTCTCCAAAATCAATACAGGGGGGAAATACGATTCTGAGGCTTTTACCAAAGCAGTGGGGCTAAACGGTGTGGGTACCAAAGCTGTAAACGCACTTTCGACCTATTTTCGGGTAGAATCTGTGCGAGAGGGAAGAATGAAAGTGGCAGAGTTTGAGCAGGGGAATATCACCAAGGATCATAGGATCAAGAAAACGGATGCTGCTAACGGAACTACCACGATCTTTCGGCCCGATCCAGGTATTTTCAAAAACTTTCGGTTCATCGCAGACTACATCGTCAATCAGGTCAGGAACTATACTTATCTGAATGCAGGTCTTTCTATTTATTTCAATGGTGAACGCTACTATTCGAAGAATGGACTGTTAGATCTACTTAGCGAGAAGGCCGATCAGGAGAATATGCGCTACCCAATCATTCATATGAAGGGGCACGACATAGAGGTCGCGATGACGCACGGCAACAATTATGGAGAAGAGTATTACTCCTTTGTCAATGGGCAATATACTTCTCAAGGGGGGACCCACCTCCAGGCTTTTCGCGAAGCCATCGTCAATACCATCCGTAAGCACTTTAATAAAACCTACGATACGACCGATATTCGTGCCTCGATCATCTCAGCAGTTGCCGTCCGCGTGCAAGAACCGATCTTCGAGTCACAGACCAAAACCCGTTTAGGATCGCAAAATATCGGTCCCAAGGGGCCTACAGTCCGTACCTTTGTCAATGACTTCATCGGAAAGGAGCTAGACGACTACCTGCACAAGCATCCGCAAGTAGCAGACGCGATGAAAAAGCGCATCGAGCAGTCTGAGAAGGAACGGAAGGAAATCGCAGGGATCAAGAAGCTCGCCAATAAGCGCGCAAAGAAAGCGAATCTTCACAATAAAAAGCTTCGTGACTGTCGCGTACACATGTCCGATAAGCGTGGCAAAGAAGAGAAAAAGCTGGCAACGACCCTGTTCATCACGGAGGGTGACTCGGCCAGTGGTTCTATTACCAAAGCACGAAATGTAGAAACTCAAGCCGTATTTTCGCTGCGTGGGAAGCCTTTGAACTGCTTCGGCCTGACGAAGAAAGTCGTGTATGAAAACGAAGAGTTTAATCTCTTGCAGCATGCCCTCCACATAGAAGATGGGATAGATGGCCTGCGCTACAATAATGTCGTCATCGCTACCGATGCAGATGTGGATGGGATGCATATCCGACTGCTGCTGCTGACATTCTTCCTTCAGTTTTTCCCTGATCTAGTACGTGGTGGCCACCTTTACATATTGGATACCCCGCTTTTCCGCGTGAGAAATAAGCAAAAAACGATTTACTGCTATTCAGAGGAAGAGAAGCAATCCGCCATAAATGAGCTGAGAGGGAAGCCTGAGATTACCCGATTTAAGGGACTGGGAGAGATTTCCCCAGATGAATTTGAGCAGTTTATTGGAGAGGATATTCGCTTACGCCCAGTAATGCTTCAGAAGGATACAGAATTGAAGAAGCTCCTCACCTACTACATGGGCAAGAATACACCCGATCGTCAGGAGTTTATCATCAATAACTTGCGCGTAGAGAAAGATCTGGTAGAAGCGGCTTAGTACACGTATACGCCTTCAAGAGACACGAATTTAGTGTTTTTTGTCATTTTTTTGACAACCATAGGTATAAATAGAAATAATCGAGGGACTTATGCTTCTGTTACGTTAGATATTTTATTCCTCTAGATTAAAAAGTAAGAACCAAATCTTCGATGAGAGAAAGTTTCGTCGAAGATTTTTCTTTTTTACGGATTAAGAGAAGTCCTATTTTTACTTAAAATGAAGGCTATTAGAGAGAATGAGGGATTTATTTTTTCAAAAAAGTACGTTTTTTTTCATATGTATGTAGCAACATATCCCGTTTAATATGCGTAAATGCTAGTGAGATTTCTTCCAAAATCAACCTGAATCCCTGCGTATTTTTTTCAAATTTTCATATACCGAATTGTGTGTGCAGGATCTTGTGTGTCGGAAATTATAGCATGCTCCATATACCCGAGCAAATAAGGTAAGTTATATGGGGTAAGTTAGAGAGTGGAAGAATGCTTAAAGCCATTTTTGGGACAATGAAAGTCTAACTAAAGAGCAGCGATTCCAGGTTCTGGCGAAAGCTATTTTGTAAGGTTTAGTGGTGCTAAACCGATCAAAGTGGATAAAGCCTAGGTTCTGAAAGCGTAAACTTTTAGCAGATTTGAAGTTCCAAACATGGTGCGAGATCTGGAAATAAGTTTTCGAGTTTCATTGTGTCATAGCCTATGAGCAGTCGATTGCGGTAGCCTCGACTCATATTAGGTGTTAGGGATCCCAAGATTCATGATGGGGATTCCCCATTTTTGTTTGGATAGGTCTTCATACCAACCATCATATGCGCATCAGACTGCAAATGGTCTTCGCTTTCGTACTACTCATGGGACTCATCGTCATCATTCAGATCCCTGATGCCCCTGCAAAAGAGGAGCGATGGCAGCCTGTCTCTTTTTTGAGGACTGATGCAGCGCGCGTGGATTCTACTTTAGGGAAGATGAGTCTCGTCGAAAAGCTGAATCGGCTGATCGTGGTACGTGTGGGGCCTGAGGATTTGGATAAGGAAATATTTCGAGAGGTAACAGAAAACTACAGCCTAGGTGGTTACCTGCTCCAAGACTTTAGCCTGGATAGTGCGCGTCACACCATTGAGTACCTACGTAGCCACCATTCAACAGATCCTCTCATCGGGTTTCAGCCTATCCATACGCCATCCAATATTTGGCCGCTACCTCAGGGAATAGCCTTAGGACATGTGGAACAAGAAAATGTGTTGCATTCTGTCGTAGAAAATGGAGCAACAATATTTTCTTCTTTAAACGCCCACTTCTGGGTACAAGATGTCCCTATAAACTGGCTCACAAGATCAAACTATCGCCTTTTCTCTGAAAACTATGCTCAGTTGACAGAGGAAATCCAGGCGCATTCCCACTTGTTTGCCCTTCATGCACAAGATATTTATCATCCACACAAGCAAGACTCCCTGTATAGGGAGAGTCGTCTTCTACCGTTGCGACGATCTGTGAAGATGGGACTGAGTACACTTATTCTTCCTGCTACAGAACTGCGTACGAACCGACCCGTGCTTCACCGAGCGGAGTACTTGCATCCTTACCTCAAGCGCCAATTAAAGTTTGAAGGTTTGGTCATGTTGGATTTTCCAGATTCTCTGACACAGACAGACACGTGGTTAGAGGATTTTATTATTTCAGGGGCGGATGTGTGGATGACTTCAGCCAACCAAGTCCCTGGTATCATCCGAGGTCTACAGCAGATGTGTCAACAGGGGAAGTGGGATCTCGCAGACCTTGATGAGCGGGTGAAGCGTACGATGATGGCTCAGGCTTGGAGTGAGGCAGGAAAAGAAGAGACGAAGGATTCTACTAATTACTGGGTGCAGAATCTAGACTCAAGGGAAGTTGAAGAGAAGATACTGAGTGAAAGTATTGTATTAGCCAAAGATGAGCAGAAGCTGATTCCTTTACGCGATTTGGGTCGTGCAGCTACACACTTGATGACAGTGGGAGAAGAAATGCCAGATCTCCTCTTTCAGATGCGCCAATACGGACCTGTTTCTCATACACATATAAGGCTAAATAGGAAAGGAGAATTACCCAAACTCAACCTTCGGAGCTATCGTCGATACGATCCTATCTTGGTGGCATTCAATCTGCCTGAGTTAGACACCAGTCTGCATCGCGCGTTTTTTGCTTCACTAGAAAAGTTGGCCGATGTAGAAAAAGTGCTCATCATCAATATGGGTCTTTGGGACCATCTGGCTTATTGGAAGCAGTACAAGGGGCTCATGCAGGTTCATTATACTGGGAAGCGGAGTCAACAACTGCTCGCGCAGGGATTATTTGGTGGTATTCCGCTTACGGCTACATTACCTGCGACACTAGATGAGACACTTGTCCATCGTGATGGAGAGACAAGAGAGAAAGTGCGTCTGGGTTATAGTTATCCAGAGAAGGTAGGGATGGATAGCAAAGAGCTCCGCAAAATTGATGATATCGTAGCTGAGGGAATTCGGCATTTTGCCATGCCTGGCTGCCAGGTGTTAGTTGTGAAGGACGATGAGATCATTTGGAACAAAGCCTATGGACACCATACCTATGATCGGAGACGCCGCGTTCGTCCTACGGATTTGTACGACATTGCATCTTTGACAAAAATCACGGCGACCTCCTTGGCTATGATGAAAATGGTCGATCGAGGGGAAATGTCAATTCAGGACCCTGTAGGGAAGTTTTTCCAAAATACCTATGTGCAGATAGACTCTATCGTGCGTAGGGATACGCTTTGGGTTGCTCGTGCAGAGATCACGCCAAGGTCGGCTGCCCCTGACTCAGCAGCGGATATTCCCATTGTCATGGTTTCTTCGCGTGATGGTAGAAGGTCTCCTATGGATACGGTCGCCATTGGAGAGGATTCTCTTATGCTGATCCAGACGTATAGAGGAGGTACAACAAAGCGTCGGGCTTCCTGGCATAATGTACGGATTAAAGATCTCCTGACCCACCATTCGGGTCTGTCGGCAGCCTTACCCATCTTGCCCTATCTGCGCTATCGCAAAGATAATATAGGTCGATTCGACAAGTACTTTAAGCCGCGCCCCGATGACTTACACAATGTGCAAGTAGCCCAGAATTTTTATTTACGCCAGGATTATCTCGATTCTCTCTGGCAGGGAGTGCTTGCGATGCCTGTTGCTGCGGATCCTGTATACAACTACAGCGATGCAAACATGATCTTGCTTCAAATGGCCATTGACTCTCTAAATCAGATTTCGATGGACTCTTTTTTGCGGAGGGAGTTTTATGAACCTTTGGGCTTGCAACATCTACGTTTTCGACCGAGAAAGACCCTTTACAAGGATCGTTTGATCCCTACGGCCTATGACAGTCGCTGGCGCATGCAGCTGCTTCGTGGGCATGTGCATGACGAGCATGCTGCCCTCCTTGGAGGCGTAGCGGGCAATGCAGGCGTTTTTACCAATGCGGGAGATTTGGCGCATCTGATGACGATGATCCAGCATCAAGGTGTGTATGGTGGAGCGCGCTACCTAAAGTCAAATGTGGTTCGCCTATTTACTCGACCTCATATAGGGACACGAGGATTGGGATTTGAGGTAGTGCGTGGCAGAGGAGAGGCACGTGCAGGCTCGCTCGCCAATCCTGGAACATATGGTCACACGGGCTTCACGGGAACATGTATTTGGGTAGATCCTGAGACGAACCTTACCTATATCTTTCTTTCCAATCGTGTCCAGGGTACACCAAGAGGGGGCCGTGGCAGTGCGTTCTATAAGTACAGAATCAGAGAGCGTATTCATGACGCCATTTACCAAGCCATGGATCCGCAGACTCCGTAGGACCACCACCACGGCGTGGTCAATACAGTTCATTTTGTTTCTATGGATCTTCTAGAAGAATCGCTATTTCCGCTTTTCCTCTGGTGAAAAATCCGTATTTTTCGCTAAAAGCTGCCGTTATATGACTGCGAGAAAAGGGGTAATATTCTGTTTTTTGCTATCTCTCATAGGGATGATTTGGGGGCAAAAGGAGCCTCAAGTGCATTTACAGTCCATTCGTAATGCTTCTTACGAGGCCCAAGGTCCAATGGGAGCAGCGAGTGACAGTGCTTTTTTGGAGTATGTGATCCAATTCTTGCTAGAGGAGCCGCAGGATGTCATGTTTGTATCTAACAGAGACTTGCTTCAGTCCCTTTGTGTCAGCTTCTGCTCCAAGCAGTCAGTCGAGATCCACGATACCCTCAAAGGAGGGCGTATTGCCTCTATTGAAGTTTTTACGACGGCTTTTGATTCCGCAGCGCACGACTTCATGTACTTTCCTGGCGACGATAGTCTGATCAAAGCGATAGATGGTAGACGTATTTTTGGTGCCGTAGATCGCAAGCCGCTCTCACAGGTAGATTCCATGCATATCAAGGTCGGAAAACGCTCCCTCAAAATCCCAAGAGAGGCTTACGAAGACTTGTATGATCCCAATCTGTGTAATGCAGGTTTTTTTCAACAACCCGTGGGAGCCTATCCTTCCTTATCGGAAGACTATCTGTACGTTTATATTTATGGCGGGCGTTCTTCAGGAATTTATTTTGCCAAGCTGATCTTCGATAAGAAACGCTACATCAAAAAGATCGTCGCAGAGTACGAAGACCTCATCCAATATGGAGCCATCCGCGAGGACTTTATCGGATATTGAGAATGGCTTCAGATCGGAGCTCATCGAGCTTAGATTGTAGCCATGCGAGACTGAGCAAGCCTTTTTGATCCTGTAATTGCTGCGCGTATCGCTGACAGTTTTCTTGAAATGCTTTAGGACTCAATGTGATGGCCTTGATACGTAGACTCGTCAATCGTTTCACCATCCGAATGGTGGCTAAGTAATTTTTTCGCTGATAAGAAGAAATGCGCTTGTCCCTTCGCAGCAATCCCTCAAATGCATGTAAGTGCGCATCTAGACTTTCATAGTCATGTATATCCACATAGATTTTCATGAGTAGCAATTTGCTGCCCAGCAGATAGAAGATATCCTGAAAATGGAAGAATCTGAGGTGTTGAAGTGCTTTTTCTGCCTCCCCTTGGTGATAGTGAATGTAAGCCAGATTGTAATTGACGACGGCTTCTTTTTGTTCATCTGGAAGATGATTTTTGTATTTCCTCAAAAACGCCAGCGTCCATTCGTAGCGTTTCAGCCTCACGCCTAGCGTCACAATATTTTTCACGACAGAGGCACCGATCTGCCCTTGGTGAAATAGTAACCCTTGCTCGAGCATGCGCTCGTATACTTTCAGCAACTCAGACAAAAAGCTAGAATCTCCCTGGTTGACGCGCTTGATGCAGTAATTTTGAGCATACTGGTACATGGGCTTGAGTTCGTCATGGGGAATCTCCTTATGGTGCATGTTTAGGAGTTGAAACAATGTGTAGTAATGCTGAGGAGTATCTGCTTGTGTCAATGTCAGATAGATCTGGTAGTAACAGTGGATCAGTGGATGAATCAGGTATAGTTCAATCCCTGAGCTGAGAAAATCGATGAAGCGACGATAGCGAAGGTTTTCTTCTTTTTCTTTAAGGACATTTTGATGATTGAGCCATTGGCAGACATTTTTGAGCATGACCGCGACATAGTAGGTATCCATGGCTTCTATTTTTTGCTCAAGCTGTTGGTGATTTACCCGCTGGTCTTGCTCTAGCAGACTGGCATAGGCTTCTTCTTCTAGTGTGTAGCGATGGAATAAATCCTCTTCCGACCAAAAACTTTTGCTATGTAATTCTTTGGCTTGTTTTTGATGGACGAGTTTCCAATCGTGATGATTGTTGTGGGTCCGAAAGCTGGCAAGCTGCGTACGCGCACGTTGGTGAGATGGGGCTTGCTGGTACTCTACGACAAGAAACTGCTCTACCAACTGACTCAGATCGGATAGAAGATTGGTGATTCTGGGATAGTCGAAGGAAAGTTCTGGGTAGATGGCTTGATGTAGCGCTTCACGATCAAGGGTTTCGGGTATAGGATCAAGGAGCTGAAGAAGCTGAACCAGTTTTTGTTCCTGATTGAAATAGGGAGATTGGACAAATTTTTGAAAGCGACGGGATTCTTTTTCGGAGAGCGAGGAGAGGTGGCGAAGAAGTTTCGACATCTATGAAATAGCTATTTTTAATTATTTTTCGCCCTTAAAATATGTAATAGAATTGGAATTAGGCTTGATTTAATGCGAATAGAGCCAAATTTATTTTTCTATAAACGGGAAAATTTGTGTTTTCTCCTACTTAAGGTGTAAGCTACTTTTACGAAAGAAAAAGAAGGCTTATATCATTCGCCTTCTTAGATAAGCACAAATACTTTCCGTTGTCATGAAAAAGCTCCCCCTTTTCTTCTTCCTATTTTTCCTAGGGTTATGTATTCACGCCCAGGTCCCACAAGGCATCAACTATCAGGCGGTCATTTTGTATCAGAATACTCCTCTAACGAATTCGACGGTCACAGTTCGTTTTACCATTTTGCAAAATGCTGCTGTGAGCTATCAAGAGACACAATCACTAGCCACGGACAACTATGGGATGATTGCCACAGTACTGGGAGCAGGAATTCCTTCTGTGGGCCAGTTTCAAGGCATTGATTGGCGTCTCGGAGATGTGTCTGTCAAGGTTGAGTATAAAACAGGTACGCAACAAGCATTCACAGATATGGGGACCTCAGATTGGCAGAGCGTACCTTACGCTTTTTATACTGAACGCGCGAAAAGGGTGGATTCTATTTTTCTGGGAGAACTTCTAGATGTAGATACGTCCAATTTGTCAGATCAGCAGGTGCTGGCTTGGGATGCGGGAAGTGGTCAATGGGTGGCGAGAAATGAGCTGGATGGAGATACCACAAATGAAATTCAGACTTTGGCACTTAGTGGAAATACGCTGTCTATTTCCAGTGGTAATTCTGTCGTGCTGCCTGCTGGCACTTACAATGCAGGGGATGGAATCGATATTTCTGGAAACCTGATTTCTAACACAGGAGATGTAAATCCCTTTGACGATATAAATGTGTTAGATCCTGCAGGAGGTGATTTGGGTGGAACCTATCCCAATCCTTACATAAGGAGGATACAGGGAAGGCTTATCTCTATTGCAGTTCCTCAGGTGGGGGATATTTTCAAGTGGAGTGGAACACATTGGGCTATCGTGAGCAATCCTGATACATCTCATTGGGAGAAGAATGGGAATGATCTTTCCTACACCCAAGGGAAAGTCCAGCTCAGCAATAGTAGTGGAGATGTGCGAGTAGAGCTTGGGACAGCAAGTGACGAGGGTTTTATCCATGTATATGATGCAACGAATACACTGAAGGCAGGAATTAGAATCAATGCGCTAGGCCAAGGCGAGATATTTGGGGACGTTAAGAATTTCCGTATCCCACACCCTACAGCACCTGAAAACGAAATCTGGTATGCAAGCCTGGAAGGACCAGAAGCTGCTGCTTATCTGCGCGGGACAGCCAAGCTGAAAGGTGGAAAAGCCCTCGTAGTCTTCCCTGATCATTTTCAGTTGATCTCCGATGCAAGTTCTATGACGGTTTTACTTACCCCTCTTTCTGGAGAAAGTAAAGGAATGGCCGTAATCGAAAAGACGCCAGAGGGTTTTGAAGTGGTAGAATTGATGGGAGGAAAAGGAAACTATGAATTCGATTGGGAGGTAAAATGTGTGCGGAAAGGCCATGAAGGTTATCAGCCCATTCGCCCTAAAACACAAAACTAGCTGCCATGAAAACTTTTATTTTCAGCATACTCTTTTATCTATCGGGCATGGGCCTCTCTGCTCAGCTTACCCTTCAAAGCCAAGTATTCAGTTCGACAGGCAATCAAGTAGAATCTGGAGGGGTTCAACTCTTTCAGACGTTTGGCGAGCCGATCATCGGACTACAGTCGGGAAGTATGGATCTCACGTCAATTCCAGGGTTCCAGCAACCGATTCCCACATCCAGCACAAGCATCGTATGGCCTGGAGATGCCAACAGTGACCTTGTAGCGGATAATGTAGACCTGCTACCCATCGGATTGTACTACGGGAGTACAGGTCCTGCTAGGGCAAATGCTTCTTCCAATTGGTTGGGCCAAACTGCCGATTTTTGGTCAGCTTCTCAGCCCAATGGAGCTAATATCAACCATGCCGACTGTAATGGAGATGGCATCATCAACACAGATGACACGCTGGCCATACAATTGCACTATGGCCTTGTCCACAATAGACCCAGCCAGTCTAATGTAAATGGCCCTCCGTTGGTCGTGGAAATGTTGAATGACAGCATCTCAGGAGGTGATACACTGACTTTTGCGGTGAATATAGGTGTGGATACCCAGGCTGTTGTGGATGGTTATGGTTTTGCCTTTGGGTTGAATATCGATACGACGCTCTTTGATAATAATAGCCTGACGGTACGCTTCGATAGTTCTTGGCTAGGCGTAGTAGGACAAGATTTGCTAACGCTGACTAGAAGGTTTACTGGGTATGCGACGCTTGATGTGGCCATTACGCGATTTGATCAGGTCCCACGCTCAGGTTTTGGGAGGATCATGACTTGTTCCATCATTGTGATCGATGATCTGGCGGGCAATAAAGATCTTCCTCAAGTTTTGAAGATTGTACCCGTTCCACAGCAAGCCAATAATCCTCAAGGGGCACTTATTCCTCTTTCAGTAGTTCCTGCGGAAGTAAGTTTCTATCAGCTCAATACTTCGATTCGATTATCTTCACAACCCACCATTGTTCTTAGCCCTCAGCCTGCAGATGATTGGATTTGGATTAGAAATATTCCTCAAACAGCAGGTAAGATTAGTATATGGAGTTTGAAAGGAAAGTGTATAGAAGTATTTTCTCACTGGAATTTCAGAGAGCCACTAGACATTGCCAGCCTACCTTCGGGCCTTTATTTCATCCAGGTACAAGTAGCAGGGCATGTGTGGAGGGAGAAATTTTTAAAGGGATAAAAATATATGAATCTTAGGGAGTCGAAGCCTCTTGAAAAAGAAAACCAGAGAATGTCTATGATCGTCTCTGGTTTTTAATTATGTCTAACGTCTGAGCGTATGACCTCAATCCTCCCCCAACAGGTCCTCCAAAGCATCCTCTAGCTCCGGATGTTCAAACTCAAAGCCTGTGTCCCGTAGTTTCTTGGGAAGGACGCGCTGACCACCTAGTAGTACCGCACTCATTTCTCCGAAAAGAAACTCTAAGGCAAATTTGGGAATGGTCCAGATATCAGCTACACCCATCACGTCTGCGAACTCCTTCGAAAAAGTCTTTTGATCTACCAATTCAGGAGCGACCAAGTTGATAGGTCCCTCGATGGTTTCTGTTTCTAGACAGAAAATCATGGACTTTACCACATCATCTATATGAATCCAGGGTAAGGGCTGTTTGCCATCTCCCAATTTGCCTCCGAGATAAAAGCGGTAGACAGGTAAAAGGCGGTCCAGAAATCCCCCGTCTCCCAAGACCACACCCAGTCTCATGAGTACGGTACGACATTTCGCAGGTTGGGCTGCTGCTTCCCATTGGATGCCGAGTTCTGCCAGATAGCCATCTCCTGAAGGTGAATCTTCGGTCTGCGTACCAGAGGGATTGTTGCCGTAGTAGCCCACTGCTGAGATCTGCAAAAAAACCTGGGGAGTGCGAGGACTTTTGTTGATGTAGTTGACGAGTGCCTTTGTGGGGAGGATGCGGCTATCGTGAAGCATCTTCTTGCGTGCAGGTGTCCACTTGCTATCGGCGATGCCCGCGCCTGTCAGATTGATGACAGCGTCATATATGCCGATCCCCATAGGGATTTCTTCTCCATTCCATTGGAGATAGGTGATGCGCGCATCTTTGGATCGCTTTTGCTGGCGGGTGAGGATGGCTACCTGATGTCCTTTCTCCACAAGTGCCTGGACCAAGTGGCTTCCTACGAATCCAGTACCTCCTGAGACAAGTATGTTCATATATTTTTATAGATGATGGGGTCTCCAAATGTTAGCACGGTGGCTTGAATGCTCAACGCCATTTGAATGGGAAAAGTTCCGTTTATCTAGATTCTTCTGTATCATCGCATCATGGCAACATTACTCACTCCTGGTCCCGTCCCTGTCCCTCCTTGGGTACAAGCTGCGATGCAGCAACCCGTGATTCATCATCGCACACCTGAATTCGAAGCATTTTATCAGTCGTTTTTGGAAGACCTGCAGTACATCTTTCAGACGAGTGGAGCGGTGGCTGCGAGCCTAGGCAGCGGGACCTTTGGAGTAGAAATGGCGATGTATAGCTTATTCCAAACAGGAGATAAAATTGCTGTCCTAGACATGGGGAAGTTTTCAGGAAGGTGGGCAGATTATGGTGAAGTCCTGGGCTGTGAGGTGCTTCGATTGCAAAAACCATGGGGAGAGACATGGCATGTAGATGAGCTGATGGAAACGCTAAAGCCACATGGACAGTTGAAAGGAATTGTGATCACACACAGTGAGACCTCGACAGGAACGATTGTAGATTTGGAGGCCATCGCGGCAAAGCTACGTGTGGCATATCCTGAGATTCTTATCGTCGTTGATGCAATTACGAGTGTAGGAGCTATGCCTTATTATCATGAGGCTTGGGGAATCGACTGTACGGTCACAGCGTCGCAAAAGGCACTCATGAACCCAGCGGGTTTGGTTTTATTTGCTATGAGTGAGAACGGAAGGCAGGCCATGCGCGCAAATGATCCAGGAGACTTTCAGCATCTAGGAAATTATTTTACATCCGCTGAGAAATATAGCTTTCCATTTACGGCACCCGTGATTCCTCTGTATGGAATGGCGGCAGCTTTAGCTTACATCAAAAAAGAAACGCTTCCTGTGATCTGGCAGGCGTGTCACCAATCAGCACAGGTATTTAGGAGGGGATTAGAGGAAATAGGAGGAGAAGTATTTTCTCGGTATCCGACAGATAGTTTGACAGCCTTTACGCTGAGGGATGTAGACACATCTGCACTGAAAAAAATACTTGAAGTAAGGTATGGTTGGGAGCTTTCGGGTGGACAAGGCGAACTGAAGGGGAAGATTCTCCGTATTTCGCATATGGCAGAAGCCCACGAAGGGATTATGCAACAAGTTCTAGCGGATATACAATTAGGCCAAGCTAGGCTCAGGACTTGAGACTTCTTTTTCTTCTGCTGGCGTCGCGTTGGATTGCTCGTCTATGTAATTTTGGATCAGTGTGATCGCGTCTTCTCCTGGTTCGCTATGAGCCAGACGTTTCATTTGAAGAGATTCAATCATAGATCGCAGGGTTGCATCTAAGGTCATCTCCTTCAGATAACGCTGATAACGTAGGAGCAACCATGATTCAAGTGTATCTTTGATGCGTTCCATATTTTTCTGTGGCAAAAACGCAGAGAAAAACCCTAGGAGGTGTCCCATGAGGTAGAAGCTTCTAGCATACCATGCAGGAGAGACGCCCCTTTTGCGAAGAAGATCACGGAGAAATGCCGTATGTGTAGCTTTTTGTGCGCGGAGGTATCGGATGTCATCATCCCCGATTCCAAATTGGCGGTACCATCCTAAGCGCATCTTTTCGCGGGCATGTAGATCTCTGATAAAAAATTCTGTCCGCTTTTTTATATTAATTGCTGCAGCCATGTGTGTCCATTATTTTACAGCACAAATTTCTAATAATTATTGAAAGTTTAAAAACTTTTAGAAGAACAGTTTATATACGCGGATAATTTGTGAGGGTTTTCAGGAATTCCGTACTTTCTTTCAGAGATGAGCCAACGCATGCAAAAACGATTAACATAGATTCCATTCCCCCATTATTTTTTCTGTCTGAGTATGTTGAGCAGGACTATATGATTTGAGTCGAATCATGACCTCTTGAAGTCTAACTATATGCATATGTATACTTTGTAGTAGGAATTACGTATACGAGCTGAAACTTACCTATTCATGAAACAATCGCACAAAGCCTTCCTAAACATATTCATTTTTTTTAATTCGTTCATCCTTTTAGGCTACATTTTTTGTGGTCCCCAGGCACTTTTTGCTCAGCAAGGCAAATACAAGGCCTATTTTGATGAGGCTTATCGCCAATTTCCGACCATTCCTGAGGGATTACTAGAATCGGTAGCTTACAATAACAGCCGTTTGAACCATCTATCAGGTAAAACAAGCTGCCAAGACCTGCCTGATTACTATGGCGTCATGGGCTTAGTAGCGGATGGGAAAGATTACTTCCAAAATAGTCTATCCAAAGTGGCCTCCCTTAGCCGCTACTCAGAAGAGGAAATCAAGAACGATCCACGCATCAACATCCTTGCTTATGCCGAAGCCTATGCAAAGCTCCAGCAGAATAAGCGATTGGCCAATAACCGTGTAGAAAACCATCAACCCATCATCGCCGAGCTAAGTGAGATCCCCGATGATACCTCCCTCATCAATGAATATGCACGCGATCAGCAGTTTTATGGTGTCCTCAAGGAAATGCAGGAACCTCATACCCGTACAGGACATCGACTGAATCGAAGCTTTGACTTAAAGGATGTGTTCGGAGAGGAAAATCTGAAAGTCCTCAGTGGGAAGCGCGTTTCTCTTTCGGCACAAAGCATACTGAATACAGAAGGGGATAATTTCAGGACAGGCAAAACTACCTGTACCCGCTCCAAACCTAAGCCAGACTTCAAAGGGGCGCTCTGGAAGGCTGCTCACCCCAACAATTATGGTTCGAGAAATGGAGAGAAGATTCAATATGTGACCATCCACACGATTCAGGGTTCATATGCGAGTGCAATCTCATGGTTTAGAAATAAGCGGGCACGCGTTTCCGCTCACTATATCATCCGTGCTTCGGATGGTCAAGTCACACAGATGGTCTGCGAGACAGACAAAGGCTTTCATGTCCGTACAGACAATGCCAGTGCCATCGGCATTGAGCACGAAGGCTTTGTCGGGGACGGACTCTCTTGGTACACCAATGAGATGTATGCCAGCTCAGCCGAACTCGTCAGAGACATCTGCAAGCGTCATGGCATCAATCCATTGAAGACATACGGTGGCCCGTCAACTATGGGTGTCAGAGAACTGAGCAATACCTGCTACCATATCAAGGGACACCAACATTTTAGAGGAAATAACCACGTAGATCCAGGACCTTTTTGGGATTGGGACAGATTTTTCCGCTTAGTAAATCCTGCTCCTAAGGCTGAGATCTTCACTTCTAGAAAGGGAGAAGTTTTTGACTCTGGAAAGAAGAGTGGAAACTACGGAGACCAGGAACGCAAAACGTATTTGATCAAACCCAAAAATGCGGCTTCTGTCACGCTCAAGTTCGAGTCATTTGAATTAGAAGGGTCCAAAGATGAGCCTTTTGACTATCTCGATATTTTTGATGGACCAGATGAGAACGGAAGGCTCCTCGGAAGGTTCACAGGTACACAAAAACCAGGCATCCTGGTTGCCAATAGTGGTCAAGTCTTCATGGAGTTTCGATCGGACTGCCGTGTCAACAAAGCAGGTTGGCATCTCAAGTATACCGCACAAAGCAAGAATGGAAAATGTCCCCCTCCCAAAGATCTGGTTGCAAGAGATATTTTTCCCATGGGGGCTACGCTCAAATGGACCGCGCCTGATGAGGCAGACAAATACCTATTATTCATTCGCAGGAAAAATATCGAGACCCGCTGGCAAGTATATGAAAGTGAGACTGCCCAGCAAACGGTGACAGGCTTGGGGGCCAATGGTCTTTATCAATGGCAAGTCCGTAGCGTGTGTGGAGCAGATTCTTCTGCGTGGACAGGAGGAAGTTTCCTGACTTCTAACATCGGCAATGGCATCACACCACAGGTATTTACGCTTCGACTCAATGAGGGAAAGTTTTTTGATTCTGGTGGTTTAGCAGGGGGCTATGCAGATAAAGAAAATTATCTGTACCGCATCATTCCTCCCAATGGAAAGCGCGTGAAATTGACGTTTTCCAGCTTCGAGACAGAGGTAGGAGGAGATGTATTGACGATATATGATGGGACAAATATTAATAATGATCCCGTATTAGGTAAGTTTTCGGGAAAAAATAAGCCAGATGAAATCGTTTCTTCCAAAGGGGCTATTTCGATTCTTTTCCGATCCGATGCACGTACTTCGGCTCCTGGTTGGGTAGCTACTTGGCGGACGGATGATGCCAGCGCCATTCCTACGCCACCCATCAAAATCCCTGAAGACGACCCCTCAGACCCGATTGTTCAGCCAGTAGATCCTCCTATCAACCCAGATGTTAAACCTATCCCAGACCCTGAACTGAATCCTCGAGTAGACGAATTACCTTTCAATCCAGTCCCCTTTGTACATCGTTATGCACCCACCTCGACCCCTGATCTAAAAGGTCAATACAAAGGTGCATTTACCCTAAACTTCAAGGATCGGGATCGCAGCGGGAAGGGATTTGCCAATCGATTTTATACGATGGCTACAGGCAATAGTGGAACCTATCAATCCTATGGAGACGCAGGGTTTTTGTATGAAAATTTTGATTCGCCACAACTTTCAGGCTGGAAAGTAGAGGAGGGAGATTGGAACGTTGCCAGTGGTCGATTGATCCAGTCCAATACTTCTTCTTCTAATACCAATATTCATATTCCACTAAAGCAGCGAAATGATGAAGTGTATGTGTATCACTGGCAAGCAAGGATGACAGGTGAAGCAAATAATTTGCGCCATGGCTTCCATTTCTTCTGTTCCGAGCCTGAGAAGAGTAACCGAGGCAATTCATATTTTGTCATCATCCGAGATGCCGAAGGAGGCGATTTCATCGAGATTTACAAATCTGCCTTCAATAAGTTTGATCGAAAAGTAAAGAAAGAAGTCACGCTTACGCCTGGGAAGACTTATGACTACAAAGTCATTTGCAATCCCCAGAAGGGTCGTATAGAGGTGTATCTGGACAATAAATTCAAAGCATCCTGGGTAGATCGTTATCCGCTATTCTCAGGTGAAGGCATATCGCTGAGAACAGGAGGTTGTAAGGTCGCTTTTGACAATCTTCGTATATACAAAGCGCGAGAAAATGCAGTGAGCGTCCCGATCAGTGGCAGTCGCGCCTTGCTTTCTAACAATACCTCCTTTAAAGTGGCATCACTCGTCGTGGATCGAAATATCCACTGGTCCAAAGTCGGCGAATCGAGCGGAAAGGTGGGAACTCCTTCTTCGACACCCACCCAAAATCCAACTCCTACCACTTCCACTCCGATACCTGAGCCTACAACGGACGCTGATTTTTCTGTAAATGGGAATTTTGAGTTTAAGTGGAAAAAGGGGAATTCTGGTCAGACCTTCTTTTTACCGACAGATTATGACGGGAAAAACTGGACCGCCAACCGTGCCTTAGGCTTTTTAAATGAGGATTATTCGGAGGCTACGCTCGCACCAGAGTGGGTGACTCGACGTGGAACATGGAAGTTGAGTCAGGGGAAATTTCAGCAGAAAGATCCTGGCCAGGGGAATAGCAATGCTTATGTATCCTTGACGCAAGGCGAAGAAGCCGTATATATGTACCATGCGAAAGTGAAAATGCTTTCTAAGGGAAACAACCGCCGCCTAGGATTACATTTCTTTAGCTCTGATGCCACACAGGAAAACCGAGGCAATTCTTATCTCGTTTGGCTGAGATTTCATGATAATCAGCAAGATCGAATAGAAGTCTACAAAGCAGAGAATGGGAACATGCCTGGATTTAATGCCTCTAAAAATATCGATCTTCAGTCCAATGTCACATATGATCTGAAAGTGGTATATGATCCGACCTCAGGGAAAATAGATGTATATCTCAACAATTTGCTGACACTGTCTTGGACTGATACAGGGATTCCTCATCGCATCGGGCGATTTGTCTCGCTACGAACAGGAAATGCGGAGGCAGAATTTGACGATCTTCGAGTCTATCAGCTAGCGAAAAAAGATCCTTTAGACATCTCTGTAGGTTCCTCGAAGGAGAATATGCTGCGTTTCAAGTCCCAAGACGGTGCGCCTGCGGGTCGTATTTTGTTGCTCCGCCAGTCTGCTTCAGGTAGATGGAACACCCCTGAGCAACAGACTGTCGAGGTTAAATAGCAGGAATTCAGGGCCTTATGATCATATTCAAAGGTCCTGAATTTCATTTTTCCTGTCTCGCTCAACTATTTTATCTTCTCTTCCCCAATGCAGCAAGAAGTCTGTATCTTTGCGCGGCATATGAAATTATGTGTACTGACATCCAGATTTCCTTACCCCATCGAGAAGGGGGACAAGCTCCGTATATATCATCAGTTACGGATGCTCAGTCAGAAGCATCATATCACACTGATTGCCCTGACGGATCAGCCTGTGGCAGAGGAGGATTTGAGGCATATGCAGGCATTTTTGGAAGAAATACACATATTTCCCATCAAGAAATGGTCTCTTCCCTTTTTTCTTGCCAAAGCTTATCTGAAGGGAGACCCTTTACAAGTCGCGTACTTTTATCGTCCCAAGATTCACCAGAAAATCAGGCAGATCATCGATGATCTTCAACCAGATCATATTTACTGTCAGCTGATTCGTATGGCAGCGTACGTCAGGGATATTCCTTTGCCTAAGACGCTGGACTACATGGATTGCTTCTCGGCAGGCATGGCCAGACAAGCGGAAGAAGGTCCTACTTGGCAGGCAGGTATTTATCATCGCGAGTCTCGACTTCTTTTTGCTTATCAGCAAGCTGTCTACGATGATTTTACCTTTCATACCATCATCTCTGAGCAAGACAGGAAATTGCTGGATCCAGCGGGAAAGCGGAATATTCAGATTGTGCCTAACGGCATTGATACGACGTATTTTCAGCCCTCACCCAAGCACCCTCGGGCGAGTATCGCTTTTGTAGGCAACATGGGCTATTTTCCCAACGTCAAAGCTGCTGACTACCTTGTCAAAAAAATCATGCCCTATGTGTGGAAGACTGATCCCAATCAGACAGTCATCATCGCGGGCGCTCGGCCAACACCTCAGGTTCTTGCTCTTGCCAAGGACCCCCGAGTAGAAGTGACGGGCTGGGTGGAGGATATACGTGACGCTTACTTGGCAGGCAAAGTATTTGTGGCCCCGATATTTACAGGAAGTGGCCAGCAAAATAAAATCCTGGAAGCCATGGCAATGGGAAGACCCTGTTTCACCACACCGTTGGTCAATAATGCGATTGAGGCAATACCTGGACAGGAGATCGAGATTGCCGATCGTCCAGAACTTTTTGCTCAACAGATTCTTCGACTGTTAGGAGACCCTGCGGCTTATGCTACTCGCGTACAGGCGAGCCGGTACTTTGTCGAGGCTTACATGAATTGGGCACGTGCAGTCGAGACTCTCGAACAAAATTTTTCTGGTATGCCCTCCCCCCAAGATTAAGGACTTACGTAAAAGTAAAATAATTTGTGCCAACCTCTCGTCTGATAGAGACCTCTGGGTAAAAATAAACACAAATCTCTCCTCTACGTACATCCAAGTATGCGCTACCTCAATCCACTTTCTATTTTAGAACTGCCTTCAGAAACTACATTTGAAGCGATTACTCCTACTTTTTTACGCCAGCAGAAACGCAGGTTACTAGCTGAGTTTGACTTGAGCACGGAGCCGACCATCGACGTATCAGGTCGAGAGCTAGACAGAGCAACCGTCTTGAAAATGTTTGATGAGCTAGCAGAGGATCATTTGCGTAAAGTGCATTTTGAGATCCAGGAAATGCCTGCCTTATCAGCCTTTTTGGAGGATGCTTCGCTTACGTATTTTTATGAAGGTGAGGTCGCTCAGTTACCTGCTCAGTCTAAGGCATTACTATCCTACATTGGACCCTATTTTGCCCATGCGTATAACAAACGATTGCTACATGCTTTCAAGCAGTCGGACTGGGAAGAGATTCAAGTGCTCTGCCAGCATCCTTTGACTATCCCGCCAGAGTATCAAGCAGAAGCGTATAAAGATACCTATAGACTCCTGCATGGGAGAGTAGATGAGTTGGAAGCTTTTGCAGAGGAGATTGAGAAAGGGAAAGAGCCTTCGGGAAAACTGCAAGAGTATGTGGACGAGATGGCCATTTCTTCTATCAATGAACTACCTGTCTATTTTTCAGGAATCAGGGATAAATATGCGATGGGTCTTGAGAATTTGGCCTTAGCCGTCTACAATAAACACGAGCGTGTACAGTTGGGGATGTTCGTTCTTCGGCAAGGATTAAAATTAAATCTTACACCAGGAGTAGCTGCTAGATTGCAAGAGTTGCTAGATATCATGGTAGCTCAAAATCCTCTGATTGACTCCTTTGAGACCATGAAAGAGACTTTGGGTGGTGGAAGTAGAAAGAAGAACAATTGGTGGGTAGTTGTGGGTATTGGTACAGTGATTTCAGTACTGGTGTGGCTTTTTATTTAATAAGACATTTTCTATCATCCCAATCATTAGTATCAAATTCACAAACTGTTACATACTTTTTGAAAAAAAATAACTGATATCGAGTAGTTTATACACATTTATTGTCAATTGTAATACATAAATAAATCCAGAATTTCAATAAAGAAGTTCTGGATTTATTACTTGTTGGGGGCTGGTTTTTTTCTGACTTCGTATGATAATTGCATTGGATAAAGCCAAAGCTAGTAATGCTTTAGGGGTTGGTATTGATGTAGTCATAATGTTCATATACTTGGACATTCGCGTGAATTTTTTAACCCCAAGACAGGCTCTACGAGAGCTTGAAGTTCTTTATTCTGTAAGGATCCTGCCGATTTCACGAAACTCGTGGAGTCTGGCAGGTTTTTTGATGTCTTTAGGCCAGGGTATTACATCCTTTTGGATCGGAAATTTCAACCGGTCATTGGCACTTGTGTGCCATTCGATCTTGCAGAAGGTCATCAGAGGAACAGAATCGGTACCTTTATTGTAGGAAAAGCCTGGATTCTATGATCGGCACTAAGGTAACAGACAATAAGTTCGACAAATACTTGCAGCAAATTCACGCGCACCAACGCGTGCAACGACGCAGGCGATTTGCACAAATTGCACTCATCATGTCTATCTTGATTGGTGGTTTTACCTTATTCCAAAGCTACACAGCTTCTAATGCCCCCTACTCTTGGCGGACGTTTACCCATGAAAATCTCTCAGAAGAGAAAGTGGCTACCCTGCTCGCACAAGATAGTATGGGAATCCTTGTTTCCCACCCGCTCATTGGACTGGATACCCTCAAAAAAGCGGATGATTATACACGCTTTCAAGAGCTGATCGCACTGATTGAAGCATCCGCCATGGATGAAGAACCTTCTTCTTCTTCTATCAATTTTATCCCCGTAGAAAATAGAAAGACAGTATCAGAGGATCGTGAAAATCCTTCACAGGAGAAGCGACTTTCTACGGAAAATGCGACACTCTCACCATTTAACCTGCGCATCCGTGGGGCGCACAGAGCAGGAGCATCTATTCGATTTGAGATTGACAATTACGATTCTAAAGTTCGTTATCGGATCGATTTTGGAAATGGTGTGATTCGACAGATTAATAACAAGACTACATACAAATATCCACTTTCTGGTTCTTACAACGTCCGACTCATTGCGACAAGTGTCGATAGAGGCTCAAGTGTATTCTCTAAAAGAATTCGCATTGCAGCTCCTCTAGAGTCTTCTTTTGTAGACTCTGGTAAGAAAGCTAAAAAGAAAAGGAAGGACATTTCTTCTTCCGATTTTGACCTTTCTCGTCTCAATGACGCTACAGAATGGACAGTTCCCCGCTCCTCTTCCAAAGACAAGAAGACACAGGATGCGAAGAAAGATAAGGTTCAAGTAGTGGATCTCAATAAACAAACCCAAAAAGAGGAGCCCAAATTGCTTCCTGTTGCTGATCTGGATGATCCCCTAGTGTTTTCTGATAAGATGCCACACTATCCAGGAGGTAAGGCAGCAATGAACAGCTACCTCGAGCGCAAGCTAAAATACCCACCCAATGCATTGAACCGACAGATTCAAGGCCAAGTAATCGTACAATTTGTAGTGGACCCCTATGGTCAGGTCTCTCAAACGAAGATTATCAAAGGACTTGGGGGTGGATGTGATGAGGAAGCCTTGCGTGTCGTAAATAACATGCCCAAATGGATACCTGGAGAAAATAAAGGTATGAGAGTACCTGTGTACCAAAGTATTCCCATTGTTTTTAAGCTGTATAATTAATGATTGGGCAAGTCGATGTGCATCGTGAACGCGACGTACAAGTTAAGGTAGTGGAGGAAAACCAGCCTCCTTTTGACATGGATAAAGTCGAAAAATACGGGATTATGGAGCATCCTGGTTCTAGATACGATAGGCTAGATAGTTATCTGGCACAGATGGAAGCCTACGAAAAGGCGAAAAGGGTTCGGCGATGGTTAGGCGTAGTTCTGGTATTGGTACTGGGAGTTGCGGCTGGCATCTACTTTTACTCAGATGATACACCAGCTCCGATCAATACTAAGCCTCTCCGAAGATTTGCTGCCAATAGCCTCACACCTGAGCGGGTCAACCAACTCTTTGTAGATAGTCCATCCCCCCTTGTCCTGATCCATCCTGTCTTAGGTACAGATACCATTACTTCTGTTTTAGACTACTATGAGTTCCTGAATCGTCTGGATCTTATGTCTATTGATTATGTCGCAGAAGATGATACCTCTCCACAGACAGTCATAGATGCTGACTCAGAGATGAAGCCAGAAGAAGAAGTACAATCTACCTCCACTATTCCTGATTTTCAGGTAGTCTTGAAGGGGGAAAAACGAGTAGGGAAATCTCTCGCTTACACTATTGAGAATTACGATCCCACATTCCAGCTTGTTCTGGACTTTGGAAATGGGATCAAGCGCAAAGTGCGTAGAGAGACTACAGAATATGTCTATCCCCTCCCAGGTCATTTTGATATGCATTTGGTACTTGAAAGGGGAGATTCGACAAAGATTTTGCACACCCTCAAATATCAAATTTTCCCCAAAGAAAACGTGGCAGGATCTGAGACAATAAGTGGGACAAGCACAACTGCTATTGTGAGCGAAAAAACACCTTCATAACAAAAAGGTCCATATGAAAAAAATATACTTAGTAGCTCTCCTTTGGGAGGGCTCTTCTATTTTAGAAAGCTTTGGGTCAGGTATATAGGGGAGACTTTTTCCCCCATCCATCCCCTCTTTGAATTTGTTTATTCAAGAATTTCACCTGAACTTGAGCGCATACAATAAAGAACAAATACAGCAAGAACAATGGTCAAAAGATTAAGTATATTCTGTGTGCTTTTAGGATGGATAGGCATTTCGGTCCATGCTCAAGAGGGAGGAAAACTGGAAAATAAGGTAGATAGTATGTCCTATGCGCTGGGCGTAGATTTAGGCAATAACCTCTCTTCGCTCGATCTGAAGCTAGATAGCGATCTCGTTTTTCAAGGGCTTGTAGATGGAATGGCCAAAGCCAATAACTTGACTGATGCGGAAGTGAGACGCCTTCTTCAGCAGTTTCAAGTAGAGGCACAATCTGCCCAACGCCAAAAAATGATCGAGAAGGAGAATAGCTTCTTGGCTGAGAATCGCGCACTTGATGGAGTGATAGAGACCGAAAGTGGACTACAATATATGGTTTTGCAAGAGGGAAATGGACCTAAACCTGCTTCTGCTAATACCAAGGTGCGCGTCCACTATGAAGGACGTCTGGTAGATGGATCTATTTTTGACAGTTCCATCCAAAGAGGCGAGCCGATTGAGTTTCCCTTAAATGGTGTAATCTCTGGCTGGACAGAAGGCGTGCAGTTGATGTCCGTTGGGGCCAAGTATCGCTTTTTTATCCCTTACAAAATGGCTTACGGTGAGCAGGGAAGACCTCCTCGCATTGGACCGTTCTCTACATTGATATTTGATATTGAGCTCATCGATATCGTGGAGTAAAGAAAAACAGTTATTCCTAAGAATTAACTTAAGTAAAAGGCCCCACGTTTAGGGGCTTTTCTTTTATATTAAGATCTCCTAATTTTGAACCGAACGATACCAAAATGAGTATCTGTCGCATTGAGGACAACATTCACTTTAAGAATGTATGATATTCGAATAACTTAATGGGACAGTTCAACGTTTCAATCACAAATACGTACAGAGGGGGAAGAACAAGTAGTGGCGCCGATTAGTATATACTATGAGATAAGCGGCGAGGGAAAAAAACAACGATAAAACTATGAGTCAAGTAAACGGACAAGATAGACACGAACAGTTGATCATCATCGGTTCTGGACCTGCAGGCTATACAGCAGCCATCTATGCAGCACGTGCCGATTTGAAACCTCTGATGTTCAGTGGAGAACAGCCAGGTGGACAGCTCATGATCACCAATGATGTCGAGAACTATCCTGGTTATCCCAAAGGTATCATGGGACCTGAAATGATGGAAGACTTCCGCAAGCAAGCCGAGCGTTTCGGTACGCGCATGAAGTACGAAAACATCACAAAGGTAGACCTGGAAGCTACTCCCAAGCGTCTGTGGACAGGAGATGGGACAGAATACACAGCGGATGCTGTGATCATCTCTACGGGTGCCAAAGCCAAGTGGCTAGGCATCGAAGCAGAGCAGCACTATGCGAATAAAGGGGTAAGTGCTTGTGCCGTCTGTGATGGTTTCTTCTTCAAAGGAACTGAAGTAGTTATTGTAGGAGCAGGTGATACCGCTGCTGAAGAAGCACTTTATCTATCAAAGCTCGCGACTACTGTACATATGCTGGTTCGCCGTGATGAAATGCGTGCCTCCAAGATCATGCAGTCTCGTGTGATGGCCACAGAGAATATCAAGATCTACTGGAATACAGAGGCGGTAGATATCTCAGGTGAAAATAAAGTACAGAATGTCCATGTGATCAACAACAAGACCATGGAGAAGTCCTTGATTCCTGCGAGTGCGCTCTTCGTAGCGATTGGGCATAAGCCTAGTACGTCGATATTCGAGGGACAGCTGGATATGGATGAAGCAGGATACTTAATTGTGGAACCAGGCTCTACACGCACCAATGTCGAGGGCGTGTTTGCGAGTGGAGATGCGGCAGACAAGCACTACCGCCAGGCAGTTACAGCTGCTGGGACTGGCTGTATGGCAGCACTAGATGCCGAGCGCTGGCTTGCTTCGCAAGAAACAGTATCTGGAGAAGTTTCTGTAGCTTCCTAAGCTCCTAACTAGATATACAGGTAAAGAGACGGTTGCGTGTAGACGTGACCGTTTCTTTTTAATTTGCACTATGAATATCCACGACCTTCACATAGCTTCTAGCGTCATTCAAGTTGCATCAGATGCGGGGGATTTGATTCGAAGGATCTATGAGCGAGAGGCTGACGAACTCAAGATCCAGTATAAAGCAGACGATTCTCCCCTCACACTTGCCGATGAGCAAGCCCATCAATTGATTGCTACACGCTTACAGGCATTGACACCCTCTATTCCGATCTTGTCTGAGGAGAGTGAGGAGATTCCTTATGAGGAGAGAAAGTACTGGCAACAGTTTTGGTTGGTAGATCCTTTGGATGGAACTAAGGAGTTTATTTCGAGGAGCGGGGAATTTACTGTGAACATTGCCGTGATAGAAGAGGGCCGCCCTGTATTGGGATGTGTACATGTACCGTTGACGGGTGAGACTTTTTTTGCTGCGCAAGGAAGGGGTGCCTTTTGTCAGAATAATAATCATAGGAGAAGGCCCATTCATTGTGATCCTTTTTCTCCACAAGCCAGAGGCTTACGACTCACTTGCTCCAGAAGTCACATAAGAGAAGGAGAGAAAACCTACATGCAAAGGTTCAAAGACCCTGTCACCATTCCACAAGGTAGTGCCTTGAAGATGTTGCGGATTGCAGATGGTAAAGCTGATGTTTATCCTAGATTTGGGCCTACGATGGAATGGGATATTGCCGCAGCAGAGATCATCCTCTCGGAGGCAGGAGGGCAAACCTTCCAGGCAGAAGATGGCAGCCCTTTATTCTACAATAAAGAAGACTTGTACAATCCTCATTTTATCGCTTGTGGGAGGTTAGAAGTATCCGAACGTGTGTTCCTTCTTTAAGTTGCTAGAAAGAAAGCGGGACATATCCTGATTTGAATTTAGTCCCTACAAATACTGTCAGTCTCATATCTTGAGCCCCTTTCGGGATCGCCTCTCTATATCTGACCTCTTATTTAAGGCAGTCATTTCCTACTTTTCATAAATCACGATTGTTAGCTCCATATCGCTCATTTCCTCCTCTACGATGGGTAGTATGTGATTCCAGTCTCCGCCTGCGAGTCCTGCGCCAATCATGGGCAATCCCAATCGCTTTCCTGGAAAATATAGATTGATGCCTTGCATACAATGGCGCAAGAATTCGTAGCGATTCTCCTGTGTATCAAAGAAGGGTTTCTTATATCCATCGATGGGAGAAAGGGCCGCAGCTAGTCCTTGGGGGACTCCTGGAAGGATCTGCGTATATGCATTCACTACGATAAGGCCATCGGGGTGGACAATTCCTCGGATTTCTCCTGGAAGAGCATCAGGTGTGTCGAGTTTTTTCGCAAGAGGGAATTGCTGGGTGACTTGTTTTGCGAGTCCTTTGCCCATTTTTCCTTGGCAGTTACATCCATGCGCGATGACGTCAAATACGCCTTCTTTGGCTAGAAGGACAAGGTCTCCTTTGATAACATTCATGGGGGATGATTGTGTGATTTTATGTAGTAGAAAGATAAGGCTTCATACAGGAGTTGGAGATTTTTTACCAAAAAATATGAGCAACGCACATACGCTGCTCACAAGTTCTTGATGAAAAGAAATAAGCTCTATCAGTATTACTTGTATCCGATCCACTTAAAGACTTCCTTAAACGAAGGCTTTTTGCCATACATGAGGACACCTGTCCGGTAAATCCGTCCAGCCAGCCATATCGTCCCGAGAAAACTACCGATGAGTAATCCAATCGACAACACAATCTGATACCAGGGGACTTGCGTCAATGACATCCGCACCAGCATGGACATCGGAGAGAAGAAGGGGAAGAGAGAGGCGAAAACTGCCAGGAAGCTGTTGGGATTTTGGATGATATTTTGCAAGAAAAGGATAGGCAAAATCAGTAACATAGTCACAGGCAAGGTGAACTGCTGCGCATCTTGAATATTGTCTACAGTAGAACCTGCTGCTGCTAGTAGAGAACCATATAGAAAGAATCCTCCCAAGAAGAAGATGGGCAGATACCAAATCACCGTCCAGTCAAATGTATAAATCTCGCCAAGAATAGCCTGCATCTGCGCCATCTGCGCGTCTACATCTACCCCTGGCTGTGACATTGTCTCAGGATCTACAGGTCCGACGATGAGAGACATCCCTACGAGTAGCAAGCCTGAAAAGACTACCCAGATCAAAAACTGAGTGATCCCCACTAGGGCAATCGCCAGTGTCTTCCCTAATAAAAGCTGGAAAGGCTCTGCTGAAGCGACAATTACCTCTACAATCTTGTTGCTTTTTTCCTCGACAACAGACTGCATTAGGATCGATCCATAGATTCCGATTAGCATGTAAACAAGAAATCCAATACCAAAACCAAGCACTAACGCAATGTTTTCATTGCGTTTCACTTCTTTTCCATCCTTGATTTGTGCCTGTTGCATTGCCAGCTTAAACTGCGTCTGCTTAAACTCTTCTACAGAGATTCCCGCAAGGTCTCGCTTATATCCTTCTAGCACTTTGCGCACCTTTTTCTCTATTTCTTTGGTCGTCACCTGACTGGGATTTTTCTTCCCGTAGAGTAGTCGAAGTGTCACATCAGGGCTATTGGGCTTGCCGATAAAATCCAGACCAGGCAAAGTCATAACCAAAGAATCACGAGCAGACTCGATGATTTCCAATAGCTGTACCTGCGTTTTGTCTGTCTGAACGAAGGTCACATCATCTGTAGAAGTCAATTGCTGGAAGATTACTTCTTGCTCACCCGCAGGCATCAATACCGTAAACTGGTCTTTCTCGACGACCTTAATGGCCAGAATCTGAATACCAAAAATGGCTGCTAGTCCCAAAGGAACTAGGAAAGTCGACAATAAGAAGGTCGGCTTGCGCACGATATTGAGATACTCGCGCTTAAGGATAATCCAGGTTTTACTATTCATGGCTAATTGAGGTCAGGGGTGGATGAAGAAGCAGCAGTACGTTCGGCAAGGGTCTGAGGAGCATGTCCTGAAACCGACTTGATGAAGATCTCTTGCAAGCGTGGCAAGTGCAACTCAAAGGTGATGATCTCCAAGGGGCTATCTATGAGCTGACGAAGGACATCTTTGGGATCGTATCCATCATCTAGTCGTAGCATAGCCGATTTCTCTGTCTGCTTTTCAATGCTTACCCCTTTTAGGCCCTGGATAGCGTTTTGTTCACCTACAAAATCAAGCCTATACACAGGCTCTTGAAAATCACGACGCACCTGGGTGATTTCATCTTCGAGCATCAATTTTCCTTTGTTGATCAGTCCGATGTAGTCACACAGTTCTTCTACTTGCTCCATACGGTGGGTGGAGAAGATGATGGTCGTTCCTTGGGCCTTAAGTTCGTATATTTTTTCCTCGATCAGTTGTGCATTGACTGGGTCTAGTCCTGAGAAGGGTTCGTCGAGGATGAGCAGCTCAGGTTCATGCGCCACAGTAGAGATAAACTGTACTTTTTGCTGCATCCCTTTGGAGAGATCCGTCACTTTGCGCTGAGACCAGTCTGTCAGATCGAGTAGCGCAAGCCACTCTTGTGATACACGTGCCGCTTCTTTGGGGGACATCCCTTTGAGACTGAGCAGGTAGACGAGTTGCTCTAGTACTTTCATCTTGGGATACAGTCCGCGTGTCTCGGGCATGTATCCTGTACGGGTAGCATGTGAACGGTTGAGTTTTTCTCCTCCAAAGTAGATCTCACCCGAGTCAGGTCTTGTGATACCTGTAATCATGCGGATGATGGAGGTTTTTCCTGCACCATTAGGACCGAGAAGTCCATATATTTTCCCGTGCGGGATATTGAGGGATACGCCATCTACGGCGACGTGCTGATCGTAGGCTTTGGTGACGCCTTCGATCTTCAAAAAGGGTGAATCCATAGGACAGTCGCTAGTTCTTTTCCAAATTAACATCGCCGAGATCCACATTGCAAATAATTTTAGTGGCTTCTTCGGGATGATCAGGACGGTAGGCTTTGTTGACTAGCACATTCTTGTCGAGTTTCCTGAAGTTTTCTTCATCGAAATGCAAGCTTGAAAACATTCCACGCTTTACGATGATCTTCACAGGATGGTCCTCTTCGATGGCTAGGGTACAATTTCCTACACCTGCTTGAATATAGACTGTCGAGTATCGGGGAGAGTTGGAACCTAGTGCAACTTTTGTATCGCCCATGTCATTTTTGATCGTGACGAGTTTGACGTTAGCTTGTTCCAGATTTTGAATGAATATATCGGCTCTGACGACATGGATATCCATCTTATCCATTTTCATCTTGTTGGGCTGATCATATTGGAGATTCACATCAGAGAAGGCAGAGTGGATCACCAAATTTTTGATGGTCATGTCAGACAGGTTGAGCATGGATCTCCCCATACCTAAATCCAGACTGACATCTGTCGCCATAGAAGGATCGTGATAATACTCTGTGCGGATGGCGTTGTCTCCTGTATACGCATTCAGACTTGTCATATGGTCTGACAGGCGCATGCTGGCGGCTGAAGTGTTCCCTTGGGAGACGATTCCTGTAGGTTTCAAGGAGAGATGACGTCTGTGGTTCCCTTCTCGATCATGTTTCGTCTCGAGAGAGGGAGAATAGGCAGAGTCAGCAGATGCCATGCGGGTCAATGCAAGTCCGCATTGGTCAGAGGAGCTCAGCGCAAACTCTCCAGTAGGTATCTCGACACTCAAAAACATGTGTGTCTGATCATCGCCTGTAGAGACAGAATCCAGATAGTGAAAATGCTGTCCAGAGGCAAGTAATTGCATACCCACCAATCCTACAAACAAGTATAGTTTCTTTTGTATCATCACGACTTTATTACGTTTCAGCCCGTGAATTGTTTGATATCCAGCCTTTAGAGACAGGTACTTTGTCATATAATTTACAAATAACTGTTTTAACATTAAATTTTCATAGAAATTAATTTCAGGCAGCAATATTTGCCTGGTTTTTGACTTTCATTTGTCGTTTTTCAGTATGTAGCGGAAGTAATTTTGGCAGACAAACAACTTGAGAGAGTTGAGGGTTACTGTCATTTACCTGCTTATGAATATATGCTCTTGTCATATACGCGAATAAAAGCAGGAAGGGTTCGAACAAAAATTTCTCAAGTGGCATGCATTCCGTATATATCCCTGTGAATGAAAGTGATAAATAAGTTGCTTCCAATCATAGACAGGAGGTACATATGAAAAGATGTTTATTATTTTAGAATAAGACTCATTTGGGTGTGAAAAAGTCACGGAGGAATGATTTATTTGAGGAAGCAATACATAAGCTGAGCTTAGGAAAATTTAGTGGGATGAAGTCAGAGCTAAGAGATATAGAGCCTTTTTTTGGTTGGTTGCCTTGGTACAATCACGAAGTGGATGAGCGTTCTCCCTTCCATGATGTAGAGCATAACCTATTTTATTATGATCGCTCCATCAATCGTATTCCTGCGCATCCTCTATGGGATGATATGGGCTCAGAGAGCTTACTACTGAAGATTCTGTTTGTGGACTACCAGGAAGGATATGCAATCATTGAGTTATTTGGAGAATGGAATGACCTATATGAAAATGATTTCAAAATTTTACTTGAAAACTGTCTCAACTGCCTCATTGATTATGGCGTACAAAAGTTCATTTTCATCTGCGAAAATGTGTTTCATGCCTATCTAGATGCAGATGATTATTATCAAGCCGCTTACGAAGAACTCGAGGATGGATGGATGACGATCGTACGTGCCCGCGACTGTGTCAAGGAAGAATTGGACCAATACGGCATTTCCCAATATTTTTATTTCAATGATATCATCGATGAGCTTCCCTGGCGAAAGCTCAAGCCCTTCCAACTCTACCACCTCATTGAAGGAAGAATGCAAAAAGTCCTGGAATAGTGGGCAGACCATGCATCTGAGTACACGCCGTATTCGAATCGTGAATCATACCTGACAAGTTCATTTGGCTCATCCCAAGAGCTGGACTGTTTATGCGTAGCGTTTCTCCTATGCTTCACAGATATTGAAACATATGAACAATTTCTCGTAGATTGGAGAGAAGAATGTAGGTATGAGATTTTTAGGAGTTTTTTGATAGTGACTCTCCAGATCTACCTCTAACGTTCTCTCGCTTACATATCTAGCTCCTATTTTAGTTAACAGGCTTTTTATGAGAAATTTTCTTCTGTTTTGTTTGTGTTTGGGATCATTGAGTTTATCCAGTTTACAAGCGCAATATATTCCAGATACTACCCTCTCTTTTACGCAATTTCTTCGCGAGTGTCAGGATTTTTCAAGGGGTGATCGACAGGAAGTGTGGATGGTCACATTCTGGGCGAGTTACAATTCTGCCTCTTTGTATGAACTAGACGATCTGAAAACCCTCAGCAGTCTTTATCAAAGCAAGCCTGTCCGCTTTATTGGTATCTCAGTAGATAAGAATAGAGGGATATGGGAACAAGCGATCCTTCGGTATCAGCTGGATTGGGAACATATGTTCTTACCCAATCAAGATCAATACAACTTCTTGAGGCGTGCGTTTAAGCATCGGTCCTTCCCTGCGACATTTATCGTGTATACCGATGGACGCATCCGCCGCGTACAAGACTTTGATGAATTGCGCGTGGAGCTTGCTCGTGAATCCGTCCAGTTGCCCACAGATGACTATTTCAGTAGTACAGACGATTCTTTTGACGAAGATGATCCCTTTGCTGGAACGAGAGATGAATTTTCTACTTCTGATGATGATGATGATGACGAACCACAGGATGAATTCATTCTTTACACGATTCGAAAGGGAGATACCCTATTTTCTATTTATCGCAAGTTTGGTGTTTCTGTCGCTGAGATAAAAAGACTCAATGGATTAAAGGGTGATAAGATTCGGGCGGGTGATCAGATCAGATTGCCACGACCTTAATTTTTTAAGTCTCTTGTCTTGAGATCGCTTCTCAACATCTGACTTCTTGCTCAATTTCAAAAAGAAAAAAAGAGAGGGACACATTCGCACCTCTCTTTTTTATTTTCCTACGCTTTTAGGCTCCAAAGATATTCAGTGAAGTAAAAGGATTGTCATGATCATCATCGGATTTAGGGGAAGGGGAAGAATCATTTTTGGGAGGTTTGGGCTGATTTTCTAGCTCCTCTATCCTTTTTTTCAAGGATTGTACCAGCGTCTTCAGTTCCTCTACTTCGGTGTAAGGATCTTCCTCAACTACATGTTGCAATCGTGAAATCTTTTGGTCGAGCTGTGTGACGAGCTCAGCATAAGCTTGTTCATTGGCCGAAGCGTCATCTTTAAGATTTCTGATTTCATTGGACCAGCCTTCCATTTGTAACTCGAGAGCTGGTAGAAGCGCGTCCAGAGAATTCTGTACTTCGGTATATCTCGTAAATGCTTTTTGAACAGCTTCATTAGCTGCTTTCAATTCTGATAACTGGGTAGACAAGGCACTCAATATGGGTTCTTTATCCATGACCACAGATTCTTTGTGACCATTTCCTTGGTGACTGAGGTGCCGATGCGCAACAATTTTGAGTTGCTGGTTCTGATTTCGCAAGGATTCCAGTTCTGCTTTTAGCTGACGAATATCTTCCTTAGGCATATGGGTATTTTCTAGCACTAAAATCTCATGGGATCACCTGAAAATCGACTAAGATATGCGTCGAGCCTTACATAAGGGTGTGTTGGGACTACATTTACCCAAACGCTTCGCCCTCAAATACTTCTCTGGTCTTCCTTTTCCCGACCTGTGATCATACCCTGTGCAAAGCTTATATTGGTGATCCCTCGCGCTTTTATCTTGCGCAATGGGTACACTCAAATATAGGATCTCAGGGATCGCTGGGGCATTCTCCTGGGTCGAACAGCCAAAATGTTATAGTCACTGGTAAAGGGCAAAGTGAAATTTCCCTAAATAGTACGAATGCCAATAAAGGTTTCCTTACTTTTGTCTTTTGAAAATCCTTGAATCAAAATATGATGAGACACAACTTGCTGGTTCTTGTATTATCTCTCTTTCTGTTTCCTTCCTGTCTTTTTTTCAGGCCTGATCGGGCTACAGAGCCCTCAGCAGATCACTACATCCAACAGACAGGGGATGTCCAACGCAAACTTGCTCCGATTAGTGCTCATAGAGGCGGACGGGCCATTGTAGGCTATCCTGAGAATGCATTGGAAACATTTGCTTACATGCAAAGTCGGATCTATACCATGATTGAATGTGATGTGCGTATGACAGAAGACAGTGTCCTTATCTTGATGCATGATCAGACTATTGACAGGACGACTAATGGTGTCGGCAAGGTCAGTGAGATGAATTGGGATGAGTTGGAAGGCTTATATTTGAAGGACGACTTTGGGACGATAACTTCTTTTCGGATTCCTCGGTTGAGGGACGTCTTGAAGTGGAGTAAGGGAAAGGCAGTGCTTACATTGGACGTCAAGCGGGGGGTGCCATACGCGCGCGTGATTCAGGCTATAGAAGAAATCGAGGCAGAAGCGTGGAATCTCATCATCACATACAATTTCGAAGATGCGAAAGAAGTATATGACTTAGCTCCTGATATGCTACAGTCGGTGAGTATCCGCAGTCAAGAGGAATTACAGAGATTCGCGGTAAGTGGGATTCCTGAGGAGAATGTTGTGGCATTTGTTGGAACAAGCGAACCAGATCCATCGCTATATGAGGCGCTTCATGCGCGTGGCGTGCTATGTATTTTAGGAACGCTAGGGAATTTAGACAGGCGAGTGGTTGCCAAAACAGAGGATTTATATAAAGAGTATATGAAAAAGGGGGCAGATATATTAGCTACTGATCGGCCTTTGGGGGCTGCTATGGGTATAAAAGGGGTGAAATTGCGTACGATTACTAAAGAAAAAATCAGAAACTAATTTAATTGACACATTTTTCTAATAAAATTTGCAATTCAGCATCTTTGCTATTATCTTGAGTATAAATCAAAGAAATAGCCCAAGATGTTAGCCAGTTACACATTCAATTCTACCTATAAGCCCCATACACAGGGGTGCCAACAATTTCCCAGTCTTCGTTTGCTCGAAGGTGGAAAGTTTCATCCTCAGCAGTACGTACCTGTACTTGTCTCTGAGTACAATGAGATTGGGGAGCAAAATATTTCCCTTCGTCTTTTTGAGAAGCTTTTGTCCAGGGAGAAACAAGTCCCCATTGGAAGTATTTTAAGCGAATCTCATTGTACTCAGAGAC
>JBCBPW010000028.1:0-72530 GCA_039820545.1 Bacteroidota bacterium | reverse complement strand
AATGCTATTAACCCCGCTGATTTTCTTGGAGCTAAAGTTCTTTCTCCTATGGAGCTAGACACAGTTCGTGGTGGACGTATGTTCGCTTCTCAACAGCAGCAGCAGCAGCAGCAACAGCAGCAGCAGCAGGTTGCATTCAAATCAGTAGGCATCCGTTAGTAGATCCTTGAAAGTAATAGGATGGGGGTATGATCAGTACCCTGTGAAATGCTCCCATCCCTCTTTCACCTTTGCCCCAAATGAAGAAGAAAATCTTTCTGCTTATGCACTTTGACAGGAAGATGAGATTTACCCCACACAAAAATAGGCGGAATCCGAAAAGCCTTTAATAGAGTAGGAACCAAATCTTTAATTTTTTTCATCATGACAAAGGCAAATGCTATTAACCCCGCTGATTTTCTTGGAGCTAAAGTTCTTTCTCCTATGGAGCTAGACACAGTTCGTGGTGGACGCATGTTCGCTTCTCAACAGCAGCAGCAGCAGCAACAGCAGCAGCAGCAGCAGGTTGCATTCAAATCAGTAGGCATCCGTTAGTAGAAACTCGAAAGTAAAGGATGGGGGTGTAGGCAACCTCCGCATAGCACCCTCGTCCCTTCTTTCTTATTTGCCAATCATCATGAAAATTTATCTCACGATTCTTTTAACCTTAATTACCATGAGCTTAAAAAGTCAAACACCCCCGACGCCCCCCACACCTCCTCCCACAGGAAACAGTGTTCAAGCGTCACAGACATATGCCTTGGCAGAAACCAGTAACTCCATTGCGTTTTCTACTGCTTTCGATCCAGCTAGCCGTAAAGACATCACGCGTATCATCCGCCAGTACTTTACAGACTTCCCTGCGGAAGAGGCCAACACCCTCTATGCACCTGCTCAAACTAATGAGACTTATCTCAAGATCGAGCTGAAGCAATCAGAACTCAAGATCGAATTTGAATCCTCAGCAGAGGAAGCTGATTCCCAACTCTCTACTATTAAATCCATCATCAACGAAATCATAGAATTATGAGCACCCAAGTATTCACCAAAGCAAAGCAGATTCCATTTGACGCCAGTTGGTGGGAGGATTTTGTCCAGACCACAGGCGAACTCAAAAAGACGACCGTCTTCAAAGACTGCCTCACCAAAGAAGAAACAGGTAAGATGCGTGGCCATCTGCTCGAAGCACTTGCCGAACTGGATAGACTGCGCACGACACAATTTGGCTACCGCGTATTCATAGAAGGAGAACTTCAAGGCAACAAAGGGATGGAAGAAGTATTTGACGCCCCCCCTCTCCAAGATGAAGCACTCGATGTATGGGCCAAGCGCGCATTCGGAGAAAAGAAATTTGGGATCATCCTCAACAGAATTGAGAAGTTTAGCCCTGAGCTAGCCCAGATGATCGCTCTCAAGATCAAGCCATTACTAGATAAAGTAGGAATTCCTGCCCTAGGTGTGACATTTACCATCTTCATCGGCAACTACGGCTGGACACCTATCGGCATCCATACAGATGGAGCAGGAGAAAACGTCATGCATTTCCACCTTGGACCTGGTCCCAAAACAATGTATACCTGGGATTGGGAGGAGTATGAGTCCAAGACGACAGCGGTGGAGCGCCTCAATAATACCAACATCGAGAAGCATCTGCCTGACGCTACGGCTTTCCCATTCGAAGAAGGAGATCTGTACTTCATGCCAGAAAGAGAATATCACGTCGGAAAATCAGACGACCTTTCTATCGGCCTGACCCTGTGGTTCAACAACCACGTCAAAACTGAATTGACGGGTCGCGCCCTCCGTGTCATCACAGACCAGTACCTCAAGGACAGCATCGAGATCATGGAGCCAGACACAGCGTCTGTAGAAGATTGTAGCATCTTTGATGACTCCCTTGCACTCATGGACTTACCTCCAGAGCTAGAGAAAATGACCTTCAAGGAGTTACTGAGCCATGCTTACAAGGATTTCCGCTACTCTCTCTACAGCAACGCAGGATACTGGACACGTCCATTTCCTATGGAAGGTACAGAGATCGAATTTGGACTTGAAGATTACATCCAGCTGATCTCTCCCTACAAGATCCAATACAATGCGTCTGAAGACGGCACAAATCTACAGATCTACGTACGCGGGTCTAAACTGATCCTAGCCAATCATCCATGTATTGCAAACCTTTTGGATACCATCAACTCAGGCAAGCGCCTCCGTGTATCCGCACTCATGGAGACATTGGATCCCTCTTGGGACCACAGCATCGGCTCCTACATTCTCAATATGATTTACACTCATCACGGCATTCACTACTATAAAGCAGAATAAACATCATGTTACGATCAGGTTTCAAATTCATTCCGCAATACGATCAGATGGACTGTGGTCCCGCTTGTCTGAGCATGGTTTCTCATTTTCACGGAAAAGACTATTCACTCAACTACCTGAGAGAGCACTCTTTCATCTCTCGCGACGGCGTGAGCCTGCGGGGCATCAGTGAAGCAGCCAACGAGATTGGATTTGAAACCTTTTCTGTTCAGCTTAAAGTGGAAGCCCTCACGAATAAACCAGTCACGCCCTGCATTTTGCACTGGAATCAAAATCATTTCGTCGTTCTGCACAAAATAGAAAAACCGAATAAATTGTGGGGTAATCGAAAGGATAAGGGCTGCATCTTCCATATCGCCGATCCAGGTCACGGGATGATCAAACTCGACGAGAAATCATTCCTACGCTCATGGTATGGAAAAAGCGATGAAGGTGTGGCACTCTTCCTTTCACCAACTGAAGATTTCTACCAAGCACAGCCCCCCAAGACAGATAAGCTCAACCTTCCCTATCTGATCAACTTCCTCAAACCTTACAAAAAAGAAGTCGGTCAGTTACTACTGGGATTGTTGGCAGGAAGTATTTTCACACTGATTTTCCCCTTCCTGACCCAAGCTCTGATAGACGATGGGGTGAATGCCAAGGATCTCAACATTGTCTTTATGATCCTGCTGGCACAAGTATTCCTCTTCCTGGGATCTATCGCCATACAAGTGGTCCGAAACTGGGTCATGCTCTATCTTGGGACACGCATCAATATTCAGATTATCTCAGAGTTTTTGAGGAAAATCCTCCGATTGCCCATCAAGTTTTTCGATACTAAACTGATGGGGGACTTCAACCAACGAATTCAGGATCACGAGCGCATTGAACAGTTTTTGACCTCCCAAAGTTTGCTCACCGTTTTCTCCCTGATCAATCTCTGTGTATTCTTCATTGTCCTCTTTTACTTTGACTTGAAGATCGTCTTGACCTTCGCAGTCATGACATTCGCAGCTATCCTTTGGTCCGTCTTGTTCATGAATCGACGTAAGCATCTAGACTACCACAGATTCCAGCGACGGAGTGAGAACCAGGAGTCTATCTACGAATTGATCAATGGAATTCAGGAAATCAAACTCAACAACTTCGATGACTACAAGCGTGAGGAGTGGGAGAAAATTCAGATCAAACTCTTCAACATTAACTTACGCATCCTCAAGATCGATCAGTTCCAATTGATAGGATACGACTTCATCAACCAGTTGAAAAATATTCTGGTCACCTTCATCGCAGCACGTGCTGTCGTATTTGGAGACATCACACTGGGCGCGATGCTGAGTATCACCTATATCATCGGACAGATGAATGCGCCTGTCAATCAACTCATTGACTTCTTCCGATCCCTTCAAGACGCTCGATTGAGCATGGAGCGACTCAAAGAAGTAGAAGATCAGAAAGAAGAAGAACAACCAGGCCAGATTCAACTGACCGAAGCGGATATCCAGGAAGACAATGGGCAGGAAAAAGGCATACGCTTGCAAAATGTGAGCTTCCAATACGAAGGGCCCAACTCTGCTTATGTACTCAAAGATGTGGATTTACTTATCCCCGAAGGAAAAACAACAGCCATCGTAGGTGCGAGTGGAAGTGGAAAGACCACGCTGATGAAGCTCTTACTCAAATTCTACGAGCCAGTCAATGGGCAGATTCATGTGAATGATCATCGTCTTAGCTCTATCTCTGCGACCTCTTGGCGAGAAAACTGTGGCGTCGTGATGCAAGAAGGCTACATCTTCTCAGACAGCATCGCCCGCAACATCGCTACACAGGAGCGCAACATCAACCATGAACAACTCGGTCATGCGATTCAAACTGCGAATATAGACGAGTTTGTCAGACGCTTACCGCTCAAGGAAAGAACAAAAATCGGTGCCGCAGGAAATGGAATCAGTGGAGGACAAAAACAGCGGGTACTCATTGCCAGAGCTGTGTATAAAGACCCTCATTTCATCTTCTTCGATGAAGCGACCTCCGCACTTGATGCCGAAAACGAACGCGTCATCCACGACAACTTACAGGAATTTTTCAAAGGAAAAACGGTTGTCATCATTGCGCACCGACTCAGCACAGTCAAAAATGCCGATCAGATCATTGTCCTTGACAAAGGACGGATCGTCGAGCGCGGACACCACAATGAGTTAGTCGATCAGCGCGGCAATTATTATCACCTAGTCAAAAACCAATTAGAACTCGGATCATGAGCCACCACATACAAAAAGAACTCAGCCGCAAACAGTTTGGGCTTGTTCGATACGGATTTTGGATCATCCTCGGCGTCATCATCGCACTCTTAGCGACACTCGCCTACCTTAAAATTGGAGATGATTCTATTCTTTCTCGCGTCATGGGTTTCTACACCCTACGAAACGGATAGGATACATCAGTGATGAGAGGGCAGATTCATTCAAGCTGGCAACTTAGTATCTTTCCATCTACATGTGCACAGCAACCCAAAAGTGAATTGCGTTTCACCCTAGTAAATGAATCTACCAAGTATATATTAGTGAAAATAGGAAGACCGAAACATCATATTAGTGTAGAGTCTGCCTTCTCATTACTGAATCTTGATGCTGCTTTGTCCTTTACAACATTCACAAGCATCTGCTCTAGGACTTTTATACCTGTATTCAAGGCTTCTCCCTCATGATTGACGAGGTGCTGGGGTAAAAAATCTTCCCTCGGCGTACCGTCCAAATGAAAAAGCTTCTCGGTAGGAATCGCAAACCCAATCTGCGTATTCGGCATTTGATACGTGTAAATAGAGCCTCTCAATTGCCCCATCTGTGTCCCCACTACTTCTGCGCGTTGCATCCCTTCTAATCCAATCGTCAAACCCTCTCCCATACTGGCTGTCCATCTACCAACTAGAACGACCACAGGTTGTGCATAATAAGGCTGCCGCGGAGACACGTACTCCACCCATCGACGCTTGACACCATATACTCTCTCCTCCCAAGGAAATTCATGTCGTTGATAAGGAACTTCTGCATCAGTCAAATGACCCATTATGGCGCGCGCTACAGTAGAGTTACCCCCTCCAGGCGTATCCCTTAGATCCAAAATAAGTCCAACCGTATCTATGAGTTCTTGAAAAATGCTTTCAATGTGTGGAATCAACTCATTATTTCCCAGAGAGTTGTGAAGCCTAAGGTAGCCTATATTCCCTTCCAATATTTTCTTTTCAAACAAAGGACGGGTGGGTAAAGTAGTTTTTGTAAGAGTAATAACTTGTTTTTCCCCTCCAGACACTACTTCCCAGTGACGATCTGCATCGTGCTTGCCCGCTAGTAGTGTGTTCACCGCAAATGCATACATTTCTTTTGTGTGAGTGGATGCTGCCTTAGGAAGCAATGCTTCAACTTGGGATTTGATGGGCTTCCCTTCCACCTGATGCACCTTCATCCCGACCTTGATTCCTACTTTTTCCGCAAGCCCTCCTTCTTTCACGTCTATGATGACCGCTGCATCACCTACAAATTCTGCCCAAACATCTGCTCCTGAAGGGACAAGTTGATGGGATTGTTGCGGAATATGCGTCATCAGATACATATGTCCCGAATACAACTCTCTCACCACTTCCTCCATAATCGGGATAAATTCAATCGGCTTCTCAATAGCTTCTATCCTGGGTAGATAAATAGATTTTACCTGTTGCCAGTCTACTTGCTTGACATCAAAATAGACAAAATCATTTTGGATAGTCTCCCAGAAGTATAGGAAGTCTTCTACCAGGGGTTGTGTATGCGTATCAGCCATGTGTATGGGTTGAATGAATATATATTACAATTAATATATATAAAATATTCACGCGACTGAAATGATTTCTTATTTTGTGTAGGTAGACGAAATAAAAAATGCCACATCTATTCGATGCGGCATTTTCTTTATCTCATTCCTGTAGGGAATATCAGTCCACTTTATACAGGTACTTGGTACATCTGCTCTCTTTGCTCTTTGATCTCTGCTCGCTCAAGGTACTCATCAAACAATAAGTACTTATCGATCATACCATTAGGTGTCAATTCAATGACGCGATTTGCTACGGTACGCATAAACTCGTGGTCACTGGAGTGCACCATCAAAGATCCTTTGTAGTCCATCAAGCTATTATTAAATGCCTGAATCGATTCGAGGTCGAGGTGATTTGTAGGCTCATCCAAGACGAGGAAGTTCGGCTGCTGCAACATCATGCGAGAAAGCATACAGCGCATCTTTTCTCCTCCCGATAGTACCTTCGAGCTTTTCATCACCTCTTCTCCTGAGAAAAGCATCTTGCCCAAGAATCCACGGACAAAGTCCTCCTCTGTATTATTTGTATACTGCCAAAGCCACTCTACAAGATTCAGATCCTTTTCGAAGAAGTGATCATGCTCTAGTGGAAGGTAGGCAGGTGTAATGGTTAAACCCCACTGTACAGATCCCGTATCAGGTTGGCTTTCATTCATCAGGATGTCGAAGAAGCGTGTGACAGCCAAACTATTACGAGAGAAAACGGCAATCTTATCCCCTTTACGGATGTCAATATTTACATCTTTGAAAAGCGTCTGACCGTTGAGAGAGGCACTCAGATTTGTGACTTCGAGGATCTGGTTACCCGACTCTCGTCCCTGCTCAAAGAAAATATGGGGATACTTGCGATTCGAAGGACGAATATCTTCCACATTGAGCTTCGCCAGCATTTTTTTACGGGCTGTCGCTTGTCTAGACTTCGCTACGTTTGCGCTAAATCGCTGGATAAACTCCTGCAATTCTTTGCGCTTCTCTGCTGTTTTCTTATTGCGGTCGGCACGTTGGCGGAGGGCCAACTGGCTCGCGTGATACCAGAAGGAGTAGTTCCCCGTATGTAGGGAGATCTTCCCAAAATCAATATCTGCGATGTGCGTACATACTGTATCCAGAAAGTGACGGTCGTGCGAAACGACAATCACGGTATTCTTAAAATCGGCTAAAAAGTCCTCCAACCATGTAATTGTCTCTAGGTCGAGGTCGTTAGTGGGCTCGTCCAGTAGCAGGATATCAGGATTGCCAAATAGTGCTTGTGCCAAAAGGACACGAACTTTTTGGGTACCATTGAGTGAGCTCATCTCTAGGAAATGAAGGTCTTCGGTAACACCCAAACTTGAAAGTAAGGCAGCAGCTTCAGCTTCGGCATTCCAGCCATCCATTTCTTCAAACTCCGCACTCAGATCAGCTGCTTTCAATCCGTCTTCTTCAGAAAAATCGGGCTTTGCATAGATGTCGTCGATCTCTTTTTTCAGATCATACAACTTTCGGTTTCCCATCATCACGGTTTCCAGTACAGGAAACGCATCAAACTCATAGTGATTTTGCTTGAGTACGGACATCCGTTCTCCAGTAGTGATAGACACATTACCCGAAGTGGCGTCTACCTCTCCTGAGAGGATTTTCAGGAAAGTAGATTTTCCTGCTCCATTGGCTCCAATGATGCCATAGCAATTACCTGGTGTGAACTTCAGGTTGACTTCATCAAAAAGGCTACGCTTACCAAAGCGCAGGGATAGGTTGGAAACTGTAATCATGTAACGCTTGCTTCTTGTATACCCAATTGTGAAAGGGTCCTATTATTCCGCCACAAAGGTAACCAAAATCCACGGGATAGACATTTAATTTTCAGAGGAATTATACATTTTATCTTATCTTGCATCGGATCTCCCTAACTGCTACGTCATGTCGAAATATTTGGCTGAATTTATTGGCACATTTTTCCTCGTATTTGTAATTGGACTAACTGCTGGGAGCAATCCCTCTATTATGGCCCTGTCCGTAGGTGCCACGATTACGGCACTTATGTATATGGGGAGAACCTATTCGCAAGCACATTACAATCCTGCCGTGACCCTTGGGGTATTGATCATTGGCAAAATCAATCTCAAAGACAGTGGACTTTACCTTGCAGCCCAACTTCTCGGAGCTTTGGCAGCGGCTCCACTCGCGACATGGCTCGTGCAAGATGATAGCTTCGTCTACGTCATAGAGCCTGCTGGGAGTGCCCGCATGGTCGAGATATTACTTGCGGAGATCTTTTTCACATTTCTGCTGGTTCTAGTCATATTGACTACGGGCTTCCGCAATCATTCCATCAAAAATACCGATCAGGCACCACTTGCGATTGGACTGGCTATTGTAGGAGCTATATATGCCGTTAATCCCATCTCTGGCTCGGTCCTCAACCCTGCTGTGGGTACAGGACCCAATATTTTTGCCCTTAACTTCCTCCCCATCTGGTACTATTGGGTAGGTCCTATGCTAGGAGGTGCGCTGGCTGCATTTATTTTCCGCGTGATGGAAGGAAATATGTGAACTTTATAGCACCAACGAGACGTTGGGGCTGACTGGAAGAGACCACGCCTTGACGATGGCTGAAAGGGTGACCATGCCTTGGCAATGATCCTACGTGAATCATGCAATCAAAATTTAGTGCTTAATTCTTGTCTATTCGCTCGATCAAGCCATCACGCAATCGGATCACTTCCTGCGAGAATGCTGCAATGTCCTCTTCGTGGGTGACCAAAATGATGGTTTGTCCCGCTTGATGCAAGTCATCAAAGAGCTTCATGATCTCATGAGAAGTCGTCGTATCCAGATTACCTGTAGGCTCATCTGCCAGAAGAATAGAAGGCTTATTTACAAGTGCACGTGCAATGGCCACACGCTGTCTTTGGCCCCCTGAGAGTTCGTTGGGCTTGTGATGTACCCGATCCCCCAGCCCTACACTTTCCAGAACTTTCTCTGCTTGGGCCAATCGCTGGCTTTTGGAGAAACCTGCATAGACCAATGGTAGCGCGACATTTTCAAGGGCCGAGTATCTAGGAAGGAGATTAAACGTCTGAAAGACAAAACCAATCTCTTTATTTCTTGTCTCTGCGAGGTCTACATCTGTCATTCGGCTCACATCTGTTCCATTGAGCCAATACTCTCCACCAGATGGAGAATCCAGACAACCCAAGACGTTCATGAGGGTAGACTTACCTGAACCAGAGGGTCCCATAATGGACACATACTGATTAGGGTGAATATCCAGACTGACATCACGGAGCGCATGAATCTTCACACTCCCCATTTGATAGACCTTCTTGATATGAGCCAGACTGATTAAGGGACGCTTCTCATCCATTCATTACCTGATAGTTAGGTAGCATACACGAATAGAGCATCAAAATAGGCAGTATAACCCATAAGTGAAAAAAATTATGTGTTTTGATCGCATTTTGTAGTTCAGAAATGAATCTACTGCTTCCTTTGCATGAAAAGTAATGGACAAATTGGTATATTTGCCTTTGATTTAATCTGAAAATAGGTAACAATCAAAAGAGGGAATTTTGTCTTGCCCCTCCCGTTCTCCAAAGTCAGTAATATCTTTTATTATTACTGATCCCCATACATACGCTTACTGGCAAAGACCTGTATCCGTTTTTTTGATAGCATTAGGAAATGCTTGAAGAATTTTCTTACAACTTCTTCCCCGCAACTCTTAATCATTCGGTCCGCACCAGCGGCATGTAACACTAGCTTTTGAGTCGAATTGGAATCCATGGTGCAGTATATCAAGCTATTCGTGTGCTTGTCTCTGAGTACTTTTATTTTATTTGGGTGTGAGGAAGAATACAATACTCAACCCCCTTTTACGGCTGTCAATGACACCGTTTATTTGGACGCAGAAAACTGGTTTTTCCAAGATATTGACCCTGTAGAAAAAGAGGGCGCGCAAATTTTTCCTTTCGCCTACCATATATTGGATCGCACATTCGACGGATATATTTTCAGCAGTGAGTCTCGTATCTATCTGCTAGAGGGAGGACGCTCTCTCCCCAATCGAAGATTGTTTCTAGATCTCAACGCTGCGCCTGGAGATACCCTATATAATCCATCTGCCCTTCAATATCTCCTCCTACTTGATCGTAGATACGATGAAAATATCCGTGATGAGATTTTCTATTTGATGCAAAGATCGCGTAAAGGGGTTTCCTCTTTTCAGGAAAGATCTATATGGGTCATCTCTCAGCAAAATGGATTGCTTGCAGCAGCAGATTATGAAGTCGAGCAATCAGATGGCAGTGTGACACTTGAAGAAGTGATCGGTGAACCTGATTATTTCAAAGAGGAAAATGGAGGACTTTTCCAACAAATCAAACGCTACGACCACCGCATTACCTACCATATAGATCAGGATCGATATCTTATTTATGAATTTGACAAGTCCAAAGGCTTACTCAAAAGCAGAAATTATGTAGACTCTGAAGATTTATATCAATATGAGTTCGATCCACAAGTGACGCAAACCCTCGTAGATTTCCAGATCAAACAACGTGGAAATCTCATCATTCTTCATGCCGAGAATAATTGCTATACATTCTCCCAATCGCTTGAGCTATTAGAGATGGGTAGCTGCCTGTAAAAAGTATGAAGGAGCACACTCTTTCGAGTATTCTCCTTCTGTATCTCAGCTGCGACTAGGACAGGATATCCTGATCATCGGATAGTGAACGAAAAAGTCGCGGCACGTTCTGAAATATTGGCACTTACGGCTTTCCCGTCAAAATTGATCCGCTGGATATCGTTGAGCTTGGCAAAGAACTTGGCTCCCCTACCTGCCTGACGTACAGCCGAAGGGATATAGACGTTGATCCCTGACTCAGGATTCTTCCCTCTCGTGTTAATCGTACTCACTTTACGTGGCACACCGATTCCATCATCCAGAAAGATCTCAATAGACCCCACGCGATATCTCGCATCTCTAGGAAGGTTCGCCTTAAAATCTGCATCAGGTTTCACCAAAAACTGTAGGCTACTCGCACTAGGAATCGGTCTGCCTCCTGCATACGTGCGTCCATTCACTTTTACCAGAATCTCTGGCTTGGGTGGAGCAATCACTTTGTAGTTCAGTTGATCAAGCTTTAATGTCTGACCTTGTGTCTGGCTACTGACGTTGAGCTGGCAGCGCGTCTGCGTAGGAATAATCATGAACTCCTTCAGCTTATTGGGTACAAGTTTCACACTCCCTCCTCTTGCGGTGATCGAAGGACGATAATCTGTCCCTAGCGCGGGCACGTCTATCTTGAGTTGATTGCCGCAATTCCTGTATAATATTTGGACAGAGGCTGATGAAACGACGACTTCTGGCTTTCGCACGATGAATTCATCCTGGACCGTCAACTCTTCAAAGCCACCTGTGGCCTTAGGAACTAAAATAGTGGCCTGATAGCGCTGTCTTCCTTCCTTCGCTCCCTGAGGAATAACGGATGGATTCGCTGCAATCTGAAGTGTAGCTGTATTCCCTTGGTTTTCAAGTGTAATCCGTCCTTGATTGCTTTGAAACTCAGGCTTAATCGTTCGCGAGGACATCCCGATGAATAGTTGCGTCTGGAAATTCAGTCCTGCAGGTACGATTCGCGCTGTAGGTGCGCTAATCGGGACTACGGTATCGGGGGTGAAGACAAACTGGCGGAGTCGCTGGCTGAGTAGATCTAATAAGCGCTTCTCTTCCTGTCGGATGTCCATTTTCAAGGCTTCCAGTATGGCTATATTTGCGACAACTGGCGCTTCAAATGTATGCTGTTCCCATTGCTTTCCAGGATCGAGTAGGGACTTTGGCGTTTCCAATTCTCTTTTCGCAACCTCCGTTCCTACTGCTATTTGCGCTTGGTACATTTGATGAATAAAGGAAAAATATCCGTCTAGTTGGTCTTTCAGTTCCTTCGCTTTACCATTACCCCTTCTCCCATTTGCCATCTCATCTGTTCCCATCCAGTATGCATAGTTTCGCTCTAGCTCATCCATGCGTGTGTAGACTTGCTCTGTTGAGTCAAAATCGGCCATTTTTTCCATCACCTGCATGTGGATTTCGATTTCATTGAGGAGATTTCCTGTAGCGAATCGAATTTCTGAAAGGGTATCGACTAGTCCTTCATTGCTTCGCTTTCCTTGATTCTGAATCTCATTGTCAATTTCCGTAAGCATATACTGCATCTGCTGCTGGTTTTGCTCCGTGCTTTGCGATACGGCAACTGATAATTTTTGTCTGAGGGAGAGAAATGCATTGAGCACTTCGGCATCCACATTGAGGGCGAGAATGGCGAGAAGTACTAAGTACATGACATTGATCATTTTTTGCCGAGAAGACATGCTGCTGTTTGCCATAAAAAAGAGAGTTAGCGTTGAGGAATTAAACTGTCTCAGTCATATGTATTTCAATGACAATCATCCCCCCCTTCTATTCGACTGGTATACAGACTAATAGATTACCCATCCATGCATAAATAAAACATGAGTGCCTACTCCCAATCGAACATTAGGAGTCTAAATTCCCTTTCACATTGTTGCCATTGTGTCAGGTATCTTGAATAATATGTGGGTAGATGAGATGCTGCCAGCAAGCGTGCTTACCGACGGATATTCGACATATGATTGAGTAACATTGTTTTTCTTATCAAACACTGTCTTAATGGAGGAAGGAAAAAAGGTTACGGGAGAGGGAGGGAAAATAAATGAAAATGTAGACTTTGGTATCTAGACAAACCACAAAGTGGCACCCTGACTCCTCCAGATTATATTTAGCGTAAATTTTAAGCTTCCGTTACAAACTGAAGGGGCTAGTTCTATACATAGTAAGAAACGGAAGTAGTTTCTACAACGCGATCGCATTTAGAGAGGTACTTATTGAGCCTGCAAACAACCGTAGGATAAATCTCTATCTTCTGCATAGGTAAAAATAAAAAAACCGAGGAGAAATCTCCTCGGCTTTTATGTCAACGTCACGAAGTGCTCATACTAGTAGCTCCACAAGTGGTGCTCAAACTCAATAAGTGTCTGGCGGCGATACTCTGCTTCATTCAGCGTACGCATACCCTGACCAGAGATGTCGATGATGTAGCTATGGAAGAGTCTCATCTCGAATACCTCACGCATGTTGCGGTACTCGGCGTCATTGAAACGGTTTTTCCATTGCGCCTTCTCGAGGGCTTCCATTACTTCCTTGTAGCGGAAAGTACAAAGCTTCTTCTCAGGAAGGGTCTCACCTGGATCGGTCCAGATAATTTCGATGAATTGGATGTCGTAGACCATGTCAGACTCTACTTTATCAAAGATGCGGTCTTCTACGAACTGGACAACCTGCTCAAATGGACCTGGATCGAAGTCACCAAATTCATCTCCACCTTCAGAAGCAATCACATCTGCTTCTTTGGCATAGGGATCATCTGGCAATCCGTACTCATCATCTCCATCAAAGCCTGATCCACCAAAATCATCACCGCTGGTATCCCAAACGGATTCTCCATCACCTTCTGCATCGAACTCGTCAAATCCAGAAGTTCCGTCACCTTCTCCATCAAAGTCTCCTTCCCCTGTGAGGGCACCTTCGATTTCGCGAATCTTGCGAAGCACATCATCGTAGGTTAGCTCTCGAGATCCCAAGGTATCAGGATCGTAAGCAGGAAAATCTCCATTTTTCAATCCGTTAAAGAGTGTCATGATCAATCCTTCCTTCTCAGCAAACTGCTGATTATCTGTGTAGAAAGGACTTTCACGCTTGATCAGCGGAGCATTGATTTTCTCGTTAAGATCGATACGGTTGACAATCTTACGACGCCAAAAGTGATCTTCGGAACGTGTAGGAAATTGGCCAAATGCTGTTAGGGTAACAGCCAAGGTCAATAGTCCTGTGAGCACAACGTGTTTCATTTTCAACTGATTTTTACTTTACAACGAGCGAAAGGGTACGCTCAACTTCTGTGAATCGTTTGTCGACAATTTGTTGCCCTTTATAATTTGTACGATAGATATCGTTCAAACGAACATAGACTTTAGTTCCTGGCCGAGACTGACGCACCTGCGTACCCAAGCTTACGGCAATCGGCTTATCTACAGCATTTTTGCTTCCGCGGATCGCGTTTACCTTTGCTGGAGGTCCGAGTGAAAGTTGAGCCAATACATCGATGCTACGGATACCATAACGTGCATCCTTAGGCAGTGCAGCTTTGAAGTCGGCATCTGGCTCAATACGAACAGCTACGCGGCTCGTTTTGGGGACCATCGAAGCACCGTTGTAAATCTTGCCATTGACAGCCATGTTGACAGATGGCTTAGGTGGCTCGATTACACGATAGTTCACATCACCGATCTTCACTGTTTGTCCATTGGTATTAGAACTTACAGAGACGACAGACTTACGACCTGTAGGTACGATACGCCATACCTTCTTGCCTTTGCCTTTGATATTTTCAGCTGTACCATTGGATGCTCTAATCACAGGATTATAGAAATCTCCTAGAGCAGGCACGTCGATGTTTACTTCATTGGCACATGCGCGGTATAGCGTCTGCACAGCGGCAGATGTGATCACAATCTCAGGCTTACGAACGGTGAATTCACCTTCTACCTTCTTGAGTTCAAATCCACCATTAGCTTTCGGTACGCGAACGGTTGCAGAGTAAGACTGCTTTCCTTCGTTTCTTCCTTTAGGAATCACGCTTCCGCTTGCATTCATTGTCAGGATACCTGTTACTCCGTCCTTCTCGATAGAGCCGCTACCACTAGAATACTGAGGAATCACCTGCTGAGAGGCCATCGTCACGAAAAGACGTGTCTTAAACTGAAGACCCGCGGGTACTACTGTAGAGAAAGGTGCATCCAATGCAATGACGGAGTCTACCTTAAACTTGTTCACACCCAATCGCTCATTCAGTTTCTCCAGTACTTCCTTCTCTCTTTCGAAGAGGTCTAGTTTCAATGATTCCATCAGCGCAAGGTTGGCAATCACGGGACCATGGAAGGTATAGTTTTCCCATGTCTTAGACTCACCATCTAGCGTTGCTTCTGGATCATTGGTTAGGTACTTCGACGCAGGGTCGATGCGGTTTTGGGCAAGCGAATCAGGAATCTGAGAGTTGTAGATTTTGAAGAGCTCGTCGATGAATCCATCTAGCTTTTGGTGCAACTCATATCCTGCACCTGCTCCACGTCCTTCATTCTCATTTTCCAAATTACCTGCACCCATCCAGTACTGATAATTTTTCTCTGTCTCATCCTTTTTCAACAGTTTACCTGTCTGTTCATCAATCCCTGCTATCTGATCCAATGTATCCATGTGATACTGGATAAGACTTAAGAGTTCGTTTGTCTGATTTTGGATGAGTTGGATTGTGTCGACCAATCCTTTGTTATCTTCTTTGCCTTCGCTCAGCTCTTCCTTGATTTTGTCATTCATATTGGAGACAAAATCATTGTTGTTGCTTTGAGCGGTAGAGGCGGAGACATTCAGTTTCTGTTTGATCTGCTCGAAAGCGTCGAGGATCTCGGCAGATACGTTCATAGCCAGCAGCGCGAGCAACACGAGATACATCATGTTGATCATTTTCTGCCGGGGTGATAATTTTCCACTAGCCATTGTTTCTCCTTTTCTTTTAGGTTAATTGATAAGATATATTACCCTGGAATAAGGGAGAAATTAGCGAGTTCCTCCTGCCATTGCAGAAAGCATGTTACCGTACACTTGGTTGAGTCTCTGAAGATTCTGGTTAAGGTTTGCCATACCTTCTTTGTACTGCTTGGCATCCTGAGATGCTTCAGACATGCTCGCCATAGCTTCTGTCATCGCAGCATAGAATTGATTCAAAGACTTCAGGTGTGTCTTAGCGTCCTGTAGTTCGAGCTCATAGATAGAGTTCAAAGACTTCAGGTTATTGGTCATAGACTGAACTTGCTCATGGTATTCTTTTGCGTCGCCTGCAGCATTGGCGAATGATCCCATAGAATCTACCGCTACACCATAGCTTTGGTTCAATCCTTCGATTTTGCTTGTCGCTTCTTTGATTCTTTCTGTATACTCATTCGTAGCGCCTGCTGCATCTGTAACTGTAGAGAGTTTACCCATACCGTCGTTCAACCCAGTCAGCGTCAATGAAAGGTCGTCAAACAATTTAGGCTCGATGCGAGGCATAGTAGGTGCGCTATAATCAGCAACAGGAGGAAGCATTTCGGGATCCACTTCTTTCTCCGCAAGAATAGGATATACACGCTCCCACTCATACTCATCTGCTGGCGGATCAAAAGCTGAAATCAAGAATACGAATGCTTCAGTAAACATACCCACGATCAGCATCTCATTTGCACCTGGCCAGTGCAATATCTTAAAAAGTGCGCCCACGATTACAACAGCTGCTGCTGCACCATAGATAAAGTTCATTGTAACTTTACCCGCGCGGGTCTTCAGGAAACCTTTACTTTTTGCCATCTTAAACTTTCCTTAAATAAAAAAATTAACGTTTCTGTAGCCTGATTTAAATCAACATAAAAGTCATGCGTAAGGTGGGCTGTCCCAAAAGGGACAACACCTTGTTACGCGTATTTCAACAAAATTGAGAAATCAAAGAGATGTGTAGTTGCTAGTTTAGAATCCAGAGGTAGCACCTGAGCGTCCAATAACAGGTACTACAGCACGGAAGCCGATAAATGCCTTGGCAGTGTCTGCGTACTCGTAACTACGTGTACCGCAGGACAAAAAGTATCCGATGTCTTTCCATGATCCACCGCGAATCACCTTGCGAAGTTTGGCACCACCTGGTACGCGATCATCTTCGGAGATACGGTTGTCATAGTAGCGAGGATTCAAGTCATGGGCATAAGAGTACCCAGCTTCTTCAAAATCATCTTCGCACCATTCAGATACATTTCCTGGCATATTGTATAGGCCATAGTCATTGGGAATATACGCATCCACAGGAGCTGTATATTCGAAGTTGTCCGCTATATAGTCTCCACGGCCAGGCTTAAAGTTGGCGAGGAAACATCCCTTGGAGTTACGAAGGTATGGACCTTCCCAGGGATATAGCTTATGCTCATAACCTCCACGCGCAGCGTACTCCCACTCTGCTTCAGTTGGAAGGCGGAAGCGTGGCATAGGAGGTAATTCGCGCTCTACACGATACTGATTCAAGTGCGCCGTACGCCACTGACAAAACATCTGCGCTGCATACCAGTTGATGCCGACCACAGGATAGTTATCAAAGGCGGGGTGCCAGAAATAGTTCTCCTTCAACGGATCATTGTAGGAGTATGCGAAGTCACGAGACCATGCATTTGTATCGGGCGTAATCGCGTCAATGTACGCGGGGTTGATCGTATCCAATGCTCCCTGCTCTTGTTCGGCGTTTGTCTCATTAGGGCCAGGACCCAATAGGAACTGACGATACTCATTGTTGGTGATCTCAGTCTCGTCCATGAAGAAAGCACTGATCGTGATCTGGCGATTGTGAGAGATCTGTGAGTAGGGTACATCCTGATCGTTTTGCCCCATGTGGAAGGAACCTGGCGGAATATACACCATGCCGAGGGGTTGGTACTGATCCCAGTTTTGGCGCTCATAGACGCCTGTCAACTCACCATGGTGCCCGGTTCCTCTGCCGCCAAATAAGCCACATCCGGAGGCGAGTACTGCCACTAAGGCGAGCAAAAGAAATACATTTTTCATATCTGCGCGATTTTCAATAAGTATGGGAGTTTCACTTGACCCACAAACCTGTGAATAAATAACGGATGGATGCTCTCTTAATTTTATATAGCCGTTTTGAGATTATTCCAACTGCTATTTATTACGCAATGTTAAAAGGAATATTGAGTTATTAAAAAGTAAATACTCGTAATTCTTAACACATTCCTATACAAATACCCTACCGATGATGAGAGTTTTTTCATTAGAATGAGCTTCCATCACCCTTTTTCAGGATATCTCCCTCCTTTGGTGCGTTTCTTCCACCACCTGCTTTGATCAGATACGTGATTACCAGCTCATGGGAGTTGATGTCACCATTTCCGTTCAGAGACAGCAAGGGATAATCGTAAGCGTAAGTTACTGTAAGGTTTGTGTTCACATTTACGCCAAGGATCAAGCCCACAGACTCTACACTGGGCTGATCAAAGCGTCTGTAGGTCACTCCAACCGAAATTGGGTCATAACTCCACAGTGCACTTAATGAAGCCTGGGGTAAACTTACACCATTGGTCATGATTGTTACCGAAGGCATCAAACGCATGCGTGTGTCTAATTTGAAATTATATCCACCCGAAAGGATGAATGTACGTTCGTCGCGAGAATCTAAGTTGTTGCTGTTGGGGGTCAGCAAAATATTCTCAATAGAAGGCTCCAGTAGGTTTTGGATAGAGAAGCCTGCAAAATATCTTAGCTCTGCACTACTCCCCAGTGACGTACTTGTAGCGCGTGTTCCTGGATAGTTTCCTGTCAAATAAACCCCTGTACTCAGTGCAGGTACAGCTGTACCCACTATGCTTTGGGGAATCACCACATCACCTAGTTCCGCAGGGTCCAATTGCGTGCCATCCAGGGTAAATTGCTTAATTCCAGCCGATGCTCCAATACGAAGCTTGGAAGCAACACCGATATCAAATCCAAATGCATACGATCCTTCTAACCAAGTCACACTCAGAGGACCCTGTGCATCTACCATCAGACGTCCTCCCACATATCCTGCATTTTCAGGTAGAAATGTCTCGTAAGACAAGTAAGATGTCTGAGGTCCTTGTGGCAATCCTAGCCACTGGAGTCTCCCCAGCAAAGTCAAATAAGAGCCTTCTTGCATCCCAATCTTACGGGAACTCACCGCTGCTGGATTGAATCCATATTGGGTATAATTTGAAAGCGAATTTTGAAAGTATTGCTGTGCTGCAACTGGCAGTATCAGCAACCCAGAACACAAGGCAAAAAGGAAAATTCTTCTCATAGTATAGGTTTGTACAGACTTTTACGTCTAAAGATGACCATTTTCAGCTAATTAACCAAAAATGGCAGAGAAGCTTAGAGAAATCCGCGTACCTCTCAATTCCTTTCACCTATAATACTAACCGAACAAATAGTTACAGAAACAATCCGCAATTTTTTTAACTTTTTTTGAAGGCTTCTCTCATGCCACAAAAGGCACAAGGGGAAGTAGCAAACTTCCCCTCAATTTTTCTTCTATCTCTACGAAATTAGGGCCTTTCCTGTACCGTTTTGAGGTAGCCTTCAATCGCCATCGCCATGGACGGCATATTGGGCTTGGGTGCCATGACATCAATTCTCAAGTCATGCTTTTCAGCCTCTTTCGCAGTGGTCGGACCAAATACCGCAATGCGTGTATTATTTTGCTCGAAATCGGAGAAATTTGCAAAAAGAGATTGAATACCTGAAGGAGAAAAGAAGCATATCATGTCGTAGTATATGTCCTTTAAATCAGACAGGTCTGCATGCACTGTGCGATAAATGACGCTTTCTGTCAAGTCCATTCCCTTCTCACGCATGATATCTGGCAGTTGCCTTCTATGTACATTGCTACAAGGAAAGAGGAATTTTTCGCTTTTATGCTTTTGGACATAGGGGAGCAAATCTGTCGCCGTACGATCTCCCACGAACAACTTCCGCTTCCGGATCGTGATAAATTTAGATAGATACTTGGACGTAGACTCGCTCACACAGAAGTACTTCGTCTCGGCAGGCATCTCAATGCGCATTTCTTCCAAGAGACGGAAAAAATGGTCTACCGCTACTTTACTCGTAAAAATGATTCCCGTGAAGTCTAATGGGTTAATCCCTTGCTTTCGAAACTCATTTATAGATATACCTTCTACCTGGATAAACTTTCTGAAATCCACCTTAATCTCCCAACGCTCTGCGAGACTTAAATAGGGAGAGTTTTTATCAGCTGGTGGTGGCTGTGAAATAAGAATAGTACGTACAGGTTTGTTGACACTCATGGACATTTTCCAATTTATGAAGAAACCTTAGTTAACACTTTATCTGCCAGTTGGGTACCCAATGATTCCGCTTCCTCTAGCGGAGCATCTGCTTCATACCTCAACAACGCATGACTATTTTGATCAAACATCCCTGCGACCATGTGCATTTGGTTATGAACGACGGTAGCCAATCCAAATGCAGGTACAGAGCATCCTCCGTTTAGCTGTCGTAAGAAGGCGCGTTCGGCCTTCAGCGCAACATGGGTGGGCGCATGATCCAAAGCTTCACGGATTTTTTCCTGCCGCTTATCGTCTGCCCTTCCTACTACCGCGATCGCTCCTTGCCCGATAGCTGGTGTGAAGCTCGAAGTATTGAACTTTTGAACGATGTATCTCTCTAGCCCCATACGCTTCACACCTGCGCGTGCCAGGATGATTCCATCATAATCTCCTGCTTCCATTTTTTGAATACGGGTATCCACATTACCACGGATATCTTTCAAGGTCACATGGGGAAAATAGTGCCGCATCAAGGCTTGTCTTCTCACAGAGGAGGTACCAATGACGAGTTGACGTGCAAAATTATCTAGTTGCACCTCATCTGTAGTAGCTAACAATACATCTCGTGGATCTTCCCTTTGGAGGTAGGCAAATGCTGCCAGACCTTGGGCCAATTGGGAGGGCATGTCTTTGGCACTGTGAACGGCAATGTCTACTGCATCATTGAGGAGTGCTTCATCCAAAGCCTTGGTGAAGATTCCTGTAGCACCCATCGCATAAAGCGGGACTACTTGGTTGGTATCGCCGTATGTCGATACAATGACCAATTCAGCCTCAATTCCATATTGGCTGAGTATGGACTGTACCAAATTTGCTTGCCAGAGGGCCAATTTACTCCCTCTTGTTCCGATTTTGATCCGCATAAATAGGGGCGGCTGCTACATGATCTACCCAAAAATGACGTAGGGTAGGATATTGAAGATGCAAATATATAAAATTTTCATCCCTAAGGAAAAAGAGAATGAACGGGATATTCCCATATATATGAGGAATATCTTACGGCAGAAATAAATCATGGAAAGAAGGGCCATTCCCCACAATACCCATCCATAAAAGACCGAAGAAGAAAGGATAATGGCTACCCAAGGTAATCCTACAATTAGGACAAAAGGATACGTAGTCGCAATTTCCAACAAGAGTCCATTGAAACCCAACTGCTTGATCCGATAGACACTCCCAATGAGTTGAAGTAACGACCATCTGATCAGTTGCCATGCAAGCAATAAACTGGCCACAATCAATAAGATCTGCTGTAGAGCGTCATTTCCTGAGAAAATTTCCAATAAAAGGCTTTCACGATTGAAATAGCGATAGATGAGGTGCCAATGATTGCAGACCTGTAAATAATAGATTCCCCCTCCTATCCAAAGGGTCTGCCCCAAGATCTTCAACCCTGTCAAAATCAGCACCAGCCCTGGACTCGAAAATAAGTTTCCCGATCCCATGTCGAGCAACAGTTTAGGACTCAAGATGAGGGTACGATTCGAAAAATAGAAACCTGGACTAGCGAGCTTGACTACAAAAAAACCGAAAAAAGGAAATAGCCCCATAAAGATCAGCCAGATCTTATCATTTATAGAAAACTGGACATAGGGAGCAGATTCCCAATTTTGGTAGCTCCCATGAAAAGGAGTTCGATGCAACTGGCCATCCAGCCAAAATGTACGACCCTTACTATGACTTGCAGGTAGCAAGGGATAATAATTGATCAGCGCTACAGCTTGAGATTCATGTAAGACTTTGACACGCTTGAGCCCGAGGGCCTGACACATTCCTAGGAACTGAGGACCTGGCTCGTACCAAAAAAAGACATAAGAAATCTTCTCTTTCAGGACAGGCAGAAGGATACGGGAGGCAGATAAGGAATCAAATACATAGCCTGCAGCACCAAAATATGGAGCTAAAATAGCCACGGTATCCTCTAAGCGGGGACGGATGGGATGCAAACTTTCTTGTTGCACGCCATAAGAAGCAGGCGTAAATATCCCTACGCTTCCTAAAATACCCTGAATCGGCTGTGGTGCATAGGGAAATGGTTGGTGAGGATGACAAACCAACCGCAAACGGTGCAAACTTCCTTGAAAAAGCTCTGTGTCTAAAGGGACGATGCTAGAAGTAAAAGGGGTCTGAAGGATCTCAATGTACCGATCGTCTAGAATCACCTCTACTTTCCCAGCAATACGCTCTACATAAAGGTATAAAGGGTCATGTAGTTCAGGTGAAAGGTGGAAAAGGTAACTGATTTCGAAGGGTGCACCTTCTTCATAGTAAGGAAATGAGATGTTTGTCCCATCTTCCTTGATCCAATTGTCATTCATCTGGACCAACCAACAGGAATCGGGAGGGATGACCACTTCTCCACTTGCCTGTAGGTTTTGTATCCCCCACAAGAAGAAGAAAATTGATCCCCATAATCCAAGTTTGATCCAGTGCATGTACATTCCTTTATCTAAAAAGCATGTAAAGCTAGGGAATTATTGGCAGTAGCAAACAGGATGAAGGATAGAATCAAAAAAATTGCGTGTTACTTCAATGCCTCTGTGATGGTTTCGACATTGTAATTTACCATCCCGATATAGGTTCCTTCAGGTGTATTCGCTGCGCCCATCGCATCAGAGAAGAGGGTCCCCCCCAGCTTTACTTCATGTCCTTGCTGCTTACAACTGGCAATCACGGCTTCCAGCGAGCGGGTAGGAATCGAAGATTCGACAAAGACGGCCTTGATCTTGCGCGAGACAATAAAATCTACTAGCTCGGAGACATCTTTCAAGCCAAACTCGGATACAGTGGAGATCCCTTGTAGCCCACGTACTTCTACTCCATAGGCTCGTCCGAAATAAGAAAAAGCATCATGTGCCGTAATCAACACGCGCTGAGATGGAGGGATCTCTGCTAGCTTTTGGCCTACGGCCCCATGCAGACTACGGAGTTGTTGGATGTAGGCTTCGGCCCGTTGCATGTAGATCGCCTTGTTGGGTGTATCCACCTCTCCCATACGAAGACCAATCTCAGATACAACCTGTGTCCACATAGAGACATCAAACCAAATATGTGGATCTTTACTATCAGTATTGCTTCCATGATAAATCAAGCTATCTGACGATAGAGCTTCCCCCACGGCATAGACAGGCTTCTGCTCGGAGAGTTTTTCAAGCACTTCCCCCATTTTCCCCTCAAGATGTAGGCCATTGTAGAAAATCACTTGCGCCTTGCGCAACTGCGTCAAATCGCCTCTGGTAGCTTTATACAAATGTGGATCTACCCCTGGCCCCATCAGTCCTTCTACAGTAGCGAGATCGCCTACGACCTCTGATACGGCATCGGCGATCATCCCTGTAGTAGCCACAATGTAGGGCTTTGTGTCTGCTGCCGATTCTGTACTTCCTTCAGATCCACAACTTGCCATGAGTACAAATGAACCGATTAAGCAGACGGTTAGAAGTGAGAGACGAGACATGAGACTGAAAGTGCTAGTCATGCGTAATTTCCAATTTCGATGTATCTCGATTTCTTTTGTATGGGTACTTAATACATATATGTATGTGGCGAATGCTTTCATTTCTTCATTTTTAGACAAAGCTAAACATTTTTTTAGGCTTTTGATAAAAAGAAAGATAATTCCCCTATCTAGGTCCTATTCCCTTCCCTGTTATCTGAATGTCCTTGTCAGAAACCTTGCTTTACTCCTACCCATCAGCACATCTTAAAAGGTGGGAAATACTATAAAAATGGCCTACATTTGTGGACATCTCATTAGAAAGCCTCTTGATTAGGCCGCTTTTTATGATCGAACTTAGTCTTGCAGAAGAAAACTACCTCAAGGCGATTTTTCATCTCGCCCAACAGACCGACAAAGTCTCCACACGTGCCATTGCCCAGCATATGGATACCAAGGATTCGTCTGTCACGAATATGCTGCGGAAACTCTCAGAGAAAAAGTTGATCGATTATGAGAAACGCTATGGGGTGAGTATGACTGAGAGCGGAAATAAAGCTGCTTTGACCATCATCCGTCGTCATCGCCTGTGGGAGGTCTTCCTGGTAGATAAATTGGGATTCAAATGGGACGAAGTACATGAACTGGCAGAGCAGCTAGAGCACATCCAATCCCCCAAACTGCTGGAAAAGCTCGACCTCTATCTGGGCTCACCTACTGTAGATCCACATGGAGATCCGATTCCAGACGCTTCGGGGCAGATGATTATTCGCAAGCATCAGCCCCTTTCGGAGGCAGAACTCCATGTGCCCCTCCGTCTTGTCAGAGTCCGCGACGACTCCTCCGAGTTTCTTCAATACTTGGATCTAAAAGGATTACAAATCGGGACTCACCTGCAAGTAGTAGAGCGCATCAGCTATGACGAGTCTTTGACCCTGCAAGTCGTACAAAAGGGGAACATTCATATCTCCGAGAAGGTCGCGCAAAATCTTCTGGTATCATTGATTTGACATCTTCCTCCCCAAATTACTGCTTAGGTCTCCCCATTATCTGAGCTGATCACGCGGGTACGATTCAAAAGCGAACGCGCCAAGGTCACCTCATCGGTGAACTCCAGATCTGTCCCCACAGGTATACCTCTCGCGATGCTGGAAACGTTGACTCCCATGCTGCTGAGTTTTTTGGAGAGGTAGAAGGCGGTCGTATCGCCCTCGATATTGGCACTGAAGGCAAAAATCACTTCCTCCACCTCACCTTCTCTGATGCGTTGGAATAGTGGTTCGATATTCAACATAGAAGGACCGATACCTGCTAGGGGATTGATCAAGCCGCCTAAGACATGATAGAGACCGGCGTACTGGTGAGTACTTTCGAGTGCGATGATGTCCTTCGCTTCCTCCACGATGCAGATCAATTTCTGATTGCGGCGAGGATTTTTGCAGATGTTGCAGATTTCTTCGTCCGTAATGTTGCCACATTTTTTGCAGAACTTGGTTTCGCGGCGCATGCGGATGATTGCCTGTCCGAGATTTTCGGCTTCTTCGGTAGGACGTTTGAGTATATGCAAAGCCAAACGCAAAGCTGTCTTCCGCCCGATTCCAGGGAGGGTAGCCAATTCGTTTACGGCCTCTTCTATCGTTTTTGAAGGATATTCCATTATCAGTATTGAGAGATTGACCCCATCTGTGGGACTTCACTTTGCTCAAGAAGTCGAGACAACTCACATGCTCTCCCTCCGATCCAAAGTACGATATATCTATGAATAACTTTTCTCTTTAACTCCTTCCACGCTGGAGTTGTTGGGTGCGTGTGCCTCTTTCGATGGCTAATTGGACTAGTTCATGAATGAGCTCGCTATAGTTTAAGCCTGCGTGCGCCCACAGGGCAGGATACATCGAAATGCTTGTGAATCCTGGCAGCGTATTGATTTCATTTACATAAACGGCGCCTTCCGCTGTCAGAAACATATCTACGCGAGACATACCCTCACAGTTTAGGGCACGGTAAGCGTGACGGGCTACGAGGGTTAGTTTGGCCAGGAGTTCATCATCTAGATCTTGAGCAGGAATATCCAGTTGGGCATCTACCTCATTCTCATACTTCGCGTCATAATCATAAAAACCCGCATCCATTCGGATCTCTCCTACTGTCGTGGTTGCCAAGACACCATTGCCCATGACGGCGCACTCGACCTCTCGACCGACGATGGCTTCCTCCACGATGATCTTGTGATCATACTGAAAGGCATTTTGGACGGCTTGATCAAAAGCTACTTTGGTCTCTGCCTTGGCGACGCCGACAGAAGACCCCATATTGGCGGGTTTGATGAAAACGGGAAGCCCCAGTTGGTTGGCTACAGCCAAAAAGTCGATGCTATCCTTTTCAAAATAATAGAAAGTGAGTCCTTCGGCTACTTTGAGGTCTGCGTCTCTCAGGAGGCGCTTGGCAATGTCTTTGTCCATGGCGACGGCCGAGCCGAGGACATCGGGCCCGACGAAGGGAAGGTTCAGGTGACGTAAAATTCCTTGCAAGGTGCCGTCCTCTCCATTGGGACCGTGGGTAATGGGGAATACGACATCTATTTCGGGTCCAGGTTGTCCATTCTCCAAATAGACAAAAGAACGTGTATGTCCTGGCACCAGCGCCAGCCCTCTCCCAGCCTCTGTGATAGCGTGCCCCTTCTGAAAGAATTGTACATCCTCGATGTGGAACCATTGGCCAGTGGCATTGATACCGATCAAAATCACCTCATATCGGTTTCTGGGGATAGCCTCAAAAATATTTTTTGCCGAACGAATGGAGATTTCGTGCTCAGGAGAAGCCCCACCAAAGAGGAGGGCGAGTCTTGTGAGGGTGGACATGGAGCTTTTCGCTTAGTTTTAGGTCTAAAAAAGTGACCCAAATATAGCAGATCCATCTGATAGAATGTGGAAAAGAAATAAGCGACGAGATATACTGAAAAGAAGCATTGTTTCGTTACATATTTGCTTTCGGGAATACAAGTCTTACATATCTGCAATTGTGGAAAAAACTGTGGAAAACCTATGGATATTCACAGGAAAAAATGTGTATAATATTTTCCCCTCAAAAACTTAACGTTAGCTTCATCTAAACGCATGCTTTTGTGGAAAAGCCTGTGGATAATCCGTGTATAACCTGTGAAAAAGTAGGAAAATATTTATTGGTTTTTCTGAAATTATATTTTTAATATATGATAAACCTTTCATAATAGTGGAATTTATCTAGAAAAAACTGATAATCTTTCACGTCAAAAGAGAACGAATCACCTCATTTTCATAGCCTTTCTGCTGCATAAAGCGATAGATTTTTCCTCTATTTTCGTAGGTAAGCTCCTCCCCCAACTCCTTTCGTTTCTTTTCCACTAGTCCCTGGGCTGTTTGACGGTAGGCTTCCTCTGGGATTTCCCTCCTTATCGCCAGCTCAATCAAATATCCTGGTATGCCTTTGGCTCGGAGTTCATGGCGAATTTTTTGTTTACCCCATTTCTTTACTCGGAACTTACCTCCTGCAAAACTCTCCGCAAAACGGCCTTCATCCCAAAATCGCTCAGCCTCTAAATGGGCCAATAAATCCTCCCACTCCTGCTCTGGCACCTCCCAATCACGAAATTTTTGCTCTATCTCCTGCCGACATCGATCCTGGTATGCACAATACTTGTAAATTTTTACTCTAATTTCCGCAAGCTCCATCGGGATCTTTTCGTTTTCATACATATAGTATTAGACAAGAGGAACCGAGAATAGAGACAGCAATCATCTCTATCAGAGACTCTGACATTCACTCAATCTAATTTGTGTCTACAAACATAATTGTCCTAACTTCAAACGAAAAATAAGATCCATGCTTCATACTCATACTTTCAAGACATTTTTGCTTTTGGCACTTGTGATGATCAGTTCCGTATTCTTAGGTGCTTGCCGCAAGTATCCCGACGGCCCCAGCATCAGTTTCATCCCCAAAGCGACGCGTGTCTCCCAGACATGGCAAGCGACTTCTATTTCAAGAAATACTATCCAAGAGGTCACGATCTATGAAAATTTCAGCTTCAACTTTAACAGTAACGGAAGTGTGGCATGGACGACCCAACTTGCAGGGGAAGATCCTGTCGTGCGCAATGCCCAATGGGAACTCGCCAGTGTAAATGAGGAACTCAAGCTTACATTTGATGCGGCTAATTCGCCTAATGGGGAAGAACGCCTGCTATTTATGGAGATACGCCGACTGACGAATAACGAGATGTGGCTGGCTTATTTCTGGGAAGGAGATGAGTGGGATGTGAGATTCGAGGCGAATTAAGTTTACTGTTATATTTTGGGGAGGCAAGATGCTCTGCGTGGTTAGATGACTAGGCAGAGCGTTTCTTTGTGTCCTGATTAACGTGTAAGGGAGGTCTTTGGAGCAGGGTTAGAGGATTCACAGGATGGGGGGCTGGATATATGATTGAGGTTTTTAATTACCTAGGTAGCGAAACTAGTTGCTCGATTGTGCAGCGCATTAATTTCTTTTGCCCTGTTTGTGTACTGATTAACGTGTAGGAGTGGTTTCTTGGAGCAGGATTAGAGGATTCACAGGATGGGGGCTTGGGATTGTGGAGTCTTGAAGCTAGCTGCGCTGTGTGTTCTGATTCATCATGTGGGATGTTTTTTTTACCAGGATTAGGGGATTCACAGGATGAGAATAGGAGCTTGTTAGGGTTTCATTTGGAATAGACGGGACTTGTTCTCTATTGGATTTCTTTGGCTATCTAGGTAGTTTCTCCCTATTTCAATTCTTATGCTTTTCTCGCCACTCGCCTGGTGAAGTGCCCGTGATCTCATGAAATACTCGCCCAAAGTAGGCAGGATCAGCGAAGCCTACGGCGTAGGCTACTTCTGATATTTGCATATCCGTAGACTGCCTGAGTAGCTGTTGCGCATGATGGACCCTGATCGACCGAATGAAGTGCGATGGCGTCTTGCCAGTCAATGCTTTGATCTTGCGATGGAAATTGGTACGACTAATGCCCAAATCCTTTAACATAAGATCTACTTTGTAGCTGGTGTCATCCAGATGACTCATCACCAACCCCCGAACTTTCTGGATGAATGCGTCTTCTTGTTGGATCGCGGGATCTTCTGTAGGAGTGGGTGTAGTATTTCCTTGATAGCGTTTTTGAAGGGTCTGACGGATTTCCCACAACTTTTCCAATCTCACACTCAACTCTTCCTGGTCAAAAGGCTTCGTCAAATAAGCATCTGCTCCACGTTTGTAACCTTCGATACGCGCGCCTTGGTCAGCTTTGGCTGTCAACATGACAATAGGAATATGACTGGTCCGCTCATCGTACTTAAGTATTTCTGTGACCTGATAGCCATTTTTCTTGGGCATCATGACATCTGTAATGATGAGATCTGGTACGGATTCTAAGGCGATTTCTATGCCCTCCTCCCCATCAAATGCCGATAATAGTTCATATGTTTCCTCTAAACAGCTGTGTAGATATGTCACTACGTCGGGATTGTCTTCGATAATTAGCAATTTGGGACGTTCTGTAAGGGAGAGCGACTCCGTGCGCTGAGATATTGGAGGAAGCGACAAAGCGGAAAGTACGTCGTCTTTTCCCATCCACTTAGCAGCTGCTTGTACCCCCGCTTCCTGTCGGACAGGTAAAAGCACCTGAAACATCGTTCCTATATTCTCTTGACTCTCTACATGTATACGTCCATCCATCAGTTGGACGAGTTCTTTCGTGAGCGAAAGGCCAATTCCTGTCCCTTCTTCTTGTCGTGTATCCGTGCTATCTACTTGATAAAATCGATCAAAAATCATGGATAGCTTCTCAGCAGCAATCCCCATGCCCGTATCCCTCACTTGAATCTCTAACATGTGAGGGTCCCTCAGTCCTATCCAGCAAGAAACTTTTCCTTCTTCAGGTGTAAATTTGATCGCATTGGAAAGAAGATTTTGGAGGACCTGGCTTAGTTTCTCTGGATCAAAGTCCATCATGATAGCTTCTTCCTTACTCTCAAAAGATAAGGATACGCCTCGCGACTGCGCAAGTGATTCAAATACACCTGTGTTGTAGCGCACAAAGGCTATGACATCATCCTGAATCAGGTGTAGGTTCAGCTTACCCGCTTCCAGTTTTCGGAGATCCAAAATTTGATTGACAAGATGTAGGAGGCTATCAGAGTTGCGCTCGATCATATCTGCTCCTTTGTCTAACCATCTGGTGGGTTCACGGCGGATCTGGCGTGCCATCCCATTGATGACGGTCAGCGGGGTACGAAACTCGTGGGAGATGTTGGTAAAAAAATGGGATTTAAAATCATCCAGCTCTTTGAGCTTCGCATTGGCTGTGTTCAGGTCCCCATTGGCTTGGTCCAATTTTGCCTTTTCTCCTTCAATGATCTGCTTTTGCTGCCTTGTGACACGGAATCTGTTGAATAATAACATAGCCGATGCGAGTGCCAAGAGTAAAAACCCCGCAAGTAGCCAATTGGTCATGGTTCTCCTATCCAGATCTGCTTGTTGTAGTTGAAGTGCGGCTACATTTTCCAGGCTATCCTGAAGGGCCATCTTCTCGTAGTTGTACTGGAACTCTAGACGAAGGGCAGCTCGTTTCTTCTCCTCCGTATTGGAGCTATCGCTCATCGCAATTGCTAGTTCACGCATCCGAAGTGCTTCTGCATAATTGCCTTTCTCCTTTTGGACATTTACCAATATCTCGGCTAGATCTGCTGTCATCTTCAATTCCTGGATATCTTGGGCCACTGACAACCCCTTTTCGGCATAAGTTCCTGCTAGATTGACATTTCTCTTTTCCCATGCTATCCTACTCAAGAACAAATAGCTTTGAACGATTTGATAAGCTCTGCCATTTTCCAGACTTGTAGTCAATGCATCCTTGAGCCATTTTTCTGCTTCCGCTAGCCTTTCCATTTCAAAGAGTGTCTGCCCCATACCTGCCTGGATGGTAGAGAGCAGGACCATGAATTGGTTTTCTGTGATGAAATCCAGTGCCTCCTCATAGCTCGCCAGTGCTTCTGGATATTTTTTAATGTCCAAATACCAGGAAGCCATAGAAGTCTTAGCAAAAGCTTGATTTTGGATACTTTGAGAGGAATCTGCCATCCGAATTCCCTTCATAAAGAAAAACTCAGCTTGGGTCATGTCTTCCAACTCGATGTAGATATTCGCCAAAGAGTAATAAAGATTGATGAGCCCACGCGAGGGGGCCATGTCTTCCAGTATGGAGAGTGCTTTCTGATATTCCTCAATGGCATGTGCGATATCTCCCCTCCTGGAATAAGCAATTCCTAGGTTTTGATGGCTTGCAGCAATCCTTTTTTCGCTCCCAAAGCGCTGGTTGAGTTCGAGACTCCGCCGATTCAATTCAATACTTTCTTGAATGTCACCTTTCTCAGTATAAACTGCAGCTAGATTCTTGTATAGGATACCCATTTTGGAACTGTCTTTGGCACGCCCAAAAGCATCAATCGCCTGTTCATAGGCATTCAAAGCTGAATCTTGTACACCTTGCCTTCTAAAAAGTAAGCCTAATAAATTATAGATATTCCCTGCCTTGGGGAGGTTTCCTGCTTCTGTCCACAATCTGACGCCCTCTCTCAGATAGGGGATTGCTTCATCCAATTGTCCTGCGTCCATGAGCGATTCTCCTATGTACCTGTTCGCAAACGCTTGGTAGGAAATCAGTTGAACCTCTTGGGCTTTTTCCAGCATTTGAAGCCCATAGAACTGCGTGCTGTCCAGCTCATTTTGCTTGTACTTGAACTTGGTCAAGACTTGTATAGCATGGAGTCTTGAGGTATCAGGGAGAGACGGGTCTTGCCAGACCTGACGAAGACTGTCGGTGTAGGAATCTTCTGCCCAAAGCAGAGAGGCATTTCCCAGCATCACCAAAATTAGGAGGGATAGGCGCTTCATTTTAACGGGTATATACTTTACTTAATATAGGTAAATATTCAACCAGTTCCCTGCGGTATACCCTGCGTATTGAGAGAAAAAGAAGGAAAATTTCTTGATGAAGCATACTCAAACCGATAAAGGCCACTCTCCGAAGAGAGCAGCCTTCTGTGACGAGTTAGGGTCAAAAACTAGTCGTTGAGTGTGTAAGAGGGGGAGGTTCGTTCCTCCAGTTGGTTAAGCTTTGCCGTTAGTTCAGCCATCGTTTGCTGATACTGATTCAATTGGTCTTGATAAGTTTCGAGCAGGGTAAGTTGATGCTGATAGCTTTTTAGCTGTTGGGCCTGACTAAGGATGATTTTTTCCTGTTGGTCTACTTTTTCGTTTAGCTCTTGTACAGCCTTGACGAGTGGGACCACGAACTCTGCATACCGCAAGCCATAGAGCTGGGAACTATCTTTGGGTATATCGACTCCGCTAAAATCATAGTCTGTATCATCAGCTGCTTGCGCCACTTCCTGTGCAATAAAACCAGAATAACGAATAGCCTTCTTAGCTTCCAAGGCAGCTTTCAACCCTTCTGGAATGCTATCTCCTCGAAGGAGATAAGCATTTTCCATATTCATCTGATAGGAGACGGGCCTGAGCTGGCGAATAAAGGCGAGACCAGGAATATTTTCTTTCACATCCGATTTCATCCGCCTATCAGAGGTGGCTGTAAAATTGACATGCCCTCGGATAGCGTTCACGGCAGGATTTCCTAGCATGATAGAATTAGTCGTAGCATTTGTCGCTTGATAACCAATAGCTATGGCATTGGCGGCGGTCACCGAAGCTTCTCTACCGATGGCTACGCCCTGATCTCCGTTGGCATTTATGGATGCATTGTAGCCAATCGCGACAGCATCATCTCCCAGCGAGGCTGCCAGTGATCCCATGGAAATGGCACGTGTCGTCGACTGAGTCCCATAGCCGAAGGCTGTTGCGTCGTCTCCCTGTGCCAAGCGAACACCTGGGAAGCTCTGGGCAGGCGTCTCTGTAGCTGGCACTCCCTGGGCTGCACCTATAAATGTACAACGCGAACGATTTGTGTTGTTAAAATCGGCAAATGCGCCTACACCTACATTATCTTGTCCACTACGATTGGTATAACCAGCACCAGAACCTACGTAGGTATTTCTGTTGGCGGTCGTAGTCCCATTCAGCCTGTTATTATCAAATCCCGCATAGGCTCCTATGAAGGTATTTTGATCTGCATGCTCATTGGCTGCGCCCGAAGCAGCCCCGACAAAGGTATTGTAGAGTCCCGAACCATTGTCAATGCCACTTGAGTCGCCCACAGCGGTATTGTGGTGTACAGCCGTACCGTTGAATCCTATGTCAAACAAAGCCTCATTTCCAACAGCTGTATTCCGAAAACCTGTTTGATTTTGGCGGCCAGACCCACTTCCTACAAATGTATTGTCACCTCCTGAAGTATTGTTATACCCTGCATCTTCTCCGATAAATGTGTTGTCAAAGCCAGTGGTATTGAGGTAACCAGAAGTTTCACCAATAAAGGTATTGTCACCCCCCGTCTGATTGTTTCGCCCTGCCTCAGCTCCCACAAAGGTATTATCTGATCCTCTGTTAGTGTATCCAGCCCTTGCACCTACCATGACATTGTCTATCCCTGTGGTACAAGCGAAGCATGTAAAGGCACCTATTAACGTGTTGTCTGTATCGTTGTTGAGATTAAATCCTGCATTTTTTCCTACGAATGTCCCATAAGAGCCCGTAGACATGGTCCTCCCTGCGGAGTCTCCAATGAAGGTATTGAATTTACCGATAGAAGGGTTCAAGTTAATACCCGCTCCAGAACCCGCTGTGTAGTTTCCACTTTGGGCTATGAGCTGTTCCCCAATGGCAAAGGAGAGAAGCAATAGAAATGCGATATATAAGGTTTTCATTGTATTCTAATTGAAGTATTAAGTAGACTATTTGAAGTGAGAGGAGATCCCCAAAGAGAGGAATTAGTTTCTGCGAATGCATCTACAGTTATGCCCCGTAGCATCTGTTTTAGGATCGGGATCGGGGCCTCCATAATCTAGTCGCTGACTGAAAGCATTATTTACATCCAGCTCCGTCGCACTCCAATATTTGGCTATATCCGTCTGATTCAGTCCCGTAATGAGGTAGGATTGTTTGTGCATCGCATCCAATTCGAGACGTGAAGGCAGGAACCAATCGCTGAAACCAAAAGCCGTCAGGTTCGCACAAGTGGTCTGTGCCGTTGCCCAATCTACGTTTGTTGCATTTTCTGTGGGATGTACATAGATCTCCGAACCTTGAAAGCGTAGGCGGATAGGAAACGCGGGATCAGGTGTGAGATCAGGTGGAAGCTTGACCGAACCTCCATCTGTGAGGGTAAGGGTGTCGTTGGTAATTCCTAGGGTTTGATTTTTTGCAGCTGTCGTCTGGATCGTGCCGTCAGCAAATCGGATGGTATCTACCCTTTGAAAGGAAATCTTGTCTTTATTGACATTTAGCACCTGTATCGGTGTACACGTATTGACGATTGTCTGAAAATTGAGATCTTGCGTAAAACTGGAAGGAGCAGGCGGATAGTTATTCCCTCCTTGAAAAGTCCATCCAAAATTATCCAATGTATCGACTACTTGTATGGTATAAAATGAGTCCTTTTGAAGGGCAACGGGCATGTTGGGGAACGATTTGGGGTTGAGCAATTCATCAGCAGCAGTTAGTTGGAGCAAAAGCGGACCTGTCGTTCCGATTCCTTTGTAGATCCTGACATAACCATTGACAGAAGCACCTGTGTTCAATGCAATACCCAATCTCAATCCTACAAGATTGGCATCTCGAGTGGCCTGAAAACCTTGCCATAGATTATTCGACAAGAAAAAACCTCCTCCAAAAAGGTTGTTTACGTCCACAAATGTATTGGATATACATGTGTCAAGCACCAATCCTTTGTCTGGGATGATGTCCTCGCAGTCTTTGATCCATGATCGTCCGTCATAAAAATTCAAACAAGAATCGGAGGTATTGAAGATCATCAATCCATTGCTAGGACTGGGAATGGCATCTCGCTGACTGGTGGTCATACGCGGAATCAGCATCCCTTTGGTAGTGGATTGCACATCCAGCATGGCGCTGGGATCGGGATTATTACCCGTGGCATTGATCCCTACTGACTGTGCATAGAGGATGCATGATACGCCTAAAAAGAAGGCGATGAGGCTGAGACGTTTCATATTATTTAGGTTTTAGTGTTCGCCTCTAATGACCGATTTTCGCTTTACAGATAGTTGGACTATTTTTCAGAATTCTAGGACTATTGTTCACAATGCGGCAGAATGGGCTCATGGACATAAAAAAGGTGCTACAACGTAAATCAGGGCATCATTTGATTTATCGTCTTTTTCCTTTCTCAATCCCTAAAAAATCATTGTCAAACCCCCTCATAGTCTTTATTTTCGTCGCAAAAGGAATTCACACTTTATTCTCAAATATCCTATGCAGTACCGCATCGAAAAAGATACCATGGGCGAGGTTCAAGTACCCGCTGACAAATACTGGGGTGCGCAAACCCAACGTTCCCTCCAAAACTTCAAAATCGGTCATCAGAAAATGCCGATCGAAGTCATACGTGGATTTGCCTTCTTGAAAAAGGCTGCTGCCCTCACCAATGCTGAATTGACAGATTTTCCTCAAGACAAAGCCGATGCGATCGCAGCTGTATGTGATGAGATCCTCACAGGCAAGCTGGACGATCACTTCCCGCTCGTAGTTTGGCAGACTGGCTCGGGCACACAGTCCAACATGAACACCAATGAGGTGATTGCCAATCGTGCCATCGAGATGCTGGGAGGGACCATCGGCAGCAAGAGCCCAATCCATCCCAACGATGACGTCAACAAATCCCAGTCATCCAATGACACCTTCCCTACGGCGATGCACATTGCGGCGTATGAGAAGATTGTCAATCATACACTACCCAAGGTCCAGCAACTACACGATACATTGGCAGCCAAGTCTGAAGCGTTCCAAAAAGTCGTCAAGATCGGTCGAACCCACTTGATGGATGCGACGCCTCTGACGCTGGGACAAGAGTTTTCGGGATATGCTGCACAGCTCAAGCGCGGCATGGAAGCCATTCAAGATAGCCTACACCACCTGCAAGAGTTGGCGCTAGGTGGGACAGCTGTTGGGACGGGTTTGAATACACCCAAAGGATACGCCGAAACTGTTGCAGGTAAGATTGCGGAGCTGACAGGACATCCTTTCATCACAGCCGAAAATAAATTCGAAGCACTCTCTGCTCACGATGCCATCGTCGAAGCGTCGGGTTCCTTGAAGCGTTTGGCCGTCAGCTTGATGAATATCGGTAACAACATCCGCCTCCTGTCATCAGGTCCTCGCTGTGGCATCGGAGAGATCACCATTCCTGCCAATGAACCTGGCTCATCTATCATGCCTGGTAAGGTGAATCCTACCCAAGCAGAGGCCCTCACGATGGTGTGTGCCCAAGTCATCGGAAATGATACAGCGGTTTCGGTAGCAGGTACGCACGGACACTTCCAGCTGAATGTCTTCAAGCCTGTCATGATCTACAATCTCCTCATGTCTGCTCAGATCTTGGGAGATGCTTGTACCTCATTCAATGACAACTGTGCTGTAGGTATCGAGCCTAACGCGTCACGCATCAAGTCCCACTTGAACAACTCCCTGATGCTCGTGACCGCCCTCAACACACATATCGGATATGACAAGGCGGCCAAGATCGCCAAAACTGCCTACGAAGAAGGTACGACCTTGAAGGAAGCTGCGCTCAAGCTAGAATTCCTGACTGAGGAAGAGTTTGATCAGATTGTGGTACCTGAGAAGATGATTGGGTAGTGAGACAATGAGACGGGAGACCGCTACGCTTTGAGACTAGGAGACTAAAAACGGCATTCTTATACAACTCCGCCTTTTAGTCCCGAAGCAAAGCGGTCTCTATTCTCGATTCTTTGTCTCTCAAAGGCTCCATCTGATTACTTGGAAAGCCTCAGCTGCTGGATGCCCGCTTTCCATGCCTCTGAATTTGGCGAGTGTTTCCAAGCCTTCGGTAGAAAAGGGATCGGGAAATGCGCGTATTTCGTTTTGATATTGCGCGAAGGCTCTCAGTTTGATAGGAAGCGTATCAGAAATGTCTACATAAAACTGAGCGGGAAATGGAGTACCACGCCAAATAGATCCACAGGGGATTTCACAGCCTAGGATTCGAACAGGTTTCTTACGGGGGCGACCGATGATCTTGGCAATTTCAGAGACAATCTGATGGTCCTTATTGAGATCAGTATCTGCATGGGTGATGATGCAGTCAGGCTCAAAGGAGCATGCTTGAGAGACAGCATTTGTGAGTTCCGCCAGGGGAAAAGCATCAAACTGTTGGTCAGCGTAGCCCAAGGTCTGACAGTCCTCTAACTGTAAGAGCGCGCATGCCTTGCGATAGGCAGGCAGATTGTCATCTTGTGTCTCGCGCATCCTGATAATTCCCTCTGACATGGTGATCAATTGGAGCTGGTGACCTTCGTTCAGCAAGCGTGGAATGGTCCCGCCAGCCCCAAGGCTTTCATCATCTGCATGGGCAAAGAGGAGCAATACATTCATTTTAGGTAGACTATAAATCGTGGGATATAAGACGTGAGACCGAAGGGGCTCGTCATGAATAAATTCTCATTTGGGTATTCCTCCATTTCGTTTGATTGGGTGCTTATTTATATCGAAAAAATCGTATCTTAACTCCTGATACAGAAGAACATTCTATAATAGCGAAATCATTTTCCTGCACAAGGGGATAAAAGCGCTTGGACTTTGTTTTGTCCGAAAGCGTTCCCTATATTTGCATGTTCCAAAAGTACAGAAAAAAAACAGCTAGAAATCAATGTATCTTTACAAGGAACTTAAGCAGGAAATTTTCCAAAAGCACGGGCATAAGAAAGAGGCGCAGGACACAGGATCTCCTGAAGCTCAGATTGCATTGTTTACATATCGCATTGCTCACCTGACCGAACACCTCAAGAAAAATAGAAAAGACGCTTCTACTCAGCGTGGTTTGCAAAAACTCGTAGGTAAGCGCCGCCGCATGCTTGACTACCTCAAGGCTAAAGACATCGAGCGCTATCGTGCGATTATCAAGGAACTAGGTATTCGTAAATAAGACACCGCGCCCATTTCCCTTTGGGCACACTGGAATTGGAATAAATCAGTGGGGGACTCGGCATACGGTCGACCTTCCTTATCATGATATAGTCCCGTCCCTCATACATTTAGACGTAGATACAGACAACGATTTTTCCGCTCACTACACTATATGAACGTCATACGAAAGTCCACACAGCTACCAGATGGACGTGAAATCTCAATTGAAACTGGTGCATTAGCCAAACAAGCAGACGGGTCCATCATCTTGACCTGTGGAGATACCAAACTCCTTGCTACAGTGGTTGCCAGAAAAGAAATCGACGTAGAAAAGGATTTCCTTCCCCTATCTGTCGATTACATGGAAAAGTTCGCAGCTGCTGGCCGATTCCCTGGTGGCTTCTTCAAGCGAGATGGCCGTATGGGTGAGCACGAAATCCTCACTTCTCGTCTGATCGACCGTGCCATTCGCCCGCTATTTCCCGATGATTATCACGGTGATACGCAGGTCATGGTTCAGTTGATTTCTTCAGATTCTACAGAGCAACCTGATGCTTTGGCTTGTTTGGCCGCTTCCTCTGCCCTGTATGTATCTGATATCCCCTTCAATCACCCTGTAAGTGAAGTACGCGTAGCGCGCAAGGATGGCGAATTTGTCATCAATCCTCCTTTCCAAGATATGGCAAGTTGTGACGTAGATCTGATGATCGCTGGTACGACAGAGTCTATCAATATGGTAGAAGGAGAAATGAAAGAAGTCGGAGAAGATATCATGCTAGAAGCGATGAAGTTCGGGCATGAGATCATTAAGACGCTCAACCAACTTCAAGAAGATCTTCGCGAAGCGGCTGGAAAGCCCAAGCGTGAGTATGAAACCCTTGCCTTCGACGAAGAATTGTACAATGGTATGAGCGAACTGCTCTCAGGTCCATTCGAAGAAATTGCGCGTGGAGCCTTCGCAAAAGAAGAACGTTCAGAACGTTTTAGATCGTTGAAAGAAGAAGTTGTCGAGAAATTCAAAGAATCGCACGAAGAAGATGAATACTTCGGAGCGAAAGTCGGCAAGTACTTTAAGAAAATACAAAAGCAAATCGTACGTGGATTGGTCGTAGCTGAGAAGTTGAGACTAGACGGACGTGCGCTTGAAGAAATACGCCCCATCTGGGGAGAAGTAGGCTTGTTGCCACGTGCGCACGGTTCCGCTGTGTTTACGCGTGGAGAGACACAAGCGCTTTGTAGCATGACACTCGGTTCTAAGATGGATGAGCAGACCATTGATACTGCGACTTTCCAGGGATCTAAGCGCTTCATGCTTCAGTACAACTTTCCAGGATTCTCTACTGGTGAAGTAAAGCCTAACCGCGGTCCTGCTCGTCGTGAAATCGGTCACGGAAACCTTGCAGAGCGTGCGCTTAAGCCTGTCATTCCCGAAGAAAGCTCTTATACAATCCGTCTTGTATCCAATATTCTCGAATCTAACGGTTCCAGTTCTATGGCCTCTGTATGTGGCGGCTGTATGGCACTGATGGATGGTGGTATCAAAGTGAATCGCCCCGTATCAGGTATTGCCATGGGATTGATCACGACTGAGGATGGTTTTGCTGTACTTTCGGACATCCTCGGTGACGAAGATTTCCTCGGAGACATGGACTTCAAGGTAGCAGGCACGACAGAAGGCTTGACTGCTTGCCAGATGGATATCAAGATCCAGGGCCTTTCATGGGACATCGTAGAAGCTGCGCTTCAGCAGTCTAAAGGCGGTCGCCTCCATATCCTGGACGAGATGCTCAAAGTCATTCCTGAAGCGAATGCAGATGTTTCTCCATATGCACCCGTTGTATTCACGATGGAGATTCCCAATGACTCCTTCGGTACAGTCATCGGACCTGGTGGTAAGATCATCCAGGAGATCCAGAAGGATACCAATACGACCATTGCGCTGGAAGAAGGAACAGACGGAAATAACATGGGTACGGCCACCATTACAGGTGTCGGAGCTGAAGCTATCGCTGCTGCTGCCCAACATATCCGTAAATTGATTCAAGTCCCAACCATTGGCGAGGTATACAACGCCAAGGTCAAGACCATCATGGATTACGGTGCGTTTGTGGAGTTCTTGCCTGGTAAGGAAGGACTGTTACACATATCTGAGATCTCTTATGAGCGTATCAAGAGTATGGAAGGGGTCTTCAAAGTGGGCGAAGAAGTACCCATCAAGCTCGTAGGTGTCGATCCTAAATCGGGCAAGTGGCGCCTTAGCCACAAGGTCCTGACTCCCAAGCCTGAAGGCTATGTAGAAGAAGAACGTCGCGGACGTGGAGATCGCGGCGATCGTGGAGACCGACGCGGAAGAAGAAACTAAGCGAAAGGCAGTGATTGCCATTCATTGAAATAGATAAAAAGCCTGCTCATATGAGTAGGCTTTTTTGATATACGTTCTTTTATCATTATCACAATTCATAATCAAAACGCCCACCTACAGTAAAATCGCCAATCTCAAACTGGTAATACCCTGCAAGCCTTGCGTCAGGCGTATAATTCGTGATGGTAATCGAACCCGCATTGGGTCCCGTAAATAAGGCCAAGCTCCCTCCGAGATATTCTCCGAAGTTGTAAGAGGCATAGTTCCTACCACCTGGTGCCTCTATCGCATAAGTTTTCTGCTCAAAGGGCAACTGATCGATGGCTGCATAGATTGAAAAGCCATGCGCTCTAAAAGCTTCACAAGAATCCGTCAGGTTGATTCGGACAAAGTTCAGATTGATATAAGCCTCAGCCTGTCCTTGATATTCGAAAATGAAGGGCTTGTCTAACTTGTAGGTGGATTCCAAATACGTATTCAAGTACATAGAGTCTAGATCCGCAATCTTGAAACGGCTGTATGTCAAATCAGGATAAAATGCTTCCCTTGTAGGCTTACATGGATCTTCAGGTTCTACCTGCTCAAAGAGAGAACAAGAAGCAAGGAGGATCATCAGGCTACATGTGGCCACAAGGATAGCAGGCTGAAATAAGGATTTCATATCTAAATGTATTTGTGTTCGAGTAAAATGATAAGAGAAAAAAGGCTTGAAATCTGATATTTAGGGGTCAAATCGTACGATCTCCCATCCACAAAATTGTTCTGCTCCCTCATAAACAGGACTTACACAATTCATCACGGAGGCATACAGCGTATTTCCGTCGGAACCTACCACTACTTCAGTCGCTTCCTGGGTAAAACCTTGTGTCCCCACCAAACTGACTCCCGATTCTGAAACTCGATATACACTGGCTTTTCTCTCGACCGCATCGTCTGAATAACCGATTATGAGATCCCCCTTGTAATGCGTGAAACTATAGTCATTGAGGCTACTGGGACGGTCAAATGTGCTGAGTAGCGTCACCTGACCAGCTAAACTGATCTTGGCAGCTTGATAATCACCTGAAGCATTCTCCCAGATACAGTAAAAATGATCATTCCCCTCTACGACTTCAATCACATTTACCACATCCTCCAGCTTATACATATAGTCAAAGCCATCGTCAAAATTACCTAAGACAAAGTGGAGCTGGCTTTTCTGAGGAGCGAGAATAGCCGTAAACAACTGATCGCCAATGGCCTTGGTCACGACTGCTGGAAGACTGCTACCTGTCGTTTCGTCATAATCCAGATCTGCATTGTAAGGCAGTACAGCGATTCGCTCCAACGAGTCATAATCCGCTTTATAAGTCTTGCCCAGCATGCAGTAATAGTATTTGAATTCGTTAGGTTGGGGATTTGCATAGAATCGAGCTGCATAGGCAATAATCTCTTGAGACCCTGAGTCATACACATCTAACGTACCCGAACGATCAAAGGCGACATGATTTCTAAATGCAACGTCAGTCTCAAAATATCCTGTGGGAAAACGACGCATCCCCATGAAATTCGCCCATCCATAGGAATTTTGCCCATATAGCAAAGGCGTGCTGAGCATTCGGTAACTCTCCGAACGCCTATCACTGCCAAAGACTTTTCGCCAATAATCGCTCCATGCCCAGACTTCATTCCCATAGAAAAAAGGCTTGAGACGTGGCAAAAAGGGCTGGGTAAATGTCCCATTCATTCCTGTACTGATCAGCAATTCTTCAATATTAGATGGAATCACAGGCTGAATGGCCTTGAATAGATTCGTCGTTGAATTAGTCGTAAAGAAGTTGTAAGGCAACGAACTCGTAGTCATTGTCCCTGTACGGGGATTGGGGTAATGCATGACCTGTGACACCCTTTCGTCAGATGTGATCTGCTGAAACGCATGCGAAGCCCACATGATAGGTTGCCCTTGAGTAACCGTAATGCCCCTTGGGACAATATAGGTCTCAAAGTTGTAGCGGTTGATATAGTTTGAAAAGATACTCTCTGTAAAATACACGGACTCCCAGCCCCCCGAATTGCTAATCAAAACCGATTGATGGCTATTAGAGCCCGTAACCTCTTCTTCCTCTTCTACGTCTCGTTTACAAGCACATAACAGCAAGCTCCCGATGAGAAGGAGATAGGTGAATCGCGACTTCATATTCTTATCATTTATTGGAGGTGAACAATGACTTGAGATAACACCTGCAATAAACCCTCTCGACGTGGGCTTGTAAATGGAACACCTGTCCCATTTTTGAGATCGACTTGGGAAAATCTGAGCGACTGTTTAAGTTTAATGATCAAGAATCTATCTACCCCTTGATTTTTAGCATGAATACGAAACGACTCTTCTTTGTATGTATATGGTGGTTGGGAATGGGAATCTCTCCGCTCATAGCGCAACCTTATATGGACAGCCTCAAAGCCCTGATTGATGTCCCCCAAAGAGATACAAGTCATATCTGGGATATGATGCATGTGGCTTGGCGCTACGCCTTTAGTTATCCCGATAGTGGAGACATGCTCTGCCGAGAGGCTAGCCAGATTGCCCTCAGTGTAAGAGATCAATCCAGCACACTTCCCCATCTGAGTAAGGTCTACATCGTTCACGCCACCGTATTCATCAATCAAGGTCAATTGGACAGTGCCATTCGATACAACCAGTTGTCACTGGATATCAAGCGTCAGCTAAAAGATACCTCAGGTATAGCTGCAGGGCTAAATAATATCGCTGTGATTGAGCAGTTTAGGGGAAATTATGAATCGGCTTTGGCACTTCAACTGGAGGCCTTGGACATTCGAGAGCAAGCTAAGGATACACTGAATGCCGCTCGTGGAAAGTTTAACATAGGGAGGATTTACTTCTTCATGGAGCGCTACGAAGATGCTTTGGTAACCCTTAAAAATAGTCTCTCCGAAATGCCCAAAGAAGCCCTTAAAGCAGGAGAGGAAGGAATGGGATGGCAGTCTATTGGTACCTGTTTCCTTAAATTAGACCAACTAGACTCGGCTAAGCTGTACCTACTCAAGGCTAGAGACATCAGTGAACAGCATCAAGACATACGCAACTTAGCTTCCACTTATACGAGTCTGAGTAGCCTTTACTTCAAACAAGATCGATTATCCCAGGCCATTCAAGCGATTGAACAAAGTATCGACATCCATGCAGCACAAAATAATACTGAGGGATTAGCCATGGGGTATGCCAAGTTGGGAAGTTACCAGGCCAAAGATGATCAACCCTCGCAGGCTGCTGCCTCCTTTCAAAAAAGCCTCGAACTCGCGCAGCAAGGAAGATTTAGAGAGGTAGAATCTTCAACCCTTCGTGCCATGGGAGAGCTTTATATGTATCAGAAAAGATATGGACCTGCAACAGAAGTCTTACTAGCTCATATCAAACTCTCTGATAGTATCCGAGGAGCACGCGTAACTCAGCAGATTGCAGAAATGCAAACACGCTATGAAACGGAGAAGAAAGAGCAACAAATCGTCCTTCAAGAGCTAAAAATCGAAAATCAAAACCAGCGCAATACACGAAATCTATTACTTGCAGGTAGTGGTGGATTGCTGATGCTGATCATCGGAGGAGGTGCATTCTTTCGGTTACAAGAAAGACGCCAGTATGAGCAACGCCTACAAGAACTCAAGCTCAAAGCAGAGAAGGAGCGTATTTCGCGAGATCTGCACGACCATGTAGGTGCCCAACTTACAGCGATCACGACCAAGCTCAACTTGCTAGGTATGAAAGCACACCGTAATCAGGAACCCGTAGAGGTGGCGACCATCGAGCAGTTGGATGAGCACGCACGAGAAACAATCGGACTTCTGCGGGATACAATATGGGCCATTAAGCAGGAGGATATCGACCTAGAAGGGCTCGGAAGAAAGCTGCGACAGTATGTGCATCGCTACCTGGATGGGATGGAAACTCCAAAATGGGAAGTAAACGTCACAGGCAATGTCCCGCTCAGCCCTCAGCAAGGGCTTACCTTGTTTAGAATCATACAGGAAGGCGTCCAAAATGTGGTCAAACACGCCCATGCACAAAGTCTTTCGATCAAGCTAGAAGCTGCTCCAAGCGTGATCGTTACCCTTGTGGACGATGGCGTAGGATTTAAAATGTTGGGAAATGACGATTATGTCCATTATGGATTGCAAAATATGCAGGCACGTGCAGAGGAAATAGACGCACAACTAAAAATTGATTCCGCGCCTAACCGTGGGACTCAGCTAACCATTAAATTGGACTCCTAGGCATGATATGGTACAATTGCCCCATAGTGAACAAACAAGATTCTCCGTTACTTACTTGAGCTATGACTGCGATGATATAGTCTAGAAAAAATATCAACCAAACCATCAAAGCCATCTTATATGCTACAGATCGCCATTATCGATGACCAGCCCCAGCTCATTCGCCAACTGCAAGATGCTTGTGCTTTATTTGATGAGGTGGAAGTGGTCTTCACTGCCATCAATGGCCAGCAAGCGATCGAGCGAATGGAAGACATAGAGGCCAAACCCGATGTAATCTTGATGGATATCGAAATGCCTCGTATGGATGGGATTGAAGCCACAAAGATCATTCGTGCACAGTTTCCTAATACCCAAGTGTTGATGCTGACGGTATTTGATGACGAAGCGCATATCTTTCAGGCGATCCTTGCAGGTGCTTGTGGCTATATCTTGAAGGGAGAGAAACCCAGTCGCGTCCTTCAAGCCATCGAAGATGCACACGAGCATCGCATGCCCATGTCCCCTATCGTCGCTGCCAAAGCGATTCGGTATCTTCGCGAAGAATTGCCTACGCGACATCGAGCAAGGGTCTCTCTCAGCGACTATCAATTGACCCCGCGTGAACTGGAGATCCTGAAGTTGCTCTCCCAAGGCAAAACCTATCCTCAAATTGCCGAGCAACTCTTTATCTCTCGAAAGACGGTCCGTAACCATGTGCACAACATCTACCAAAAGATGTCTGTCAAGTCTAAGGCAGAGGTGATTACGCTGGCCAATCAAAATAAGTGGTTTTGGAAGAAGTAGCTTTGACGTTGACGCTGGCAAGGTTGGTATATGGATGCTGGTGCTGGTGTGAAGTGCGCAGGCTGTGGCGGTGCGCCTACGAAAAAAGCTGCCCGTATAGGACAGCTCCCGATAGATCTATAAAGCTTTCTTGTGTTTCATCCCATCATTTGACCAACAGTTTCACCCGCTTCTTCTTTTTCGTATCGAGTGTATGAAGCATCAGACTTCCGTTGGGCAACAATTCCCCTGGTACTTCTCCCGCCAAGACTTGATCAGGTGCGATTACGTTGGTGATGCTTTGATCATTGGGATTGATCTTGACGATTTTACCATAGGCATACAGCTCATCTATTCGGACTGTGCGAATAATCTCGAAAGAATTCCCTCTCGTCGAACTCACCTGCACACCTTTGTCTAGGGCTTGAGGCACTGTCCGGATGATCAGGTAGCAAGTGCCATCTTTCGCAGGAAGCATCAAAGTAGGAAGATGGGTAGATCCTGTCTCCAATCGATTGTTGGGGGAACCATCATTTTCTATCGCATCCACTTGATACGTGGTTTTCAAGGCTCCCGAAGGACTGAGCTGCATGGCATAATTATGCACAGGCATGAAACCATTGTTGTAAAGGATCAAGTAATCACCATTGGGCAGGACATGGACCGACTCTACTTCCTGGCGCATGGTAGGCTTAAATTTTCCCTTATTCTTTGGCGCAGCATTTAGCACGTTGGAGATACTTTCGTAATCATGCATGACATGGAAGACTTCTTTTCCATCTTTTACTTGGGTGATCGAAAGCCCTGCCTTTGCCCCTGTACCTGGCTTATCTACATGACTCCCAATGACAAAAAGTACATCATTTAGATCAAATAGCTTAAAGGTGGTGTAGGAATAGTTAGGAGATTTCGGAATGGAAAGTGCCAATTGATTGACCTTATTGCCCATTTCGTCAAACTCTACCAAAAGAAAATGAGGCTCAGCAGATAAGAGCGAATGTACATGTCCCTGAGCATCTATATGATAATCGAGATGCTGCAAGCCTGGCGCTAACTTTGACTCGACTTTATGATCCCAACGCATCGTCTTCATATCGAAGATCCCTGTGAGGAACATGTCTACTCCTGAAGTTGCCATCAAGCCACCCACATACGCCTTCCCATCCATGGGAATGTAATTCTTGTTTCCTGCCAGCAGTCTTCCCAGCGTCGTACGCTTGCGGAGGAGGTAGTCCTGATTATTTACACCTTCTCCCACCGAAAAAGAAAAGTCTGGCCAAAAACGTTCTTCTAACTTCTGATCTCCTTTTTTGTCAAAGTCATAACCACCCCAGACACCATTGACGTATTTATCCGAGAAGGTTCCTTTGATCAGTGTGGGTGGACCTGCCAATATGGGTCTTTTCATGTAGCCAAAGGCACGTCCCGAGAGATTTTGCTTTCCCGGTTCTGAGTCAGATAATTCGCCCTGTGCAGAAAGATTGTACTGGGAAAGATTTTCTAGGGTATAGGCTTCTGTTTCCGTGGATTTTACTTGACCAGACTGAACATCCAAGGTGATGATGTCGTACATCAGGTCTTTTCCTTTGGGTTTGAACAGGTAAAAGTTGTATTGATTCTTCCCGTCTTCACTTAGAAATGTCCCTCCGTTGAATAGCTCGCCTTTCTTGGCGGCTTTGGAGGCCTCCTTGGAGAGGGGCATGTCGATTTCAGTTAGGCTCAACTTTTGAGCAAAGAGCGTGGAAAATGCGAATAGGAGTAAAAGGCTGAGTAGGATTTGTTTGATGAGGTTCATAGCATACATGTTAAAGTGAACCCTTGCAAATAACTCGCACTAAGTCAGGAAGTAAATGGGACAGGTGTCCCATTTTTGAGCAGGAAAATGAAAAATCTCATACGTATTCAATTGTTGATTCAACTTAAGTCTGAAAAATAAATGGACCCTATCTACTCCATCATCTCACAACAATTGCTGGCGACATGTCCTGTGCCACTTTCACATATACTCCTTTATGGCTCTCAGCTTCAACCAAGTCAGGTGGACGAGTGGTCAGACATAGATTTAGCCATTATTCTAGCAGAAGGGGTGAATATCGATCCTATAAAAAGTATCCAATGGGTGGAACAGCTAGGAACCATTGTAGCGAAAGAAACTCATGTACATTCTCATCATATGGTCTTGCGACTTGTCATGGAGTTCTCTGAACAGATTCTTTTACTGGATTTGAATATTAGTGAATATGAGGAAGGAATGGTCAAATGGAAGTACACGCATGAACCTTTCCGTATCCTGCATGGGACTCCTCTGTCACCTTTGGGTGGAACAAAATCAAATGTCCCTATTGCCTCAGTTTCTGATTTCCCTCAAGAAAAAGTAGATCGGATTTGGTATCTTTTTTTCCTTTGTGCAAAGAAATTCCTTCGAAGAGATTCTTTAATCGGAATGCACCTACTTTGTGGATTGCAGCAAGAGTATCTCGTGATGGAAATGGAAGCAAGAGATCAAATTCATCAAACAAATATTCATCGATGGGGCTATGGAGAAAAACTACCATCTGAGTTATTCATTCAGCCAGCGTATTTGGATAACCCCTCACGGATCAGACATTACCTCCTCGCATTTGCCCAGTTATTGGACCTTCGACTGAGTGAAAGATATGGTGATTACCAAAGTAGATATTCAGCATTTGAACATTTTCTAATGAGAAAGCAGTCAGATTAGCTTCCTGTTTTTTATCCACACCTTCGGTGTCTTATTGTGATTCTTTTATCTTTCTGTTTCAAAGACACGCATATGAACGCTATTTTTAAGAAAATGAACTACAAGGACCAAGCACGTGTTTTGGTCCTCCATGCGCCTGAGGCATTCGAAGACGCAATGGCAGACATGGAAGCGATCACTCAGGTAGATTGTAGCATCGACGAAACACATGTCTACACGTATGCCCTCATTTTCACAGAAATGGAAGCGGATCTTCATGCGGCGATTCCGCAGATTCAAGATAGGTTGGCTGAAGATGCCATTCTTTACTTTGCCTATCCCAAAAAATCCTCCAAGAAATACAAGTCCGATATCAACCGTGATTCAGGAGCATGGAAGCCCTTGGGAGAGCTGGGGTATGAAGGCGTGCGCATGGTGGCAATTGATGCGGATTGGTCAGCCCTGAGATTTCGCCAAGCCTCTAAGATCAAATCTATGACGCGCAGAAATTCTATGGCTTTGTCGGAGGAAGGGAAAGAGCGGACAAAAAAATAAAGGCCCGCTCTCACAGGCCTTTACTTGAATATCTTTCGCTTTTTTATGCAAATTTTATAAGCTAATCGTCTTCACACATTTTCCCTTATTCTGACAAGGAAAACATTGGAGCTTATTTTGTGGCATACACCTCATTTCTGAAGAATAGTCTGATGTGGTACACATAATGCCTGCAACAAAAGCACGCCCTTGTAAATCCGTTTCTATGAGCTTGGAAGATTGAAACTGCTCTCCTCTAGCCATCAAATAAAACTGTGATTGATATTCGAGGAGTTCTAGCTTAGTCAGATTTGAAGTAATGCCACTTAGCTTTAAGTCTCGATTCCATTGGTCTAGAAACTGCGCTTCATCTATATCTAGTCGTGGTTTACCATTTATGATTTCCCCTACGGGCATTTGACCTTCTGAGATAGTAGTCCCAGGTCTTAGTGCAGACTCAGGAACCTGCTTATCTGTTTGACTACAACTTGTCAATAACCATAATAGAGAAACGCAAGAGATAAATAAAAAAATACTTTTTTGCATGGTTTTAAATAATTATGCTGTTACACTAGATTTTTTAAATGTTCATTCTAATATAGAAGATTCTTAATATTAACTCAAATATTCGATGTTAAAAATAATCGTTATTCATTATAAATTATTTTCGCTAGACACTATCCTTCTTGCCTTTCCTCTAACTCTTCCAACGAAGGCAGTACATTTTCCTTCAGCTCTGCATTCATTTTCCGATTTTGGTGGATGTCTATCGCCCAGTAAAGTGCTTGACGCAAACTTGCCGCATCTGCTGTTCCCTTACCCGCAATGTCATAAGCTACTCCATGATCAGGCGAAGTACGGATGAAAGGAATGCCCGCCGTGAAATTCACCCCGTGAAATCCCGTCACCAGTTTGAAAGGGATAAGCCCCTGGTCGTGATACATGGAAAGTGTGCCATGGAATTTCTGATAGCTCAAGGCTCCGAAATACCCATCCGCCGGATAAGGCCCAAAGGCTTTGATCCCTGATTTTTTGAGTTCGGTTACAGCATGCGAGATTACTTCTGCCTCTTCCTGGCCGATGATTCCCCGATCGCCCGCATGCGGATTGAGTCCCAAAATGGCGATCATCGGACGTTGGATGCTGAAGTCATTTTCCAGCGCGTCGTTCATGATGCGCGCCTTGGCTACGATTCGCTCGACAGAAAGATTGCGTGAGATATCCTTGATCGCTACGTGGTTGGTGACTGTCCCTACCTTGAGTTGCTCGGCAATCATGAACATGAGGGTCTCTTCCTTGTTGAAGGCCTTGGCCAACAGCTCCGTATGCCCCGTAAATTCAGGTACAAATTCCTGCATAGTCGCCTTATCTACTGGCATGGTCACCAGCGCATCGATCTCTCCATGCTGGGCATCCTCTATCGCGCGCTTCAAGGACAAGTGGGCCGCACTTCCTCCAATCTCAGAGGGCTTCCCAATGTCTACTCTCTCCAAGCCAGGAATACACTCGATGATGTTGAGCTTCTTATACTGTGCCTGAGAGGGGTTTTGAATCACTACGTAATGAAACTTATTGACTTTCATTACTTTGCGATAAATATTGATAACCCGAGAGGAGCCATAAATAATGGGAATGCAGACCTCCTTGAGTCGCTGGTCGAGGAAGGCTTTGATGATCAGCTCTGGACCGATCCCGTTTACATCTCCGATGGTAATGCCTATTTTCAGTTTAGGCGTATGATTAGATTTTCCTTGATTCTTGGATCTATTTCCACTCATGTGATATTCCTTTATGCGAGGAGCTATTCGTACTCCCACTCAGAAGATAAGGTGCGTCAAGTACTGCATCGTAATACAATTGATGTGCTTTTAGTAGATAGAATAGCCCTTACCTTCTATTTTGACTGCTAAGATAAAAATTCAATCAATAACCGCACACCCGTTCCTGTCCCCTGCTTACCTCTGTAAGCATCGGGCTTGTGCAAAAAAGCCGAACCTGCGATGTCTAAGTGTATCCAGGGGTAGTCTGTGAAGTGTTCCAAAAATTTCCCTGCAGTGATAGCACCCGCTTCTCTGCCCCCAATATTTTTTCGATCGGCGACCTCACTTTTCAGCAAATCTCCATATTCCTTCCACAGAGGAAACTCTACCAATCGTTCGTAGACGGCTTCACCTGCTGTTTTGAATCGCGCCTTGGTCTCCTCATCTGCCGTGCTCATCATCCCGATGCCTTGGCTTCCGATCGCAATCACCTTCGCACCTGTCAAAGTCGCCAGATCGATGACCAACTCAGGATTGTATTGCTTGGCATAGGCCAAGGCGTCTGCTAGGATCATTCTTCCTTCTGCATCTGTATTCAGCACTTCTACAGTCGAACCATCAAACATCGTGATCACATCACTGGGGACATAGGCTTTTTTACCTGGGCGATTATCCGTTGCAGGAATCAGTCCGATTACATGCTTGTCCAGCTTCAAAGATGCAATCCCACACATGGCTCCAATCACTGCCGCGGCACCTGCCATGTCTGCCTTCATGAAGTCCATAGAGTTGGCCGTAGGCTTCAAGCTCAATCCTCCCGTGTCAAACACCACGCCCTTCCCTACCAGGATGATGGGTTGTTCATTGGTGGGATTCTCAGGCTTGTACTCCATGATGGTAAAAGTCGGAGGGTCCTCGCTACCCAAATTTACTGCGAGTAGCCCCCCCATTTTGAGGCTCTGGATTTTGGCTTTGTGAAAAACCTCAACCTCAAATCCGTATTTCTTCCCATAGGCTGTCATTCTATTGGCAAGCTCTACAGGCGTGAGGGTAATCACGGGTTCATTGATCAAATCTCTAGCTACACAAGTAGCTTCGGCAATCTTTTGCGCTTGTGTCAGTTCAGATGTCTTAGATTCATTCCCCACCAAAAAAACATCCTGCAAAGCCTGCGTAGGTTTCGTAGACTTGTAGGTCGTAAATTGGTAGTTGCTCAGATAGAGTCCTTCAGCAAAGGCGCCATATACACCTGTCCCTTCCATCGCCTTCAAACCTTCTACTATCAACGTCTGATACTGAAAATCCTTGGTCACCTGCAACACATGATGGGCGGCTTTCCGTATATCCTCTAAGCGAGGCGCATCCCCCATCCCCATCAAGAGGAGGGTATGATCTGCTTGAGGGAGCAGTCTTTTTTCATCGGGCTGTGTCCAGTTCTCGGGTAATGGGTAGTTTTGAAGTCGGGTATTTTCCCAGTGTGAGGCTTGGTTTGAGGTCGCGAGAAGCACTACAAGTGTTGGAGACTGAGAAACTGTAATCGAGGAGGTCAGTTGTATATTCATCTAGGTCTTTTCGTTCTTGATATGAGGTGGCTGGGTTTGGCTTTATTTTGCTAGTTTCGTAAAGTAGGGAAATGTGTGCAATCATTTCTGCACTTTTCCCATATGGAACTCGCTTTTCAGCTATAAATTCTATTTTTAACGTTCCTTAAGCGACTAAATTACAACTTCAGTGCATAATCTGAAACCTAAAAAATACCTCGGGCAGCACTTTTTGAAAGATTTGCATGTGGCGCGACGCATTGCCGAGACGCTGGACGTGCCTGAAGGGACAGACATCGTAGAGATCGGTCCTGGGGAAGGTGTGCTTACGCGCCTGCTGTTGGATGTCTATCCCAAAGTTCACGTAGTAGAAATAGATGTAGATGCTGTGCGGTTGCTGCGTAAGACCTTTCTGCCTGAACAAGTACACATCATTCATCAGGATGTGCTGCGCTGGACACCTGAGGGCTTTGATAAGGTCGGTCTGATCGGAAATCTTCCCTACAACATTAGCTCTCCTTTCTTTTTCCAGGTCATAGAATACAGAGAAAAAATTCACGAAGGGGTTTTTATGATTCAAAAGGAGGTAGCAGAAAGAATCGCCTCCCCACATGGAAATAAGACTTACGGCATTTTGAGTATACTGATGCAGACTTATTTTGATGTTACCTATGAGTTCTCCGTTCCGCCAGAAGTCTTTCGTCCCCCACCGAAGGTCGTGAGTGGGGTACTGAAGATTGTCCCTAAAACAGAGGTGCCCGAGATTCCTTTCTCTACCCTCAAAAGAGTCGTCAAGCAAGCCTTCAGCCAAAGGCGTAAGACCCTGAGAAATGCTTTGAAAGGGGTATCTTTTGAAGATTTTGAGGAAAAGGAAATATGGTGGAAGAAACGTGCGGAGGAATTGTCCGTGGAGCAATTTGCCCACCTTGCGAAGCACCTGCTTCCGTGAGATTGTGAGAGGTGAGAACTTAGATCTAACATGTAGCTCTTGGGTACATCGGAATTGTGCTAGCTTAGTTCACATTATCATGAAAAGTTAAGGGTCGAGCTTTCATTGAATTACCCAAAACTTTTTTTTCTTCCTTGCGTTCAGAATGCATCCTATGGAGATTCAACCTGCAGTAGCTGCCAAAGTCAAAGATCTGCCCCATGAGCCAGGGGTATACCGCTTTTTGAATAAAAAAGGGACCATCATTTATATAGGAAAAGCTAAAAATCTCCGCAAACGGGTGGGTTCCTATTTTACTTCTGGTCGCCTCCATAGCTACCGCATCCAGCACATGGTGCGCAACATCGACGACATCGCCTACACGGTGGTGAATAGTGAGGTCGAAGCCCTGCTGCTGGAAAACAACATGATCAAGAATCATCAGCCGCGGTACAATATCCTTTTGAAGGACGGAAAGACCTATCCTTATATATGTATCAAGAATGAGCGGTTTCCCAGGGTATTTCCTACACGTACCAAAATCGACGATGGGTCGACCTACTATGGTCCTTATCCGAGTGTGACGACGATGAAGGCTATTTTAGATCTGATCAGAGGATTCATCCAGCTACGCAATTGCAATTATCATCTATCGGAGACCAATATACAAGCAGGGAAATTCAAAAAATGTCTGGAGTTCCAGATTGGGAACTGTGGTGCTCCTTGCGAAGGGCGGATAGATGAAGCGACCTACAATGAGGGCATTGCCCAGATTCGACATATCCTTAGAGGAAATCTCGGCCCTGTGCTTCGGATGCTGGAACAGAGCATGAAGGACGCAGCAGCAGATTACGAATTTGAAAAAGCAGACTATTATAAACGTAAGCTAGAAGGCGTTCAAGCCTATAGAAGACGTAGCACCGTGGTATCGGAGAAAATCGACGATCTCGAAGTTATCACGATCGAGTCCGAAGCACATCTGGCCGTGGTCAATCACTTCAAGGTCCTGCACGGAGCCATCGTCCAGACGCACTCCTTTGAGATCAAGCGACATAATCAAGAAGAGGAACACGAAATCCTTCAGGCGACCCTCATGCATATGATGGCAGGAGATGAGGAGATGGGCAAAGAAATCGTATCCAATCTAGAAATGGAGGAGGATGAATTGCCAGAGGGGGTCAAAGTGTCTGTACCACAGCGTGGAGACAAAAAGCATCTGGTCGATCTGTCTCTGAAAAATTGCCGAACCCTACTGACGGAGAAATTATATACCCAAAACTTCAAGCAGCGCAAGAAGCCGAACGAGGCCATGATGGAGGAACTCAAGAAAGAGCTCAACCTGCATGTATTGCCCGATCATATCGAGTGCTTTGACAACTCCAATATCCAGGGGTCTAATCCTGTCGCTTCTTGCGTCGTCTTCAAGGAGGGCAAACCTTCCAAGCGAGACTATCGCCACTTCAAGATTAAGACCGTAGAAGGTCCTGACGATTTTGCTTCGATGGAAGAGATCGTGGGACGTCGCTACAGCCGCCTGCTCAAGGAAAATCAACCCCTTCCCAAGTTGATCGTCATCGATGGCGGAAAAGGTCAGTTGAGTAGTGCCGCCAACGCCTTGCGAGAAGTGGGACTTTTGGGGCAGGTTCCCATGATCGGTATCGCCAAGAGGTTGGAAGAAATCTATCGTGTAGGAGATCCGATTCCCTTACATATAGATAAAAAGAGTCCTGCGTTACATTTAATTCAACAGCTGCGCAACGAGGCGCACCGATTTGCGATAACCTTTCACCGTGATTTGCGCTCCAAAGCGGCCAATCAGCGCTCACGTCTGACACAGATCAAAGGCATCGGTCCCAAAGCGGAGCAAGAAATCCTCAAGATATTCCGATCCGTAAAAAAACTAAAAGAGGCTTCCACACAGGAGCTTGTAGAAAAACTTGGACATCATCGTGCAAAATTGATTCAGGATGCTAAGGAGGAAGGAATAATTTGATCCAAAAAAATATTTTTCGGAACCCAAAATATTTTCTTTCATTTTCTGAAAAAATCTTACATCCCCTATACGTCATATGAATTTACACAAGAAATGTAAGATTTCTAACACTTTGATAATAAGGGATTTATTTATTCAATAATTGTAATAAAAATCTTACACAGATCCCATATTATACGAACATTAAAACAATACATCTCTCCAAGAAAAGTAGGTACTGGAATATTTTCCGTATTTCTCACGAAACCGCTCATTTATGGCGCGATTTTTTCCATTCACCGAGAATTTAGCTTATTCAGACAGGATTCTTTCTATTATTGTATTGTAATCCTCGGAAATAATCCATGAATAAACTTATTATACTCATAGTTCTTTGCTCTACCCTATTCGGCATGGGGTTGACTTCCTACAAGCCAGATGCACAGCCAAACTGTGTCGCCCATGTCCCTGGTAGCATTTCTCCCAATGGAGATGGCATCAACGATTTCTTTTTCATTGAGCCAGGATGCAAGTGGTCGCAGTATCAGTTGCAGATTACAGACAATCAGTCAAACCTGATTTTCCAATCTAAACAAATCCACGAAGTTTGGGACGGCACACACAACGGTAAGCCACTCCCGCAAGGATTTTACAAATGGAAGCTACAGTTTATCCAGCAAGAGACGGGCAATCGCGTCGTAGAGCGTGGAGAGATTGTCCTCGTACGATAAAGACAACAATCCCCCAACATAAAAAGCATCGCAGATAAAGCGGTGCTTTTTTTTTATCCTCTATGTAGGTGCGCTACTAATGGGGTCTCTCAGGACAGGATTTGATATATCATTTGACCATACTATGGCAGTGGTCCTGCCTAAAAAGCAGCATCTAGCCCCTGCACTTCCTCCATCATTTTCAATATCGTATCCAGCCAGCCAGCCCATTCCCCACTGTCAGACAAGGTATCATTGTGCAAAAGCAGCGTAAACTTGCCACCATAGACCTCCGTTGTCGTCTTCAAATCTAAAAACCGCTGGTAAGCCAGTTCAGGTGTCAGCTTCATATACGTATGCAAGGTCCGATCCATGATCATCGTAGGGTGCAGCCGCAGATCTGTTTGTTCCTCTTTCAGCAGATCGTACCAGTAAAAGGGGCTCGCCATCCCATAGGGAAATCCACCAGATGCATAGAGGCAAGGTGTATATTCCTCCTTGATTCCCTCTGCCAGCAAATAACGATAGGTATCGGGGAGCTTGTGCCTCAGAAAATGCTGTCGGGAACTGCGAATCGGCTGGTCAATTAACTGGCGCAAAGCCTTTATCTCATGCTGTATGACATCGGGTCTGGTATAGGAAATAAAGGAAGGATGAATGCCCGAGCGATAGCCTTGACTTGCTATGCGTAGGACGATTGCTTGCAGATCTTTTTGCCTGTAGGAAAAACGGCTGTCTTCCTTTGCATGATGGTCGATTAGGAAAAAGAAGTGCGTATGACTGATTTTGCTATGGTCGAGCAAAAGATCAAAGGTGTAAAAGGGATCTTCCACTTGAAAAATGGCACGTCTACGTTCTTGAAAACCTGTAATATTCCCTTGAATAAGATCCTTCAGTATCCCACCAAGCATAATGGGGACAGGCTTGTTTCGATGCTTCCATGGATAATCAATATCAAAGGTGAGTTCACCGCTGGTCACCTTAGGTAGACGTGCAGGCATCTCCACTGGAAATACCTCTTGTAGCTTCTTCCATAAGACCTCCACATAATGATGTACCAAAGGCTCCTCCTCTAGCTTCCATTGAGCGGAGGGATAGGCAGCCTGATCGTATCGTCCATGCCTATCTGGTCGAAAGTCCACATACTTTTCATAGTCCGTCACCAAATAAAAGGCTGCCGCAAAAATATCGAATGTGAGGTTGTCCTTTTCCTCTGATGTATACCCAAATAAGTAAGGAAACCTTTCCCAGTGAATATGGAGATCTTGCGGTTGTACACCTTGTTCAAATAAGAGAGAAGCAGGCTGTATATGTAGTCCTCCTAGTTGTGGACGATGGGTATAGTTGATCCAGGGAGTATTTGGGGGAATGTCTGAGAAATGCGTAACAAAGTAAAAGGGAACCCCTAAGAGGCTCCCTATCATATCCTGAATATATGTTAGTCTATTGGAACGAGCGTCGGTCAGTACATAAATCATTGCATTCGATTAAATACTTAGACCCTGTCTGGAACAATGATTATCCTCTTTCTAGGTCGATCATCTCGAGCAAGGCTACAGCAGCTTCTGCGCCTTTGTTTCCATGCTGGCCACCTGCGCGGTCCTGCGCTTGCTCCAAGGTATCGGGTGTCAACACACCAAAGATCACGGGCTTGTTGTGATCGAGCGAGACACGCATAACCCCGTGTGCGACGGCATCTGCAATGAAATCAAAGTGGCGCGTCTCCCCTTGGATAATACATCCTAAACAGATCACTCCGTCTAGATTGTAGTACTTGCTCAAGGCAATGTTCGCCCCCATGGGGAGCTCAAAAGAGCCAGGTACATCGTAGCGAAGGATGTTTTCAGGACGCACGCCTTGCTTGACTAGAATGTCACGGGCACCTATGAAAAGGGGTTCGGTAATGTCATCGTGCCACTTACTGACCACGATCACGATACGATCTGTATGATGCTCGCCCTCTCCTGTGTAGGTGATTTCTGATAAATCGTGTGCTAGTGCCGTACTCATCCTCCTACGCGTCCTATGTACTTATCGATGGTCCCTGCTTCGAAGCTGAGGGGATATTCTTGCTTGATCTCCTGGTAGAGGCTCAGTGCTTTGCCTGCATCACCTGCGGCTTCATAGGCTTGGCCTGCATGTAGCAACCAGAAGGGCGTCGTCTCCTTATTGGTTTGGGGACGGTTGGCAGCTTTCTCGAAGCTAAGCGCAGCTGCTCCTTGGTCGCCTGTCTCTTGATAGGCAAAGCCTAGCGCAGCATACTTGCTCATAGTGAGCATACTTCCGTCGTCTGCAAACTTTTCGAGGTACTCGATAGCAGATCCTGCGTCGCCTTCCTTGAGGAAATTGACACCTGCGAGCAATGCTGCCTGATTGGCGGTAGAGGTCCCGCTGTAGTCAGAGACAATGTCCAATAGACCCAGATTGGTCTGGTCTCCATTGAGGGCCAGACTGGTAGAGTCTTGCTGAGAGTAGTATATCGCTTGAAACAACTCGGTCTGTGCTTCGCCATCTTGCGACTGCTGGATGTAGCGAAAACCCAGGATACCCAGCACGATCGCTACGGCTCCTCCGAGAATGGAGAGCGAGAGTGTGCGGTTGCCTAGGATGAACTCTTCCAGTCGTGAGGCTATACCTCCTGACTCTTCAAACTCCTCTATTTCTGCTTCGACCTGCTTGGCCTTCTTTTTTACCTTTTCTGCCATGGAATAAATCCTTTGTAATCCGAAGTGCAAAAAAAGAAAAATCAACCCAAAACAACAACATTTTGAGGACCTTATCCTGGAATCTTTCTGGATGAGGGCAAATTTTTGGCCGCTCGCTACGCTCGGTCTTCCAGATATCTAGAAAATACCCAGTTCGTTCGCTACGCTCAGGTAAAGAAAAAAGGGGTCATATCAGTACCGGCAGACTCGAAACCCGACAAGAGCGTTGTCAAGGCCGGGAGGGCGGTTGATGCGAAAGGCCACGCGGCAAGAGTTAACAGAGTCGATCCACGAGCCCCCACGAACCACCCGAGAAGCACCTGATTCTGGCCCTAGCGGATCATCGGACATACCAGAGACATGCAACTCTTCATAGTAAGATGCACTATACCAATCCCAACACCACTCCCATACATTGCCTGACATATCATACAGCCCCAAAGCATTGGGAAGCTTCAAACCCACAGGCCAAGTACGGCCTTCACTATTCTCATCGTACCAGCCTACAGAATCCAGTCGATTACTACCCGCGTACCTAAAATCTTCTCCTATCCCATATTTTCCTCCACGCGCAGCGTACTCCCACTCCGCCTCACTCGGCAAACGATATCCATTTCCTCCATTTACCCTCACATCATCTCCAATAATCTCATAATAAGGATCACAGGAGGTCGCCTTACTCAAAGCATTGCAAAATCGAACGACATCGTACCAAGTTACGTGCTCTACTGGACGATCACTGCCTGGAAAACGAGAGGGATTATTTCCCATCAACTCCTGATACAAGCCCTGTGTCACAGGGTACACACACATCTCAAAGCTAGATAAAGAAACAGAATGGATGGGACGTTCTTCCTCATCGATATCTTCTGCCCCCATCTCAAACGTTCCTCCCTCCACATACACCATGTAGGCTTCCACATCTTGAGGAGTACGAGGTGGAGAAGGGATAAGAGATGTTTTTTTCATTGGGGGGATTGGTTTGGTCTTGGTGAATTAAAATAGGAGTTGTTCAATATCTACGCAAATAGAAATGTGGAATGCTTCTCTCCCGTTGGTGCTACGATTAGCCATCATAAGTCTAGCGGTAGACAGCTGTACCCAAATTGCTTAGTTGGGAAACTAATTGTAGGACCACCGCCATGGCGTGGTCACCTCCCCTCCGCAGAGCGGCTCGTGTTCACCTTTTTTCTTCCTGCTTCGCAATTGAGCTTCTACTCTGCTGGCCATCTGAAAATCATGGCCGAACGCGTAGACGAAATTGGCAGAAGGATCGGAGGATGGATCAAAAGTACTTCCTAGATTTTCAGCCGCTCGCTACGCTCGGTCTTACCCATATCTAGCAAATACCCAATTCGTTCGCTACGCTCAGGTAAAGAAAAAAGGGGTAAAATCAGTACCGGCAGACTCGAAACCCGACAACATCGAAGCCATTGTTGGGATGGAAGTAGCTGCGAAAGGCCACGCGGCAATCGTCAACAATGAAGAACCACGAGCCCCCACGAACCACCCGAGAAATACCTGATTCTGGTCCTATTGGATCAGGGAACATGTCAGAGGCATGCAACTCTTCATAATAAGATCCACTATACCTATCCCAACACCACTCCCATACATTGCCTGACATATCACATAAACCTAAAGCGTTGGGGAGCTTCAAACCTACAGGCCAAGTACTACTCTGACTATTTTCATCATACCAGCCTACAGAATCCAGTCGATCACTGCCCGCATACCTAAGATCTTTCCCTAACCCATATCTCCCCCCACGCGCGACGTACTCCCACTCCGCCTCACTCGGTAAACGATATCCATTTCCTCCATTTACCCTCACTTCATCTCCCAAAAACTCATAATAAGGATCATAAGAGGTCGCCTCGCTCAATGCGTTGCAAAATTGAACCGAATCATACCAACTCACACACTCTACAGGGCGATCACTGCCTGGAAAACGAGAGGGATTATTTCCCATCAACTCCTCATACAAGCCCTGCGTCACAGGATACACACACATCTCAAAGCTGGACAATAAAACCTTATGAACAGGTTTTTCATCATCAGACCTATCTCCCCCCATCTCAAACGTTCCTCCCTCTATGGGGACCATATGGTCAGCTATATTGTCCACAGACAAACTAGAATGCAATACAGACATAGAACTATACTTTTTGGCCATCTTTATAGAGTTCAAAAGCAGACAACTCGTCAGAAGTAGACAGTGCGCGTGTCACTTCCATAAATGCCTTTTTGATATTTTGGGTCAGATGCAAAAAGAGGAAAAACTTCTGAGCAAAAGTATAGATCGCATCCTTAGGTACATCAGGGGTCATACCAATCGTAAAAATCCCCAAACGAGAAATGGTCTGGGCCAGTCTCTGAGAATTTTCTGTCAGCAGTAGTACAAGGGAGAGGTACTCCACGTGATATTCAAAATAAGTGATAAAATCCTGAATAGGAATTTCTGTCATCCCTCCTTTGGGTAAGAAAAATTCCAATCCCTGCTCTCCTACCTTCCCCGATAGTATAAGAATGTGCGGTTTATGAGTGTAAAGATCTATTTGTAAATCTTCCTTTGTGGCAGCCTGCGTTTGAAGTACGCTATAATTCTCTTTTCGAAACAAGCTAGGTATAAGGGAAGAGATTTCTTCTTCGGTATTTTCACCTATATTATCTCCAAATGCAGCTTCTGTCGATACAAACAGTACGCTTTGCTCATCTGATACAAGGCGGGCAGACTCCAATAGAGCCTGTTTCTGCTCTGCGGAGACCTCCAGTGGTTGGTCAGGTGTAAATTCGCGCGTTCTCAAGTCCCATAAAGTATCTTCACGCTCTGTCCTTGTCACAAGATCTCCTTTGCCAGGTATCAATCTATCTTGATTAAAAATCTCCTCATCAAAAGGCTGACCATCCATCATTTCAAATTCTGGAGGACGTTTTTGAAGCTCTTGTATCAAGTAACGGATCTTGCGCAGCAGAGGAAGGGAACCATCCGTAAACCGCACATGAATTTCATCATATAGCCCTTCTTCTTCCTTGCCTTTGGAGGAGTATGCTTCGATGAGTGCATCTTGTCCTTCCTCCGAAATCTGTATCCCACCTGCCCAAATATGCAACAGGTCCTTTACTATATAAGCCGTCCGCGCAATGATGGCATGAATGATCCCCTCGTGTAAGAAACGATCTTTGAATACGTAAGTATGGACTTTTGTATTCCCTCCTAACCGATCCCAAAAATGATCCACCAAGGGGGGTTTGCTTTGATTCAGCAATTGAGGCATCAAGAATAATCGATCCTCAAAAGCAGCGTCAGCATCTTCTCCTCTAGTTGTTATCTCAAAACACAAATCGCAGGATTTCATGAACTTAATGAACAGTTCTTGCTCCTCAGTTGTATGTCCCTTACGATCCCAGATTGTTCGCAGCAATTGTCCTGAAAACTTCCCTTGTCGCTCTCGTATGTAGTTGGGCAGGATGATGGGCTTACGCTTACCAAAATGATCCTGTGGTGTCCGATCAAAAAGGGTATAAATGGCTTCTATCGCCCAGTTTTGGTTCAAGATGATCTCATCATTGAGTCTGTTGCGACGATAGTAGATCACACCTGATTTAAAGAGCCAGCCTTGTAAGAGGTCCTCAGGATTGGCAATGGGAAAGCCTGCTTGCTTTAGGTCTACTACCAATTGCTGATATTCTTGCTGTGTCAGGATATTTTTCCCAGGTTCTTTTTGTTTTTCGCGCAGACGCTCGCGCATCTCATAGTGCGACCTGGGGATAAATTTTTCTACGCGCTTCCAGTCTACTGCTTCTCGGACCGTCTCTCGAAGTTTGAGATAACCTGTATCGAAATCGTAGCTTTCATCGTCCTCATGTCCTCTATTGTCTGACTCTACCGCCAAGGATCGCCAATAGGGTAAGTTCAAGGGTTCTACCCTTGCCTTGTCGATGGGCGCGCGTTTTGATAACGCGCCCCCCGCCTTGGTCTGTACGATGAGGACGGGGCTGCCCTTGCCGATATCCTTGGCATACTCCAACCAATAATGTAGGGGATACTGCTTTTCTTCTGTATCGAGCGCAGGTGTCTCACTCTCAGGATCTGTGTCGAGGCTCCAAGCTAGGATGTACACCGCTTCATCCTGCAAGAACAGACGATGGGTACTGTGATAAATTTCCTGTCCGCCAAAGTCCCAGTAATTGATCTTGTAATCTACATTGCCATTCAGGGGTTCACGTTTCAGCAAGATGCCGTGTGTGCTGTCCCAATCGGGATTAAAAGCCCCCCCTGTGATGCGGCTGGCGATATTGGTCTTGCCTGCACCTCCATTGCCGATGAGGAGGACTTTGTACTCATCGTTTTTGCATGCTTCTCCTGCTGCATAGTCCTGAAGGAAGTCTTTCACCTCAGGCAGGTTACTTTTTCGGCTGTCTTTGTCCTCCATGATTGATTTGAGATAGTCAGGGAAGGGAGATTGATCACTACCTTTTAAGTAGAGGGTTTCCAGATGTGGGGCAAACTGGACGATGCGCTGTAGGCAGGCAATGAGTTCGCTTTCCTTTTGTCCTTCAAACAAGGGGTTATCGCTCAGGTCTACGCTGCGCAGCGCAGGATAGGCAGTTCCTTCTATCTGAAAATCCTTAAGCTGGCTTTTGTTCAAATAGAGATAGGTCAATGCCTGAAAACCTTCCCTGAGTATAAAAGCACTCAAGGCTGTTTGTTGTAGAATGAGGACTTGAAGCTGAGGGCAGTCTGCTGCGAAAAACACAGAGGATAGATTCTTATTTCGGCTTAGGTCGGCATATGCCAATGACTGAAAGGATCGGTGAAATTTGAACTGCTGCAAGTCACAATCATACAATTCGAGGCGTTGTAGTTTGGTCAATTCGACATTAGGCGCGTAGCTGATGGTCTTCAGATTGGGGTTCTGGGCTAAGTCGAGGAAGACGAGTTGCCCAAGCTGGGAGAAAAAAGGAAAATGTATGAACTGATTCTGAGCCAAATTTAGGGCTTGCAGATGCGAAAGGTCTATCTGATCCGTCGCTGCCAGTTTTTTTAGGGCAGAATCTGCTATTTGACAATCCATGAGATTCAAGCCGATGACTTTCTCTTCGCTGTCTAGCAGGACATGTGCCTGATATCGCGTACCTACCATAGCCCAGGCAGGATGTACCTGTGTACGATAAGCGGGCGAATACGCCTCCTCCCAATGCGTGTGAAAATCATTGACGAATGATAGGGACATTCCCAAAAGGTCTTCAAGTTTTTGGACGACGAGGGGTTTGTGCATAGTATATAATGGACAATAACAGAAAAACGAGATGGATACATGAATATAGAAAGAAATCGGACGTTTTGTTGTAGAAATGGAGAATGGGATTCTGTTGCGGTGCCCGAATCGCTAGTTGGGAAACTGATTGTAGGACCACCGCCATGGCGTGGTCAATCTGCGCAGTTGGGAGACGCCATCTATGGCATCTCTACTCCGCAGAGCAGCATGTTGCACCTTTTTTCTTCCTGCTTCGCAATGGGTTTTATACCTCATGGTCTTTGTTCCCCTGACAGCACCAACATCCCATTGGAGCTTCGATTGCCCACCATACTTATACCCACTCTCTATTAACGATGCGATTTACCCTAACAAAACCCTTCCTCCATTGCCACAATCTCCCACATTCATATACAAGATCACGAATACCCATTCTTTTTTTCGAAATTTTCTGTATAATGAAGAACCCTATTCATTTCTCTACTGCACATTGGTATTTCAAAACACATCAACCCTCATTCCATGAAAAAGCTTCTCCCTCTTTTGTTTTTCCTGGGCACTACCTGTCTGTGGATGCCATCCCTTCACGCCACGCACTATGCAGGGACAGACGTCTACTACGAATGTACAGGTCCTACAACCATCGATGTCTACACCACCATTTACTATGACTGTGAAGGAAGTGCTTCGCAGATCTATCTCCCTGTCGGATCCAGCACATCTATCCCTATCAACAACGGCATTGTGATGGTTAACCCTGTTCAGCCTAATTGTACTCCTCCTTTTCCCCTGGGACAATGGGAGTTTGACCCTAACTTTGGTTGGACAGAAGTGACCCCGCTCTGCCCCAATGTCACCTCAGGCTGTGATCCAACCATCCTGAATCCCGACATCGCGGGTACGATCGCTGCACGTGTCAAAAGGTCTTTTGACTTCTCAGGAACCAGTTGTGATCTTTTTCAGGTCACCTTTAGTACTTGCTGCCGTCCAGGAGACATCACCTCTATTGCACAGCCAGCAAATGCAGCCACCTTCCTGAAACCTACCATTATCGACCTTTCGGTCACACCATGCAACAACGCGCCCGTTCCTCCCAAGGTTTCTCAATTTTATGTCTGCCAAAATACCGATACCTACCTGGATATGGCTTCTGTAGATCCCGACGGAGATAGCCTCGTTTATCGCCTCGATACCTGCTATGGAGAAAACAATGGACTCCCCCTCAATTATAATCCTGGCTACAGTCCCACAGCTCCTCTAGGTATCTTTTGGAATGTGAGCATCGAATCTTCTACAGGACTCGTCAATGTCACCTCCACGAATACCATTAGCCCTGAAGTTGGCGTAGTGTGTGTAGCTATAGATGAGTATAGAAACGGAACATACTTAGCCACACACTATCGAGACTATCAAATTCGCACCATCTCCTGTTTTGGTGCGCGACCTGTCCTGGCCAGTAGTAGCGTCTCGGGTAGTGCCAATCTCCAAGCAGATACGCTAAAGATTTGTGAAACCTCCCTTTTGAGTCTTTCCTTTGAATTTGCTGATGCCGATACACTGGATACGCTCGTACTAGATACCATTTTGACTCCCCATACGGTTTCTAACGTCCAAGTATCGGGTTCCAATCCCATACTCCTCACATTAGACTTACAAGTAGATTCTAGTGCACTGCTGGCAGGTTCCTCTCTCAATATTTCCATCAGCGACAATACCTGTCCCATTGTACGTACAGAGCTATTTTCGTGGGTCCTTCAAAAGGAAGATATCTGTCTTCTAGGCAATGTGAACGATGCCGATTGTGGCCAAAGTAATGGGAGCATTTCACTCAATCTAATAGGATTACAAGGGCCTTTCAACTACTTATGGAGTACAGGAGATACCAGTAGCAGCATTCAAAATCTAAGTCCAGGTAACTATTGGGTAGATGTCACTGATGGCAGTGGCGGATTTTATACCGATACATTCCAAATCGCCTCAGGGGATATTGTCTTGGCAGAAAATATCACCAAACCCAATTGTAATACAAACGATGGAATCATTGCGTTGACAGCTGCGAATGGAAATCCTCCTTACACCTACCAATGGAATACTGGGGATACCACATCAACCATTGACTCACTAGCAGCAGGAGGCTACTCCGTGATCGTGACAGATGACAGCGGGTGTGTCGCACAAAAAACTTTCATTTTACAAGAAGTTTCGATCTGTACCTATGACGTATCTGGCTATGCTTATCTAGATCTGAATGGAAACTGCGTATTCGATTCAAATGAAACGGCGATTGCCAATCAATGGATAGATTTCACTCCAGGCGGGGCCGTTTTGACTGACGCCAATGGATTTTATAGCTACGCTGTACCTCCACTCAGTTACAACGTCTCCTATGGTGGTACTACGACCTTCCAGGATTTGTGTAATCCCTCAGGAATTAATGTCACGGTCAGTAATGCAGACATCACGGGTATAGATTTTGGCTTGCAGGTTATTCCTCCTGATCCAGAGGTAGTCATATCCGCATTTGGTCTCGCCACGACAGTAGGCCCATTTACCTACAACGTTCAGGTTACCAATCCTGATACTGCGGCGAGTAGTGGTACGCTCAAAGTTGTATTGGATAGCAGCATGCAGCTCTCAGGTACCACGCCCACGCCCACCTCTATTTCTGGTGATACATTGATTTGGAATTATAGCCAGGTCCCTGCTGCCAGCTTTGCCAATTTCACCCTCGACTTTGCTGCCATGCCACCAAGTACCTTGGGTGATACTCTATGTATTACGGCTTGCATTTTCCCAGACGGGTTAGATGATGATACGACCAACAATCTCGATATCTTTAAGCGAGTGGTGCTGGGCGCTTATGATCCCAATATCAAGGTTCCCAACCCGCTAGGGACAGGCCCTCTTGGCCTGATGCCAGCCGATCAATTGGAACATACCTATCAGATTTATTTTCAAAATACTGGAACATTCCCCGCGCTATACGTGACAATCCGCGATACCATTTCAGGTCCCTTGGTTCCCAGCACCTTGCGTCCACTCAGCAGCAGTCATCCCTATACGGTGGTGATTGAAGAGGACAGCATTCTGGTCTTTACATTTGCCAATATCAATCTCCCAGACTCTGCCAGCGATCCTACAGGCAGCATTGGCCATATCAACTATCGAATGGCGCATGAACCAGGACTTCCTGCGGGGACTATAGTACGCAATCGAGCGGCGATTTTCTTTGATTTTAACCCTCCCATCTTCACGCCATGGGCAGAAAATACCCTCTACAGAGACTTCACAATCAATTTCCCAGACATCGCGGGATTTGTGTGTGAAGGAGATGTACTCACAGCAGATCTTGCTTCCGAAGGTTTGGCTCCCTACACCTTCACCTGGGATAATCAGACAGGCAATGTCGAGCCCGATCTGAGCATGGAACTGATCGTAGGACAGGATACAGGCTATGTGTTGACCGTGACAGATGCGTTGGGAATCCAATCTAAGCTGGAAGTGGAGCTACCCTTGGCACCTGCACCCGATGCACAGTTTAGCTTCAGTCAAAATGCACGTAGTTTCGATTTCTCTGCACCCGCAGATGACGTATTCTCTTACGAATGGGACTTTGGGGATAATATAGGTACTGCGACAGACAGCAATCCTTCTTATACTTACGGAGTCGATGGCTCATTCATCGTGACACTGATTGTCACCTCGCCCTGTGGGACAGATACGACGACCCAATTGGTGAATACAACCAATGTGAGTATAGATGACGCCCTCAATGGACCGCGCATATCTCCTGTTCCTTTTGGTGAGACATTGTGGATCGATATGGGACAAGAAGTTGTGGCTCCTATAGAGATTCGCTTGATTAACTTGCAAGGAGAGGTGATCCAACTGAGGGAAAATGTGCGTACGACCACTATCTCATTAGCTACCTCAGATCTCGCGCAGGGGATCTATTTTGTGGAGATAAAAATGGGAGACAAAAGATGGATAGAAAAAGTCCGGAAATAATAGCTGATCCCCCAAGATAGCATGAAGGCCGCTTCCTAGTAACAGGGAGCGGTTTTTTTGTCATGGGAGAAATGCAGGCATATTTTTTTAGATTGGAGAAAATACTGTCCCTTATCCTTATGAAACTACTTCCCCTTCTCTTGATCATAGGCTTCCTCCCACTATTCAGTCAAAATCTATCCAGCGCCAACGCCTGCCTGGAAAATTATCCCCTCCATATTGTGGTCATGGGATCTTCTACCGCAGCAGGGACAGGTCCCTCTCATCCTGATAGTACCTGGGTCAATCGCTATCGTAGGGCACTGCAAGCCATCAATCCCGCTCATCGCGTCACCAACATCGCCCGAGGCGGATATAACACCTATCGCCTGATGCCTTCTAGCTTTGTTCCACCCACGGGACTCCCCCTACCCGATTCTACCAAAAACATCACCCATGCCATTTCTCTTTCTCCCGATGCCATCATCATCAATCTCCCCTCCAATGATGCGGCCCTGAATATTTCTGCTGCTACACAGATGCAGAACTTCCGTACGATGGTCGATAGTGCGCAGCTAGCAGGAATCCCTGTCTGGATTTGTACTACCCAACCCCGTGTATTCTCATCTAGTAAAATTGCCATTCAGCTTGAAACAAGAGATTCTATCTTGACTGTTTTTGGGAATAGGGCCATCGATTTCTGGACGGGACTGGCTGATACTTCGGGATTGCCGCTGACGCAGTATGACTCTGGCGATGGTGTCCACCTCAACGATGCAGGGCATAACATCTTGTTTGAACGCGTGAGAGGCCAAGCTGTGGCAGACACTGCCTTTGCCGTGCAGTATGGAAGTCAGGAGTCATCCTATGAGTGGCTGGGTATGATCAATCGCCCTGTTTGCAGTGGTCGAAAGGTTCCCTTTTCCCTTATTCGCACCCATGTAGGTACAACAGATACTTCAGGTATTTCCTACGAACTTCGTCTTACCTCCGACAATCATAACTTGACGATCAGTCTCAGCGATAGTTTACCTCCACTCGAATCATGTCAGGCCGACACCCTTCTTTTAGAACTGGATCTTCCTGAGGAAGGTAACTGGGAACTAGAAGCCATCCTAATCCATGGGCTCCAACAAGATACCCTGAGTCAAACCCTCCAACTTATAGGAGAAAGGGCTCCTATTCCCCTCGATGAATCCCTTTGCTTGGGAGATACAGTGACCCTTCGTGCACTTCCGATAGATACGGGGACATTTAACTGGTACATATCCCCGACAGCTGATACTCCTTTCTATATGGGAGATGGCCTGTCCATGTCTGAGCTTAGTCATGACACAACATTTTGGGTGAGTCTCACAGGAGAAAGGATCGCCTTTCGCGATAGCCTCCAAACTTTGGATCAATACGATCGAGACTGGAATGGTATCATGATTGACCTCATTCCCAAAGTAGACCTGCTTCTCGATACCCTATTCATTCCCATTAGCACGACAGGCAATAGGAGGTTAACAATCTATACGACACAGGGTTCCTATTTGGGCAAAGAACAGTCTCCCCAAGCCTGGCAATTGCAAGACAGTGTGGCTGTCAGTGTGACAAGTATAGGCACATGGATTCCCATCCCTATAGACGCGCTTTCGCTGCAAGCTGGAGATACTACAGGACTCTACCTGCACCTTGCCCAGAGCAACGGGCGTCTGCGCTATCAAGCGGTGAGCACCCCCCAGCGATTTGAAAATGACGAACTCAGCTTGATTACGGGTACGGGAATCAGTCATACATTTGGGCAGACGTATTATCCCCGCATGATCAATGCAGCTTTCAGCTATCGCTATGAGATCGGTCCCTGCGAGAGTGTCGCTGCTCCTCTGCAAGTGGATGTGACCGATCCTTCTTTCTACCTGGGAAATGATACTTCACTGATGTCTGGAGACACCCTCCAACTGACAGGACCTCTGGCCGATCGCTACCTCTGGTCCACGGGTGATACGACAACCTCCATCACGATTGCTCAATCACAAGGGATGAATGATAACGTAACTATTTGGTTGACCATCGAAGTAGGACCCAATTGTCAGGCCTCAGATACGCTACACATTACCTTTTCAGCTCCCTCATCTTTGGAACAATCAGAAGAGAAAGGACCAACGATATTTACCTATTATCCAGACATACATGCATTCCAATTTCATTCGCCGCCTAAACCTGGTTCCTACATTTGGTTGATGGATGCGATGGGAAGAAAAATCTACCAATGGGAGGCTCAACCTGATCCTATACATCTCTACTCGCTTCCTCCTGTTCCCCCAGGCATTTATGGCTTGGTACTTTCCCATGAGGTGGAGGGCAGTTTGAAAATATGGGTCAGGAATTGAGTTTTGCGTATGGAATTAAACACCAAATCTTGGGTATATTGTATATAGATCAAACCTGAATACCATTAATCAAAACCCTCCATGCGCATCCCTAGTCCCTACCTCTTACTCCTTTTCTTCTCATTCCTTTGTCTCCAACTTCCTGCCCAGACCATGGTCGAAAAGCAAGGGAGTAAATGGACATTCATGGTAGAAGGGAAGCCTTTTGATGTAAAAGGTGTTACGTTTGGATATGATCAAGACACCTTGCATTATGATCAGTATTTTCAGGAGCTGAAGTTCTTGGGAGTCAATACGATCCGGACATGGGGAACAACAAAGCATACAGGCAAACTCCTAGAAGCAGCCCATGCACACGGAATCTATGTCATGCTTGGCATCTGGATGAGACATGGCCGACCAGGTATGGAAGCTGACGATAGTTTTGATTATCTGAATGATACAGAAGGGAAGGAAGCCATGTATGACCATGCATTAGATGTAGTCAATACCTATAAGGACCATCCCGCGATCTTGACCTGGGGTATCGGCAACGAGGTCTATCTGAATACGGAAACAGACGAGGAAAAACGTGTCTACTCTCAACTACTGGAACGTATTTGCGCCCAGATCAAAACAATTGATCCCCACCATCCTATTACCTCTGTAGAAGCATGGACCTTCGGTGTGGAATGGTGGAACCAGTATGTTCCCTCCCTAGATATCTATGGCATCAATACCTATGGTGCTGGTGCTAGCGTGATCCCCCAAGAACTGGCAAAAACAGGAGTAGACAAACCTTATGTCATTACAGAGTTTGGGGTGAGAGGCGAATGGGAGATCACAGAAGATGTCAATGGTGTCAAGCCCGAACCCTCAGATGAGGAAAAATATGAGGTGATCGTCAAAGGATATGAGGAGTGGATTCAGCCTAAGCCCAATTGCCTGGGGGTATATGTGTTTCATTATGCCAGCGATGATCGGCACATGGCGCCTTGGCTTCTCACGCACTTTGAAGGGAAAACACGTCCCCAGTACTGGGCCATTAGGGAAGCGTTTACGGGAAAAAAGCCTGATAATCACGTTCCTGTGATTGAGTCCTTCGGCTTGCCTGATGCCCAAACCAAAAGTGGACGATGGGTTCCCGTCACATTGATCGCTTCCGATCAGGAAAAAGAAGCATTGGATGTCCATTTCTATTATAACCAGCGATCAGGCAGCCGCAAAAGACGTGATCAAATGATTCAGCTGAATACGAGGGGTAGTTCGGATGAAGGATTTGAGATTCAGCTCCCGACGGTGCATGGAGGTATCAAAGTCTATGCAGGCATCGAAGACGCCTCTGGGAATATAGGCTTCGCGACCACCTCCATCTATGTACTCGACCCAAAGGAAGCCAAACGAAAATTCTTGGTTCCCTCCGTCAAGCTCCCCTTCTATGTCTACCAAGATGAAGCCGATATGCCCTACGTCGCATCGGCTTACATGGGCAACTACAAAGATATGACGGTGGATTTGCACCATACAGAAACAGTCAAGGCAGGCAAAACAGCCATCAAAATCCATTATGGAGCAAAGGACAATTGGTACGGGCTAGGTTTTGTAGATCCCGCCAATGACTGGGGAGACATGCTAGGCGGCTATGACATCCGAGGAGCCAAAACCCTCAGTTTCTGGGCCAAAGCCAGCTACGACAGACTCAATGTGACGGTGGGTTTCGGATTGATAGAGGAGGATAAGCCCTTTCCAGATACAGCGATAGAGCTGGTCAAACTGTCCTTGACGAATGAGTGGAAGCAGTATACGATTCCGACAAAAAGGCTGGATTTAAGCTGTATCAGGTCTGGTTTCGTCATTTTTTCTGCTGGGGAAGGGTTGAGTCATGACATTTTCTTGGATGAGATTGTGTTTGAATAAGTGAGGAAAGCAGTCTTGCAGAGAACCATTGCATTCCACGCCTTTTATTCATATGCAAATATGTATTTATGAAAACTTTCTTATATTTAATACGAACACACATTAAAAATTAGTCTCAGATATTATGCTGCAAAGAAAGTTTGATTCGGTTGTAAAAAGTCATTTTCCCAACGCCAAGGATGCCAAAGACACATCGATACATTTCCTAGGGAAAATGCAACTTGAACATGAGATTGACATTTCCAAAGTACTGATGGCCACATCTGTATGCTCTGATGATATCAATGTTCCCTCTACCACATTCTTCAATGTACTATTTGGTCCTTTCATTATGGGCGGCTTAGGAGGCATTCCTTTCTCAGGTCAGACAGGAATGACGGCCTTTGCACACCACATACCCGACGAAGGAAGCGCCTTCATTTTCTATGGTCCACACATCGGGATCACACTGGATGGGGAGCTAGGTAAAATGTACAGACCCCGCCAAGAGGACACAGGAAACTCTTGTGGTGCGCTGATGTTGGCTTTGAGCCGCTTGCAGGATGGCGACTATCGTCCTGTCCTCAATGAAGATGATTATCAGCAAATGAAGTTGGAAGAAAGCCTCTTGCCTTACAGAGACGAAATCGTGAATAGCGATAATCCTCAAAAAGCGATTACCGAGGCTACCTTTAAAATCATCGACAAGAAAATTCATGAATATATCAAAACGTGTAAGGATGAATTTCACGGTGATCGCGTGACACTGTTGGGAGGGATCATCATCAACACTGACTACGGACTAGATGACTACTTCGACACACGAAACTTTGAAGTAATCGACCTCAAAAGTCTATAGGAGCCACCTTATGCCTCCAAGATGCTGCCTTCTGTAGCATAAACCTATTATCTGTGAACATCCTAATATTCTGCGGCAAATTGTGCACACTCACTGCAGCTTGAAATAGGGTTTCACAGATTTTCTTTTTAGCTAACATTTGTCAAAAAAGACTGACTTAAATTTGTACATCTGCCCCTGACATCATCATATCCCGCTTGTTGGATCATGACACCGTAATAAGT
>JBCBPW010000027.1:0-73794 GCA_039820545.1 Bacteroidota bacterium | reverse complement strand
ATTACGAAAACGATATAGGTCGCCTCTTCTCCCATTTCTCCCCCCTATTTTTCACCAAATCCGTTCATTTTTCTTACCCAATTTCCATGTAAGAAAAATTTAGAATTGTCATTAACAACCTTTGTCCCTCCCCAAAAATAGCGATCACTCGTACAATATTCGATGCTTCAAAGAACGATTGTGCTTCCAATTATGAAAAAAAGAATGGCTTCCAATCTGCACTTGATAGATATCCTGCGATTTCTCCCGTTGTCATCTTGTGCTGACTGTTAAAAGTTTCTTGGAATAAGCTCATCAAATTCAGCCTCTTTATCCTTACCTTTGCGCTTTGGCCTTGTGCTGTTCAGCCTTGGTCTTTCATTTTCTCTATAACTGATTCCCTTTGAACCCAAATTCCACAACTTCTCCCCAACTTTTTTTGGTTGCCAAAACATACCACGGGCTAGAACCTGTCTTGGCCGAAGAACTCAAGCAGATTGGGGCACAAAATATAGAAGAGCAGAAGCGAGCTGTCACATTTGAAGGAGACCTTGCCACCCTCTATCGTGCCAATATGTATCTTAGGACTGCGATCCGCGTCTTGGTCAATATCTCCGAAGCACAAGTAAGGACAGAGCACGACCTCTATCGAAGTATTTTCAGGCTGCCTTGGGAAAACTATATGAAGCTAGGCCAAACCCTCGCGGTAGACGCTGTCGTCGGCTCTCATATCTTCAGACACTCCCACTTTGTGGCGCTCAAAACCAAAGACGCCATCGTAGATAGATTCAGAAAAAAATTCAAACAGCGCCCTTCAGTAGATCTTAAAAATCCCCACCTCCGCGTACACATCAATTTGCAAGGAGATCAACTCAAGGTCTTGTTGGATAGCTCAGGAGACTCCCTTCATCGTAGGGGATATCGTTCGCTCAAGCATCCTGCGCCTTTGAGTGAAGCCCTAGCTGCAGGGATGCTTCTCAAATCAGGCTGGGACCAACAGGCGCCTTTACTGGATCCTATGTGTGGTTCGGGTACCATTCCCATCGAGGCTGCCCTCATCGCAAGAAATATCGCGCCAGGACTGATTCGCAAAAAGTTTGGTTTTCTGAAATGGCCAGATCTGGATAAGGGTCTCTGGCAAAGCGTCAAAAACGAAGCCCTGGGTAAGGCAAATAAAGACGTATTTGATATTAGAGGACGGGATTTTCGTGCAGAATTTGTGGATATGGGACGCCGACATGCAGATATGGCACAGGTAAACGATACCCTTACCTTTACTTCAGCGGATTTCCATCAAGCGGCAGCACCAGACACGCCAGGTATGCTCATCGTGAATCCTCCCTACGGCGAAAGACTCGCTCCCGAAGACTTAGCGGACTTCTACAAAGGGATAGGAGATCAACTCAAACAACAATATAAAGGCTGGCAAGCGTGGGTGTTGAGCTCGAATATCAAAGCTTTAAAGAAAATCGGACTCCGTGCCTCGAGAAATATTATTCTCTTCAATGGACCACTTGAATGTAGGTTCGCAAGATATGATATGTATTGATGAAGTAGTACCTACACCCACGTGGGAAGCAATACGCGACAGAAAGCATCTTTTTAAGCGATAAAGTCATGTATCAAGCCAAATTATTCCATCTTCATTTTTCAAAGAGTAATCGGATATTTCCCTTACAAATGTTTTCTCAACTTTTATACGACATTTTTAGTTCATAAATTATCAAGTGCCTGGATATAAGAAAAAAGGGATACAAAAGATCACACATGTCTCCCTGCCATCTCTTGTAGTCTCATGTTATTCATATCGCATTGTCCATTCATGTATCAAGTCATTTAGCCTGTTTTCCTACTCAATATCTACTTTACTTCTAAATGGAAAGTCCTAAGATTATTCTCATCGAAGACTCTGAAGCCGATTCGAAATTATTTAAACTGGTGCTAGATTTATCTGGCTACAGAGGGATTTTCGCACACTTTAAAGAAGCATCCGAGTATCTTTCAATGATCCAAACTCTCGATGATACCGCACAAATTCCCGATCTCATTTTTATTGATTATAACATCCCCCAACACAACGGAATCGAACTTCTACACCAAACCAGAAGGAACCCTTTTTTCCAACAAGTTCCTGTTATTTTACTCTCGGGCCATGATCCTGAATATCTAAATGATCTAAAGGGAATCAATGCACCCGATATGTGGCTGGAAAAGCCCTTCGAGTTTTCGCTTTTTAAGGAAAATCTACAAACAGCTTTTGATACCTACCTCCCCTCCTACGCTTTTTCTTGATGAATTGGTCTTCCCACTTTTTAAAGACGATTCCCAATAGACATCTACTCCTGATGATTGCCTATACGCCTGATTTCAACCATTAAGCATTCCCCGCTCCTGTTGCCTACTTCAAAAGATATTTCTTAGCTTTAGGCTTTGAGAAAGGTTTGGCTATGATTTCAGAAGCATTAAGGCAGCAACTCATCGATTTTTATCGAAGCGGAAAGTCCATGATCATCTTGACAGGGGCAGGCGTATCTGCTGAAAGTGGGATTCCTACTTTCCGTGGACCTGAAGGGTATTGGAAAATAGGTTCCAAAAACTACATGCCCCAGGAGATTGGTACGTTGTCTATGTTCAAGAAAAATCCTAGGGAAGTTTGGAAATGGTATCTCTTCAGACGGACAGTTTGTCAAAACGCACAACCTAATCCAGGGCATAAAGCGATCGCTGAGCTTGAGCGCATGATGGGGGACCGCTTCAGACTCATCACCCAAAATGTAGACGGCTTACACCTAAGGGCGGGCAATACACTCGAACGTACTTATCTCATTCACGGAAGTCTAGAATATGTCAGATGCTCTGTTTCATGCACATCTAAGCTCTATCCCTTCCCCAAAGGAATCGGTCCTAAAGATCGTGACTCAGAAGTAACAGAAGAAGAATGGCAAGCCCTTGCCTGTCCAGATTGTGGAGCCATGACGCGTCCACACATACTTTGGTTTGATGAATACTATAACGAAGAGTATTTCAAGTTTAAAAGCTCCCATGATGCCGCCTCCCGATCCGAACTCCTCATTACCATAGGAACATCTGGAGCGACCACACTCCCTAATCAAATATTGGATACTTTCGACCAAGCAGGCAAATTCATCATCGACATCAACATTGAACCCAATCTGTTTTCCCACACTGCACTCGAAAGCAAGAATGGACATTTTCTCCAGGGTCCTAGCGGAGAGATTTTACCTGAGTTAGTAAATATTTTCAAATCTGCTAGATAGCATGCCATCCTGATGCATACCTTTCGAGCACATAAACCCCAGCATTTTCGCCAAGTAAGAAGTCTCTTGTATGCCTATGGGATTAGCCGCAATCTAGACGAAGCCTTGGGCAACTACTTTGAAGAACTCTCTATGCTTCCTCAAAAGTATGGCCCTCCACAAGGCTGTCTCTTGCTTGCCATGGATGACGAACAACCTCTAGGCTGTGTAGCATTTCGACCAGAAAGAGAATATATCTGCGAAATGAAAAGACTTTATGTCAGGCCACAAGCCCGTGGCCTACAGGTGGGAAAGGCACTTTGTATGCACCTTTTGAAGATCGCACGACAAAGAGGATATGGTAAGATGCGCCTAGATACGCATCCCAGCATGACATCAGCCCAAAAACTTTACCAAGAAATAGGATTCTACGAGATCGAGCGATACAACGACAACCCCATCCCTGGGATACGCTTCTTTGAGTGTGTCCTCTGAAAACCTACTCATCTCCCAGTTTCATCTACTAAAGAGCCAAACGAAACCTCAACAAAATAAAGGGCCGAAAGTCCGTCGTCACTTTTTGCAAGACCGTCTCATCAAAGTTGGCAGAGAGCGTCGTAAAATCCTCAATCTCCTTATACCTGAAACTTTGTACCTGCCACTGCCACCAAATATTCAATTTGAGTGACTCTCCCCCTCTATTGAGAAAGCGAATGCCCGTTTTGGGTCCAATCTGGTGGATGCGCGTGCGGAGGTTGATGGGCGTAAGGATATTCTCAAGGCTGGTCATAGACGTATTTTGAAAACGCAATCTACTGACCTGCTGGTATCCGCCCTCTAGGATGATACGCTGCTTTAGCCACTTCTTTTTCAACCTGAATACATGATTCATATCTGCCTGCCATGTAGTGGTCGTATCCAGTGTCGTCTCCGTAAACCGCTCCCAATCAAGATAGGAGACATGCACTTCCCGACGATAAATCCCTGCTTCCATTTTCCACCTAGGCTTGAGCCGCATGTTCAGGTCCCAGCGGGTTTCCAGATTACGTGTAGAACGGTCCGTCAAGTTGGGATCTGCAAAGTCTTTCACGTTATAAGTCACATAGACCCAGTGTGCCCCCTTCAGCCTGAGCCAAGCAAGTGGCTGCCACTGATAGTCAAACTCCAGGCGCAAGTTACGCTGCGTGTAGTTGTCCTGACTCCGCTCTGCAAACAGAAAAGCGTAGCGTCGAACACCCCCGATCAGTCGATAACGCGTCTGAAATTTTGAACTCCAACGTTTTTGCCAATCCAGTTTCAATGTATAATTGAGCTCGTCATGATCATCAAAATTATCCTCTGAAGGCGTATCATATTGCACATATCGATTATAGCCCTCTATTTGGAACTGATTTTTTCGATTGAGTGGCAAAGTCAGACGGGCGTCCCACTCATGTTGCCTTCTGAAATAGTCTTTTTGCTGTTCGCGATCTTCGAGTCGGTTGAACTCTAGAGGAATGAGTTCCAAAGTATTTTCCAATTCGTACCTACGCTGTAAATAAGCATAGGTATAGCTGAGTGCGCCATATACCTTGGGCTTCTGAAAAGATAGTCTCTGCCTCAATATGAGATCTTGCTGTCCAAACCGAAGGTTATTGAATTCAGATTCACTTTGAAGATAAGGATCGTAGGTAAAAGAGCGGCGACTAAAAACGAGTCGATTCTCAGATTCCCAGATCCAATCAGGTGCTACTTCATATCGCAAGTTGAGGGCCAGTGCGCCTGTATCCGCTTCTATGCGTTCAACAGACTGACTCTTGTAATCATCCATCTCATTGCTGCCCACCTCTACCGAAGCACTGATTAAAGAGTTGGGGCCAAATTCTCTCAACCAATAGCTTCCAAAATCAATGTTGCGCTGCCGTCTAGGGTTGATGAATTTCCACCTGGCGAGGAGATGTGTCTCCATCTGTAGGCCAGGCTCAAAGGACTGCTGCGCGCGCACCCTCAGAGCGGGCGATAGTCCTTGATCCAACCGCTGTGAACGATAATCCCAGCTATATCCAAGCAATGGCGTCACCTCCACACCCTCGATAGGGCGATACTGACTCCCTAGATAAAAACTGTACCGTTGATTGCGTGTATTCCAGAACTGGTCTAGCTCCAGCCATGAAGCAACTTGAACACGAGGAGAAAGGGCCCAGTACTGCCATGCTTGGGCTGAAACAAAAAGTTGGACGAAGGGTGATTGGGTACGTGCAGCATTGAAGAGATTGTCGTGATGAACGTACCCCTCGCTACTGTACTTACCTTGGCTAAATTGCCATTTTGCATCTAAACGGGTGAGATAGGTAAAATTATTCTGTCTGTTGAAAGAAAATTGAACCTCTTGTCCAAAAATACGAGAAGGAAATATCCCCAAAATGAGACCAAACGCACAAATATGCGTCCAAATTGAGGTATTGAGGCTATCTAATCGCACAAAGGCTAATGTAAGATTCTATTCAGAAACGTCAGTTTTTTAAAATCCTCAATATCACATTTACTTTTTGGCATGGAATTTATAACGGAATTTGCATTTTTTTCTGAGATTTCTGTGTCTCTATAAATGGGTAAAAATCAATGCACTATCTTTTTTTCTACTTTTTCCGTAATATAGAGTGTCCGATATAATTAAAAAAATGTTCATAAAATAGGACTATCTTTTATATATTGATCTCTGAAACAAAGTAGTATATGGGGAATTAATACTATTAACTTAGTTTCAAAACCAGACCCTAACCTGTATGAAAAGGCTTATCATTCTTTCGGCTGTCCTACTGATAGCTGTCCAGGGAATATGGGCACAAAACTCCTTGTTTGTTGAGTTTGATTTTAACTTTTATCAGTTACAAAATCACCTACAAGAAGTCTCTGCGGTTCATATCGTAGATGCCCAAGACGAACGCGAACTTGTTGCTGAGCAATATGGTGGAAAGTTTATTTACAGCTTCAATAGAGGATGGCTGTACCAAACTGCGCTCCAAAAAGCGTTCACCAATAAAAAAGCGGGAAAAAATGCCCTGGAAGGCTGCCTCTCTTACTTTGAGCGTACCAAAGCTGAAGTGGTGGAAGTAATCGCCAATACAGGTAAAAATAAGCATATCATCTATCGTCAAGCAGGAAAGATTTACGAACTGAAGTTTGATATTGATGATAAAAAGAAAGCTTCTCTCAGCTTGACAAGTAAATATGTACCCAATACACCCGTCGGACAGTGGACATCCTTGGATTACGCAGTGATCCAGGATCTACAGGTGGAAAGCGATCCAATGAACGATGCACGTTTCTTCCTCGCCATGAACAGATCGTATAAATTTAAATGATCCGTATACCTCTGATCACAAGAATATAAGACAAACGCCAACTAGACTTCTCCTCCGTGGGAAGTCTTTTTTTGTGTCTCACCGTAGGCATTTGCTACGGCAAATGCACATGCTATGCCGCAGCAAATGCCCGTATCCCAGCAAATGCTCCTTCTAGAGCATGCATGCTCTCTCCCTTTACTCTAACCTTCCACCAACTAAAAAAAACGCCACCCTTTCTCAAGGGCAGCGCATACATTTCTTTTGGTATAACTCAACCGACTAGAAAGGAGAAGCAAAATCAGGGTTCGTCACAAAGCTTGTATCATTTAGCGTCAGCAAGAAAGCCTTGAGATCAGTCTTTTCCTCATCTGTAAAGCCCATCGTCGTCATGAGTGGGTCACGACCTGATGACGTATTCCCTCCCGTCTGATAAAAATCTAGCACCTCATCCAAGGTTTCAAATCTTCCATCATGCATATAGGGGGCAGTAAAGCTCACATTGCGCAAGGAAGGCACCTTGAATTTTCCAAAGTCGATGAGATTCACCGTCACCTGAAACCTTCCCACGTCGAGTATGCCACCGTCCCTATCTAGTCCATTGTTGCGGAAAGTTCCCGCTGGATCATCAAAGTTGAATCCTCCATGGCAGTGGAAACACTCGGGATGCTTGCGACCAGGCACTTCGTCAAAGAAAAGCTTGAATCCGCGATACTCGGAAGAAGTCAAAACCGTGCTGTCAAAACCTGCCTCCACAAAGCGATCGTATTTGGAACTGTAGGACAATAGCACACGCTCAAAACTCGCAATGGCTTGCATGATCCTCAGCTCTGTAATTGTATCGTCAAAAGCTTGCAGAAACAACTTAGGATATTCAGGATGGTCGTTTAAACGCTCCATCACGAGCTTGAAGGAACTCCCCATCTCGTTGGGATCTTCGATCGGCAAGCGAATCTGGGTCTCCATATGCTCTAGTGTCCCGAATGGGTCCTCTATTCTTCCATCCCAAAACAAAAAGTCGTGGTACATGAGGTTGAATAGAGCGGGCGCGTTACGTCTCTGCTCAGGCAGGATGCCAGTCTTTCCGCCGACGCCTATACTGATCCTACGTGGGTCCGAAAAGGCGTGTTCTTGTGGATGGCAAGAAGCACAGGAAACGGTATTGTCCATAGAGAGAATCGGATCGTAAAATAGCTGGCGCCCCAGTTGTACCTTTGCCTCTGTCAGTGGATTGCTCTCTGGAATCCGCGGTCGCTCAAAATGCTCAGGTACTTCAAGTTGAAGTTCCTCTCTCAAAGGTCCCACCAAAGGACCATCTTTTACGCACCCGATGAGTACAACAATAAAAATAAGTACACCTATATATTTTCCGTATCTCATGCCTGTTTGTTTGGAGCAATGGCAGTTTCAATCATGCCACTTTTATATATTACAAATAAGATATATTTAGGTTTGAAATGTAGGCCAGAAATATTTTTTCGCCTCAAAATAAGGGCCATCTCTGCTAGAAAGGTTTCTTTGTCAGTGCATATTCCATAAATCGGTCGCGAACTTTCTTGGATATGGCCTGCTGACGATCATCACCAGGAACAGTGTGTGTAAAATTTTCCTCCACCATATTCACGTTTTCCCCCTCTCCTTCAAATACCTTCGCAAGGTCGAGATCCATCACAAAATCTACTGTTCCTCCGTCCGTAATCTCAAAAGACTCACTATCCAATGTCATTTGCTTGTAAGCATCATTTCCTCCTGTATGATAAATGAGACCTTTTTGTTTACCTACAGAGTCAATCAAGCCGTCAACTTTGATGAAGATATAACCCGTAGACCATGACCAGTGCATCCCTCTGCGGATGCTCAACGCATCGCCTGACTCATACACAGCAGGATTCCCCAAATTCTGATCCTCTGGCACGCCTATAAAGAACTTCATTCCATTGTATCTGCCTGTAGGAAAGTTGATATCCGCATTGTCCCAATCACCTCCCGCATCGAAGTACCATGTCCCTTCAACCAATTCTTCTCCCCCATCCTCTTTCATCAGACTGATATCCGATATATAAAAGCGAAATCCTTCCAGAGAATACTCAAAACCTGCCGCATTGGTGTACTTCTGGTTCTTGACAAAAGTAGCATCCCCTACCCTCGATTCAAGGGACAGGTTCAACGTACCCTCAGGATCTACTACATTATTCTCACAGCTTGTGAGCAAGCCTATCATGAATATCGACCCGATGATCCAACTATATGTTCTCATATGATTTTCATTTTAATGTATAGATAAAATAACGCTTGATATTCCCCACTGTTAAGGTAAAATAAAATCTCCCTTTCACAGTAACAGGTGTCACAATCAAAGGGAGAAAAAATCACAAGAAGTGGAAAAGTCTACCAATAATAGACTGTTGTATCTGTGAATCGGTCCCACTGCGCGCGGGCATAGGTCTGTAAAACAACGGGGAGATCCTCAAAAGATGGGTCTACCTCCTGTCGGGAAGGCATGATGTAAGACCCTAATCTGATTTGGGTTGTACCTCGAATCAAACATAGCTGAGCGCCTTCGATGAGATAAAGCTGGGCTTGTAGCGGACTGACATCAGAAATACAGCCCTTTTGTAACAGAAATACGACTTCTCCCACTTGGTTGGAGTCCATATCTGTGATAGTGAGCGAACCTGGGATGAAATCGAGGATAGGATCATATTCACAGTCAATCACAAAATCTTTGAATTGCTGCTGTAGGTGCAAGTGGCCATCAGGTCTTTTCACATAATGCCTTGCCATGATGCGTAGATCTTCAGTCCTTTGTTCGCGGACGACTTCAAAAAAGTTCTCTCCGTTTGCATCTTGCCAATACCCTAACTTGATCAGAAGTCCCTCTTGCATGACATCTAAAAACTGGGAGTCTAGGCTGGTCGTATCCCACTGCAACACCTGAAAAGGCTGCCCCAGTGTAGTCACGCTGCGCTCAAGGGACTGTGTACAAGCCCCCAAAGTAAGCATGATCAGACAGAGCAAGCCAAATGTGCAGGAATGAGTCATAAGGAAGGTGATTGCTACCCGTTGTATATTAAACGGTAGAAGACAAAAAAAATTCGTACGCTTGGCCTAAAAATCTTACGCGCGCGTCCTAAAGAATTCGCGATCAATTCATTGGTTAGAAGAAATCTGTATCTATACAGGTCTTTATCGTTAAGCGTTCACCCCTTTTGTCATTTTTCCGCAATTTTCACTTACTTTTTTCAACTCTCCTCCTTAGCCCTCGTCTCTATGTATGGGGCGTTTCTACAGGACTAAAAGTACTACGAATAAACACAATAAACTTTAATTAAAAATATCCAATATTTGAAACCTCCTACATATTCTCCCCGTAAATTCATTCAAAGGTACATAATCCATACAATTCATCTGAAAACCTTGCGTCCAAAGACTGCCCACGCTACTCACGAAAAGTGAGCCATCTTCAAGGGGGTATCCAGTATCCATTTACGAATCAAGGACATAGATCCTTTCGATCTATAAGATTAATTCACTTGGATTAATTGATTATTCTACCTTATCCTTATATTCCGTAGATCTTCCACGCAACCTCTACTGAAATGAAAGCTTTATGGGAACTCGCGGTCTCACCTGAGATCATATTCTATACTGTATTTTTGGGAATGATGCTCCTGTACTGGCTCACAGTATTCATTGGGCTACTTGATCTGGATTTTTTAGATGTAGATCTTGATCTAGATGTCGATGCAGACATTGATCTGGACGTAGATGTAGATGCCGACGTGGATGTAGATGGCGATGGAGATTTAGGAGCAGGTGGGGGTGGCTGGCTTACGCAACTACTCAACTTTTTGAATGTGGGTGCAGTTCCTTTCATGGTATATCTGAGCTTCCTTGCCATCTCTATGTGGCTACTCGCCATCGCAGGGATTATATTAGTAGGAACCATCATCCCAGCTTATCCGTTCACAAGCATTCTTCCCATTCTCATTTTGGGCTTATTGAGCACAAAATTTATGACATGGCCATTGGGAAAAGTGTTCAGTAAGATGAAACACGAATCCATATCGAAGAAGATGCTCGTAGGGAAATTGGCTCGTTTGACAATGGATGCTTACCCTGGCCGCATTTCTCAGGCAGAGATTACCTACGAGGATGAGCATATTTTGCTATCAGTAAAATCAATTGAAGAAAAAGAAGTTCTAAAAAGAGGATCTCAGGTCCTTTTAACTGAATATCAACAGGATCAGGAATTATTCCTTGTCCATCACTTCGAAATCTAATTTTCACACAACCACCTATTACAACTATTCAATATGGAATTAATTGGAGATGCATTAAGTGTAGGCGGGATTATCGCCCTCGTAGTCGTCTTTGGCGTTCTGATCCTCATGACTCGTCTATATAGAAAAGTTCCACAGGGAAAGGCGCTTGTAGTCACTGGCTTGCGTGGTATTCGCGCCACGACAAGAGGTACCTTCGTCATCCCTATTTTCGAGCAATTGGAGAAAATGGATATCTCCTTGAAACAAATGGTGATCGAAAGAGAGGGGAAGGACGGCTTGATCTGTAAAGATAATATGCGGGCGGATATCAAAGTGGCCTTCTTCATCCGTGTAAATCCTGAGATCGACAGCATCAAACGCGTAGCGCAAACCATCGGCTGTGAACGAGCGTCTGATCCTGATCTACTACGCATTCTCTTTGAAGCCCTATTCTCTGAGGCCGTAAAAACTGTAGGTAAAAGCTTCGACTTTGTGGACCTGTACAATAGCCGTAGCCAACTTAAGCAGCAGGTCATGGAAGAAATTGGACAAGATCTCAATGGTTACACACTAGTTGACGTCGCAATTGACTACTTAGAGCAGACACGTGTAGAATTACTCGATCCTGAGAACATCCTGGACTCTGAGGGTATCAAGAAGATTCGTGATCTCACTGCACAGCAAATCACGCAGGCGAATAAGATCCAGCGTGAGAAAGAGATGGTCATCAAAAAGCAGGATGTAGAAGCACGTGAGGCGATCCTGGAACTAGAGAAGCAGCAAGCGGAGAAGGAAGAAATACAAAGGCGGGAAATCGCCAATATCAAAGCGCGGGAAGCAGCTGAAATCGCTCAGGTACAAGAGGAAGAGCGCACCAAGTCCGAGAAAGCACGACTCTCTCGTGAGCGTGAAACCGAAATCGAAGAGCAAAATAAGCAACGCGACATCATCGCTGCCAAGAAAAATAAAGAGCGCACAGAAGCCGTCGAGTCCGAGAAAGTCCAGCGTGACAAAGAACTCGAAGCAACCGAACGCGAGCGCATCGTGACTCTGGCGCAAATCGAAAAAGAGCGCGCCGTAGAAGAGGAGCGCAAAAATATACAAGACGTGATCCGTGACCGTGTGGCAGTAGAGAGAGAAGTGGTCGAAGAGCAGGAGCGTATCAAGGATACAGAATCATTTGCAGGTGCTGAGCGAGACAAAAAGGTTGCCATCCTCGCTGCCGAGCAGCGCGCTCAAGAGCAGCTCGTAGAGCGCATCAAGCTGGCTGAAGCCGAAAAAGATGCTGCCAAGCTAGATGCAGAGCGCCGCATCATCGAAGCCAATGCCCTGCGCGAATCCGCAGACAAGGAAGCAGAAGCCAAAAAGATCATGGCTGACGCCACTGCAGAAGAGCATGCTGCCCTCGGTCTAGCCGAAGCACGCGTACTCGAAGCCAAAGCCGAAGCGCGTGAGAAGGAAGGCCAAGCTGCCGCCAACTCTTTGGAGTTCAAGAATATCGCTGAAGCCAAAGGCATCGAACTCAAAGGGGAAGCCCAAGCTGAAGCCGACAAGAAAGCGGGTATGGTTCACGCTGAAGTGGAAGTGGAGCAAGGTCTAGCCGAAGCAAAGGTCATCGAAGCGAAGGCAAGTGCCACAGAGAAAATGGGGATGGCAGAGGCAACGATCATCGAGCAGAAAGGGATAGCCGATGCGAAAGGCGTAGCGGCCAAAGCAGAAGCCATGCAGAAGCTCGACGGAGTCGGCAAAGAGCACGAGGAGTTCAAGCTCCGCTTGGAGAAAGAGAAGGCGATCGAACTCGCCCAGATCGAAATCCAAAAGGACATCGCCGCTGCGCAAGCAGAAGTACTCGCCGCTGCCCTACAGTCCGCCAATATCGACATCGTCGGTGGAGAGCAAGAGTTCTTCGATCGCATCACCAACGCTGTGACCAACAGCAAGTACGTGAACTCGATCATGGACAATAGTCCACACCTCCAGGACCTCAAGCACTCGCTGCTGGGCAATGGAAATGGCAACGGAAGCGGTTCGCTGGTAGAAAATCTCAAAGATTTCATGCAGCAATTCCCGATTGACTCTGACGATCTACGCAACCTCAGCATTTCTGCGCTCATCTACAAGATGATGTCACAGACCAATAATCCTGAGAAAAGAACGACCTTGACGTCATTACTTTCCATGGCGCAGACCATGGGATTGGCAGATAAAAAAGCTGAAAGCATCGGATTGTAAGCGGGCAAAACGCCGAAAAAAAGACAATCGTAGATCTCTCAGTCTAAACGAAGCACTACCGTGACGGAGTTTCATCTCCATCCTAAGCGTCCCCTCATCTTGAGGGGATTTTTTTGTGATGGTGAGAGAAGAATGACAGATGAGCAAAGGATCAAAGTGAAAGATCAGAATTAACCCTATATTGATCCTAACTCAAGATATGATTCTTCACCTGCATCTCATGTCCACGAAAGAACTGCTTTTCCTCGGGCTCATCTTCTTACTTTGGGGCTGTAATGCTCCTCCGCAAGCAGATATGCTCCCTCCATGTCTGCAAAATCCCTCCTCCGAATCCTTTATCTTTATGCGGGGTATAATAGACTTACATCAGGATTCGAGCAGATATAGAAAAAGTATCTATATAGAATCAGGGGAGCAGGCAGAGACCTATGAGGAATGGGCAGATATTTTTGCCATTGACTCTTCTCGCTACCGGGAGACTTCGCTATACAATGTGTACGAAACCCCCGAAAGCAAGGAGTACTTCTTGGAGATCATGGAGCTTAATACAGCCTCGACAAAACGGGGACTCGTTCGAAGCTTGCAGTTTCGGACGACTGTGGATACAGCCTATCCTACGGTCAGCACACAGACTTATTTTCGGTATACGGGAGAGCAAAAAAGCTGGAAGCAAGGAGGGCGAAGCTTAGAAGCTTACCTCCTGGAAGGATTTGCTCACGCCGAGGACAAAGATTTTGGCAACCTCAAGTGGTGGTCTCCACAACTCGGGACAATTCTCATCTGGTATGGAGATAGTCGGTATTATCAATTAACAGAGGAGAGATTATCCAGTTTTTCCCTGGAGGAAATGGACGCTTTATTTCCCATCTTAAAGGAGGAGACGGCAGCGTATTTTTCTCAACGTCCACAGGAGCAGTATTAAGCACAGTGTAACAAAAGTTTCATACTATCATTTTCAAGTATAGTAACAGGTTATTTGGGGAGGCGTTGGGCGCGGAATTTGGAGATAGGGGTCCCGAGGTTTTACGCTCGGGATTGGGCTAAAATTCCGTCCCGAGATTCATCATCGGGATTGGTTCTTTTTGCCTAATAATCCCGAGTCTAATGCTCGGGACGCTGAAGGCGATAGTTACATATCAAAAAACTTATATTACAGTGTGCCGAGCTTCAGTTACAAACTGAAGGGAGGCCAGTTCTATGCGTAGCACGCAAGCGAGGCGTCTACATTATTAAATGATGGCTCGTCCAATCCTGATCTATGAGTTCGGGATCGCCCCAGCTCGCACAGTAAGATCCACCCAGTCTTCATAAACCAACAGGGGCCACCTCCAGAGAGGGACCCCTTCGTTTATCAACTAAGCGCCAAATTCGAACGTATCATACCTTCTTACAGGAGTTTTTACCTTACTTATTCTGTAGTGCTTGTACGGCCTGCTTCAATGCTTCGATCTCAGCTTTCAGATCTTGGATTTCCGCTTGCTGCTCCTGCATCCCTTTGACCATGTAAGGAATCAACTCTGTGTAGCTGATCATGTGTAGATCTGACAAGCTATTTCCATTCGAATCGTCTCCCTGGATTTTGACTACTTTGGGGAATACTTCTTTTACCTCTTGGGCAATGAATCCAGGGTTCTTGACTTCATTGTCTTCCTGCGTACGGAAATGATATACTGTCGGGCGAAGCTGCATGATGGCAGGCATCGTCAGCCCAATTGTTTCAATATTTTTCTTCAATCTCGCATCGGATACAGAAGAGTAGACGCCTGTCGCATCATTAAAATCTCCTCTTTCGAGGTTGTTATAATATAGTCTGAGGTTGCTGGTAGACTGAGAGGTGTACAGCGTCCACTGATTCCCGTTTGAAGTTTGCTCTATCTCTAGACCTCCAAAACCACCTGTCTGGGTAAACTGGTCATGACGGACGTGGAAGTTTCTGTCCAGGAAGGGAGTTCCCACTCCCACGTTATTTTCACTGGCATCCACATAGAAGCCATTGGTATTGGACACAGTTTCTATTCTGAAGTCCACAGACTCTGCCTGCTCATTAAATACCGTAGTACCTCCCCCATTCAAGCTGATATGGATACCGTCGTTTCTGTAAATATAAATGCGGCCATCGTCACCTGTGTCTTCGATCTCTACCAGTCTTGTACCTGATAGGGCATTCCCGTCACGGAAAATCATGTCGCGCCCTATGCCAATGTTACCTGTACTTTCGATTCTGAATACATCTGTCCCCGCATCTTGAACTGCAAAGTCTCCAAAGTTGGTCAGATTGATGTCTACATTGAAATTACCTAACTCAAGTTTCAAAGAATCACTTAGAGCGCCACCGATATCAAGTGCTGCCGATCCGCTGTTTGCACCTCCTGTGAGTCCATTACCAGCAACTACGTCTGTAATGTCCCCATCCGACAGAGCGACATTGCCCCCACCGTTAGAGAGTGTAAGCGTATTACCGTTTCGGCTAAGCGTCTGGATCTCATTAGCGGGATCGGCGTCTGCATCGTCCTTATTGGCGACATCCTGCGCAAAGAGTGCATAAGGTACAGAGACAAGCTGTTGTGTCCCAAGCGAGGTATAGCTACTACCCCCGTTCTCATCCAATTCTATTTGTAGGAAATAATCATCCGCTCCCCAGTCGATCGTAGTGTAATCACCTGATACCGTCGTACCTCCACCGATGCGGAAATCGACAAGACCTAAGCTTGAAGTTGTAGGACTGTGCGTCTCTTGATAGACGATGGCTCCATTGGCATCTGCCTGACGAAGAGAGATACGGAAGCTGACCAATTTGCTGCTCTGGACATTGCCCGATAGGTCTCTGACTACCGCTTGGTAGCTTATCGTATTGACTTCCTGAGCTAATAGCGTCAGTCCTAATGAGAAAGAGATAAATAGTATGAGTAATTTTTTCATAATGATTCAAAATGAGGTAATGGAAATGTGTGTTAGTGTTGGATTTGAATTTTGAAGGCTTGGACGAATCCCGTTTCTGTTTGCACTTGCAAGAGATAGTTTCCTGCCGCGTAATGGGAGACATCATACTGATTGGTTCCTCCTTGCAAGAAGCTCCACTGATCGAGCAGTTTGCCTCGGGCATCTACCCACTGAAAGTTGAGTTGAGGAGAAAGGCCTTCCCACTCGATTTGAATGAAGTGAGAGGAGGGATTCGGGAAAACCTGCATGTCAATTGTGGGGGGCAAGGGATCCAGGGAAGTGACCGTCAGTTGGCTCTGCTGGAAGCCTTGGGTCAAGGTGACATCGGGTGAGGTAAGCGTAGCCGTGGCGGTCTGTCCGACAGTCCAACTGAGTTGGACATTTCCAGCACTTTGCTGGGTACCCGCGACTGACAGCACAGAGGGTTCTACGCTTTGGGCAAAGGTTAGTGATAGACAAAAGAGTCCTATCACCAACCCTACAAAGACTTTTTTCATAGAAAATACACTTTTAGAAGGTCTACAGGGACTGATTTCGACTCATCTCTCAGCTTTACAATGGGATTTTCGTCAGAACTATCCCATTTTATCTGCAACGTCTATGATCTTACGTTCAAATAGTCCCTGAAAATAGGACGAGGTATCTCCTGTTTTTACATTCGACTATGAAAAAAATAACCTTTCTTCTACTTCTTGAGGAAGTAAGCAAATACCTTGATACACATCTTCCTATCCCCCTTTTTACATGTTACATCCCTTTACATTCCGCTAAAACCAAACGCATATTTTTTCGTTCATTTGTAAGCTGTATGAGACTTAATGGAAAATTGTAAATTTTGCCCATGATTCATCATCCTTCCACTCAAATAAATCGGAAGCCCAAACTTCGCGACATTCTCAAAACCCGTATACTCGTACTTGACGGCGCGATGGGAACTATGATTCAGCGTCATAAGCTTTCAGAGGAAGATTTTCGTAGTGAAAGATTCCGTGATCATCATATCCCTCTCAAGGGAAATAATGACATTCTCTCTATCACTCAACCCGAGATCATCAAGGATATCCACAAACTGTATCTCAATGCAGGGTCAGATATCATAGAAACCAATACATTTAGCTCGACCACCATTGCGCAAGAGGACTATGGCTTGCAGGAAGTAGCGTATGAACTCAATCTAGCTTCGGCACGTATTGCACGCGAAGCAGCAGATGAGTTTACCCTACTGAATCCAGACAAACCGCGCTTTGTGGCAGGTGCGCTCGGTCCTACCAACCGTACCGCTTCCCTTTCACCTGACGTGAATGATCCGGGCTATCGTGCCGTGACATTTGACGATCTCAAGGAAGCGTACTATGAGCAAGCCAAAGGACTGATTGATGGCGGAGCAGACATACTTTTGGTAGAGACCGTATTTGATACACTCAACGCCAAGGCGGCCCTCTTTGCAATTGAGACACTCAAAGAAGATTACAAACGTGACATTCCCGTCATGGTATCGGGGACGATCACCGATGCTTCGGGACGAACGCTTTCAGGTCAAGTAACTGAGGCATTTTGGATCTCGATCTCGCATGTAGACCTACTCAGCGTCGGCTTAAACTGTGCCCTGGGTGCGAAGCAACTCCTTCAATACATCAAGGATCTCTCGCGTGTGGCACACGTGCCTATCTCAGCCTATCCCAATGCGGGTCTTCCCAACGAATTTGGAGAGTATGATCAGTCTCCTGCGGCAATGGCGAAGCTGATCCGTCCGTTTTTGGAGCAAGGCTTGGTCAATATTGTTGGTGGATGCTGTGGGTCGACGCCTGAGCATATACAAGCCATTGCGGAGGAAGCCGCTGCACATGCGCCTCGCATCATTCCCGAAGAAAAGCCTAGACCAACATTTTCAGGCTTGGAGCCTTTGACCTTGACCGAAAATATTCCCTTTGTCAATATAGGCGAGAGAACCAATGTCACGGGATCACGCCGCTTTGCTAGGCTCATCAAAGAAGGGAACTACGATGAAGCGCTGTCTGTCGCCCGCCAACAAGTAGAAGGTGGTGCCCAGATGATCGATATCAACATGGATGAAGGGATGTTGGATTCTAAAGAAGCCATGATTAGGTTTCTGAACTTGTTGGCGGCAGAACCTGACATTTCTCGTGTCCCCATCATGATCGATTCCTCCAAGTTTGAGGTGATCGAAGCGGGACTCAAATGTATACAAGGGAAGGGAGTCGTGAACTCTATCTCTATGAAAGAAGGAGAGGAAGCCTTCATCAAGCAAGCGAATCTCATCCGAAAGTATGGTGCAGCTGTAGTCGTCATGGCTTTTGATGAAGCGGGACAGGCCGATACCTTTGAACGTAAAATTGAGATCTGTGCCAGGGCCTACAACATCCTGACGAAGCAGGTGGGGATGAAACCTTGGGACATCATTTTTGATCCCAACATATTTGCTGTGGCTACGGGCATCGACGAGCACAACAATTACGGCGTAGACTTTATCCAAGCAACCCAATGGATCAAGGAAAACCTTCCTGGTGCGATGGTCAGTGGTGGGGTTTCTAATATTTCCTTTTCTTTTCGAGGAAATAATGCTGTAAGAGAGGCCATTCACGCTGTTTTCTTATATCATGCGATCCGTGCAGGTATGGATATGGGGATTGTGAATGCAGGTATGCTACAAGTATATGAGGAAGTACCTACGGATCTTCGAGACAAAGTAGAAGATGTGCTACTGAATCGTCGAGACGATGCAACAGAGCGTCTAGTAGACTTTGCTGACAGCGTCAAGCAGTCGGGTGCCAAGCGTATCGTCAATTTGGAATGGAGGGAGGAACCCGTTCAAAAGCGCCTATCTCACGCCCTCATCAATGGAATTGTAGACTATATAGAAGAAGATACAGAAGAAGCGCGTCAAGCGTATGACCGTCCATTGGAAGTTATTGAAGGGCCTTTGATGGATGGAATGAATATCGTGGGTGATTTATTTGGAGAAGGAAAAATGTTTCTCCCACAGGTGGTCAAGTCTGCCCGTGTGATGAAGCGAGCAGTAGCCTACTTGACACCTTACATAGAAGAAGAAAAGTCAGAAGGTGCCAGCACATCAGCAGGAAAAGTCCTCATGGCAACCGTCAAAGGCGATGTACATGACATTGGAAAAAATATCGTAGGCGTCGTCATGGCTTGCAACAACTTCGAAGTGATCGATATCGGTGTAATGGTGCCTATGGAGCGAATTCTGGACGAAGCCGAAAAGCATCAAGTCGATATGATCGGATTGTCAGGTTTGATCACACCTTCTCTCGATGAAATGGTCTACATCGCAGAAGAAATGGAAAAACGCGGGATGGATCTCCCTCTCTTGATTGGTGGAGCTACGACCTCCCGCATCCATACAGCTGTCAAGATCGCTCCTAAGTATAAAGGAACCATTGTCCACGTGCTGGATGCTTCCAAGGCAGTACCTGTAGGCCAACAATTGGTATCTGAAGATCGGGATCAGGTCGCGGCCTTTGGACAGAATATCAGAGAGGAGTATAACAAACTCCGTGAAGGTCATCTGGCCCGTCAGGCAAAAAAGCGTTACTTGAGCCTGGAAGAGGCCCGCGCCAACAAGTACCCCATCAATTGGGATCATGGCGTGCCTCCTGCTCCCAAGCAAGCAGGCATCCACGTATTTGAGGACTATGATTTGGCAGAGTTAGCGCGCTACATCGACTGGACGCCTTTCTTCTATACATGGGAGATCAAAGGAAAATATCCAGACATACTCGATCATCCTGAGAAGGGCGCAGAAGCGAAGAAACTCTTTGCCGATGCGCAGTATATGCTTCAGCAGATCATTGAAGAAAAGTGGTTGACGGCTAAGGGCATCATAGGTCTCTTCCCTGCCAATACCGTCGATCAGGATGATATAGAGGTATATACTGACGAAACCAGATCAGAGGTACAGGCCAAGTTTTTCAATCCGCGCCAACAAGCGGAGAAGAGAGGGGCCAACAGCTTTTCGATGGCCGACTTCTGCGCACCAAAAGAAACGGGAAGACCTGATCATATAGGGGCATTTGCGGTCACGACTGGACACGGGATCGAAGTGAAGATCGCAGAGTTTGAAGCGGCACATGACGACTACAATAGCATCATGCTGAAAGCACTTGCTGACCGATTGGCGGAGGCTTTCGCGGAGCGGATGCACCAGCGCGTGCGCAAGGAATTCTGGGGCTATGCCCCGACGGAAGATCTCTCCAATAAGGATCTGATTCGTGAAACCTACCAGGGAATCCGTCCTGCGCCAGGCTACCCAGCCAATCCTGACCATACAGAAAAACTCACACTTTGGGATTTATTGGATATAGAAAATAAGATCGGCATCACACTCACCGAGTCTCTCGCTATGTATCCTACGGCTTCTGTCAGTGGTCTCTACATGGGACACCCTGAGTCAAAGTACTTTGGGATCGGTAAGGTGACGAAGGAGCAAATTGCAAGCTTAGCAGAACGAAAGGGAATCAGCTTTGAGGAGATGGAAAAATGGATGTCGGCTTATCTGGCTTACTAGCTAGACGAACACGCCATGACGGTGTTCCTACGAAGAGGGCAGATCGGTGAATCGATCTGCCCTCTTTATTGTTACTGTCAAAAATAAATAGCCTATCCCCTACTCCACAGGGAAAGCTACTTTCAGTTTCTCCCAAGCTAAAACGACTTTGTTGCCATCAAGCATAAACTCCATATTCTCCGTAGACTCTGCTACAGGCTGAGGCTTGACTGCCACACGCGTGACGTCTTCTTTCTCGTCATAGTTGAACGCACCAAATTGTTTCGCTGTGCGGTTGAAAATGAGCGTCCAATTGTCTTCAAATGGAATGGAGAAGAATGCATACTTTCCCTGTGGAAGTTCCTGACCTGAAATGACAACGTCTCTTGAAAATTCAATTGTCGTAGCTTCGTTAGCTCCCGTACGCCATACCTCTCCATACGGAACAAGGTCTCCCCAGATGGTACGCTCCTTGACAGCAGGACTACTGTAGTCGATGGTGACACCTATATCACCGATGGTTCCCTTCAACATCTTGCGTGGGCTGGCAGCCTCAGGATCTGTCACTGAGATTTCAAAAGCAGTAGAGGGAGCTTCTTCTGTTTGGGTAGTTGCAGCACTTTCCTGTCCCTCCGTACCAGACTGTTCTGACGCACAACTAAATAGCCAGATGGCTATCAATACTATGAGTACATGTGTGAGTTGTTTCATTTTTTGTTATTTTGTTTAACCATTAGAAGGTTAATGTAAAAAATTACCTCTCCTAGTCCAATTTTCTACCCTTCATGTTTACGTTTTCAGGTAAAATTGGAGGCAAACAAAATAATTCTGGCTTGAACTCACATGATCGATGCTTGAATGCATGATGCATGCTTTTTGCAATCTCTTTAGAAATGGCAAGCATGCGTTTATGAAAAGATCAACCACTGCGCTTGTACACCTGCTCTCTATTGACGATCCACTGATTGAGTAACTGCTCAAAGACTTTAAAACTGGCTTGCAGACTGTAAGGCTTGACATAAAAGGCATTGGCTCCAAGCTGAAAAACACGTTCGCGATCCTTAGGCATTTCCGAGGCAGACATAACCACAATGGGAAAGCTGATCAGCTCCTCTTCCTTCATTTGTCCAAGTAGTTCCCAGCCATTCATCAGCGGCATTTTCAAATCGAGGATCATGAGATCGACTTGCACGTCAAACTCTTGGGATCGTCTGAGATATGTCAATGCTTCTAGTCCATTACTTACCCATTCTGTACTCACTCTAAGCCCTGACTTACGAATCGACATCATCGCAATATCCGCATCTGTCGTACTATCCTCTACTAATAATATATTTCCCTGACTAAATTTTTTCATACAAACCTGCGTGATCTTCTTCTATGTATTTTTTGACAAAAAGGTGTTATCAGAAACTCTACGCTTTAATTTTTACTTCGAGCTTCCTTCTCTATAATCTATCCTAATCGTCTTTAAAATGCATAAAAGTCATATATCTTCATGTAATATTCCATTAACAATATCTTTCTTTCGAATAAATCCACAAGGCTAAATATATGCGAATCCTTACGAGATTTAAATTGTTTTTCTGTGACTTTTACAGCGCTTAATTTTCAAAAGACAATCACTAAATACTTCAACTTATCGTAAAAAAATCCATTCAACAAGTAGCTCTTTAGGTGTTAGATATAAAGTAAAACAAACACTTATTTTTCCTATAGAAAGAGACAAAGTAAATACCTAATTACCTAAAGTAGCCACATGTAAACGAAATCCCTCGTATCAAAATAGCATCATGAACCGTCTCTTGTGCATCAACCATACTTTCCTGGCATGCGCGCATACATCGCATATCGCTTATGTCCCTGGTATTGCCTCCCTGTATAAAGCTCTGCGATACTGTACATTTCCCTACAGGGAAGATCTAAAGCGATCCATTTTGGCACTTGTGCATCTTCTGGACCATCTGACTGAATCAATTCCTCTCGATATGCCTGAATTTTTCTTTGGATAGCTGTACCGCTTGCATTGAGCTGACTGAATGTGAGATAAAGAAACAACTGGGCAATCACCAATATCCAAAACACACCTGTAAGTAAGGAATTCGTCTGATACATGATAAATATCACTATGCCTACTTGAGCAGCTAGGGAGATCTTTGTCAATAAACTTTGGTACCACTGCGTATCTTTGGCACTCATATTCTTACCCCATAAAATCATGTAGAGGGAATTTCTTACCCAGTTTCCCCAAGCTTGTCCTGGCTGACGCTCCAGATAGGTGTCATCAATCCACTTTCCCAAGACAAACTGCGTGTAAAATGCCAAGAAGAACATAAATATGCCCACGGGAATCAGTGACCAAAGATCCAGTCCTGCCCAAACGTACATTAGTCCCAATACCATGGCACTTGTCAGTAAGAATCCTATCACAAATATCAGATTCGTTGGTAGATGATAATTCTTGAGATTCTTCCTCATGGAGTGGTCTACCTGAAGCATCAAGCTATCAATCATTTTAGTTTTTTCTGCACGCGTGATGATCCGATTTAGAGGATGTCCATTGAAGCCGAGCCCAACACGTTCCTCCGAAGGTAAGGCACGAAAAGCCATCGGGTCTATCAAATCCATGATAAAACCTTCCGACTGCGATTTCCACGTCAGACGATACACCCCTTTTTTCACTGCTGAAAAGAAATTGACGATGAGTAGATTCCAATCTGAATATCCTATCCAAAGGTAACGCAGGGTCATAGGAGAAAGTGTCTCGACATCAGGAAGATCTACATGATCGATCTTTTGAGCACGATAAGCGACCCAGGCAAAAATACCTCCGTAGTACAGGGTAAGAACTATCCCACAAAGTGTGAGGCAAGAAAAGAAATGGATCAGCGGAAAACTCATGGTTGAAAGATTAGGTCAGTGGAAAGTGGTGTATACACGATCATGATTAAAAGAGTCTCTCGTATGTACTAAGTTGTAAAATATGTTAGGTATTTCCACAAAAAAAGCCCCACCATACGGCAGGGCCAACCCTCATAGGTTTAAGCGAGAATATTCTTAGAATGCGTAGCCATTAGTCGCGATCAAGTGATCCGCGATCTCACGACGTAGCTTCTTCGTGTTTACGAGTGGCGCTTTGGTAAAGCGCTTGAGTCCCATCATCAGTACCGTCTGCTCATCTTCCTTCGCAAAGGCAGCCAATGCCTCCTTACCAGCCAACCATACCTTATCTACGGCTTCGTAGAGGTATACCTTTGCCATGTTGATCTGGTGTACTACAGCCTCTTCCCCACGCTGGCTCGCCAGCTTCTCGGCACGCAGAAGCGTACACTCAGCAGCGTATACCTCGATAATCATATCGGCTAGGTTCATCAGGATTTCTTGCTCATCATTGAGAGAAGCTCCTAGATCCTGCGCTGCCTTACCTGCTACCATCAAGATGGCTTTCTTCAGATTCTTCAGCGTCTTCTTCTCTTGTGCAAACAACTCATCTCCAGGCTCAGAGAAGTCAGGCAAACCTGTCAGTTCATTGGCTACCGCCATGGCAGGTCCCATGATGTCTAGCTCGCCTTTCATGGCACGCTTGAGGATCATCCCTACGAGCAACATGCGGTTGATTTCATTGGTGCCTTCGTAGATTCGCGAGATACGCGCATCGCGGTAGCCACGCTCCATGGGTGCATCAGCAGAGAAGCCCATACCCCCTAGTACTTGCACGCCTTCGTCTACGACATAATCAAGGACCTCAGAACCGTGTACTTTGATGATGGCGGCCTCAATGGCAAACTGCTCTACGCCCTTCAGCAACGCTTGCTCTTTAGGAAGTCCCTTTGCTTCCAAATCTTGGATTTTATCTTCGATGTCTTGTCCTGCGCGATAGCTGGCTGCTTCGGTCGCAAACGTGCGGATAGTCATCTCAGCTAGCTTGTGCTTGATCGCTCCGAAGTTAGAGATAGACTGTCCAAACTGCTTGCGCTCATTGGCGTAGCGTGTAGCATAGCTGACGGTCTCCTTGGCTCCTCCAATCACACCCGCGCCTAGTTTGATACGTCCAATGTTGAGGATATTCACTGCGATTTTGAATCCTAACTGACGATCCGCTAGCATATTTTCTACAGGGACAGGTGTCTTGTCGAAGAATACCTGGCGCGTAGAAGATCCTTTGATCCCTAGCTTCTTTTCTTCGTCACCCATCGTAATGCCTCCGAAGTCTTTCTCTACGATAAATGCTGTCAGATTCTTGTCATCTTCTATCTTAGCGAATACGATGAAGACATCTGCGAATCCCGCATTGGAGATCCACATCTTCTGACCTGTGATCAGATAATGCGTTCCAGCTTCATTCAGCTCAGCTTTCGTCTTGCCACTGTTGGCGTCAGATCCTGCACCTGGCTCTGTCAAACAGTAACAAGCTTTCCACTCGCCCGAAGCTAGTTTGGGGAGATACTTGGCTTTCTGCGCTTCATTTCCATAGTACTGGATCGGCAATGTACCAATACCCGTATGCGCACCATAGGTAGTGGAGAAAGATCCCGCAGAGCCAATGATGTCAGCCATCAACATAGAAGTGTTGAAGCTCATGCCCAATCCGCCGTATTCTTCAGGTACAGTCACACCCAATAAGCCGAGTTCCCCTGCTTTCTCGACGATAGAAGGCATCAATCCTTCTTCCATCGAATCAATGCGCTCTATGTGGGGCGTGATTTCGGTGTCAATAAAATCTTGGCAAGCTTGTGCCATCATCTTTTGCTCTTCAGAAAACTCTTCAGGAATGAAGATATCCTGTGCATCAGTTTCGCGAATGAGGAATTCTCCTCCCTTGATTGCTTGTTTGTGAGATACTGTATCCATCAGCTTATGCTTTATTTCGAGTAAGTATTTTTGTCCTTTTTTAGTATGCATGCATACTTTCCAAAACCAAGATAGTTAAAAAAGCCGTTCGTACCACATAAAAGTAAGATTATTTTGGCCTTTTGGCCTAAAGTCCTTTTGTTCATTAACGGGAGAGACTTGCAATCAGTTACTTAAAGCGTTTTATTTTTTTCAAAAATTTAGATAATGGAAATGTAAAACCTAGCGGAGTGCTAGATTCGGGGGAGAAGAGATAGAAAAATATCAATATTTAGATGTAAAATTTTCGCTTAAAATAGTCCAAAACGTTTTCTTCGCGTGGCAGTGTTTGGACGTTGGATATCGATGATATCTGAGAGCTTATATTTGTCAAAGCCCTTGTACAATGCATTGACACCTTTCTTCAATTTTAAATCGACCTCTTCTTGATAGAGCGGAAAGAGTGTGTAGAAGTGGATCTTCTTATCAGAAAGTTCTAGTATGCGAAAATCATCGTCAAAAAGTACCGAAGGTAGGAGGAGCATGGTGTTAAAATCCACATTTTCTGCGAAGGGTTCTGCAGGATCTCCATTGGGAATGGTGTGTCCAAATCCTAGCCAGGTCTCGTACACGTGAGGGAAGCGAGCCAAGTATTTGAGAGAGCTGATCGGCCAATAATTGGTGGTGTCTTTCATGCCTTCCTCTGACAGATCCCATGCTTCAGGCAAGCAGATACTCAGCTCTGCATATTGATGCCCATCTAATCCCTCAGGAACTGTCATAGGCAAATCACTCATTCCCGATGTAATCAAGGTATGGAACGGCTTCTCTACGGTAGGTTTCACCCAATGCACGTCTATGTGGACCATGTCAGAGACTATCTCATGAAATACGATGTCTACATTGCCTACATATCGTTCGATGTGATCAGAGATCTCCTCTAGAGAAGAAACCTTCTCAGGTGTTTGCCAATCCTGATCTTCCTGGGCATTATGACGATAAATGGGATCTCCAGCTTCTGACTTTTCCATTGTGTTTAAGAAATAAATGGGAGACAAAATTAGGGAAAAATTTTAGAGACTAGACCTGATTGCAAGTGATTTCATACATATCTGGATCATTTGCTGAGAGATCTGCTATAAGTGATATGGTAAAAATGATCATTTAACAAAAGACGCACACCTGCTATCCAAGAGCGCGTAGAAAATATACATGATTATCCTTCGGCCTTTATACTTATTTTCATTCTCCCTAATCAAGTGACCACAAAAAAGTCACATTAACTCCATTGCCATCAATCCCAGGGTTCACATCCAATAGGTTATTATTGGAATGATGAATATGACCGTAGCTGGTACGTATTTTATATTGATTGTCAAAGGTATATTCTACCCCAAAAGCACTTGTCAGGTTAAATGTAAAGTTTGTGCCTCCCTCTGGAAACTTGCTAAAACCATAGAAAACACCTGCGCCATGTTCCATATAGGGGCTAAACCTCCGACTGCCCAATACATACCATCTGTAATAAGAGTTTAATCCCATACCCGCCCCACTGTAGTTGGGCGCGATCCACTGCTGGTTGTTGAGTTCTAGTCCGATCCCAAACCAGGGAGCCAATCGCTTTTCAAGCCCTATATTTTCCATCACTATAGATGTATGAAACATCGCACCGAAGTACCCCCCTCTCACGAGGGCAAAGTTGAGGGTCTGATTGTCTCCTGCCCATTTGGTTATAGCATAGGAGGTCGCAGCTGCTCCCATCACTACTAAAAAGGAGGTTTGATTAATCAATACGAGCGGATCACCTACTCGAATAGGGGGAATGCCAGGCCAGCCATCTTGTCCTTGCGCTTGAAGCGATGGAAGACACAGACTGGACAACATGAGCAGGACACAGATAATGGATTTCATCATAGCTATGAAGGTTAGTTGCAACAGATAAATTGCACAATCGCCATGCCCACTTTTGCTCCGCATGCGTGAATGATCTATTTTTTGAGGTCAATGAAAAAAATACCGCTGAAATATAAGTAAGAAGTCAGACGTTGAGACGTGAGACGCTGCCTCCTCCAGATTGTATCTGGGGCCTATATTTAGCTTCAGTTACAAACTGAAGGGGGCTAGTTCTATGCATAGCAGGCAAGAGAGCACCTACACTAAGCGATCTCTTTCCTAGAGGTCATTCCCGCAAATAATGATGACCATAAGGAATCCATTGGGATAGGATTCATTTTTTATGTTGAGACCCGAATGAAAAATATGATACTGACTCAGTAGTGATTATCATTCATTAACTTTCTTTGGCTTTTTCAAATTATTGCCTCCATGCATATCCTCATTCTCTGTCCTTATCTCACAGACTCCCACAAACAATGGGCGGAGAGCTACCAACAATACAGTGTGCATGAAGTGGAGATTTATTCCCTACCTGGCAGACATTGGAAGTGGCGGATGCATGGGGCGGCGGTCACTTTGGCGCAGCAGTTGGGGCGCATGGATCGAGCGCCTGATGTGATCATCGCAACAGATATGCTGGATCTCACCACGTTTCAAGCTTTGACTCGAAAACAAACGGCTCACATCCCTACAATTCTTTATTTTCACGAAAATCAGCTCACCTATCCTTGGTCTCCGACAGATCAAGACCGCTCGCACAAGCGGGACAGACATTATGCATGGATCAATTACGTATCCGCGCTCGCAGCAGATCAACTTTGGTTCAATTCATTTTTTCACCGACAAGCTTTCTTGAAGGCATTACCTGATTTTCTTAGGGCCTTTCCTGATCATCAGCATGTGAGCTTGGGAGAAAGCTTGACACATAACGCAAAGGTTTTACCTGTAGGAATTGAATTAGGTGAGAAAAAAAGTCGGGAGAAGGATCAGACACAGCCTCCCCTTATCTTATGGAATCACCGGTGGGAATATGACAAGGGTCCTGAAGCCTTTTTCCAGATACTGATGGAGTTAAAAGCGGAACAGATCGATTTTCAGTTGGCCGTATTGGGAAGAGCATTTGGGAAGGTACCTGCTATTTTTACAAAGGCAAAGGAAGTGCTCGCTGACCGAATCGTACACTGGGGATATACAGAGAATCGAGTGGCATACGTGCATTGGTTGGCAAAAGCAGATATTTTACCTGTTACTGCTATCCACGAATACCAGGGGCTATCGGTCATCGAGGCCATTCATGCAGGCTGTATTCCCCTCCTCCCCCACCGCCTGAGTTATCCCGAATTGATCCCTCCTTCACAACATGCGTCTTATCTTTATGAGGAGGAAAGGGAACTGAAAGCAAAGTTGAAAGTGCTTCTACAAAGGGAATCCTTGCCAAGCTCAAATTTGGACCTATCTCGATTTGATGTGCGCCAAATGAGTCTTCAATATGACGATGCCTGCGAAAGGCTCATCATGCACCGTTTTGGGTGAAAAACACGATCCCACCTACTATAATGATTCCCGCAAGTACTGCCAGGGCAATCTTCCACCATGATTTAGGTTTGCGGCCTGCGACGGCACCTGTCTGGCCATTGACGATGAATTGATAGACTTTGTCCTTGTATTGGTAGGAGGCCAGCCATACAGGTAGCAAGAGGTGCTTGAATGTCAGTCCTTCCTTATCTGTATCCACACGCAAAAAACGGTGGGTATCTCCAGGTACCTGACGTGCACAGGCGGCATACAATGCCTCGTCCATTTTGGCATCTGCTGTACGGAAGCCTTCTTTTACATCTTTTTGATATAACTCTGTATCCCAACCTAGCAAGAATTGCTCGTCAAAATTGACGGTCTCATTAAGCTCATAAGGCAAAATCCGATCCATCAACTCCTGCCCGACGCCGTGCGAAGCTACAACTAACACATCATCGAAGAATTGCTCCAGATAGCCACTGGCATTTTTCCAGCGAATTTTTCGCACTTGACGTGTGCGTCGGTTGCCTTCCGCATCTGTGTAAGACTCGCTCACATAATAATAGTAACCTGCCTGAGCGGTCCAGTGCGATCGGGTAAAGGCATCAAAGGTCCAGAAGGGCAGATACATCCCGTGTATGCGATCGATTTTGGCTACTTTTCGCAGGTTATTGGGAGCAAACCAGCCCTTGGATAGCCATTGCTTATAAGAGGTAAGACCTGCTTCCTTTGTAATGGTGAAGGGTAGGACGCCCGTCGGCTTGATCAGACGGGTCTCTGTCGCCATCTCATTTACCTGCTCCGAATCGCAGAAAGGGCACACAATCCGCACCGTATCATGAGGAAAAATCGTGTCTGCCCCACAATTCTCACAATGGAATACCTTTTCCTTAACCCCAAATTCGTGCGTCAACTCATCCATATTGTCCGCCATATGGAGTGGGTGTTCGACTACTTGATCCGCTTCTTTGGGTAGTTCCCTCTGGTAGCCACAGTGATTACATTTCAGTCCACGAGAAACAGGATCGTAGACGACTTCTTGAGAACCACAGTTAGGGCAGGATATTTGGAGCGTTTGGGTTGTTGTGTCGGACATGTGCGGAGTAGATCTTTCTGTAATATAGAGGAAAAATCGCGTAGAAGGTTGAAAAGTTGCGGATATGAAATGATGCGCAGGAAAGAAGATATATTTTACGGTATTTCGTTTGCAACACTTATCTTCGCTGCTCGTTGGATGATAAGATATGCGCTGGCTGATTCTTCACAGAAATACACTTCTCTTAATTCTGGGCCTTCTGACTGCTGTCATGGCGGCAGGAGTTTTTCTACTACGGATCAACTTTAGCTTCGAAAGCTTCTATCCCAAGGAAGATCCAGAATTCAAATACTATCAGGAATTCTCCAAAAACTTCACGGAGGAGCAGAATTATATCATTTATCTCGCGGTCAAAAGCCCCTCAACGGATATCTTTGATGCTTCCTTTTTGCAAAGAAGTGACCAACTCTTTCAAGAGATCAAAAAACTGGAAGGCATCGACTCTGTGTTGAGTGCCTTACAAATGGTCCAAGTGCGTAGGCGAGGAGTATCTTTCAAGCAAACGCCTTATCTCGAATTCGAGTCAGAGGCTCTGCTGGATCGTTCCAGAAAACGTAATCAAAAGGATTCGACGCTCATTGGCACCTTCATCACCAGAGATAGACAAAATATCTGTGCCTACCTATTCACCGATCCAGCTATCTTTGATAAGCCTGCAAGAGATGATATGAATCAAGCATTGGAAACGATTCTGGATGAATCTGGCTTGAAGTATCAGCTTTCGGGCATCCCGCATATCCGTACCAAGTATGTAGAGACGATCGCCCAGGAGTTGGGCCTCTTTATTGGTTTATCATTGGTTCTCATTACGACCGTTCTGTTTCTGACGTATCGGAGCAGGTGGGGAATCCTTCTCCCACAGATTGCGGTTGTGGCTTCGCTTATCTGGATTCTAGGGTTCATGGGGCTGACGGGTCAGGGAATTGACTTGATCAGTAACTTGCTCATACCGATCATGTTTGTGGTCGGGACCTCTGATGTCATCCACTTAATGACCAAATATTTGTCGGAAGTCCGAAGTGGAAAATCCGTTGGCGATGCCATGAATATTACGCTAAGAGAGATTGGGCTTTCGCTGTTTTTGACAAGTGTGACCACAGCAGTAGGATTCGCCTCGCTGATCATTTCTCGTATTCCTCCGATTCGAAATTTTGGCTTATATGCAGCGGCGGGTGTGCTTTTCACCTTCATCATCACCATCATCATTCTCCCCAATGCGCTGCTCCGCATTCCTCCTGAGCACTTTTCTCGTGCACGCTCCGTAGAAAGTGGCAAGTTTTGGAAGCCTTTCATGGACGGGATTTTCCGTTTGACACAAAAGCGAAGTGGGCTGATTGTAGCCTGTTTCACGGTGGTGCTTGGTGCCTGTATATGGTTAGTCCTCAAGATCCCGATGGACACACATTTGATTGAGGATGTGGGAAAAAATGACCCTATACGAAAGTCAATGGAGTTTTTCGAAGATCAGTCCTTTGGTCTGCGCCCTTTTGAGATCGGCATCCACATGAAACAAGATTCGATCCCCATCACTGATTATAGAGTCTTACAAGAAATAGACAAGTTTCAGAACTTCCTTAACGAACAGGAGAAATTCAGCCCCTTCTTATCTCCAGCTTCTCTGGTCAAGCAAGCCAATTACATCTACAAGGGAAGTCGGGCACGCTATCTGAAGATTCCTGATAAACAAGAATCTGTAGATGAGCTATTAGGATTCATTGAGCTAGACGAAAACTCTCGCACGCTATTGCAAAAAGTTGTGAGCGAAGATGGAACTGTAGGAAGGATGAGTGCGACCTGTGCAGATTTGGGTACCGATCGCTTTTCAGAGATCTATGAAAATGTGGATCAATTTTACCGTACCGAATGTGACACCAGCTTATTCTATTATCGCTACACAGGTCATGCCTATCTGACGGAGCACAACCTTCAATATGTGCGTTCCAGTCTGCTGGGTGGATTGAGTATTGCTTTTGTAGTGGTCGGATTCATCATGGGCTTGTTGTTCCGCTCTTGGCGTATGCTCTTGATTTCGATGTTCCCCAATGTCATTCCCCTGCTCCTGACGGGAGGTGTGATGGGTTTATTTGGCATTACCTTGACCGCTTCTACTGCACTCGTATTTGTCATCGCCTTCGGTATCGCTGTGGATGATACGATTCACTTCCTGACGCGCTATAAGTTGGAGCGGCAAAAAGGACTGACGAAGTCTCAAGCCATTCGAAATACCATTTACGGTACAGGAAAAGCCATGATTTTGACTTCCTTGATTCTCATGGGGGGCTTTGTGCTCTTACTGGCGTCGGACTTTGGGGGTACGTTGAATACAGGACTGTTTACGGCCTTGACGATTGTCTTTGCACTATTTGCAGATTTGCTGCTGCTGCCGATTTTGCTAAAGTACTTCGGGAAGTAGGTTTAAGAAAGAGGACTAATGAGACGTTGGCGCTGGCGATAGGATATCCTTTCCTCATGAAAAAAGCGAGACAAAGAATCGCTATTATTCTTTACCTCGCTTATTATCTCAAAAAATTCATTTCTTAGTTGATCACCTCCTTAGCGGGGATCTTGGGTAGCGGAGGGACTGCCGCAGCGATAGGCTGCTCATGTGTCTGCGCAATCTGCTTCAACAGTGCCAGATCCTCACGGCTAGGCGAATGCTGCCAATTTTCATTGAGCTGGAAAGGCTCTAGATACCTGCTGACATCATACCGTCCTGAGAGCGTCTCCGCATGCTGCATACATGTCTTGACATCAAAGAATTTTTGCATCAAGGATACACCAAAATTACTACAGGTAATGGCCAGCGTAGCTTTGTTGCCACTTCTCAGATAGGGAAGCCAGATGAACTCGTTCACCTTGTCGTTTTCGTAGGTCGGGATGTCAGGGAGGAGGTCTGCGAGGGCATCCTGTCCCTGAAACCATTCTGCGAGGCTCGGGATGCGCCCATTGAGGTCTTCGGCACAATGCGCAGCTGCAATATCACGGACCATCACGGTCGTCCCATCAGCGTTTCTCATGAAATCACCAAACAGGTCCGAGCAGATTTCTATACCATAAGTACTGTGCAGGAGTGAACGATGCTTGAGGTGAAAATAAAATAGTTTAGAAGAGTCAAGAAATTTGTGGATGGGAAGGTAATCCTCAGGTTGGCCGCCAAACTTTTTTTGCGAGAGCAGGCAATGCTTCCAGGTATCCATTCGATGCAACGTTTTGATAGGTTTATTTGAGTATTAAATAGATGTGTAGAGCGGAAAAACGATTCTCCCGCATAAACTGAAGCACTATTTAATCAAAAGAATATTTGTAAACCCTTATCAATCAGTCGATGGACAATATTGAACTTTGTATGGCAAAAATCTGAACGGGTTTGGGAAGGTCCCTTTTGAGGCATCCACTAAAAACCTACCCCGAGTGCTACGAGCATTTGCTCTAAATGCTGGGCATCTTTGGCTACATCCAAGGCGCCTACTTTTCGCAGACGTGCGTCATGTCCTGGAGAGATATGACCAGCACCAACAAACCCAATGACTTTCAACCCAGCAGTAGCCGCCGCTTCTACACCTGTCGGGCTGTCTTCGATCACCAATAGGTCCTGAGGATCAATCCCAATACTTTGGGCAGCAAGCAGATACACGTCTGGTGCAGGCTTGGGATGGGCCACCATCTCTGCGCTGAAGATACGTTGCCCAAAGTACGCTCGCACACCTGCACGGGTGGTAGAGCTGATCACACTGCGGAGATCACTATTGGAGACGACCGACTTGGGGAGTTGTACCTTGCGGATCAGGTTAGGCATTCCCTTGATGGATTTGAGCTCTGCGGCAAAGCGCTTGGCAAAAATTTCCCCTACTTGATGTAAAAAATCCTCAGGGACATCCACACCATCTTCTTGGCGTATACGCTCGACGATGATGGTCTCTTTTAGCCCTGCAAACCGATGGGCATGTTCCAAGGCCGTAGACTGGTAGCCGATGGGCTGAAGCATTTCGACGGTGATTTCGGAAGCCAGAATTTCGCTATCGACGATGACGCCGTCACAATCAAAGATCAGGTGTTGGATCATAAGGAATAGGGGTTAGTAGTCTGTTGGGTTTACGAGAATCATGTCTGAATGTGACCTGAGTATGAGAGATATTTTAAATTAAGTGAGAACACAGATATTGAGAGGCGATCCCGAAAGAGATTTTGCTACGATTAGACAAGAGACTTAGACCATGTTTAAAACTTCAAATCTTTTGAAAATTTTGCTGTCTTTTTGTCATTGATGAGCACCTTTTTGCTTTCTGCTCGTACATGTGATAGATCATTAGATCAACACATGACCAGCACTCGTCCATCATGCAACACTTCATTTTCATTTTATCCATCATTTTCTCTTTCTCACTTTCTGCACAACCTAAGTCTATCATCAATCTGCAAGGAGAACAAATAGAAGTGCTCCTTTGTAGCTCTGAAAAGACACAAATACTCATCACACAATACCATGGCCAGACGGATGATTCTCTGAGAAAACCATGGACCGCCAGGACTTATAGACTCTCAAATCAGCAAATCCTTATGGAATTCTATGATGGACAATCAGCTTTGATTGAACATGAGGAGGCGTTTCATCAACTAAAAGATGTGCGGTTTGTCAAGAATACCATATGGAATCTGAAAAAGAACATTTCCTATAAGATCAATCTCCCATTTGAAAGAGGGCGAGAACTTAGTCGTTTGAAGGGCGCATCTCGTATGACGGCTTACCAGAGGGATTTCGATGAACTTGATGATGTTGAGATCTACCGATTGGCCAACCAGCAAATCCTTTTTCTCAATCTTTCTCCCTATACGCCTTCCGCATCCATTTATCCCGACATCAAAACACTCGCGTCCGAAAATAGGGACATTGAAGAGATGGTATACGGACTTGAGGATGAAGAATACTTTATGAAGGAATTGGCAAAAGGAAATACACTGACAGATTTTGATCCCCAGAAGTTTTTGATTTACCCAAAATATTTAGAAGCCATCCTGACGCGGCATGAGCTTACAATCAGAGAAACAGAGGTGTATACACACCCATTTTGGGGAAACCTATACGAAAGTAAAAGGGGATACTGGATATTGATTGAAGAGGTCAACCAACCCAACTACGGAGGGGATCAGATGCGTATTTTGACATTGCAGATCTTTGAGGATCGGGCACAAGTGCGCGCCGCTGAAACTCACTACGAACAAGTGAAGAATCCAAAGCCGAAACGTGTACACTTTTTCCAGCATATCTCTGACACGTATGGAAAAGATTTTCCTCAATATGTAGATTCTCTTGTTCTTGCGCTTCCTCAACTCCTAAATTTTGATGCTACGCAATTGTCTGTAGACGACGCAGGATTGGCAATTGTGGATGAAGCACTTAAATGGAGAGGGGGGAAGGATGTTGACTTTGATGATAGATTTCCATCGATTCTCGCTTTTTATGGAGAATATTACATCGAGACAAAAAAAGTAGGAAAATGGGAGTCGAAATTTGATCCCTCGCATCAAGTTTGGGTTCCTCAAATCACACTAGATGATCAAAGGAGTGCTTTTGATGGCATTCGTTTCTATAAAGAAATGCTCGAAGGTCCTGTTCCGATGAAGCAAGCAGGTGACTTTCATTCAAAAATGAAAAAGCTGAAATCCGATCGATGAAGGGTATAGAAGAGCCCTCATTTCCGCAAAATCCACCTACCTCTGGCTTTGTTTATCTAAACCCGTAGAAGCGTTCTTCACGTATCAAGAGAAGTGTAATAGATTTTATGACAATATGGAGCAAAGAGACTATTTGAAAGATCAAATCGAGCAGTTAGGTAGAGTGCTGGGAAACATGCTGGCGGAATTTTTACGCCTCAAAACTGCCGGTCAGTTATACCATGGGATAGCTGTCTCAAACGAGCAGTTAAAGGAGGAGCTAGATCTGGATATTCCTACGATTTTGGCCCTAGATTCCCACTCCCTCCATACTTATTTATCCGATCGAAAACTGACCCCAGATCACATGGAGATTTTGTCCAAATATCTGGAAGAGACAGGACAGGCCATGATGGAAGAAACGCCGGAAGAAGGAGAAGTCTACTTGCATCAGGCATTGTCTATGATGGATATGATAGACGAAACGACCAAAACGTTTTCATTTGAAAGAATGCATAGGAGGACTAAGATCAAGGAAGTGCTGGGGGAAACCTCGTAGCCTCTTGTAAAAGTCCTTGGTCCTGTTTAGCTTTTTCTCAAATATCTCATCCGACCATGAAGCTTTTCAATCACAACAGAAAGAAACCCTCCCAATCCCAAGAATTATGGCCACCTAGATTTATGGGAGACTGGGCGTCCCGAGAGAAGCCACACCTTCCCATTCCTAGCCAATTTGTGGATTCTACATGGGATGAAACAGAAAAAACACGCGTCATCACGCATATGAAGCAGGGAAAAGCCACACATCACCTGAGAGGGTTTGACTGGTGTCGTTTTCGCTGTGGATTCACGGCCCCTATTACGTACCACTCAGATGGATACTACCTATGGCAAGAAGACTTCCTTCACTATATCGAACAGCATGATGTAAAGCCTCCACAGGATTTCATTGATCATGTCCTGCAGAATAAGGGCATTTCTCTTCAAAGAATCGATCGCATCATCCACTTTGAAGGGAATATGATCCCTATAGACTACACATGGTGGCAAAGGCAAAAAGGGAGTAACTTAGCAAATAAGACTTCTTTTCTCACTGCGTTTGATGCAGAAGATATTCCCTTCAAGCTTGTGGAAGGCCACGATACGCCTAGTTTGTTTGAAAAATCGGATGGTCATGTACAAGTTATCAGTCAAGGGACACTTTCCTCCGTCATGGGAAAGCGATCGTTTGTACTTGCGACAGAAAATATTGGCCAGAAGATTCAAGATTGCTGTCAGGGAATTACGCTAGTCCCTGTTCAGATCTTTCGAAAGAGTACCAATGAAACATGGGATGATTTTGTCAAAATCATGGGCATAGCCTCATTTGAACTGCATCAGATGCATACATTGGATCAGGAAGGGTTCAATATATGGAAATACCAGGGAGATCTCTATGTGTCCAAATCCTTGAAAGCAGAGCTTGAGAAACTGAACATAGAAGATTGGGCGTTTGAGAAGGAGCTTTAGTTTGATCTAGGATCAAAAAAAAACGTAGAACATGGCCTCCTACAGATTGTATCTGGGGTATGTATGGGCTATGTACATATGAAGGTCCAAACACAAAAGCCTTATCATTTTACCTCGCATTCTCTTTCATCATCCATATACCTCTTCGAAAGGCTCCCTGTTGACCAAAGGACAAATAATACATGCCCCTAGGAAGCTTCTCTACAGCAATCCCCTCTCCTTCCCAGATATCTTCCTGAACTATCTGTCCTATTACATCGAAAATCCGAATATGACAACCCATTTTTACCCCCTTTAGCCAGAGTTGCGTAGTTGTAGGATTAGGATAAACTCGGATAGAAACAGGACTTGCTTCCGCTTCTATCTGCACCATCGCTCCACAAGCATTTTGCGGAAAGCCCGATTCGTAATGCCATTGAATATATCGGATCAAACTCAGACTCAGACTATCTGCAAATGCACCACGTGCCACAGAATCAAAGCGTATGCCTTGGTGACACTCGATCTGTATCCCATCAATCTGCCCTCCCCCACGCGAACCATGCCGCTGCGTATTGTAACCTCCTGAAAAATAAGGCTCAGCCGTAAGCGGAAAAGGATCGTCTTCACTGGGGACAGCTGGGACGCCTTGCTGAGTAAGCATCGACCCAAGGCTCTGTGGTCCTCTAAGCAGCTCGGCATGCGTCAATCTCCGCAAGTTGTCACTCACCAAATGCTTGATGCTGCTCTCCTCCACATAAAATTCTTGGTTTAAGATCGAATCAGGAAGCTGCAACTCAGACCTGCTCAACGTGTATCCTAGCTCCACACGCTGAATAGTGTGCGCATGCCCATGCATGTCAAGGAACAACCCTCGTCCAAATTCTTGCACCATCCGGGCTTTGGCAGAATCCAGAAACTGATGGTATGCATACCAAGAGTCTTCGACCGTAGAATCACCATCTGCAGCATCTCCGATGTCTCGGTTCGCGTCAAATTTCCTGCGATGCAATAAGTTGATGACCATATGGGGTACGCAACCTGTCCTTTGTTCTAGAAGTTCAGAGAGTAGCCGACTCAGCTCCTGCGTGTAGGAGTCTCTACTATAGGAGCAGCCTGTACAGTTTCTATTGGGAATCACCGCAGGCTGAAGATAACCCCCATGTGGGACAGAGATCAAAATGGGAAGGTTGCCTGCCTGATACTCGACATAGCCGTGGGGGCCTGCATATCGTTGGCCAGCGACAAAGGACTGAGCAGATAAGAACTGTACACCGAACACGCATATCCATAGAAGCAAATGGGCTTTCATAATCCATTCATTTATTCCAATTTAGATCTTTTCCTAAGGATTTTTGGCAAAAATAGCATCTTCCATATTCAACCTTCCTTTCCATTCTCTGTCTCTCCTTTAGCTTGACACCTCTCTACTTCGTCCTATATTTGTACCTCCTACACGACACACGCAAACCACATGAAAAAAGCCGTCGGCAATTTTCTTCTACAAATGATCCCCGTCGCACTGGGCGTATACTTGGGCTTCCTCGTCTCAGACTGGAGTGAAAATAACAGCAAAAGAGCGCAACGCGACCAACTCAAGGCTAGTATGCTCTCGGAGATGCAAGTCAATCTCCAACAACTTGAGAAGATCGTCGACTATCACCGCGTGTTAAAAGATAGCAGTCAGTACTATGCCAATCCTAGCAATCCCATACGTAAACCTTATTTTTTCAGAGGTACCCGAATATCTAAACTCAGCAATAGCGCTTACATGACAGGTATCCAAACTGGAGCTATCAATGAGCTTCCTCTTGAGACTATCCAGAAAATCAATCAGGTCTACACCCGACAAAATGATTACAATGACTACGGAACGCTCATCCTATCAGGTTTAATCAACAAGAAATTCTCCGAAAAAAAAGAAGATATGAGAGACATTGCGCAGTTCTTGGCGATCACGATGGTAGATGTAGTCGCCATGGAACAAGAGCTTATACTGAAATATCAGAATCTTCAGATTGATCTCGAGAAGTAGTTACAGGATGTACCTCATACCCAAAATTTCCTCGTATGAAAAAATACTTTTTGGTCGCAATGATGTTGCTACTAGGATGGACCTGCGAAGGCCAAACGACAGAAAGCCAGCTCTCAGTCCGTATTCCTACTATCCAGCAAGAGGCCAGCTCTATCTGGCGAACCATTCATGATATTGCATTCTTCGAGCAGCAAAACTACACCATCAATCTTCCAGATGCGCCCCTCATCCACCAATTGATCGCAAAGTCTAAAGCAGGAACCTTTGGCAACGAAGATTTCAGTCCTATCTATCAATTATTGGAAGATGGAGCTTATCAAAAAGAAGACTATATGTCTGCATACGAAAAAGTAGTAGCTCGACAGAACCTACTTTTAGATGCCATCCAGCAACTCGATTCTATGAGGAGCTGCTGCCTAGATTGGGACTTTTACATGCCTCCAAAATATGAAGTCGTATTGACCCTGTATGGAAGTGGGGGGAGCTACGATCCCGAGTCTGGCATCATCACCCTATTCATGACAAAGGAGGGTGCATTTAAACGGTATCTGGATCCTGCCTCTACTTTGGTCCATGAGATGGTACACATTGGATTGGAGAAAACCATTGTAGAAAAGTATCAACTTCCTCATCAAGAGAAGGAACGCCTCGTGGATCTCTTTGTATCCTTGATGTTTGGAGATGTCTTGCCTCAGTATAAAGTACAGGATTTTGGTACCCTCGCATTAGATTCATTGATCAAAGATCAGGAGGCACTACTGAATTTAGGGACGACCATGGAAGTGTATGTAAAACAGAAGAAATAGGTTAGATTATCCATTGACGAAGACTAAACAAGAAGGAGTAGTGCATAAAATCTACAGGAAAAAATGGTAGTTTCATCCTCATATTTACCCTCTGATCTCTGTTCATGCGTCTGCTCAAAAGGATCTTACTGCTACTACTCATTCTCCTCCTCGTCTTTGCCAGCTATACGGTGCTGTCTGTAGGGACATTTCGTTCCATCGAACCGACATTCGATGGGCGCGTCCTCCGATCGATTCCCCTCAAAGGAGCCGAAGACATCACGATCAGTCTGACTGATAGCTTTGCCCTGATCTCTGCAACTGATCGAAAAGGCTATCCTGCCACAGAAGAAGCAGGAGGCATCTACTGGATGGATCTGAGGAATGACCGCTTTGATCCTGTCCCTTTGACTCAAAACTTTCCCCTCCCCTTCGCTCCTCATGGTATCTCGCTCTTCCCCAAAGACAGCAGTTACCAGTTAATGGCCATCAATCACACCCCTACAGGCCATTCTATGGAAGTATTTGAACTAAAAGACGAAACCCTTACCCATCTCCAAACACTCGAGCATCCATCCATGATTCAACCCAATGATGTCGTCATGCTAGATGAAACGCGCTTCTACTTCACCAATGACCACGCGTATCCCAAAGGCCTCGGGAGGCTAATAGAAGATTATGGAGGACTCGCCGTTTCAGATGTGATATATTTTGATGGCAATGACTATAGAAAAGTCGCAGACGGAATCGCTTATGCCAACGGAATCAATATAGATACTAGCCGCGACCTGCTCTTTGTTGCCTCTCCCAGATTCTTCTTGGTCAAAGTCTATCACATCCAGGAGGATGGCTCCCTATCATTTGTGGAAGACATTCCCTGTGGCTCTGGTGTCGATAATATTGAGTTGGATCTCGAGGGAGATCTCTGGATAGGTGCACATCCTCAGCTCCTTCAGTTTAGTGCCTACGCCAAGGGTAATAGAGAAATAGCTCCTTCAGAAATCATCAAAATCCACTATGAATCCGAAGGAATCTATACCGTAGAATCGCTCTATCTGGAAGAAGGCGAAACACTCTCAGCTTCTACTGTGGCAGCTCCTTTTGGCAATCGCCTGCTGGTAGGGAGTGTGACGGATGATCATTTTTTGGTATTGGAGAGAAATGAGTAGAAATTATTTCTTGATATATGGTGTGGACGATCCTCTGACTTAGATGCACGTGAATGGGCTCTTAAAAACCTTTCGACATATGCTTGATTTTTCATACAAAAATGACCATCAAAATCTTCTAAGATAAATTCTCCGAATAGCTCAACCCTTGCGAAAGAAGTGCGTTTTGTCATTATAAACTCGTGACAAATCTCTAGTACATGAAACTCAGATTTACCCTCCTGATTTTATGGGCAGCCCTCACACTCTGGTCGTGCGCACCCGATGATCCACTCATAGATTCTACCATCTCATACAGCAACTTCTATGTCACACTAACCGAAAGGCCCCAAGATCAAATGATCCTAGGTCTTCTGGATGCAAGATCTAGTGTAGGAGAGGTGGACTTCCGCATCATCAGTCAATCTCCTACCGATGCCCTGACACTAGAGCTCGAAACAGGACAACTCATTGTAAGGGACTCCAGTTTATTCGATATCAATGATACCGAACTCATACGGGCGCAAATAGAGGTCACTGATAGCATGCACACTGAAACCCTGGATGTTTGGATTACCCTTGCGGTTTCAGATACGGTCATCAGCTACTTTCAGGATGTAGCTTTAGGCTTCGAATATGGCAACGCCTCAGAGATTACTAGGAAATGGAGCACAAACATGAAAGTATTTGTCGATGGAGATCCTTCTCAGGAGGTACGGATGACACTGGAAAAAGCCATTCAAGAACTCAATGCGCTGGCGACTGATGGCTTTGCCATAGAGTTGGTAGAAGATCGTTTAAGTTCCAATTGTTATCTATTCTTTGGAACAGACAATGCCTTTCTCCAACAATTTCCTGATGCGGCAGATGCACTCGGTGACAACTGGGGACTCTTCACCGTATGGCTAAACAATGATACCATTACACGCGCCCGAATTTTCGTGGATACCAGACGCCCCGCTCCTCGCATGCAGCGTAGCTTGACACTCGAGGAATTGGTTCAGCCCCTAGGATTGGCCAAGGATTCTCCCAGGTTTCCCAATAGTATTTTTTATGAGACGCGGAATAATGGCGGGTTTGCCGAAGCCTACTCTGATCTGGATCGAGAATTGGTACGTCTCCTCTATCACCCACGTATGACTGTAGGACTCAATAAGGCGCAGACAGCCGAACGATTGAAGGAAATCTTGAAAAGTGAGTGGTAGCAAAGAAAAATGTCATTCCTGATCCTCTATATTTCCTACCTTTGCGGCATGGATTTTTTGGCGGGACAAACATTGCTGATCGATAAGCCTAAGGAATGGTCTTCTTTTGATGTGATCAGAAAAATCAGATATACGATTCGCATCAAAAAAGTCGGACATGCGGGGACGCTGGACCCTCTAGCCACAGGCTTATTGATCGTCTGTACGGGCAAGCATACCAAGCAAATCAATGACATTCAGGATCAGGAAAAAGAGTACGAAGTAGCCTTCAAGATTGGATTTACTACTGCCTCCTACGACATGGAACATCCTGAGATCAATCCCGTAGATGCACAGCACATCACACAGGAAGAGATCAAGGCGGCTATGAAGACCTTCCTAGGGGAGATCGAGCAAACACCTCCTATCTATTCTGCCGTCAAAGTAGATGGAAAGCGTGCCTATAAAGCTGCTCGTCAAGGGAAGGACATTAAGCTCAAATCTCGACGCATCCACATCTATGCGTTCGAATACCTCAAGCAGGATGCGGAAGATCCGATGATTCATCATGCCCATATCCGCTGTAGCAAAGGGACCTACATCCGTACCTTGGTCCACGACTTGGGACAGGTATTGAAGGTAGGTGCTTACATACGAGAGCTTAGGCGCACACGGATCGGTGCCTACCGCATAGAGGATGCATGGCAGATCGATGATTTTGCAGCGAAGTATCAGGTCCCCCGTGAGCCCAAACCCCGTCCTGAAGACAAGCCTTCGAAAGGGTAGTCCCTTACAATCCCAGAGATAGAATAGAAACCATCTCCTGGTCGGTCAATTGGATGGGATGATTCTTTTGCCCTGTAGCATGGGCAATGGCACTCACATCCTTTGCGTCTAGATCATAGGAGGAAAGCCTGGGAATATTCATCTTTTCGGTCCATTCCTCGATAAGATCGACGAGATATTCCGCATAAAAATTATCGGATTTCCCTTCTTCCTGCGAAAAAAGCTGTCCTACTTTCGCGTATTTTTTGAGTACATGTGGATATGTACCTGTAAATCGGATGCGCGCCAAGGTAGTGCGATTGGCAGGACCCATCAATCTAGCACACAAAGCCCCATGTGGTATGTCTATTTTTCCTCCTACAGAAGAGGCGAAACCGTGTACAACCCCTAAACCCGCATTGGCCAGTGTGATTCCCGAAAGCAGGGCAGCATAAGCCATATGGCCACGTGCATCCAAGTTACTCCCATCTTCATAGGCGGGAATCAAGCCCTCTCTTACACTCATCAAGCCCTCTAAAGCCAATGCATCTGTTAGTGCATGCCCCTTGGAAGAAAGATAGGACTCCAACAATTGGGTGAAAGCGTCCATCCCACTCTGTGCAGTCACCTCTGCTCGGCAGGTCAGAGCCAGCGAAGGATCGATCAATGCTACATCAGGCACATAGTTGTCGTGTCGGAGCGACTTTTTGAATCCCTGTGCGCCAATCTCAGATAATACTGCATTTTTTGTCGCCTCGCTCCCTGTCCCTGCTGTGGTTGGAATGGCGATAAAGGGAATCTTCTTTCCAGACGGTTTTTCATTTCCCACACCTTCCAAATATGCTTTGACACCCTTGGGATGACATCGCATGGCACTCATGGCTTTCCCAGCATCCATGACGCTGCCTCCACCGATAGCGACTACAACATCTATAGGAGTATCCTTATAAATCTCCAAGATATCATCAATCATCTTGGGGCTCGGCTCTCGCTCTACCAGTGCATGATGCCATCTCAGATGACTCGCTTCGAGATTTTGCTGTAAATCAGGCCAAAAAGAAGTATTGATAAAAAATGAGCGTCCTGTAATAAGCAAGGGGCAAGTCCCCATTTTGCTAATCTCCCGTGGCAATAGTTCGATTGTTCCAGGACCAAAAAATATCTTGGGGGTGTGTGCAAAGACTAAAGGATTTACCATAGGGTCGTGTCGGTGGGTTCAATAGGTTCATATCGGACGCCATATCGTTGGGCTGCCATCATATCAGCTACCGTCTCGCGCCAAGTCAAGTAGTGAGGTGTTTGCTTGTGAAAAGCAATGGCCTCTTCATTTTCAAATACTTCGTACAATACAAATTTCGTAGGGTTGTCGTGCTCCTGTAGGACATCAAAGCGAAGGTTTCCAGGCTCTTGTCGTGTGCCGGTGTGATTGGCGACCGTCGCCTCTTTAAATGCTGCTAGGTAAGCTTCTTTGACTTCAATATGAACACATGTAACAATCATGATAACAGTGTTTGAATTAAGTATAGGTAATCATCAATACATTTACATATGATACATGAATCTGCAGTGAAATACTCAGGCTCACCACAGATTCACAAGGCTTGTTTCCGTCGTGTTGAATTCAACATAACCTTTACAACATGATTTGTAATAAAGTCCAGTGAATGAAGAAATCTATTGACCTAGAGGATCATGAATCGGGAAAGTCGGTAGGCAGTCCCAAATATTCGTATTTATCAATTTCTTCTAGCATCGCTTTGACTTTCATTCTGGCACCTTTGTAGGCCCAAGCACCCAGCGGAAGGTGAACCGGCGGATTTTCCAACTCCGTCAATGCATACATGGCATGGGCAGCTCGCACAGGGTCACCTGCTTGCTTCCCTGAACGTGCTCTCAGTCCTTCCATGATCGCCCCAGCAGAACGATCATATCCCTCGATTTTAATCTCAGTATAATTGGCAGACCTACCTGCCCAGTCTGTCCGAAATGGACCTGGTTCTACATTGGTTACGTGAATCTCAAAGGGCTTCAGCTCGCGTGCAAGCGCCTCCCCTACTCCTTCAAGCGCGAACTTTGATCCATTATAAATCCCCAGCCCAGGAGTTCCTCGCAAGCCTGCAATAGAGGTAATGTTCATGATGTGTCCAGACTGCTGGGTGCGCATGGTGGGGAGTACGGCCTGTATCATCTGGATAGCTCCAAACACATTGACTTCAAACTGACGGCGCATCTCTTCTCCCGAGACTTGTTCGACGACACCCATAGAGCCATAGCCCGCATTGTTGACGAGTACGTCTATTCTTCCAAACACCTCTAGGCAAGTCTGCACACCTGCTTGAACCTGCGCAGGAATTGTCACATCCAGGATGACAGCTTTTATATTCTCAGGATGAATGGCTTCAAAATCCGCTATCTGCTCAGACTTGCGGAGTGTCCCTATGACCTGATCGCCTTTTTGAGCAGCGACACGCGCCAACTCCCGTCCAAAACCCGTGGAACAACCTGTGATAAACCAAACTTTGGGCATACGTGATACAAACTTGAAATCAATAAAATCCGACTGTGTATACTACCTCACAATTGAAGGGAACACAATTTAGTAGAAAATTCATAGAAAGTCCCCTCATCGTTTAGGATTCCCCCATAAAAAAAACTCCCCCACCATCGGCGGAGGAGCTTAGTTAGCTTAGGTTAGTTATTTCGATGCTTATAGCTTCACCGTGAATACGTAGCGGTCTTCGTTATTGTCAGCTGTGATGACAATGTCAGATGTGTTCAAGAAGAAAATAGATCCGCTTGATGTCTTCACAAGGAAAAGATCACCAATTTCCACACGATCCGTAGTACCTGTTACGTCGAAAGCACGTGTGTCATCGTCGTAAAGTGTCACGATATCTTCTTTGAAGTTGATCTCGTCAAAGCTTACAGTAGAAGCTACAGACTTCAACACAGCACCGTTAGCAGATTGGAACTGCTGCTTCCAGTTATCTGCCAATGGAAGATTACCATCAATACCTGTATCTGCGAGGTCATGCGTAGTCTCATTCTGTGTACCTGTTGATGTACGCGTATCTAGATCAAGTCCACCTGTACCCAAAGGACCAGACTGGTTGAGTAGCAATACCATCTGCTGTGTGTCTACAGGTGTCAGTGGGTTAACAGCTGTTACATCCCACGTAAACTCAGCAGTCAGGCCATTTTCGTCTGTGATAATTCCTGTGTAGGTGTAAGCTCCCTCTGTAGAAGGCGCAACGATGTTCACATCCCAGTTAAGAGATCTTGTCTCAGCGGCCAAAGGAGAAGGATTTCCACCTGCTGGATCTCCATCCAAAGTCAAACGATTTGCTGCAATTGCTGTCCCATTCTCACGAATTTCGATACGGCTTAGGTTGGCGTCACCTGCAGTTGCACTTACTTTTACAAGAAAAGTAGTTTCAATATCCACAGTACCAGAATCAACTATGGCATTGGCACCAGCTGTCAAGCTAGCAGAAGGTCCTGTTGGATCTACGGGATCGGTTTCACATCCTGTCGTGAAAGCTAAAAGTGCTACGAGAGCAGCCAGGATAATAATGGGTTTTTTCATGATAATAAATAATGTGTTTGTTGAATACACTGCGTTTGGGACGCAGTTTAAATAAAAAGGTCACGAAAAAAGAATTGGGGAATATATTTTTTCTAATATGGCAATGCTTACCATCTCGAAAATACTGATTATAAATACCTTACGCCCGAAAGAAAACTTCTTTTTTAAAACTAAGCAAATCTTACATGATGTTTTTGAGGGCTTTTCTCAAAAGAAGTAGAGGAAAAGTCAAATGGTAAAATAGTGCAGACATCCAATAAGTCGAAAGGTTTAATCTGACCCTCCAGCAAACCCACTACGTTCTAGAAACAGAAAATAGAGCTTGTTGTATACCACCCGAATAGCGGAGGTAAGTGCCTGTTGTCCCTTGATGACGTCCACAAAGCTTTCCTTCTCAAAAACTAAGTCTCGTTTGCCATAGTCTTTTTGTAGAACCAAATCTGCGCTATGGGCGACACGGTTTCTTAGCTCTTTTACCGCCGCTACATTCTGAATACTGATCAGTTTGTGATCATTGGCAAAATTCAACACTTCATTCAATGATTTGTGTTCTTCCCGAAAATCCCATGCTGTCAAAGGCGCATCAGGCATATGGGTCGTTTTGGGATACAGATTGCGGCGTTTGAATTTGCCACTCATCTCAATCAACTGGAGTAGACCTCGCTCAAGCTTAAACAGTCGGTGGTACGTCTGTTCGTAGACAATTGACTTATTATAATCGCTGTAGTGCACGATGCCCAGTAACACATCCTGATCTACTACAAATAGCAAGTCTTGCTTCTGAAACTTTGCCAAAGTCTGATCTGCAAACAAAAAACGATCGGGAGAAATCGTCATTTGCTTGAACTCATTGGGGGGCAAAAAAGTATGTGAAAACTTGTGCTTGTCTCGATCATACTTATGGATAGATCTGAGAACAGACAAATCAGGTAGCATACTGATGTCGCGTACCTGGCAAAACTCTGCACATTTATCTTCGAAGGCTTTGTCAAAGTAGATGATCTGCCTAGTGGCAATATCTCCAATGGTCAGCTCAGCATCTGGGGCATAATGAAAATGTTGGTCCATATATCAACAGGATCCTCTAGAGGTGAAACGAATGATCCGAAAGTTAGGATGTGCAGATTTTTGTGACAAGCAAATCTTGCGAAATTATTCAGGCAAAATAACAGATTTTAGCCCAAACATATATGATAAATTTTATTTGTTCTGTGGAAATTCTACTCTCCTTGGCAAGATCATCAGTTAGAATTGCTTTTTACCAAAAAAATAAGCAAAAAATAATCTAATACTTAGTAATTACGGTCTATTTACTAAAAAATATGTCCTTTTTATCATTCGTCCCCGTATTAAACCCGTTGGTCGATTTATCCTGCAACTGGTCGAGTAGCCTACGGAATCTTCCAACCCTCCACCTACAATAGAAGTACTTGGTAAGAACATAACTGAACACTCATTAATGATACATAGAATGAAATACCTTTACCTATTCCTGGTCCCTCTTCTTCTTTTCCCTTTGCTTTCTCGAGCGCAAGGGCCAGGACTGATCAAAGGAAACGTACTCAATGCAGAGGGTGTGAATTTATCCTTTGCGACAGTGATCCTTTATCAACCTGATTCGACTATTGCCAAGACAGGATTCACCAATGAAAAGGGGCAATACATTCTCACTCCTCTTCAGGCAGGAAGCTACTTTCTCTCCATTCAATTTACAGACCTAGGCACCTATCGCAGCGACAAGATCGAGCTCGCTCAGGGAGAGACGGTCGAAATGCCTGACATCATCCTACGTACAGCAGAGACCTCCGTAGACGAAGTAGAAATCGTCGCCCGCAAACCGCTCGTTGAAATACAGCCTGACAAGACAGTCTTCAATGTAGCGGGTAACACCAACGCCATCGGAGAAAATGCTTTCGATCTGCTTCGCAAAGCACCAGGTGTCATCATTGACAACAATGACAACATCGTCTTGATGGGAAACAGCGGCGTACGCATCTTCATTGACGGCAAACCTTCTCCCCTCAGCGTCGCTGACCTCGCCAACATGCTCAAAGGCATGCAATCCGACCAGATCGAAGCCATCGAAATCATCACCAATCCTTCGGCTCGCTACGATGCAGAAGGAACTGCAGGGATCATCAACATTCGTCTCAAAAAGAATAAAAACTACGGGACCAATGGCTCATTTACGCTAGGTGCTGGACACGGTGTCACACCTCGCCAGAACTTCCCCAAATACAATGGCTCCTTCAATTTTAACTCACGTGGCAAGCATGCCAATTTCTTTGGAAACTATAGCGGAGGCATGGGTACAAGATATAGTTTCACCGATTTCTTCCGTGTCCAAAGTGGCCTCGAGTTCGATCAGACATCGGACCGCTTCAACGAGTACATGAACAACAACCTGAAACTGGGACTTGACCTTTTCCTCAATAAAAAGCATACCATCGGTTTCCTCGTCAATGGCTTTGTCAATACCGACTCTGGACGTACGGTCAGTACCACACCTGTGAGATTTTCTGGTGGAAGTGAAGATCTATTCCGCCTGGATGCACTTAGTTTTTCTGATGTCCGTAACAATAATCTCAATACCAATATCAACTATGTGTACACAGGATCCAATGGGACTACACTCAATGTAGACTTGGATTATGGAATCTTCCGCAACGACAATCTGACTTCCCAACCTAATCTATATTTCTCTGGTAGCTCAAGCGAATTGGATAGCACGGTGACGTTTCGCTCTGTTGCGCCTACCAATATCGATATATACACAGTAAAGGCAGACTACAAGCGCAATGCATTTAAAGGAAGTTTGGAAGCAGGTGTTAAACTTTCATTGGTCAATACAGACAATGACTTCCGATTCTTCAATGTAGAAGCTCCCAATCTAGTCAAAGAAACAATCGATACCAGTCGAACCAACCGATTTGTCTACAATGAAAATGTAAATGCTGCCTACGCGATCTACCAGCGTCAGATCAAAAAGTGGAATATCAGTGTCGGGCTTCGTGCGGAGCAGACCAACTTCAATTGGGATTTGACCAGTTTGGGGGACCAGAATGCGACGAATGACAGTAGCTACTTCAACCTCTTCCCATCAGGTGGCCTGACTTTCAGTCCCAACAGGACCAACATGATCCGCCTGAACTACTCTCGCCGCATCGATCGCCCCAAGTACCAAGACTTGAACCCCTTCATATTCCAGTTGGATCGCCTGACCTTTCAGCAAGGCAACCCGACACTACGTCCTCAGTACACGGACAATGTCCAGCTGACCTATAGTTACAAGTATCGGTACAGTGCCACCTTGGGTTACAGCCGTACGACGGGATTCTTCACACGCTTGACAGATACCTTGGGTACACAGGCTTCTTTCATTTCGCTTGTCAACATTGGTTCTCGTGAAGTGGTCAGTTTCAATGTGAGCGCACCGATTGGCATTACCAAGTGGTGGAGTTCCTACACGAATTTGAATCTGTCCTATCAGCGCAATGTCGGAGATTTCAATGCGCCAGGAGAGACAGGAAAGGAAATTGATTTGAGCCGTACCACGTACAACATTTTCCAGCAGCATACCTTTACCTTACCTAAAGGGATCTCCATTGATCTATCGGGATTCTACAATTCACCCTCTATTTGGGGTGCCAACTACCTGACGGGTTCTTTCTGGATGATCAATGCAGGCGCACAAAAGCGTATTTTGGATAATCGTGCGACCGTCAAGATCTCCATCAATGATATCTTTTTCTCTGGACAGTGGACAGGTATTCAGGAGTTTGGGGGATTGGTCTTTGATGCGAGCGGAGGCTGGGAAAGCCGGACGGTCAACCTCAACTTCTCTTACAACTTCGGTAGCCAAACGGTGAAAAAAGCACGTCGTCGCAAGACAGGATTACAGGATGAGTCCGATCGCGTAGGCGGTAGCGGCAACGGCCCTGGCAACTAGTAGGACCACCGCCATGGTGTGGTCAGTAAATACCACCGCAACGACGCAGGCGTCATCTGAACATCTAAACATAAAAAAGCGAAGCAGGAGTCTGACATCTCCTGCTTCTGTTACTAAACACTGCTACACTTCAACTAACCTAATTCTTGTGCGGGAAGAAGTGGGATGAGGATTTATAGCCTATTGAACATTTCATTTCCCACATTCTTCCCCATGGTTGTGCACTTACTTGGATTATTTATTATTGAGAAGCGATTCTGGTAGGCCCAAGAATGGCATATCTCCATCTGTGATCACGACTTTGCTGTTGGGACTGGTTGATAAGAGTAAAAAGGCTTCGATGGCACGGTAGCGGAGGAGTTCTTCATCCAAAGACTCTTTGAGTAGGTCATTGGCTTTGGCGTCAGCTTCTGCTTTGAGTTTGGTCGCATTTGCTTGGCCTTCGGCTTCGATCTCTACACGGCGTCTTTCTGCTTCGGCGTCGATGATCTGCGCATCGCGCTCACCTTCTGCCTGGATGATCCGACGTTCTGCGTCGGCACGCTCACGCTGCTTCACGAATTCCATTCGCTGGGCTTCCTGCTCGGCTTCTAGTTTGTCCTCGATGGCACTTGCTAGACCTGGAGGTAGTGAGATACTCTTCATCAGTACATCTTCGATCAGCAATCCTCTTCCGTCTAAGAGTTCGTTCATCCGCTCTTTGATCTCGTTTTCGATCACAGCGCGGGCACCTGAGTGCATGTCCTTGGCCATGAAACGAGCCGTCACGTCGGCAGAGGCAGATCTGAATACAGGGAGGATCATTTCTCTTTCATATCGCCTCCCTACCTCACGCAGCAATACGGGTGCTTCCTTTGCTTTCACGCGGTAAAGAATAGAAATCTCTGAGCTGATCGTTAGTCCTTCCTTACTAGGCAATGGGAGTCTTACCTCCAAGTTGACCGTTCGGACAGGGAAAGTGATAATCGTTGTGGTAAAGGGGTTAAATGTTCGGGGGCCTTCCATGAGGGGAGCTTCCTGGATACGACCTAATTTACGCTTTACCCCTACTTCTCCTTGTCGGATAATCACACATGAAGTGAGCATACTTGTGACAAGTAGAGCTGAAAAAAGAAATAGGACTTTTCGCATAAGTTATTGTATTTATATGTGGCTTGCGATTTTATATACTATACTTAATAGTAATACTATTAGTTGTGAAAAAACTACTTTTTTTTCACACGAATATTCATCAAAAAGACACGCTTATTCATTATACCCTCTAAACTGGCTCAAACACGGATAAATGCCACAGAATCAGCCCAACACATGAGATATGACACATATGATATTTCTTGTGACACTCATAAAACCCATTGACGTTGCCTTCCAATTCTTGGCTTCGGATTCACGGATCTTATGAACCTCAAGAGTACCTCACCCACCCAAAACGAAGTGGTTTTCCCTCCAGGTTGATCTCTGTTACACCACGAAAGATGAGGGTGGAACTTGAAAAGTGTAGCCCTTTACTTCTAGCCCGACATTTGCATGAGCCAGAAACTCCATAGCCTATACTTATCTCTTTTGATCTTTGGCTAGTTAACATCTGATTAATTTTCTGATAATCAGATACAAATATGCTAAACACTCATTAATCTATGTTTTCCTATCACTTAATATCCCGATTACACGACCCGCCGAACTTGCGCGCAATTCAATAATGCAGATATATGCGCACATGGGGCTTATCCTCTTTGTTATCCATTCTGTTTATAGGAGCGATTCTTTTTCTCCCTGCTGATAATCAGTCAAGCGAACCCTCCCTCTCGGCATTTTGGATTTCGTCCTATCCCGAACCGATTGCCCTCTTTGATTCCGAACTAAAGCCTTTTTACCATGGGGTCGCTGCGGGTGATCCCCTCCAAGATGGCTTGATCATTTGGACACGTGTCACGCCTGATACTGTCGGGCCAGTAGACGTATACTGGGAGGTCGGTGTAAAAGACGATTTTACCGTCCTTGCAGCCAAAGGCTCATTTACAACAGACGCTGGAAGGGATTACACCGTGAAAGTAGATGTGAAAGGGCTGCAAGCAGGACGCCAGTATGCGTATCGCTTTCAGGCCAACAATCGGTGGTCACTCACAGGCTACGCACGCACCCTCCCTGACAAACAGCCCGAGCAGATCAAACTAGCCATCGCTACATGTGCCAACTATGAAGGAGGCTACTACAATGCCTACGAGCGGATAGCAGAGCAAGAATTAGATGCCGTAGTCCATTTAGGAGACTATATATATGAATACGGGACGGGCCACTATGGACAAGAAGAATTGCTGGAAAATGGACGCACGCATTTACCCGAAACAGAAATCTATAGCCTTGCCGACTATCGCCAGCGATACAGTCAGTACCGTACGGATGCTATGCTTCGCAAAGCCCACCAGCGACATGCTTTTATCCCCATCTGGGATGACCATGAGACAGCCAATGATTCTTATCAAGGGGGAGCAGAAAACCATCAAACAGAGGAGGAAGGTGACTGGGAGCTTCGCAAAAAACACGCACAACAAGCATATTTCGAATGGATGCCCATCCGAGAGCAAGAAGAAGGTCATATTTATCGAGCTTTTGACTTTGGTGGGATGGTCAACTTGATGATGGTGGATACCCGTATTGTAGGACGTAGTCAGCAAGTAGCCAATAGCCAAGCTGAAGATTATCGAGATACTACGCGCACACTCCTGGGCAAACTGCAAGCTGACTGGCTGAAAACGCAAATGCTGAAGCCTACCCATTGGCGCGTCATCGGTAATCAGGTCATGGTATCTCCAATGGATATCTCCTTCATGCGATTCATGGGTATGCGGATCCCTTGGTATTCGGGGAGGACACGCAACATGGACCAATGGGATGGGTATCCTGCCGCACGTAATCGGGTATTTGACATCATCGAAGATCAACAACTCTCCAATGTTGTTTTCCTGACAGGCGACGATCACGCATCTTATGGATACGAGGTAGTAAGAGAAGAGAACTTTGAGCGATATGGTTTGGATACAACGATACATCCACTCGCAGTAGAGTTGGTGACGCCCAGCATCTCTTCGGCCAATTTTGATGAATACCTTCCCGACTTTCTTCTGCGAAAATTCAATCGAGCGTATCCGCGTCACAACCCCCACCTCAAATGGTTTGATCTGACCCGACACGGGTATATTTTCCTCAACTGTACTGCCCAACAAATCGACGTCGAGTGGCGCTATGTACCTACGATTACAGAACCCGTCAGGGGACTCCAACCTCCTGTCAAATGGGTCATACCTTCGGGAAATGCGCGTCTTTTGCCGAGTGATGAAGACGCAGCGGCCTTTAGACCTTCAACTGATGGAGCGGAAGGCGTGTAGAAGATCTTAATTTCTGAAAAAACTAAGACAAGATGTATAAAAAGCTATTCTGGTATGAGGATAGCTTTCGTTTTTCCATTTTTCTTTGGCAAAAGATTTGTAACCTGCTTCTACGAGATTCGTCCCAATCATAGTCATTCTACCCAAATCTCAACAGGTAATCCACCAGATGTCATGATCCACATGGAAACGATACATTCACTAACTCAAAAATCTATCCGCATACTCCTACCATGCTTAGGGATATGTCTGGGGATATTCTTTAGTCTAGATGGCTATGCTCAACCTGAAGTTCAAATTGGTAAGTCCACCTTTAGCGCTCCGCCTAGCGAAGGCCAAATGGAACAAGTGCTACAGGCTCATGAAGATGCGACCTGCACTTTAGAAGCCATCTATGGAGCGTTCATGACTATTTGGGAGAGTAAAGAACCCATAGAAAGCTGGAATGAGCACCGCTTTTTTGTAGAGTGGCTAGGCCGACAAAAGGAAAATGCGCCTGAATTATCAGAGCTCAAAACGCGTCTAGAAACGATTTTGGGATGGATGCAAAATGATGAAATCGACTATCGTATCCATAATAGTCGACTCTCGTTCTGTAATCTCGCCCATGCCAATGCGTATACAAACTCTGTTTTCAATTCTCGCACAATCAACGTCTGTCCTTATTGGTTCGACCAATCTCCTAGGGAAAGAAGTAGTACCTTGATTCATGAGTTGATTCATGCCTTGGGATTTGGCCATCCAGACGGTGTGGTACTACCTGCAGATGCTTTTCATTTGGCCCTACGCGATGCAAAAAAGGCACGAAAAAGCCCAGAAAACTATGAAGGGTTAGCCAATGAATTTTATTGTAGGCCATGAGTAGAAGGCAGAAGGACCGTATACGCTTTTGCCAGCCTTATTTATATTCAGCATAGACTAAACCTCCCCTATCCTCACCCTTTTGTCTAAAACGCCAGACTCAATCTTAAGCCTGAATCCGTCCAGCCCGAATAAGGTGCTACTTGCCAACTCATCCCATGATCCTTTCCTTTCTTCTTGTGTAAGTGTGGTATGGCCCAGCCACAAAATGCACCCCAGGCATAGCCTGCTATCACATCTGTAGGAAAATGCTTACCCGCATTGATGCGCTCGATGCCTGTCCACAGAGGAACAAGCGCCGCTACCGCCCATACATAAGGCCTTGCCTTGCTATCAGGATGGTAATCGTGAAATACTTTCGCAGCAAAAAACATATTGGCAGCGGCGATGGAAGTATGTCCGCTAAAGAAAGCCTTGCGCGCGTCCACTTCTAGCTTGATGTCGTTGGGCGCAGATGTATTGTAGACGAAAGGACGGGTACGGAGAAACGCCAATTTGACAATATCTGTTCCTCCCAGGTTCCAAAAGTTGGTCTCTAACCACATCACAGAGAGGGTCCCCAATGCTTTCCCATATGGGTCATCCTTGGCAATCAGCGGTTGCACAAATGGTGTGGCTAGTCCCAATCCTGTCCCAAGGAGCAGCCCCACATCACTACGAGTCGCGGCAGTGGTCGAAAAATTTGTCGTCGCAAAACGATCAAAGCTATTGATATCGTCTGCATTCAAACCATCAATCTCTCCCTGCGTGAGCGGCTCAATGCCTTCACTCAGCAGGAAATCTGTAACCAGCAGTGTCAAGCCCCCTGTTATCAGGGTAGCATCCTTACTGAAACTCAGTTGATAAGGATTTTCTTGGGCAAAAAGAAAAAGTGGGAGTATGCCAAAGAGAAAAAGAAGTAGATTTTTCATGGAGCATTTTGAGTTGAATTTGGGTAATAAAGTCCTCCGTTACAATAAGAAAAAGGATATACAGAGGGAGCAGCTCAGCTCTATTAAGCTAAACTATATCAAAAAAGAAAGCCACCCTGGGAGTAGGGCGGCTCTCTGATCTAACCAAAAGCTAGAGGGTAGGTAGATTATTCTTTGATCAGGCGGATAGTCTCCTGATACTTGTCAGACTTCACTTGAAGCATGTATACACCACGTGTGAGATCGCCTACGATGATCTCTGTACGCTGGGCTAAGTTTGCTTTCGTCTGTAGCACGATACGACCTGTCATATCCATCAATGTCACGTCCGCACTTCCAGTGATCAAGTCAGACTGAACAAAGATACTGTTCTGGAATGGGTTAGGACCAACTGTCAAAGCACCCTTCACCATCTCAAGATCGACATTTGTCGTCAAGAAGGAGAAAGCAGGACCGTTGAACAATCCATCAGCCGTAGGCACTGCAGCGGGAGCAGCAGGACGTCCCAAGGCGCAAGTATTGCTCAAGTCGATGGTAAATACGATATCATTGGGCTCACCTGGAAGGAGACGCTCATCTATCCACCAGACACCTGTGATATTGTCATCAAATCCAGATGTTACCTGAGGGTTATTGTTCGTGCGGAACTCTGTCACACCAGGCGTACCGATGACTGTATCACGCTGGGCACTGAACCACTGCGCATAGATATAGGGTACACCGATCGCATTGGGGTTATTGACATTCCATACCAACTCATCTGTATTCACATTGTAGCAATCAAATGTCAAGCTTAGCGGCTGAACTACAGCAGGCTGAGTCGTTCCATCTGTATTGGAAGGTGTGCTTCCGTTGACATTATTTGCTAATACTTGATACGTAGTGGCGACTCCAAATACGAGCAATGTATCTGTGAAAGTGGTTGTTCCTGCAGAGACAGTAGTGATAGTCGTAAACGCACCTCCAGTCGAACGCTGGATGCTGTAGCTATCGGCGAAGCGGCTCTCAGTCCAAGTCAAGTCAGGGAACAAAAGGAGGTCACCATTGACGACTAATACAGGAGCAGCAGGAGGACAGTCACTAATGGACCCAGTATTGGCTGCGCCTGGTGTACCGAACCCTAGAGAAGCTTCCCAATTGGAGGGATCGTCATTGTCACCATTGATGTCAATCAACTCTAGCGAAGGACCGTCACCATCGGGTTCTGTAGGCCATCCATTATTGTCATCAAAGTCTACACGGTCTACTTCCGCACCAGAACCTGAATTGATCAAGACCAATTCTCCACTGTTCGAAAGACCACCTGTGGTCCACTCATAGTCAGGAGCACATCCATAGAAGTTTTCGAACCCGCTTGCATTTCCTGCAATGACGATATACTCACCCGCACCGATGATAGAGTTGGCTGGGAATGTGAATGTAACACCGCTAAACGTAAATCCGCTTGCATCTACATCAGATCCACTGTTATTGAACACTTCGATGTACTCCGTAGTGTCTTGTCCTCCTTCGAGCGGATTGTACATGATCTCAGTAATTACCAAAGGAATCTGAGGCTCACAGACAGGTGAAGTCACACGAATCAGGGCATTACATCCATTAGTAGATGTCAAACTAAAGTTCAATTCTGTTCCTTCTGGAATGTTCTCATATACGATTGTACCCGTAGCGACAGTGTTTGGATCGTCAGAAGCAGCAGCTACATTCCCCGCATTAGGTGTGAGGGTATAGGTGTCACTTCCAGGCGTAGCGTTATCAAAATCTACAGATACTGTGTAAGTGTCTGTTCCTAAAGTCTCTGACTCACAAGATGGCTCGCCGATGGTAATGGTCAAAGGACATCCTGTTCCATTCGCTGCACCAGGGCTTCCTCCTGAGACGATAGAAGCTGTCCAGCTTGCAGGAAGGTTGTTATCAAGGTCGGGGTCGATCAACTCTAGAGAAGGGCCGTTGCCGTCAGGCTCTGTAGGCCATCCGCCTCCATCATCATAGTCTACGACATCCTGTACATTGCCATCTCCATCTACGATGATGATGTCCTCTCCACTATTAGAAAGACCACCTGAAGTCCACTCGTAGTCAGGAGCAAAACCGTACTGAGAGGTAAAGAAAGCAGCATCGAATGCAATGACCTGAAGCTCACCAGGCGCAATAGAAGATCCGTTAGGGAAAGTGAATGCAAAACCTTGCGTAAAGCTCCAGCCAGAAAGATCTACCGTTGAAGGCCCATTATTCAAGATTTCGATAAACTCGTCAAAGTCTGTTCCTGATAAAGTGCCATTGTAGTGAATTTCATTGATGACGATGTCGACAACGGGCGCACATGTAGGAGAAGTGGCTGTAGAAGTGACATTTACACAACTCACGCCATTTACAGTAGCTGTTACATCGGTTCCTTCTGCGACACCTGTCACGCGGAATGAACCTGAAGCATCCGAATCAGGGTCATTGTCAAGGACAACCGTACCTGTGCTAGCCGTCACGATGTAGTCGCCGTTTCCAGCACCCGAGAAGTTGAACGTAGCCGTGTAGGTATCCGTGCCTTGTGTCGTCACGTCACATACAGCTGAATTGGCTCCAAACTGGAAGCTACACGCTGGAGGGGTAAACCCAAAGCCTTCTACTAGGACATTGTCGATATGAGGCAACTCAGAAGAAGAGTTGACATCTGCTATCACTTCGATCTGCAAAGTAGAACCGCTCAAACCATTGATGGTAGGACGAAGGACAACGGGATTCGTATTGCCAGGATCAGAAGAAGAGGAAGATCCTGTACCGTCCACGTCTGAGTAATCATCAAAGCGACGGAAGAATACCGTACGGTCACCATCTAGAATATAGGCTACAATGGTAGAGTCTGTTGCTTCTATTGAACCGACCTCAAAAACATCAATTCCAAGGTTTACTGTAGTGTAGTTGCTGATGTCGATGACTTGTGAGCGCCAAGTTGTAGGCTCATCTACATCGCGAAACTGGAAAGCCGCACCTGTAGGTAGTGTGGTAGAACCGAATCCTACGACATCATCCTCCACGCGGGCGTGGTCGTTCGCATCAAAAATTCCTTGAATAGTAGAAGTTGAGACAGTCCACTTCCCATTGGGAGCAGTAAAGGTCTGATTCGCCGCAACAGGACCTGTAAATCCCTGAAGCAGTTGCCCTGAGAAATCCTCAGAGTAGATCGTAGTCTGGGCGTCTAGGCTCGTCAGGCTGACCAGCATTCCCGCCAGCACAACTAAGCAAAAACGTAAATAATTGGCTTTCATTGATATGGGGTTAAAAAAGATACAGAAGATAGATACAATAATGGAAGGATCAGCTTCACGGAGCTTCTACCCCTACATTGATTCATAAGCATGAATATGCAGGGCGTATCAGGGGAAGTATCGGATTAGGACGTCTTCATCTTTGCTACGATTCAGTGATCAAGATCTCACTCATGCACATGCCAACAGGCACAGCACTTCTCTACTTGTTCACAGGTTATCTATTCTAGCGCAAGGAAGACGCAGACAGGAAAATATTGCCTTTGTCAAAAATGTTAATTCATACAATATCATACATTCATCCCAAAGGCGCAATAGGTATAAATACCTATTCTTTATATTTTCAATATAAATATTTGATTTACAGACCAATACAAAATACACTATTCCTGAATAAATTATTCATTGAAAATTCATTTTATTTGAAATTCGTATCATATTATAGAAATTCTAAGTCGAAATATGCAGTATCACTTTTGTTTTTTCCTTTGATATTTCATCGTGCATACAACCATTTTTCTGTCGAATAGCACAAAACTTTGCTATTTACCTTCCCTTTTATACGGATTGCACAAATATTTTAACCATTCGCGCTGTCTTTCTATGCGTTGAGCCAGTCATAAGAACATGCGGCACACTGTCACCAGCATGCCGCATGTCAAGAATTTTTATCTCTTCGAGGCTTATTCCCTCAGGATTTTCGTGTAGAAGGAAGGATAGCCCTCTACCTGGACCTCCATGAGATAGATGCCTTTGGCTTGAGGTGTCAAATCAAGGGGTACATGTAATTGACCCTTTGTAGGTTGTACACGCATGACCTCACGACCTTGGACATCTCGGATGATTACTGATTGTAAAGGCTCTGTCACAAGTCCCATGTCTAGCGTGACCCAGCCTTGAGTCGGATTGGGATATACGTTTACCTTGCCTGAAAGCGTCAAGATGTTGATCGTAGGATCAAGCTCCGTCGTGGTGATGACTAAGCTGTCGCAACCTGCCTGATTGGTCAGTGTGACGGTGTCTACCCCCACCATGCTAGAATCCGTCGTAGTAACAGTGATGGAAGTCGTGTCGCTGGCAAGAATGATCGTAGTGACAATGGTCAAGCTATCACAGCCAAACTGATTGGTAAGTCTCGTAGTATCAACACCTGCCTGCGTAGGATCGCAAGAGAAAAAATCAGCTTCAATCGTGTCACTGGGAAGAAGCGTCGTCGTTGTAATCACCAGACTATCGCATCCTACCTGATTGGTCAGACTTACTGTATCAGAACCTACTTGCATGGGGTCGCAAGAGCTCGCAGCAATCTCAGTTGTATCACTTGCCAGGAGCATCGTCATGGTGATGATCAAGCTGTCGCATCCTGCCTGATTGACAAGCATCACGGTATCTGTTCCTGCCATCATCGGATCACAAGTAGTCCCCATCAGATTCGTCGTATCTCCATCATTACCTGTCAACGTGACATTGATGGTGCAAGAGTTGCTGATGCCAAAAGAGTCAATTACTGTAAAGGTCACAACTGTATCCGATGTAATAAATGCACCAGCCGCTGGAAACTGTATGGTGGTATCAATCGTGGCACAAACCCCTGTAGTACTCAATAGATTGGTATAATCAGGTAGCGTGGCACCACAATCAGCACTAACAGCCAATGTCTGATCTGGAGGGCAGGTGATGAGCGGTGGAACGGAATCCAGAACCGTCACAGTAAACTGGCAAGAACCTGTAGCGCCATCAGAATCTGTAGCGGAAATCGTCACGGTATAAATCCCTGGGAGATAGAAGGGACCAAATAGCGGATCAGAAGCTCCAGGAGACTGGAAGACAGAAGGGTTAGGGTCCGTATCATCTACAATGATTGCTTGAGAGCGGAAGTCAGGAAGCCCCACATCACAGAAGCCTGGATCGGTGTAAATCGTATCATTTGCAGGACAGGTAACGACAGGCGGTGTATTTACGGGCGTACCTGAGCCGAGTCCAAATACTTCGACAGAGTCTATATGATAGAACTCAGAGCTTGAGTTACAATCAGCTAGGACCTCAATCTGCAAGGTACTTCCTACGAGTTGTCCTGCTGAAACAGGCACAACCAAAGGATTGGTATTACTAGGATCCGATGTAGATGAGCTTCCCGTTCCTGAGAAGTCATCAAATAGCGTCACAACTCTCGTCCGAACCCCATCCAGTATGTAGGCAACCTGAATAGAGTCTGCGCTTTCTAGTGATCCTACTTCGAATAGACGCAAGCTGAAACGTGCCGAGTCATAGTTGCTGATGTCGATAGACTGGGTACGAAAAGTCACCACCTCATCTATATCTCGAAACTGCAAGGCATCTCCAAACGGAAGTCCTGTGAGGGGAAAAAATATTGCGCTGTCTTCTACTCTTGCGTGGTCATTGGCGTCAAATATTCCCTGAACAGCAGAGGTTTCCAATGACCACTTCCCGTTGGTGGAAGTAAAGGTAGCATTGGCTAGTACAGGTCCTGTGAACCCTTCGCCCAGTTGGTTGTCAAAATTCTCCTGATAGAGCAAGGTCTGAGCGGAGACCGATAAAAAACACATCCCCAGGAACAAAACCAGGAGCGTGCATGTGCGTAAATAAATAGACTTCATAATATATGATTGTTAGGTTGAGAGGTAAGTAATTACACCTTCAAATAAAGCATAGATTGGGAGCATGAACACCGTAAAAATACCTGATTCCATTTTTCAAATATTTGATACTCGGTGGAGGATCATACGTCGATGGTAAGTATAGCCTTTCCTTCTTTATTGTCTACTATTTCTCTATTTTCTTCAATAAGTATTTGACGAAATATAGAGATATTACATATTGAACCATTCGTCTTGTACTAGATCTTTATTGTCCTTTTAAGCCTGTGTTATATGAAGCTTTGGTCCAGCCTTCTTGGTTTTTTCCGAAATGTATTTGCCTCAGTACAAGTACAATGGACCTATTTGAGAAGTCCAAAGAATAGACGTGCACTCATTCAAAGAACGCGAGTCACCATTCAATATTTTTTTCAGGAAAAGAAGTGGAAGACGTGGCCAGGCTTGCTTCAGTCGTGGGTCAAAAATCTGTGGGACCGTATCAGACAGATTGACAAGGACGAAATCAAGGCACAAGCCCAAAAGCTGAAAGCAAAAGGAGAGGAAACCTTCTCTAAAGAAAACCTCCAAAAAGCGAAGGAGACTTTACAAAGTACCGCAGGAGACCTTAAGGCCAAGACAGAGGAAGCGCTATCTAAGGAGAACCTTCAAAAAGCCAAGGAATCACTTCAGAATACAGCCGAAGAGTTCAAATCAAAAACAGAAGAGGCTCTCTCTAAAGAAAACCTCCAAAAAGCGAAAGAGACGCTACAAAACACAACGGAGGACCTCAAGATCAAGGCCCAAGAGCTAGAAACTAAAGCTTCTCCTCTCTCTGAAAAACTCAAAGAAGCCAGTCATCAAGCCAGTACAGGCATCGGCGCACAAACAGCCAAGATCCGTGCCCGCCTTCAACACGCCCATGATGATACATCTCCCTCACGCTCCCGTAAAGGCTTGGAGTCCATTCTTCTTGTCGTCGCCGCATGGCCAGGTTTTCGATGGCTTATCGACAAGTGGATGAATCTTAGGATCTGGAAATCAGACAAAGCATTTTTCCAAATCCTCCTCCCAACCCTCGGACTATCTAGCTTGCTTCTGCTATCTGCAGGTCTGGGACTCTATTTCTACATTAAATCCAATCTCAACCAAACAGAGGACGACATCCGCATCGAAGCTACTGAAAGCCTCAAAGCAGAGATCTATGAAAAGTATGGGACCTATATACATGAGCGGAGCCATGACATCCAGCAGACGGTATTGGAAAATATTACAAAAGCCAATCTTCTAGCCGATGCCCCCACCTTTCAGGAGCTGAATATTCAGAACATGGAGAAATTCAGCCGCTCCCTGCTCCGCAAAGATACCAACCTCCTCAACGTAGTCATCCTGACAGATCCTAAAACCAAGAAGTCCATTCGCACACGTAGGATTGGGGATACGACACGTTTCATTTTTACTTGCTGCGAGCTTCCAGGGGAACGCGAAGTGACGTATCAGGAGATTCAGGAAGAGATGTGGCTGGCTGCGATCGGTCGACAAGAAGCAGAGATCTCCGATATCTATGTGAACCCCACCAATGGCGAGAAGTACTTTTACCACGGTGCCAATATCAAAAATATCAAAGGAGAACAAGCAGGTGCGGTATTGCTACGCTACAATCTCAACTTTGCCATTTCAGGTCTCAAAAATGGCCTACAAACGGGCCAAAACTTCCTGATTGCTAATGACAGCCTTCTCGTAGCCACCTCCCAGGATACCCTCATGCCTCAGATTGAGGTGGCTGCCTATGAAGATCGAGCCAATAAAGGCCCCACAGACTATGTCATTGCCGTGATCAATATCATACGAAAAGCCAGCAACCAAGCAGAAGCGATTCAACAACTCCGAGAGGGAGCCTACATCAAAGATCCCGTCCGCTTCCAAAGGCAGTTTGGTCAGATTCTCCCTTATGAGATTCCACGACAGGCCAAGCAGGACTCCATGGGCAATGTGTATTGGCTCGATCAGGCACAAGCGGAGGCGATCCTGAATCTTAGCTTTGGGCAGCTCTTGGGATTGAACCAAAGCAGTATCCAACAAGCAGGAGGCAGCCACCGTTTGAGTTTGGCAGAAAGCAAGATTCTGGTCGAAGCATATCTTGACTCTATCCGCAAAGTAGGATCAGGAATCATCGTAGATGCGGATTATCTCCTCAGTTTTGAGACCAATGACTTTGGCTGGATCTTGATCAACCAATCTACCAGTGAGCAATATCTTGCCCCGGTCTTAGCCAAGAATGACTTTATCATTGACCGATTTGACCGCATCACGTCTCGAATCTTCTGGTTTGTCCTACTGGCAGGTTTGTTCTTCCTTGTTGTCTTCCTACTGATGACAACAGGGATTCTCTACCGATTTACGGATCCTCTTCGTCATCTCGTCCAAAAAGTCTACTCCAGTACACACCTCCAAGATACACCTTCGCAAGCACTCGAAGGCATGGATGAACTTGTCTATCTACGTACGGCCTTCATGCAGATGGACAAGAGCTTGACGGACTACATCTCACAACTCAAGGACTCCAACCAACAGCTAGAGATGTATGCGCAGACGATTGCCCATGATCTGAAAGCGCCTCTTCGGATTCTCCACTCCTATGCCTCTATACTCGAAGATCGATATCAGGAAGTTTTAGGACCAGAAGGACAGGAATATCTTCAGGAAATCATGAAGGCAAGCCAAAGGATGAACCGTATGATTGGCATTATGCTGGATTACGCCAGCCTTTCGCAGAAGATGTCAGATGCTGTGCAACAAGATGTCAATTTCCATGATCTGGTCACACAAGCGACACTCCAACTCAAGGAAAGCTATGGCCCCATCGAGATGGAGGTTACGATTGGCAATTTGCCTACTCTGTCCTCCCATCCTACCTTCATGGAGATCTTATTTCAAAATGTCTTAGATAATTCGGTCAAGTATCGTCAAGTATCACAGCCTCTTCATATCGAAGTGACCGCACAGGAGAGAGAGGATTACTGGCAGTTCATCATTCAGGATAACGGAATAGGAATTGAGCCTGGACAATCCGAGAAAATATTTGATATGTTTTACCGAGGAGGAGAACACGAGGGAGAAAATGGCTTTGGAATAGGTCTGGCCACTAGTCGGCGCATCATCCATCACCAAGGAGGCGATATGTGGGTAGAATCAGAAGGACTTGGAAAGGGCAGTCGTTTTTGCTTTACCCTTCCCAAGTCTGTATCCATAGCATCCACTCCAAAGGAAACTCCTAAAGAGGAGGCTTGAGGATATCTTACTAAACAAAAAAGATTCGATGAGTAGTAGCAACGCCATTTATAGTATACAATCATTGTACTATAAATGGCGTATGATTTTTGTGTATACCTATTCGACTATACAGCACATCAACTACCGCAATAGGATACGTTTTCCTTCCTGTTGGCCTGTCGGTGAGCGGAAGTCTATCCAGTAGACACCCGAAGGCAGATCTTGCAAGTTCAATATGGAACTTATCTGGCTATCTCTCTGCTGGATCCTGTGTATTCGACCTTGTATATCGATTACACGAACCGTTCCTTCTATGGGCTTGGAGAATACAAGTTCAAATATACGGTCGGTTCCTGTGGCGACTAACTCAAATGTAGCAATGGCTGGTTTTACTTCCACCTCGATTGCCTGACTAAATGAATGGCTTCCATCTATATCCACTTGCTTGATCCTGTACAGCGTCTTGCCTACCTCAGGCGCAAGGTCTACAAAGGTATAATCTTGCTGTCCCGCAATCTCTCCCTTACTTGCGAGAGATCCAATCGTCTCAAATATATCGGTAGAACCTGCACGCTGTACTTCAAAGTGAGAGTTGTTGATTTCATTCGCTGTCATCCACTGTAGCTCCACTTGATTGAGACTGGATATCGCCTCAAAAGAAACCCACTCGACAGGAAGGGGATTGGGAGTAGTGATAAGTAAATTATCGAAATGAATCAATTCAGAAACAGAATTTGCATCTGCCGTTGCAAATACCTCGATGCGGGTATTCGCACTCACATTTAATGAGGAAACTGTGACTGTCTGCGTGACGGGATTCGTATTTCCTGGATCTGTAGTAGAGCTGCTACCTGTACCATCAGAATCTGAAAAGTCCTCTGAAAGCGTCTGTACAATTATGGGAGATCCGCCATCTAGGATGTATCCCACTTGTACAACATCTGTTGGGTCTAAGCTCCCAATTTCAAAAACGTCTAAGGAAATATCTATTGTCGTCACACCAGAAAGTAAGATGTTTCTGGTAATAAATGTGACAGGTTCATCTACATCTTGAAATTGTAGGGATTCACTTATTGTTGTGCTGGGGTAAGCACTGATCGATGGTCCTTCCACTCGGGCATGGTCCGCTGCGTCTGCGATTCCACTGATAGCTCCTACCTGGATAAACCAATCTCCATCAGGATCTGCAAAGAACTGATTGGCCACAGCAGGCCCTGTGATACCTTGCCCGGAGAGTCCTGTAAAGTCTTCTTCCAACAAGACGTTTTGAGCATAAAGACTTGTCAAGAAAAAGGAAAAGACAAATAAAGCGGATACGTAAAGCTGTTTCATTGGGAAAAGGATTAGTAATTGGGAAAGTGATATTTAAAAATCTAATCCCATAAATGGGAAAATGTGTCATTTCGTACTACATGATTCTTTTCTCTATTGGTTAAGGTTGCTCCTGTAGGAGAGAAGGCCAAACAGATGGTAAAGCGTTAAATACAAGGCAAGTAGGTGTAGATCGTACCACATGATCTACAAACATAAAGGACTAAAGCAGATGCCAAAATGACAATAAGTAGAAATACCTGAATTATGGGACAGAAATACTTTTTACGCCTGTTTAATAATTTAGTACATTCTTTTCGAAATAAAAAACATCCCGTTTCTCATCGAAAATGGGATGTTAAGTATATGAAAGAGTACAGTAAAGGTCTGTCTGAATAGAGGATAGGAGTCTAATCACTTCTTAGTCGGCGAATGATGAGATGTACCATATCACTTTCATTTACCTCAACTTTCATGTTTCACTTAACCATAAGTGACTGAGAAACACGCTGGGATCAGGCTGTCTTGAAGTACATCCAAGAGATACCTGTACCAAAGCTATTCACATCTAAATCAATTTGCTCAAACGTGTTTGTGATGATCTTATCGTAAAATACGCGTCCCTATGTATCCAGAACCACAAATGTCCCATGTATCCGTTCAAATGTTTTTCCATCCTCCAAACGCTAAATCACAAATGTCTGACTGTAGCACTCACTAGATGTGTGCCAAGATAGTGTTACGCAACCATGTTTTACCTCTCATTTCAGTTTCCCCCAATCCACGAGTGCATCCTGCTCGCTTGTAATTGTCTGAGGGGTGGCAAATTTGTTGATCAAGCAAGGGGTAAAATTCAAGGCAAACATACGCCCCGTTTCCTCTGACCACTGGGCAAAACCACCATCGTCAATCACAGATGCCCGATATATGAAGGAATTGCGATTGGCAAACTCCATATATGTCATAAACTCTGTGGCCTGCATATCTATACCCTCTGTCTTCTGTGTCTGACGATTGGCAAAAAAGTACAGTGTATGATCATCTTCTTTGTAGGTATTGACATCCAACTGAGTATTGCGTTCGAGGGTATAGCGCTGGCAATCGACAAATCCGACGGCCTCTCTCAAGCGGTAACCATCTCCGTCTACATCAATGGCAGAAGCTCGCCAGTCGGCAAGCTGTACAGGTTGTGTCGTTCCCTTCTGGACAAAAGAAATCTCGAAATCTACATATCCATACGTACCATAAAAGCTTTGGCGGCTGATCTTAACCGTTGGTTGAAAGGCTTCAGGATCTCCTGTAAGGGCATTGTCCATCTCCGTGATCACCGCATTGTATTTGCTTCGAATCGTGATGAGCGCGTCCGTCTTGTCCATGACATCTGAAAACCTGTATACTGATCCGACTGCTCCAAAATGCCCTGATTCTTGCTCCCAAGAGGTAAATGTAAGATTTTCCGCATAGGAACAAGCGTCTTGGGCTGAAACCCTGGGGAGAAGCGGTAAAAGAAACAGCGTGAAAGAAAGGAAGATACGTGTAAAAGTTATTTTCATCTGGCAATCTATTATGGGGTAAGCAGTATTTCTCATGAAGTTCTCCTGTAAGATTTACAGGCAGCATCACGAACCATCAATACGAAGCCAGAGAAAATATCGGGGAATTATTAGTGCAATGATCGCTTATTACGAATATTTGATACAAATATATTTCATTTTACGTAACAAAACAAGTGGAATTGAAAAATTCTCTAGGAAAGACTTGAGAGGAATTGACTACATTTTTCTTTTCCTGTGATAAATACCCCACAAACTCCTACATCTGATCTCGCTACAAAAATCCTCCTTCCAAGTCATGATCCTTCTTCTCCCTCGTCCTAGATCAAGTGATAAACAGAATGTAAGTAAACCATGCCGCAAAAAAATAGGTGATCTAAATAGACCACCTACGGATGAATTAAGTGCTTCTAGCACCCTATATTTTACCTATAGCTTATCGCGATAAGACTCCAATCAAATCATACTTCGTGATGATATCTACGCCCCCATCTTCCAACTGTACGAGTACCGCAGGATTGTCTCTCGTGATGAGCTTAGATAGGATGTCCATACGTGTAGAAGAAAGTACAAAAGGGAAAGGATCTTGCATGGACTCCTTGACGGGACTTCCTTTCAACGCTGGATCATCTAGGATGGCATTGAGTACACGTGTCTCATCTAAGCTACCGATGATTTGATCGTTTTCCTGTACAGGAATCTGAGATACGTCCTGGTCGCGCATGATCGTGATTGCTTCTGCTAGCGTCTGATCAGGCCCTAGCGTGTGCAAACCTCCATTGACAGCCTTATGCTTGAGGATTTCAGCCGCGGTGATGATGGTTCCTTCATCCAGGAAGTGATGATTCTGCATCCAGGTATCATTGTATACTTTTCCGAGATAGCGGGTTCCATGGTCAGGCAGGATGATCACCATCAGATCGTCTGGCTTCAGATTTTCCTTGGCCCACTCCAACGCACCAAAAACAGCTGCCCCACAAGACCAACCGATAAAAAGTCCCTCCATGCGAGCCATTTTGCGCGTCATCAGTGCGGAGTCTTTGTCCGATACTTTGATGATATGGTCTACGACATCCATATTACAGTTTTCAGGGATGATGTCTTCTCCGATGCCCTCTGTCAAATAAGGATAAACCTCGCTATGGTCTATTTTCCCTGTCTCCTTATACTTCTGAAATACCGACCCGAAAGTATCAATCCCAATGGTGACGATGTCGGGATTTTGCTCCTTGAGATAAGAAGAGACACCGCAGATGGTACCACATGTCCCCATGCCAGCAGCAAAGTGGGTGATTTTTCCTTCTGTCTGCTCCCAGATCTCAGGACCCGTAGTATCGATGTGCGCAGCCGTATTACTGGGATTGTCATACTGGTTCATCCAGATCGAGTTGGGAATCTCTTTCTGCAGGCGTCCTGCGACTGAATAGTAAGAGCGTGGATCTTCAGGTTCTACATTTGTTGGACATACGATGACCTCTGCCCCTACTGCACGGAGGATGTCGATTTTTTCTTGAGATTGCTTGTCTGCCATCGTGAAGATGCACCGGTAGCCTTTCACAGCAGCAGCCAAGGCGAGTCCCATCCCTGTATTGCCAGAAGTAGACTCAATGATGGTTCCTCCTGGTTTGATTTTACCAGCTTTCTCCGCATCAGCAACCATGCGGATGGCCATACGATCTTTGACGCTGTGGCCAGGATTGAAATACTCCACTTTCACAGCTACTTGACCCTTGATTTGGGAGGCGACGGTGTTGAGACGAACGATGGGCGTTCCCCCTACAGTTTCGATGATGTTGTTGTAGATCATATGCAGATAAAAATCTTTTGAGTGTATTCCTTTTAGTGTTCAGTGTACATGCACATAAAGAGAGGGATCGTAGATGTTTTCCTCTATTCTCCCTCACATCTGAACATTTTAGCAACAAACATACAATTTAATCTTGAGCTGAATGTGAGCCAATCAAAAAGTCAAGATGTAGGGACTTGAGGGTACAGGTCCATGTACACCAGATGTATCCACCTTTATACAAACACAAAGTACAAAAAGTCATACCATGCGTGTGTCCAGATCACGATACTAAACCCTCTAGATGCAAATATACGGTACATTGCATATCCAAAAAAGGCTCGATATACGATGGTGAAGATATTGGGCATGTCGCTGAAGGGGACAATGTAGTGCGACAATACATAGATGCTTAACCCGATCATCAGTAGATTGACAAAAGCATTGCTCTTGGGTTTGTATGCAGGTATCTTGAGGAACACGCCCTGCACAGGTATCATATCTGACTTGAGCTTTTTCATGAACTTCACACGTCCCGCCAAGCTGACCAATCCCATGAATAGCAATCCTCTGAAGACAAATTCTTCATAAAACCCTGCGCCAAAAGCAAGGGAGACATCCTGGAGCGGATTGGAAAGATAGTGTTTGAGTGTCGCAACAGCATCAATAGAAGGTGGAATGGAGAAGTCGCCAAACAGAAATTTCAGCAAAAAGAAAACCCCCCATTGAAGCAAAACATAGATCAGTCCTCCCCAAATGAAGCCCTCAGCGATAATAAAAAGTTGGTACCACCAGTTGGGACGGAAGGCTCCTTTTGGTTCAGGCTTCCAATCTCTTCTCCCTTCTTGCTCTCTTCTCTTTCTTTCTTTGCCATCGCTTCGTATTTCGGCAGGCGTCTTGATACTCATCCAGTCCAAAATAATATTTCCTCCAAAGTAGGCAATTAGCAGGATAGAAAAGGGAAGCGTACCCAACTGTATGTACTTGACGGGGATGATAAACCAGGTGTCTACTGCGTTGTAGTTGATGAGTTGAGGATCGCGCGAGAAAGCCAGTCCTACTTCGAATACGACGAGTAGAATGAGCGAATTGAACTGATTGAAAAACCGGTGGCTGATACCTCGGGCATAGTCTTCAAAAAATTGTCCAATGGGTTTATCTATAAAAGGATTTTTTGCCATGTCATGCCCTCCTATCACATACGCTGAAGCTAGAGTCCCAGGCGCAAAAGACTGATTGAGATGTACTTTTATGTGAGTCTATCTTCTTTCAAAGCTTTCTTCTTCATCACCATCCATTACCTATATGGATGGCTAGCAATATAAAAAGTCCCTACTGGAATTCCATTAATTTTGAATAGACGAATGAAAGTGAGCGTAATAATGCATCGTGGATACGCCATTCACGACGTATCCACTCCACAAGTGCAACAACCACACACTCATTTTTATCAATATTCCTCCTCATCTAAGGACTCCTGTGTTGATTTCGATCGAAGGTTGACTGCATGTTTCCGTTGATAGAGATAAGACACGACCAATAAGATTCCCCCGAGTACCAAGAACTTGGGTCTACGCAGGAGGTATTTGACGGTTGATGCGTATGAGGAGAAGGAAGGTAAAGCGTACCTCTTGATTGAGAATATGCAGAGGGATAGATATTATTTGCGGAGGATCTCTTTATACGCTTCTCCCTTTTCTCTTAAGGGCTGGAAGGAAATATTTCCATGGATTGCATCGTCTCATGCTTTATCTGTACGCCATAAAAAACATGCGCGAAGCTCGAAATCCTCACGCATGCATGATTCAAATCAAGACGGCTAACATATACCGCCTCCATTCTCTTATTTTCATTAGGCCATTACCATTCCACCATCTACATTGAAGACCTGACCTGTGATATAGGTAGCCATATCAGAGGCGAGGAATACGCAGAGATCTGCGACGTTTTCAGGTGTCCCTGCTCGCTTCAGGGGGATATTCTCCAACCATGTATTCAGTTCCTTCTCAGGAATCTCGTCTGTCATCTCTGTTGCGATGAAACCAGGCGCGACGACGTTTGCGCGGATGTTGCGGCTGCCCACTTCGCGTGCGACAGACTTGGTAAATCCAATCATTCCTGCTTTGGATGCCGCATAGTTGGCCTGTCCTGCGTTTCCTTGAATCCCTACCACGGAACTGATGTTGATAAATACCCCTGCACGCTGCTTAAGCATGGCCCTAAGGGCTGCTTTTGTGGTATAAAACACACTGTTGAGATTGGTATCTAGCACAGCTTGCCATTGCTCTTCGTTCATGCGAAGCAGCAAGTTGTCTTTGGTGATCCCTGCGTTGTTCACAATGACATCTAATCTTCCGAAGTCTTTCAGGATTTCAGCAATCATGCCTTGCACCGCCTCAAAATTTCCTGCATCTACTTGGTACCCTTTTCCTGGCTTTCCTGCCGCTTCGAGCTCTTTTTCGAGCGATTGCGCCTTTTCGACTGAAGATCTATACGTAAAAACTACCGTCGCACCCTGAGCAGCATATACAGTAGCAATGGCACGACCGATCCCACGCGTGGCACCTGTCACCAAACATATCTTTCCTTCGAGTAATTGCATAAGATTTTCCCTTTAGTCTAAGTGAAGTGCAAATTCCTACTTGATACGCCATGGAACGCGCACTTCGCCATGTGAATGTTTCCTTTCAAATACGATCATGCATCAAAAGAGCGTACGAATATACATTTTTTCGAATGGGTGAAAAATCAGATTCACTTTTTGATCGCCTCTACCTTCACATCCTCCCATCACCTGCTTCAAATCTGCTAAAATCTCTGCTTTTTAGCTAGATTTTCATTGTCCCAAACATAGTCTTAAATATTTCTTACTGATTATCTTAGCTTTCGCTTGGGATAGTCCTAGAGAGGTACTAATTTTGAGAAAAGAAATGCTGCGTTTCTTCTCTTTTCATCTTATCGAAATTTTTTAATTCCGAGTGAAATTCCTGCTTAGATTCCTCCTTTCGCTTGCACTTGTATTATCTGTGTTTGCCTGTCAGCCGAATACCTCCACTCAAAATACGGCTGTCACTACCAAACTGCCTCCGCCTGAACTCAAACGTATGAGCTACGAGCAGTATGGGATTGATGTGCAGTCTAAACAAGTGCTACAAGATACCCTAGAGGAAGATCAGTTTCTCAAAGATGTACTCAGCCCCCATCAGGTGACACCTGCGACCATCGATAAAATCGAGCGGATTGCTGCGCCTATATTTGATGTTCGTCGGATGCGTGCAGGAAACCCATTCACGCTAATCAAAAACCAACAGCAACTCGATTACTTTATATATGAAAGGACGCCTGCAGATTTTGTGGTCATCGACTTGAGAGATTCTGTAGAAGTGTATGAAGGACAGCGAAAAGTCGTCCTACGACAGCAAGGATTAGGTGGCTTCATCAACTCCACTCTTTTTGAGACCATCCAATCCAAAGGTCTGGAAGTCCAGATTTCTAAGCGCCTGGAAGAAATATTCGCATGGTCCGTGGACTTCTCCTATCTCGATGCCCAAGACTACTTTAAGGTCATCTATGAAGAGGCCTTTGTAGATGAAGTCTCCATCGGCATCTCACAGATTCGCGCTGTTCAGTTCCACCATCGAGGACAGGATTATTTTGCCTTTGGATACAATCAGGATAGCCTCGTGAGATATTTTGATGAGAATGGCCGTAGCGTAGTGCGGACATTCCTTCGGACTCCTCTGAAATATACAGGTGCTTCTTCCTCTGAAGCTTCTGAACCTGTGACTGAAGGAAAAAATACCTTCACGTACGTAGCTTCCAAAGGTACACCCATACTTGCTGTTGGCGACGGAACCATTGCAAACATGAAGCAGTCAAGAAAGTGGGGCAAGCAAATTCGTGTCGATCATGGCCAGTTGTACGCAACTGAATATCTGCGATTAGGAGAATTCAGGGATTCACTTGAGGCGGGACAAACTGTCAACCAAGGAGAGGTGATTGGATTTGTAGGACGAAATGAAAATGCTGGACTTGGTAGCTTTACCTTTCGGCTTCGAAAGCAAGGACGGACCATCAATCCAAGTGATCTCACTATGCCTGATGCACCTTCTGTCTCTGAAGAGCATCAAAAACCATTCATGAAAATCAAGGAAAAATGGATGAGGCAGTTAGATGAAATTCCCCTTAAGGAAAATCATCAAAGCTTTTCGTCTACCTCTTGATAGATACATTCTCTTCTCTCTATCAAAAAGAAAGACAGATATGGGTCATAACCACATATCTGCCTACAAGAGCATTGGACAAAAGGTTGATAAAAAGGACGATGACTCGGATATAATCCGACATTAATCCCGTTCTCCAAAGAGAAATGAACTTGTAACTGGATGCTTTCTTTTACTACCCCA
>JBCBPW010000026.1:0-74662 GCA_039820545.1 Bacteroidota bacterium | reverse complement strand
CAGAGGTATATGCAGAAATGGATCATTATGACTCTGCATATACCTCTGCCAAATTATAGGTGGCATTCATTTCGAGATCTGGGGTATACGCTAGATCTTCTGAGGCGATGATGGCTAAAAACTGATCCTTGGCCTCTTCCAGCTTTTGTAGGCAACTATAGTTATTCGCTGCCATCTCAAAGAGGGCACGCTGCGCATTTTCTGGCTCTTCTAGATCGAGAAATAGCGCATATGCTTCCATAAGCTGCTCGCTCGCATCCTGGCATAGATCAAAATCCATATGGGTCTGTGCAGAAGCGACGAGTGTTTTAGCCAGTTCAGCTGGCATATCTACCGCACGATAAAACTGGATGGCTTCATTGTGCAAGGCAATCGCTTCCGATACATCTCCTGCCTCCTCATAGGTGAGGGCTAGATTTCTTTTGATCTTGGCGAGCTTGGAGGGTAGATCATACTGTCCATAAATATGTTCGGCATCCTTAAAGTGGGAAATCGCTTCTGGGTAGTTGCCTAGATTTCGATAGCCATTGCCTGCATTTATGTGAGAACCTGCCAAGTTTATATGGAAAAACTCTATGGCCTCCCCCTCTCTCTTCGCTACGGCATTATCAAATAATGATTGCCTAAGCGCTAATCCTTGTAGATAATATTGCAAGGCACGCTTTCCTTCTCCTTCAATACCTGCAGCTCGTCCCATGACATTGTAAGCCAAGCTGACCGCAAAAGAATCTTGACTCAGCCTTGCATAGTACAAGGAGCTATCTGCATACGATTTACTGATGACCACATTTTTCTCTACATACTCCCAAGCGAGATCCAAATAGTCCGCAGCTTTTCCTGTGTATACGTTTAACGTTTCCTCTTCCTCTGGTTTGAATAGATCCTTCTTATCATCTCCAAAGGATGGGAGTAAACTCATCACGAGAAAAATCAGCAGGAACACATGCTTCTTGCTCATGAAATCTGTGTACATGACTTTTGGTTTGAAGAAATTAGATATGGAAACGATATTAAGGTAGGCAGAAAAATGGCAAACCCATTCATTTTTCTTAAAAAAGGAAATGAATCGCATCTTCAGCCCTCGTGTAGCTTACAGTATCGATCTCAAACTTTAGGCAGGTATAGGTCTTTCGTAACCAGATGCATCTCCATGACGCACCCTTTTGGTCAATACCTTTGTACCATCTTTGTGTGCTTCAACGTCAATGTCAAATTCATCTTCCTCTCCCAGTTCCAGTTCTCCCAAAGAAATAATTTGGACCAAAGGTGTTTTAATGTCTTTGATGTTGACCTCTGAGGTATCCTTATTGATGTGCACAGCTACGACGTGAGGAGCTCCCGTGGTGGTTGCCTGTGTCACCGTGTAGCTATCAATCTTATAGGACGATTCAAACATATTGACAATGACTTGAAGATAAAAGTCATCAAAGGCACCTGTCGCAGAAAAAGTTACCTTTGCAACAAGAGGTTTCAAATCAGTTGGTTCCATAGCAGTAAATTGTTAGAGTGAATGAATATTAAAGTATTTATGGAATGATTATTCATCTGTGCATGAAGCGTCATGATGGAAAGGGACACATTCCTCCATAAACTGCCATCCTCCTACACCTAAAGGCTTACATCGAGGCGTATTGACAGATGGACTGATATCTTCTACTTGATTATAAAACTCCACATAATTCTCCGCAAAACTACCTTTGTTCCAGACCTTCTTGATATTTTGGGTAAAAACTCCTCCATTCTCATCTCCTTTCGCCTTTTCATTCTCTCTGACAGCAGAAAGCCAAACGCCCGTGAATTTAAATGAATCCACTAGTTCCTTCACATGCTCTGATTGTTGAGGTGCTGTCTCCTCTACAAACTTGTATAGGTCGCCACTGAAACAGCAATCGATCACGGCAATAAAAAACGTACCTTCAGGAAGCTCCGCCAGCAATTCTGCGATCTTATCATCTAAGATCACTCCATCATGAAAACAAAATCCCTCATCCCATGCTTTTTCATCTCCATACTTCACCTCATCACCTGAGGTATCAGGTACCTGGGTCCCATGCCCAGCGAAGGTGAACATAAAAAAGTCTCCTGGCTCTAGGATGCTACGTACCTGCTCAAAATCCTGTAAAAACGCCCTGCGCGTAGCTTCCTCATCTATCCGTAGCGCGATGGGCTCGAAATGCTCTGCCGATGCAATCTCCGCCATCGTACGAGCATCTTGATCAGCCATCACGACAGGTGGGATATCTTTCTTGTACTTTAGCTTGTCTACTGTCCTCAGACCATAGTGGATGGAGTAGGCCTTATTCATGCTCTAAACTAGAGAGAATTCTCGATCCATGAAATACTTAGATCTGGTGAAGTCGTATCACACTATCCTATGGTTATCAATCTATTACAATTAAAAACAACCAATATAGTATAAAATACAAGAAACAATATTCTAAATATAAACTATATTAGCCTTTAACTTTGAGAATCGTATATGACTCAACACAAGGTAAGCCGTTAAGGCCATTTTTAATAGATTTGATTTTCTTACTGGGGGCTTCGAATTCAAAGTTATACTTACCTGTTTCGCGATTGTCTACCAATACTTTCTGGATACTGTATCCCTGCTCCTCCATATACGTTTTGAGCTGATCCGCACAAGGAGAATCTGAATTGATTTTGACATGCGTGTCCAATTGCACAAGGGCTCTGTAGACACGGTTGGTAGAAGTAGCTGTATGTGACATAAAATAGGTTATTTGAAAGGGTATAAGGATTGTATAGACTGTATATCTTACATGAAATGTCTGCCGACCTGTCTATATCTAAGAATTCACCTCCCTTTCTGTAAGAGGCAATCATTTAATATATGAATATTTCTTTATAATCATAGGTTCATATCTAAGAAAGTGTCTCTTCTCAATTACTCTCATTTCCGAAATCGACCCCGCATTCTCCAAGGGAACAGACTTATAATCCTAGGAATCCTTTTTTTCCCCTTTGGCTTTCGTTAAATTTGATGCTTATACGCTGAAGATTCCATGCGATTTCAAGACATCATCGGGCAAGAAGAAGCCGTTCATCATATTCAAGATGCGATCGCCAACAACCGATTGGCGCACGCCCTCCTTCTCGTGGGACCTAGCGGCGTGGGAAGCCTCGCCCTAGCCGTGGCCTTGACGCAATATGTCAATTGCCTCAACCCCACACCCGATCATGATAGCTGTGGCAAGTGCTCCTCTTGCATCAAAATCTCTAAAGGTATCCATCCTGACATCAAGTATGTCCTTCCTATCTTCTCCAAAACCGAAGGTGGTAAACGCCTACTTTCCGACTCTTTTTTCGATCAATTCAGAAGCCATTTTTTCGAAGATCCCTACTTCAGCCTGGACAACTGGCAGGAAACACTGGGAGGGGTGAACAAACAGCTCTTTATTTCGGTACATGAGATTCGCGAATTGAAAAAAGGTATCTATCTGAAGTCCTTTGAGGCAAAATATAAAGTCTTGATCATTTGGCATGCAGAACTCATAAACAAGGAGGGAGCCAATGCCTTCCTAAAATTGCTGGAAGAACCTCCCGAACGCACGCTGATCATCATGACTTGTAGCGACCCTTCCAAACTGTTGACAACAATCAACTCTCGCTGCCAGCGTATCCGTCTGTCTCGTATTCCTAAGGATCAAGTCCAAGGCTACTTACAAAACCAACGCGGCCTACCACTAGAGGAAGCACAAGATTTGGCCCTCATCTCTGAAGGAAGTATTTCTCAGGCTACTGCGCTTCTCTCCTCGCACAACCAGACCCTGCACCAGGTCTACATCGAGTGGCTGCGGGCTATCTACAAAGGCGATTATCAGGATATACAGGATCATGTGGGTAGAATCCTAGAAGAAAGTAAGGAATTTCAAAAACGCTTTCTTCAAGTAGCTGTTAGAAAAATGCGAGATTCGCTCTTGTATCACCTAGAAGTACGCCAACTTGCACTTGCACCGCAGAAAGAGCAAGCATTTCAGGAGAACTTTGCCAAAGTAATGAATCCAAACAAAGTAGAAGAGGCGGTGGCCCTAATTGAAGACAGCTTACGTGCCTTGACCGGAAATACAAATCCACAAATGGTACTCACTGCGCTCTCTCTCAGGATGCATGGAATTTTAAGGCGTGCCTGATAGGCGAGGAAGAAAAGTTGGCTTTATGCTTCTGTTTCCTCCTAGAGAAAATTATTTTTGTGAAGGTACGTTTATCCGTGTGGGAGCACATAGCATTTCAGAAGGTCCTCTCCGCCCCATCATATCTCTAATTGTTTCCCCTCTCATGAGGCATTCAGTCTATCCGTGGTTACTTCTATTATTCTCGATGGCCTTCGTCTACGGCCTATCGTACTATGCCACACATAGACAACCACTCCGACCTTCGTACCAGTTTTATGACTCTGCCACTGTACATGTCGAAATTCATGGTATGGAGGGAGAACCCCTCGTATATGGACAGTTCAACAATATCCTGGAAGGAAAACGGCAATTGGTAACAGCAGACTCAGTAGGCGTCCATGTTCATCGTTTACGATTTCATGTCAATAGCCCTCGACCAGCCTTGCTGTATATAGACGATCACCCTATCCAACTCATGTTGGTCCCACAGGATTCCTCTCTTCATGTAGGTGCTTACTACTCCAAGGGATCCTTTGAAATAGATTCTCTCGTATTTGTTGGAGAACCAGCCGTGATGTGTGAGTACTTCCTCCGCAAGTCAGAGCAGCTAGGAGGATTGGGCATCCGTAGGAACCAACGACTCGTCGCCAGTGATGATTTCATGGCGCTTGTCAATCGAATGGACTCCATGGCAGCCAAAGAGCTTGTATTTCTCGTAGAGCAAGAGATTTATGCGACCTTGCCCCAGTGGTTCGTCACCTTTGAGAAAAATGACATTCTGTACCAAAGAGCATATTTGAAACTTTCGGCTGCGTACAACCAAACCATTCCCACAGATCTCCTAGATCGTATGACCATCAACAATCCAGGCGCAGTTTTCTCCTACTATTACTATTTATATCTCAACGCCTACTTCCAAAGTCTACAACCCAAAGAAGCAGCCCAGCTACCTTATGCAGAGCAGCTCAGACGCAATCTGGCATTGGCTGATTCTCTTTTAGAGGGAGATGTACATGATGTCTTTATCTCAAGGGCAATATTCCAGCAGCTGGCCAATAATGAGGTCGTATTGGGAGAAGAAATTTACCAGATATATAAGGATACTTTCTACAGTAGGAAATACATACGCTACCTCGCACGACAGATTCTACAGAAAAAACAGGAGTTGTGATTGAGGAAAAAATTACTACCTTTAAGTGTATTCGTATCATAAGATTACAATGACCACAATATTGTGGATGATCTTATTTCCAGAAAATCGTTCTTTCTGTTTTACAAAGCAACTTATTTCACATAGTATAGATTCAGTCCGAGGCTTGAGTTAGGGTATGATTTTGGTGGGAATGAAGGACCATAGACAAACATTCAGAATGGCTACTATGCCATCTAATATATATTTTTAGTTGATTATCAGTGCATTAGAAAATACCATCAGGTACTGATTATCTTTGTATGTCTTCTTATACCCTTACCTTTCATTCACTCGGCTGCTTAATATATAAGTAGTTATGGCATGTAGTACCTGCGGTACCGGAGGATGCTCTTCGGCGGGCTGCGGCAAAAATGGCGGATGTGCCACAGGCGGTTGTAATAAACTCAATACTTACGACTGGCTCGGTAACATGCTCTCACCCGACCAAACCGAAGTAGACAACATATACGAGGTTCGATTCAAGAATACACGTAAAAGCTTTTTTCGCAACGTCAATGGGCTCCGTTTGTATATCGGAGATCAAGTCGTAGTCGAAAGTGATCGAGGATACGATGTCGGTACGCTTTCTTTAGGAGGTGTATTGGCAGAATTACAAATGCATAAGAAGGTCGGCAAAAAACCGATCAAGGAAGTTCCCAAGATTTACCGCAAAGCCAATGAAGTCGACTTAGAACTCCTGGAAGATGTGCGGAAGCGAGAGCCTGAGACACTGACACGCTCACGTGAGATCATCGGCGAACTCAACCTCGACATGAAGCTCAGCGATGTCGAATTTCAAGGAGATAATGCAAAGGCCATCTTCTATTATATCGCAGATCATCGTGTAGATTTTCGAGAGCTTATCAAGGTTTTGGCGAGAGAGTTTCGCATTCGTGTGGAAATGAAGCAAATCGGGCTTCGCCATGAAGCAGGTTTGGTAGGAGGAATCGGTTCCTGCGGACGAGAGCTATGTTGCTCTACATGGCTGACAGATTTTAAAACTGTCAGTACCTCTGCCGCCCGCTATCAAAACCTCTCTCTCAATCCGATGAAGATCTCAGGACTTTGTGGAAGATTGAAATGCTGTCTCAACTTCGAGCTAGAGTCATACCTAGATGCCTTGTACGATTTTCCCGAAGTGGAAAATATCCGTACAGTCAAGGGAAAAGCACGCCTCCAAAAGACCGATATTTTCAAACGCCAAATGTGGTTTAGCTATGAAAATGACAACTCATGGTATGCCATATCTGTAGATGATGTAAAAATGATCTTGGCGGCGAATGAAAAAGGAGAAACACCTGAGATATTTGGAACCTCTATCATGGGTATGGCAGCTGAGCCAGACGATAAAGAACTCAAAGAATTCGATTTTGTGGATGTCGTAGGATCAGCAGACCTCCTAGAAGAACGGAAAAGAGAGGAAAAGAGAAACTCAAGAAGAGGAAAGGGCAAAAGGAAAGGAAGAAATCCTCAGAATAAAAATAAAGAACAGGATTCTGGTCAAAAGCCTCGTAACAGAGGAAATAACAATCGCAGAGGGCAGGGTAACCGAAAACCCAAAAAAGAAGGATCTTCATCCTCTCCCAACGCCTCGACGCCAGAAGCATCCAAAGAAGGACAGAGCAGTAATAGCAACAACCGCAACCGACGACCTCACAACCAAGGAGGTAGCGGACGCCCTAAGCGCTCTGGCTCTAGAAGACGAAACAACCCTCGCCCCAATAATAACAACAACCCCAATCAGGATCAGGGAGGGAAGAAGGATTAATCATACATAAAAAAGTAGCTCCATATGAAAACAGGGGCTACCTTTTGACATATTAGATATAAACTGACCATGCGCCCCCTCCATTTACTTTTTCTCGGGATGATGATTCCATTGGCTCTTTTGGTCGTTGCCTGCGAAGGCGATGCCTATCCTGTACAAGCCGAACTTATCCCCACAAATGCATGCTGGGAAATCTCTGATACCCTTATATTCGAAGGAGATCTATCAGATCTGGGGGTATCCGTCGACCTCAAGCAGGACTATGATTATCAAAATCTATATATAAAAGCACTCGGGACCGATGAATCAGGAAAGCAGGTAGAGTGGGTGGAAAACCTAAAAGTACTAAGCCCTGGCGGCGAATGGTTAGATTTTGAGGGAGGAAATCATGCCATGCGAAAAAATATGGGAAACAAGTATCGCGTAGTTCAACCCATTGTATTCGAAAATTTTACCCCAACAAAAATCTCACTCTTTCACTTCATGCGTGAAGCCTCTCTCTGTGGAGTTACGCATGTGAAGTTGGTGAATCTAGGAGAATAGGCTTCTTATTCTTCCAGTAATTTTTCCAAAGCCATAGCACGAGAGCCTTTGACTAGTAGGACATCCAGAGGTGCTATCAACTGTGAGAAGGCTACTTTTGCCGATTCGCGATCTTCGAAGTGGTGCACATTCCCTTCCAAAACATCCGTCATATTCTTCATTTTAGGACCTATGCCTATCACTAATGCTGGCGCATACTGGCGGACATGATCGGCAAGTGCTCTGTGCAGCACTTCTTCATCTTCCCCCAACTCATACATGTCTCCGAGTACGACTCCCACCTTTTTATTCTCTCCCATAGAAAAGATGTTGTGGATAGAAGCCTCCATAGAAGAAGGATTGGCATTGTAGGCATCTAACCAGATAGATAACTTGCCTTTCTGTACATGCTGGGAGCGATTGTTTTGAGAGATATATTGCTGAATACCCATCTTGATTCCTGTCTCTGAGATACCCAGGGTATGACATATGGCAGTTGCCGCCAGGATATTATTCGCATTGTATTCCCCTGAAAGAGAAGATTCCAGTTCCCATACTTTTCCTTTTACTTCGACCTTCAGGCGCAAGCCTTTCCAGGTGACTTCTGTCTGCCTCAATTGGAAGTCTGCCCCTTCTTTTCCATAGGTGACTTGATGAGGATACACTCCTGCTTCTAATACGACATTGGGATCTCCCATATTTACAAAAATCTGCCCTCCTTTGGCTTTCACATGGCGAAATAAAGCTCCCTTGGTTTCTCGTACGCCATCCAGTCCTTTGAGCTTCTCCAAGTGGGCATAACCGACATTGGTAATCAATCCGATCGTAGGATCGGCAATCTCTGCCAGTTCCTGTATATCTCCTGGCTGGTTCGCCCCCATCTCGATGATGGCCATCTCTATGTCACGTGGCATCGCCAGTAGCGTCAGAGGCACACCGATGTGGTTGTTAAAGTTTCCGCTCGTAGCGTGAACCTTTCGCTCAGTAGACAGAACTGAATAGATCAATTCTTTGGTTGTCGTCTTCCCATTGGAACCCGTCAACCCAATAATCGGTACGTCAAATTCTTGCCTGTAAGCATGTGCGAGGTCCTGCAAAGCTTTCAGTGCATCTGGTACGAGAATGTATCGCGGATCTTCTTCGACGACGTAGACGGCTTCATCTATGATGGCATAAGCAGCGCCTGCTTCCAGTGCTTGCTTGGCGAATTGATTGCCATTGAATCTGGCTCCTTTCAGGGCAAAGTACAATTGTCCTTCTTGAATATGACGTGTATCCGTACTTATAGAAGGATGCTGGTGAAAGAGTTGGAGTAATTGTTCGGTCACAGAATTGAGATTGATTGTAGTAGGCAATCAAAAAGTAAGCCGAAAGAAAACTCGGCTCAGGGGAAATGATCCTCTTTGGGGAGCAATGCTATAGTTCTTCTATCCTCTGTGCTAATTCAGGTATCGCTTCAACCAAGTAGATGCCATCGGTTGTTCCCAAAGTGTGAGATCATCACTTTGGCTAAGCGTATGATCAAATACACGTGTCTGCGCATGCAACTTTCCCTCCTTCACATATTGAGGAATATCCCTGAAGTCTACGAATTCTACGCCTCCGTCCGCTTTTTCATACCCGACAGAGGCGGGTGTCAAAATCTCTAGTGCATGATGCTTGAGGATCTGATCTACTCCCCTTCTCAGGCTGTCAATCGAACAACCCGAAGGTCTAGCCACCGCAGGATCTGCCTGTACGATCACAAACTGTCCTCGTTTGATTTGAATCAAGCCATCAACAGGTGTGCCGTGGCTTTTCCATTGAGCCGTAAACGTATCGAGATCTTTTTGCAGTTCGGCTTGCGCATCGGGATTAAGCTGCGTTTTGAGCGAAAAAATCCATGTATACTGTTGCATGATGTGTTCTTATTTTCCAGAAATATATATACGGATAAATATAAAAAAGGTGTTTGATGGTGTCCCTTTGAGAGTCGTCTATAATCTTTTTTCCCTTACATCCAGCTCAAACCTGTTCCACGTAGGGGGTTTTTCCTCGCTGCCCTCAATGTATCCATCATCTGGGCATTTCCCCACCAGTTGAGGTAAGCTTGATGTGCTTTCCCCAGTGCTTCTTTAGAATTAAACAACCTTGGATTTCCTCTTCGCGTCCCAAGGACAGGTACATTGGAAGGAGGCATAAGGAAGAGGGGACGACTGGCACCTTTGAGCATATCCCTACGAATGGCTTCTACCATCCACAAAGCTACTTGTCCGAGGCGCGCGCTGTCGGGTTCTAGTTTACTACCTGATTTGATGGGAAACGCATGAATCACTAAGCTATCTCCACCTGCCGCCAATAAGGTCTCAATATCTCCCCATTGCATGCGTGGCAAATTGCCCTGATTCCAGCCTCCTTGCTTCAAGGTCTCTAGAATTGTCGCTGCTGACACCGATTTTACCTCACCTGCAATTACCTGAGGCTCTGCCGCCATGATGGGAACCAATGTCAAGGTAAATTCATTGGCTTCACCTGCTTTGAGCGAAGCTACGTGTGAAAATGCTCCTTCACTCTCTCTTAAGATTGGTTCATAAAAAGGCTTCTCGGCTAATATCTCATATTGATAGCCATCCGCAGCCTCAAAACTTCCCGATACCTTCCCCTCTTTATCTGTGTAAAGCGTCTGTTGGATCATTTTCCTTTCTCCTCCCAAAAGACTCAAAATGCGAATTTTTACGCTGTCGATCTCTTCGCGCGTATCCTCATGTACAACAATCACTTGGAAAGATGTTTCCTTAACATGAACACATGCGGATATCTGGCATGCTAACCAGAAAATACATAAACCTCGTAGTACTTGTACGTATATCCTTTTCATGAATTTATACTTGATCCCTATGATATTACCTCTACCTTAAACTTCGGAGCATACGCCCCAAGTACGCGTTCGATTTCATTTTTCAAGCCTTCAGGTTTCGCCTCGGGCTTTGCTTTGACCCTGACCTCTGCCAGCATACCCAATGTCTTGTGCGGACCTACCTGTACTTCTACAGATTGTACAGGACTGAGATTTTTGACCTCCTGTGTATATACGTCTTTAATCTCCTGATACACCAGCGTTGGTTTGAATATTTTCCCTACAGCCGTCACGGGCAATTCATCCACAATCTGGATTCGCTTAGGGATGGCCGCTCGCTCACCGATACGCTCCATGGCGTAGGTAAGTAGCGCTTCCTTGCTTACACTACTTCCTGGCTTGAGCTTGACATAGGCCACAGGGATTTCGCCTACACGTGCATCAGGCCTGGGAACTGCCGCCACCATCTCCACATGTGGATGCGTGGTCAACGGATCTTCGATGAGTTTGGGATCAATATTATGTCCCCCTCGAATGATCAATTCTTTCTTACGGCCTGTCAACCAAAAGTATCCCTCCTCATCTTTTCTCCCAAGGTCTCCCGTATTGTAAAATGGGCCTTTTCCATCTCCTATATCTACCCAGATATTTTTGTTGTGGATCTCTTCCTTATAACCAGGAAAGACATTGGCACCACGGATACACACGAGACCTATTTCATTGTCCGATCCTTCGTGATCAAACTTCCCCTCCTCATTCAGAACCAAGATTTTCATTTCTTGATAGGGAAAAGGAAATCCGACTGATCCTACCCGACGATCTCCATAAGCAGGATTGACTGAACTGGCACAGGCACCCTCCGTACATCCGTACCCTTCGATGATCTTCACCCCACTATAGCGCTCAAACTGCTTGAATACCTCTACAGGCATAGGAGCTGCCCCACAGATCGCAAAATCAAGAGCGTCCACTTTCGAATTGCCAATAGGAACATTGAGCAGGGCGGAATAAACGGTCGGTACTCCACTAAAAAAATTCAATTTATAGTGATCGACGATGCGCCAAAAGTTGGGGATTACGCCCTCCCCGCGATACCCTTGAGGAGTAGCGAGAACCACATGTGCGCCATTGCCGAAGGGTCCAAGACCTGTGACGAGCACACCATTTACATGGAAAAGGGGAAGTCCACAAAAGAACTTTTTGTCAGGTGTATTGAGGTCCATCGCTTGTATACCCGCCCATGCATCAAAGACTTCATTTCCATGTGTATGCATGGCCAGTTTGGGTGTACCCGTAGTCCCTCCCGTATGAAAATAAGAAGCGATGTCATCAGGCTGAATGTCGCGCTCAAAAAGAAAATTTTCCTTGGGATAGGCTTTGCGGTTTTGGTTAAAATCTAGGATGCGCTGTCCTTCCACCTTGCGGAATTGACGCTTGAAAAAAGTGAGTCCTTTGATGGCTACTTTGGCTACCCCTGAGAGATGATCTTCTAGATTGATGCGTAAAATGGTTTTGAGCGTAGGAACCTCATGACGAATGGCATCGATCTTCTCCCAAAGATCTGTATTGGGAAAGGAAGAAAGGGTTACGAGGACCTTTGTCCCAGCAGCTTGAAGGATCTCTTTGATTACATGGGGTTCTAGCAGAGGATTGATGGGATTCACAATTCCTGCATACTCTCCTCCCCAGATCGTAAAATGCGTTTCGGGAAGGTTGGGCAAAACAAAGGATACGACATCATGGTCCTTGATCCCTAGATCGCGAAACATATTGGCTACTTGACGAATATTCCCCAAAAAGTCTCCATAACTATATACTTCAGGCTTCATAAAAGCATCGCCCTTGGCCTGAAGAAAAAAACTCAATGCAGGGCGCTCCAATCCGTGAGCGGCACCACGAGAGATCGCCTCGAATGTACTCTTGGGTAGGTTACGGGATGAAAGCGGAATCTTTTCAAATTCCCTGATGTCATCCATCGTCGCAATAGCTGCCATAAAAATTCTCAGTTATTTTTTCTCCACGAAAGATACATATATGTAGGAGAATTTAGAACTTATGGAGATGTGTTCATATTATTACGAGCTTGCCCCACTATTCTATACATACTGACGCTGGTCTCATGGCAGAACTACTCAAAAATCTATATAATCTGGACTTTATCCAGCATCTAGCTAATCAATTGCGAAATGCGAAACCCGATTTTCAGGTACAGGCATTTCAGGAGGCAGTCCTAGCTGATCCTTGGTCCACGCTCGAACTCAAAGCCCGTACCCAGCACATCACAGATATGATGCATCGGTTCCTTGACGTCTCTTTTGCAGAAGGCGTGGACTACTTGGGAAAGGTCGCCCCTCACTTTGATGGGTACCTGGCGATGATTTTTCCCAATTATGTAGAGACTTATGGGCTGGATGAAGATTGGGAGGTTGTCATTCCTGCCTTAGAATGGTTCACGCAGTTTTCCAGTTCTGAGTTTGCTGTGCGGCCCTTCATCTTGCAAGACCCCGAACGAATGATGGCGCAAATGGAAGTATGGTCTCATCACGAGAATCATCATGTGCGTCGTCTAGCGAGTGAAGGATGCCGTCCCAGATTACCTTGGGGTAAAGCATTGAATATTTTCAAGCAAGATCCTGAGCCTATTTTGCCTATTCTCTACAATCTCAAAGCTGATGCCAGTGACTATGTACGTCGTAGCGTCGCCAATAATCTCAACGATATTTCTAAAGATCATCCCGATCGTGTATTGGAGGTAGGTGAGGAATGGATCGGCCAGCAGAAAGAGACAGATTGGATCGTCAAGCATGCGCTGCGTACACTTTTGAAAAAAGGGAATACACGTGCCCTTCGCATATTTGGTTTTGGTGATCCGAAGGATGTGATCATCCGAGACTTGAAGTTGAACCCACCCTATCCACAAATTGGAGATAAAGCAACCATACACTGTAATGTAGAGATTTTGAAGCCCAGCAAAGTACGATTAGAGTACATCGTAGACTTCCTCAAGGCCAATGGAAAACACAATCCGAAGGTATTTCAGATCAGCGAAAACACTTTTGAGAAGGCAACGAGCTTTGATCTTAGCAGGATGCATGATTTCAGGCAGATGAGTACACGCAAGCACTACGCAGGTGTTCATTATTTACGGATCATCGCCAATGGGGAAGAGAAGGCAAAAGTTCAGTTTGATTTGCTGAGTGAATAACAAACATCCCCTTTCTCTATGAGAGAAAGAGGATATTTTGCATACTTCTAGCTATATGTGCAGAACCATGATTTATTCTTTCAAAACCTTCAAGGCTTTTACTTGATCCTTGCTGACGACTTGAATGATGTAGAGCCCGCTGGCCCAATCACGCGTATTGATCTTCCGATTCATACTACCGATCGGAAGTGACATATCTTCCATGACCTGATCGATCATTTGACCGTATTGATTCACGATCTGCACAGATATAACCTCTTCCTGGAAGATTTCTAGCTCCAGTAGGATCGTGTTTTGAAAGGGATTGGGCTGGGCTGTAAAGTCAAATACTAATCCTCTTTCCAGTTTTTCCTCCAGGGGGTTTTCCATTTCCTTCAGCCTAAAGACATCTGGTTCTTCTCGGGGATCCGCTGGATAGCAGCCTTTGACTCTTGCCCGAAAATTCGATTCTTCCTTTGCCCAAAAACCAGGCTTGAGATCTACAAAGTCTCCTGTTCGAATGACAAATTTTGCATCTGGCTCAATAGAATAAGTGACGCCAGGATCAGGCTGGATCGTGTAGCTCTCCCGCACGCGATGATCTGCGTACAGTTCGAAATTGACATCATTGTCTGGATCATCTGCCTTAATGTCAAAGGGATTTTGAAAGCAGGCCAACACAGGTGTATTGGTTGCCACTACACATGCACAATCACTTCCGTTGTTCCCACTATTTCCCATGGGTTTACTAGGATCGTTTTGATAAAATTCCCAGTCATTCGAATAGTAGTCAATAGTGGATCCTCCTTGGCACATGATGGTTCGAAATCCATTTCCCCTAAATCCACGTCCATTCCCATTACACGTATTGCTCGCGATTCCACTCAGACCTCCACAATTTCCATGTACGCAGCCCAATACGTGGCCTAATTCATGGGCAAAAAACTTATCATCCATCACAGGGAGAACTAAAAATGGTGAAAAGCTATATCCAGACTGGTCGGCCTGCCCCAATACACCTGAGTCCATCTGGCGGATAATGACTCCCACATCTGCTCGATAGTGATCCATCAAGTTTTCAAATTGAGGGATCTCATTATTTCTCATCAAACAGAGTAAGCGCGTACCTACTAGAGTTGCGTTAGAACAAAATGGATTATTATTAGGGGCAAAATAAGGATCTGAATCGAGTACCTCTACTCCTGCCAATGTGAGTCCATACTCTATCCCTACTTGTCCACCATTATCGAAAATAGAGGGGTGAATACTTTGGCCCATGATTCTATTGCACCCTTTAATCATAGCTTCTGCTTGCTGAATCAGGGCTGCATTACTTTGGTTCCCAACCCATCCTGGTGCGATCGCGATCAACACACGAGGACGACAGTTAATATTATTGCTGCACGTACTTTGAGATTGTCCTTTCAGTGGATAAAGAAAGAGAAGCAGAATCACCACCAGACCATACAGCCATATATTTCTATTATTGATCATTTCTTTGCTGTGTTTTCTAGTGATTGGATACGCTTCTTTAGTTCTTCATTTTCAGATTTGAGATCAAGCATGTACAGCGTCAACTCTTCTATTTTTTCCAAAAGTACACGGTCCATTTCTCCTACATCGACTCCACCTGCAGCATGTACCTCTGACTCAGATGGTACGCCTGGCAAATGCTTTTCTGTATCGATAAAATTGGCCAATTCTTTCCAATCCAATCTTTCATACTTTTCATCAAAGACATAATCTGGCCAATTGCCACTCAACTGTACCCTTACCTCTTCAGCAATGATTTTTCCGTCAACGAGTAACTTGTAGTTATCAGAATTTGAAACTTGTCCTGGTGTAGTTCCTATGTAGACATTTCCCCCATCATAGGCGATATCACTCCCAATCTCATCCCATACACTATTGAATACACCTCCTATGGGTCCCCAACTACCATTTGTGTATCCTTCAAAGCCGTTGGCTGTCGTATATCTGAGGGTACCATTCAGGTCATTGACATTTATGGATTCTCCTAATCTCAGCGTATTGACAAAGGTGCGTCCATCTCGCTTGACAAGGAAAGAGTAAGATTGAATCGATGACCATACGCCTAAAGCATCCACATCGGGAGCTGTCGTCGCATTGACCAATAATTTTCCTTTGAAATAACCTGCAAAACAGTCAGGCTCGTTGCATGATACATAAGAATAGATTCCTGTAGCTCGGCTACCTAAGATTTGTGCGTAAACACCAAATTTTTGTCCAGTTGCTGTACCATTGCCGACTAAATGATATGCTCCATACTGAGACCCATTGCCTGTGGCACTTACACGGTTATAGATGCCGTACTTCAGTACTGTTGGATTTACGGTCGTGCCATTCGTGACTAAGCTGATGGTACGGTTAGGATCTTGATTGAGTGTACCAACAGACAGCGTCCCTCCTGTTCTGGACTCTATAGAGCTGTTATTCCATGTACTTTGGCTCATTGAAGGCAATACGAAGCAGGCTCCTAAAATTAGGAACAACATTACTTTTTTCATGATTAAGATGGTTATGTTGAAAAATTGAGAATTACATATCGAGTTCGTTAGGTCACAATATCCCAAAGGATAGAGGTGTCATTTTTTAGAGAAACTGTCCGTTTCTATATCTTATCCTGTCTCGTAAGTAAGAAATAAACTAATAGATAAATAAACAGTCTCGAGAATACTGAAAATCAAGCATTTACATACCATGACAAGTATTCCATAGATAAATATTTCTATTATAAACTAGACAATCGCATTCTTTTTTTGTCCCATAACTTTTGAAAAGCCTCAATTTTACTATGAAATAAACACTACAGTTATTGAGTAAGGTCCCAACAGCATCTTATATCTTATCTTTAGCTACAGCGAAATAAGCTAATACTTAGGGTAGACCAAGGGTGGGGTATGAACATGACTCAATCGTGAGATCCCATCTCTATTTCGATAGTAAGGTGGATTGGGACCCACTTTCATGGCATTCGGACTAGTGGGATTCTATCGCGAAGAGGTAGTGAGAATGAAGACCATGTGAGAGACGATGCATCACCTACACTGTATCTCCTCCAAGTCCTCATCTATGTAGATCATGTACTGAAAAGCTTTACTCATCTCTTTAAATGGGGTATCAGAGCCTACCAGACGACAAAGGACTACTCTATTGGGATAGGATTTTTCGATGAACTGCACCATATCCTTTAGCTCGGTATTGTCTGTCCAACGCTCATACTCACTTGAAAAATCACGTAAATAACGTGTGATCGCCATGACTTTACCCTGGACGGGAGAGTTGCTTCGCTGATTGAGTTTTCGGGCAATGGTAGGAAAATCCCAACTGATGCCCTCAGCTAGCTGCGCATGGAAAGCGCCAAACTGGCCATAGCAGGCACCTTTTCTCAAGAAGGGTTGAACAACCAAAAAATTATCGTACATACGCTCCTCGCGATCTTTCCAGCCATCAGTACGAAATGTCATATTAACCCAATTGAAGTCGTAGCCCTGCACGGTATTTTCGACAATCAGGCGAGCCAGCGGAAACGTCTGTCCCCAATATATCCTGTAAAGCTCCTCTCGCCTCTCCATATCTTCGTACAGATCTCGAAACATATTTTTGAGGTCGGCCTCATCCAGAAATTTTGATCTGTGAGCTTTGACGATGCGGTTGATGCGCTTGCGGAGGGACTTAGGAGGATCTTCTTTAGGTAGGAAGGAATGAAGGACCTGTAAAGACAGCTCAGGTGCATGCTCGATGTCGATTCCCATAATGCGAATACGCTCGGACTTGGATAATTTCTGATTGTATTCACGAATATTTTGAAACAGTTTCCGCATATTTCCTGGACATATGGGTGCTACAGCCATTACTTTATCCAGAATTTTTTCATTTCCCGTACGTACATACACATCGAGTAAATACCCATAACTAAATCCTCCTTCAATGATCAGATTCCTCACACCTGCTGTCTGATGGAGATACAAGAGAAAATTCAATTGAAGCTGGGTATTAATCTTTTTTCGATGGACTTCGCCTGTAAAGAAAAAAGCATAATCTGAGACGACCGTATCCAGCGGCTCAAACGATACAAATCCTTCATCATTTTCCAAAGCCAAAGGATGCACCCTGGCTGCCCACTTGACACTGTCTACATGTACAGCTTGAGGTATACTGTCTGTTTGAGGCTGTGCAGACACCCCCACCCAACACGCTATGCACATCCAAACCAAAAAACTGTATTTCATATGTAATCCTTTCTGAGATAATGATCCCTTCCCTTTCTCATTTCCCCTAAGTTCATGTGTAAAAGCTGAATCAAGGGGATGTGGTTTTTGGGAAAGATGCGGGTCGTTCCCTTTGGTATAGGAATATTTTCCTATATTTTCGTTGGTTATAAGTTACTGTCCGAATCCGACCCTATGCAAATTCGTTTTTCCATTTTTTATCAAGTACTCCCCACGTCTTTATTTCTCTTCCTCTTCACGTGGATGAGTATGAATCCACTTATGCTTCAAGGGCAGGATACTACCCAGCAGGATACGTCTATAGACTCTGTCACTACTCCCGCGAGCCCTTCCCCGCAATTAGCCATAAAGTCAGAAAAGACGCTTGTCCGAAAGGGCCATACCGTCACCTTCTATATCGAGGCAGTAGATCAACCCAATATCAATACAGAAGTTAATATTCTAGCCAATGGTATCCTTATTCCTGTAAGATTAGAAAACGGAAAAGGAGAGATTGTGTTGACGGGAGATTCGATTAAGGAGAGCAACTCTTTTGTCATTCCAGATCAGGAGATTGTGCAGGTGTCCTTGATTATCGTGAATTTTCCTCTCTGGATGAGTTTGATTCCACCGTTATTGGCGATTCTTCTGGCCCTGGTTTTTAAGGAGGTCGTGATTTCCCTTTTTTCGGGTATTGTACTAGGGAGTATTATCCTCGGATTTTATGATTCGGGTTCGCTCATGAGCATTTTTCAGGGTTTTTTGACTGCCCTAGATACATATGTGCTTTCTGCCTTGGCAGATCCTGACCATCAATCTATCATTGTATTTTCTATGCTGATCGGAGGGATGGTGGCCATCATTTCGCGTAATGGAGGGATGCTGGGGATCGTGACTCGTATTTCGCGAATCGCAAAGACAGCCAAATCGGGGCAGTTTGCTACGTGGCTACTGGGTGTAGTAATTTTCTTCGACGATTATGCCAATTCTCTGGTTGTAGGAAATACCATGCGTCCGATCACGGATAGGCTGAAAATATCTCGTGAAAAACTCAGCTATATCGTTGACTCTACCGCTGCCCCTGTTGCAGCACTCGCCTTTATCTCTACCTGGATTGCAGCTGAGCTTGGATATATAGAAGATGGCATGGCGCATTTGGCAGGTTTTCCTGAGGACTTGAGTCCGTATAAAATATTTCTTCAGTCTATTGGTTATTCATTTTATCCGATTTTGACCCTGGTCTTCATCCTTCTACTGATCGCTTCTGGCAAAGACTTCGGTCCTATGCTCAAAGCTGAGCAGCGTGCGCGCAGCACGGGAGCCGTCGCTAATAGTACAGATAGCGAAAGTAAAAATGCAGAGATGAGCCACTTCGATCCCAAGGAAGGCATCGTACCCAAAGCATTCAATGCCGTCATCCCTATTGTCGTACTCGTAGTAGGGGTCTTAATCGGGCTTATCTACACAGGATACGATGCAGAAATATGGACAGCAGCAGAAAACTTTCCTTCCAAGCTATCTAAGACTATCGGAAATGCTGATTCCTACAAAGCACTGATGTGGGCTTCATTGACTGCCGTAGTCGTCAGTATCATCATGACGATGGGACAGCGTTTGATGAATCTTGGAGAAACGATGGAAACAATGGTCAGTGGATTTAAAGTCATGATGAGTGCGCTGATTATCCTTACCCTTGCTTGGGGTTTACAAGGCGTCACAGCTGATATTCATACTGCGGATTTGCTGACAGATCTAGTAGGAACCAATATCGCTCCCTACTGGTTACCTTTGATCACTTTTGTCTTAGGCGCCTTGGTTTCGTTTGCTACAGGTTCCTCATGGGGAACAATGGCCATTTTGTACCCACTGATGATCCCTTTGACCTGGAATATCGGTTTGGGCTACGGTCTAGAAACACCTGAAGCACTTTCGATCTTCTTCAATGTCGTAGCCAGTGTTCTTGCAGGCTCTGTACTAGGTGATCACTGCTCTCCGATTTCAGATACTACGATCCTCAGTTCGCTTGCGTGTGACTGTAATCACATAGATCATGTTCGTACACAGTTACCTTATGCATTGGTTGTAGGGTTAGTCGCTGTCGGAGTGGGTACGGTTCCTAGCTCATTGGGCATGCCGACTTGGCTGGGCTTGATCTTGGGGATCGCTGCCCTGTATGGGATTATCCGATTCTGGGGAAAATACACAACAGAGGGGGTAGAAGAAAAGGCAAAGGGTGCATAAAATCGCAGGACAAAAGTCCGCTAGTTACAGGCTTTCGGAGAATCAAAAGGTCTTTCCTATGACATTTTGGATGTTCGCATAAATAGAACATAATCCGCTCAACCTTTGGCATATAGCTTCGTTATAACACCAAAGAACCAACCTATACAAATGCCAATCCACATTTTGAGAGCTAACTAAAAAGACTGGTAAATATGAAAGATGCGAGCAATATTTGGTATCTGGAAGAAGTCAATCTCTTCGAATACTTTTGCCCCATCAACAAAGGAGCTGAAAGATATAAGCGCCATCCCAAGCGAACATATAAGAAAAACGAATTCATCTACTTCAACGATGATACAGCCGAGCATGTATTTTTCATTGACTCAGGTGCAGTAAAAGTCGGCAGCTACACACCCGAAGGAGAAGAATTGATTCAAGCGGTCTTACATCCAGGGGAGATCTTCGGCGAGCTTGCCATCTATGGAGCTGACAAACGGACAGAGTTCGCCCAAGCCATGGAAAAGACAGAAGTATGTGTGTTAGAGCGAAATGAAGTTACCTCATTGATGAAAGAGGTCAATGGCTTCAAAAACTTCCTGCACAAGCTCATGGGGGATCGTATTATTTATACCCAAAAGCGTCTCGCCTCTCTCTTATTCAAAGATGCCCGTACACGCATCGCAGAATATATCATGGACCAAGCCAACCGCTACGGCCGTAAGCTTGCAGATGGTGCAGTCCAGCTTAGAAATTATCTGACGCATCAAGAGATCGCTTCCTTCACGGGGACTTCTCGACAGACCGTGACGACGGTGCTAAACGAGTTGAGAGAAGAAGGCCTCATTGATTTTGATCGGAAGCGTATCATCATTCGCAATGTTCCAGGACTCAAAGCAGAAATGGCAACTGCCTGACATCTGGATCGTGATGCCATAAAATATTAAGGTCAGTTTTCACTGGCCTTTTTTGTTGCCTCGCTTTTGGTGTATAAGTATGCCATTCTCTCGCTGTTCCCCCTATGTAAGCTGAGATAACTTGCATAATTTTACCTGTATGAAAATCATTTGCAGCAGTCATTAGTCTGTAATGATAATTTCCCGTATTTCACACCAGATGAAAAAATTATACCTACCCTTTCTATTGGGACTCATCCTGATGCTAGGCTGTGAGTCGGCTCCTGTCTCGATCTCTACTATGTCTGTCCTAGATCCTGTGTATGAAGCATTCATAGGAGACGACCCTGAATATCTCTACATTCACAGGCCAAGTTTTGCCCAAAACTATAGTCGATACAAAGGAAGATTTACATCGCTGACCCACCATGATCCAGAGGTTAAACAGGAAAGGATTCAGGCAGCAATCGACCTATGGAAAGCAGTGGATACATCAGCTTGGCGTAAAGAAGATCAATTGCACTATCAAGCACTCGGCTACTATCTTCAGATCCAGAGCGAGACAGAGCTACTCAATCGCAATACTTTTCCTTTTAATCCTGTAGATGGCGTACACCTTACCCTCATGTCAGAGCTGGCACTTGGGTTTACTTTTGGGGAGAAAAAGGATACCGAATACTACAGCGATCGTCTACGAAATTTTACCAAGCAACTCTCTCTACATCTAGCAGAAGCGCAAAAACTAGCCCAAGCAGGGAAACTTCCTCCCAAGTATATGCTAGAAGAGGTCCGTAAGCAAGTGGACTCCATTGCCCAAACCCCTGCCCCTCAGAATCTCTTACTTAAAAGCATCGCACGACAACTGGGAAAGGCCGACCCTGTCGATATGAATGAGTATACGGCGGTCACCATTATCGCCAATACAGAAGAAATTATCGAAAATAGAATCCGCGTAGCTTACCAGAAGCTCCTCCCTTACCTAGATGAGTGGATTGCCCAAGCAGACACCACCCGCTCGGGTATCTCTGATCCTGCCAACTATCCCCTTCATCTCAAAAAACACCTAGGCTATGCCGTAGCAATAGATACACTCCATGATTGGGGTGTGGCGCATCTCCTCAGGCAAAAAGAACATGTAGACCTAGGGGCTTTACCTACCTTCCGTGCAGATACAAATATCCTTTATGACGTTCGTAAGCGCATTTTCGTTAGTGACTCGGCCAATGCATACCAGAGAAGAATGCACCGCAACGCCAAAGGACTATTCGATTCCATTCCAGCCTCTCGTCCAGAGATTGTTGAAATGCCAGACATTGCCTTGAATTATACCCGCTCCTGGGGATTTATGCCTTCTGCGATGGATGGATCGAGAAAAAGTATGCTCTTGATGGATCGGACGCATCCTGAGTTTGCTTCCCTGGAAAATGATCAGATTTTCCTCTACACATGGGGAATACCTGGCGTCCATCTATATGAAAATGTGCATCAGGAATTGCTAAAGCTAGGGGATTGGCCGCGGATGATCCAGTATCATGGTCCTCAGGTAGGATGGCGACTACTAGCAGGTGAGCTTGTGGTACAAGAACTAGGCTTACTTTCTGCTAGCCCCCCTCAAAATGCGCGTTATCAACAACACAAGCTCGTAAGTCTGGCCAAATTAATTGTGGATACAGGCTTCCACCTCAACAACTGGTCGCGAACAAAAGGAACACGCTTTTTGACTACGGAAACAGGCGTTTCTCCTCGCCAAGCTCAATACATCATGGACCGCATCATCCTATATCCTGGTGAAGGTGCGAGTGAGTGGATAGCCTATCAAACGCTTCTCCAACTCCAGAAAAACGCCAAATCTCTTAAAGGAGAAGATTATCTATTGCAAGATTTTTATCAATTGGTCCTCAATTTTTCACACTTTCCTCTCGAAAACTTGAATAATTCTATGAATGAATTATTATAGAAACAAATGGCTCAGTATTTGATCCATGTAATGAATGCCTAGGTGCTGTCGTTATTTGTGCAGGAGGAATTTATGAAGTATACGATTACACTTATCATCGGACTCATCGGCTTGATGGGTATAAGCCAGGCACAAGATCTGGATTCATGCAAATGGGACATTAGTCATCTACAAACTCCCCTCTCTGTAGAGGAGGAGAAAATTGCAGTAGGACAGCCCTTATATCTCTCCCAGGCTTATCTCCACGGTCTCGAAAGCAACAAATATCAAGCAGTTCCTACTGGCATTATCCCCTACGTATATGTACGTCCTGCATCGAGGAAAGAACGTAAGACTCGTAAGGTCGAAGGAAGTAAGTATGAAGTCGTAGGGATAGATGGAAATATATATGTTCCCAAAACGCCCATCAGTCAGCAACACTTCTTTCAAGTCACTGCGGCATTTGAAGGGGATTATCATCCTATTTGGGAAGATCCTGACCTGATCATTCCCATAGGACTTACACCTGTAGACATTCGTCCCTATGCAGAGGAAGTCTTTCATATCCAAGAAAAAACCGATACCTATCTCGTATTAGAAGTAAAAGGAAAAACACTCGTCTTCTACATAGGATTTCCACCTGTACCTGATGTATTTGACTCCGAAGTACTTCGACAAGCCCTAAATGAAAATCAGGTCTTCGCAGACCAGTTGATTGGCAAGGAATGGTTGGCTTATCTATCTTTTCCTCCTATCTATAGATCCGCAATTGCAGAAACAGCTCCCTCCTCTCTTTTCATGACAGAAGGCGTACAGACTTATCAGATCTTCCATGCTCAAGCCCAAAAGGAAGGAGTGACCTTCTGGGTAGATTCCCAACAAAAAGCTTCCCTTACCGATACGATCCTCACGCTTTACGATAAGGGCTGCGTGCAGCATTTCAAAAATCATTATATCTCCGAGGTGTCCTCCGAGCTTGAGTCAGAAAATATTCGTTTGAGCCATCTGCTTAAAACTTCCACACAAGATGAGGAGTGGATACAAAGTTCCTGGGTGCGTCGGACATTGTTTAAGCGATTCTGGCAGCGAATGGACACTACCTATGGCATAGAGTATAAAAACGTGTTGATACCAGAAGTAGAAGATGAATATGTCCATTTATCCGCTCGCGTAACAGAGGATGGCAAGGCATGGTTGAAATCTCACTTTTATTCTGAAAAAGGTCTCATCCATACACGCATCGTCTTATATGAAAAAGGACGCAGAGACTCTTTGGAGAGTCAGCGGATCTCAACCAAAGATCCTCGAAATACCCGAACATATACCCGCGAGTGGGTCATAGAGGAAATCAATTTTGATGATCTAGCTGATCAAGCACTCATAGATCGTATTGCCAGAAACCCAGAAAAGCCTTTCTATGTCCGATTCACAGCTGGCGGGAGCTTTTTTAAAGATGCTCCACTTCCCCTCATCTTCAAAGAGCAAATCCGAGATGCCTGGATGCTCTCCAAAATATTGAAGTATGAGCAGGTCAGCAGCGAAATGAATGCCAAGGCTAGCGAATAAGCCGATTCTCTCATTTTTTATGGATATTCACGTCGTGTTTTGTCTCCTATATATCTTTGGTAGACAAACAAAAGACTTTGTTGATGCTTAAAAAATAGTAGCGAGACAATTTTCGACTTCCATGTCCATGATTCATCAGCTTGGCGAATTTGGGTTTTTGATCTACCGTTTGGCAGGGACCTTCCCTTACATGTGGAAGGATAGGAAGCGTCTGATCGAGCAGTTGGACCATGTGGGTGTGCGCTCGATTCCACTGGTTCTCTTGATTGGATTATTTGCGGGAGCCATTATCGCATGGCAAGCTGCCTATCAGTTTCAAAATATGGTGTCCATGAGCGTGCTGGGAGGACAGGTCGTCCGTGTGGTGATGATGGAGATGGCACCTGTATTGACAGCACTGGTGATTAGTGGCAGGATTGGAGCCTCCATGACAGCAGAAATCGGCGCTATGAAGCTCTCCGAGCAGATTACGGCATTGAAAACGATGTCGATAGATCCCATTCGTTATATTGTATTGCCTCGGTTTATGGGACTTTCATTGATGATGCCTTTGCTCACGCTTTTCTCTGTAATCATCGCTGTACTTGGAGCTTTCGTCGTTTCTACCTATTTTCTGAACATTACCCAGCAAGTTTTCTTTCACTCTGTCAGAGAATTTTTTCATTTGGCAGATCTTGCGGGAGGTTTGATCAAGGGTGCTATATTTGGAATGCTCATTGCACTTATTGGGTGTTATATGGGTCTCCAGACGACAGGAGGCGCTCAAGGGCTGGGCCGCGCGACGATCTCGTCCTTTGTCATTGCGGCCATCAGCATACTGGCAGGAGATTTTCTACTTTGGATTATTTTATTCTAAGTCATTGAGACAAAGCAGGAATTTTTCTAAGTTTGCTAGGCATCTACACTTGCTCTATAAATTCCAATTTTTCGAAAAAACGTTCACTCCTATGATAGCTCCTCCTTTAAAGCAACTTTCTAAGATCTTTTTGATCTTCATGTTGCTGGTACCCATGAGTCTTTGGGGGCAGTCGACCAAACTCGATAAGACCCTCGATAAGGCTGATCAGTACTACAGTCAAAACAATAAGTTGGACGCATCCAATCTTTATCAGGATGTCCTAGCACAGGACCCTAACAATTACCACGCTGCGTACAGACTTGGCTTGATCAACCGCTTTTTTAAAGAGTATAGCGAAGCCCTGCGTTATTTCCGCAAGGCCAGCGAGATTGATCCTGCTAGAAATGATACTGTGTATCTACAGATTGGCCTTACTTATAAGATCCTTGGCAACTACCGCAAAGCGAAAGAGGCTTTTGGAGAGTTTCAACAGCGTCATCCCAACAAAAACGATCAGATCTACAAAAGAGCAACCATCGAACTAGAAGGTTGCGAACTCGCAGAGGAAGCTTTGAGTAATAAGCCACTCTTCCGTACACAACCCGCTAGCTTCAACAGTGAAGCAGGAGATCGTTTCCCATCTTTCCTTGACCAAAGACAGGAAGATGTATTTCTGGCGTTTACCTCCTCTCGTCCCCTCCCCAACAAGCGCAACAAGCGAAATGTAGTGACGGGTGAGCCCAAAGACGAGGATATCTATCTGGTGGTGCGAGAAAACGACAGTACATTCGGTACAGAAGTAGAGCGCATCAACAATAAAAAAATCAATACAAAGAAAAATAATGGTTCTGCGACCTTTTCTGGTGACGGCCTGACCATGTACTTTACGATTTGTGGTTCGAAGAATAACCGTAATGGATGTAGCATTTTCGAATCTCGATACGATCCCGTAAAGAAAAAGTGGGCGAAGCCCGTGTTTATGGAGTCTGTGAACGGCACGCGTACGGTCATTGACGATCGCGGAAGAACACGTCAAGTTCCTGCTGAAGATCGCCAGCCATTCATCACACGAGATGGACGTACCCTTTTCTTTGTCTCTGACCGTGAAGGTGGTGAAGGTCGCTTCGATATTTGGTACTCTCGTCGCGTCGGTGCGGGCTGGTCTACGCCTCAAAACCTCGGCCCTGCCATCAACACTCCTTACAACGAATATTCTCCTTTCTTCAATGATCCTGGAAATACATTGTACTTCGCAACAGACGGACGTCCTGGATTTGGGGGATTGGATATCTTTATGGCCGAAGGAACAATCGACAACTGGAACCAGCCAGAAAATGTAGGCTATCCTGTCAACTCTTCTTTCGATGATTTTGGTAGCATTTGGACGGATGAAGATTCCCTTCTGTATTTCTCATCTGACCGTAGAGGAGGGTTTGGTAGCTACGACATCTATTGGGCACGTCGCATCCCTGTAGATTTGGGAAGTCTCAATGTGACAGTTACAGGTGTCATTCGTGACAAACGCACCAAAGAGCCTGTAGAATTTGCAACAGCTACTCTCTTCGAATATCAGAACGATGGAAGCCTGAACGAGCTGGAAACATTCACGACAGATCAGTCTGCTGAGTATGACTTCCGCCTCCGTCCCGACCGTAAATATAAGATCCTAGGGAATGCCCGTGAGTATCTTGCCAATGAAGAAGAAGTCAGTACGATGGGACTGCGCAAGAATGAAACGTTCATTCGCAATATCGATATTGAACTGGAGCCTATTGTGCTCGGAAAAGAGATCACACTTCAGAATATCTACTATGATTTCGATGAATATTACTTGCGTCCTGATGCCCTACCAGAACTGGAAAAAGTCGTAAAGCTCCTCAACAATAATGATAATATCACCATTCAGCTGGGATCACATACAGATTCTAATGGTACGCCAGAGTACAATGATAAGCTCTCTAATAACCGTGCAAAAGCTGTGGTGAAGTTCCTAGCAGACAATGGAATAGATCCTTCTCGTCTTTCTTGGTATGGATACGGAGAATCTCAACTCCTCATCTATCCTGAGAAAAACGATCAAGACGAGCAAGACAATCGCCGTACAGAATTCAAGATTCTTTCGATCGAATTCAACAGCCTCAATCAATAAGCGAAACGTAACTACTACATATGTTGTCAGCAGGATCTTCACGGGTCCTGCTGTTTTTTTTGATGGGTTCAGAAATAGATGCATTTTTGTATCATGAGCAGCAACTACGCCAAGAGAGGTGTCTCCGCAGACAAAGAAGATGTCCACTACGCCATTCGCAACCTGGACAAAGGGCTATATCCCAAGGCTTTTTGCAAGATTCTCCCCGATCGTGTAGGAGGAGATGAAGCCTATGCGAATATCATGCATGCGGATGGTGCAGGAACCAAATCTTCTCTAGCCTACATCTACTGGAAAGAAACAGGAGACCTATCTGTCTGGCAAGGTATCGCACAAGACGCCATCGTCATGAATCTGGATGACATGCTCTGCGCAGGGGCGACGGAGTCCTTCCTATTTTCCAATACCATTGGTCGCAATCCCTTTTATGTGAGTCGCGATGTACTGGCAGAGATCCTGGAAGGAATGGAGAGCTTCTTCGATATGCTACGTGGACATGGGATACAAGCGGAGAATACAGGAGGAGAGACAGCGGATGTAGCAGACCTTGTGCGTACGCTCATACACGATGCAACAGCCTTTGCCCGACTGCCCCGCAAGCACGTCATCACCAATGAGGACATACAGCCTGGAGATGTCATCCTGGGACTGGCCAGCTTCGGTCAGACGACTTATGAGGATCGCTACAACGCAGGCATGGGCAGCAATGGCCTGACAAACGCACGCCACGACGTCCTCCACAAGATATATGCAGAGAAGTACCCTGAATCTTTTTCTCCCAAAGTCCCTCAAGACCTCGTCTACTCTGGTAGACATAAGCTGACAGATGCCCTCGAAGGTACGCCTATCAATGTCGGACAAGCACTCCTCAGCCCTACACGTACCTATCTACCGCTAATGAAGAAGGTCCTGGACCAATACCGAGAGAAAATTCACGGATTGATTCACTGCACAGGAGGAGGTCAGACTAAGGTGATGAAATTTGTAGAGAACCTACATATCGTCAAAGACAATCTCTTCGATACGCCCCCTCTTTTCCGATTGATTCAGCAATCCTCCCAAGCAAGCTGGCAGGAAATGTATCAGGTATTCAATATGGGCCACAGACTGGAAATTTATACAGATGAAGAGACAGCAAAGGCAATCATAGATATGGCAGGGACGTACCAAATCGAAGCACAAATCATCGGCAGATGCCTAGAAGCTCCCAAAAATAAACTCACCATCGAAGGGGAAGAGACCGTCGTTTATGGTGCATGAACCCATGTTTCATACCGTACCTTTACATGCCTTTGATAAAGTAGAAAAGTGCTTTGTCAAACATTCTTTTCGCCCCTCTGTCATACATATTGATGGCAAGTTCTGATCCCCAAGCTTTCCAAGAAATATTTACTCAGTACTATGAGCCCCTTTGCAACTATGCGCTGCGCATGTTGAAAGATCGTGCATGGGCTGAAGATACCGTTCAAGAACTCTTCATTGAGTTGTGGAGAAAAGATGCGCTTACCCAAGCAGAGAATCCCGAAGCCTTCCTCCTCCGTGCCCTTAAATTCCGATGCATAGATCAGCTCCGAAAGCCTCATACATCGACAGAATCGTTAGAGGAGGCGCAGCACCTTCCTACTGCCTCACTCCCTGAGGCCACATCCGAACTTGAAATTCAAGCATGGGTAGATTATTTCGTAGCACAACTTCCTCCCAAAACCCGAGAAATTTTCCTCATGAGCCGCACACAAGGACTCACCTATCAAGAAATAGCCGATCAAGAACATCTTTCCATCAAAACTGTCGAAAATCAAATGGGCCGAGCGTTGAAAATGCTTCGCGCTTTCATCAAGAGGAGTGGATTGCTTTCTCTTGTGAGTGTACTTAGCCTGTGGTAAAAGGCTAGCATGTGATTTCAAAGGGTAATAGAAGGTAAATAGAATCTGTCAGGGGTATGCGTATTTCACCAGCGATCTCAAAGGTTCCCACAGGTCATGCAGGCGCCCATGAAATTATTTTTTCATTTTTTTAGATACGAATAGGGGTCCCTCATTTTTTTCTCGACTTATACATGAAGGCAAGCACAAATGGATATTGAACAGCGAATCATACGCGTCCTTTCAGGGACAGGAAATGCTGCAGATGAACAAGCTGTAGCCGATTTTCGCAAAGAAAATCCAGAGGAGTATGCCCTCATCGCCAAGGTCTGGTTCGAAGCACAACCTCAGTTTCAATCTTTTGATTCAAAAGAAGCTTGGGAGAAAGTTCAACCTCAGGTGGTACGTCCTCGGCCTGTCATCAAGAGATGGGCGCTTGCATCAGCCGTCGTAGGCATCGCAGCTACGGTACTCTTTGTCATACTGATCACTGGATTGTTTGACCAAAATCCACCAGGCAACTGGATCACCGTCACAAATGAAGACGCTGTACAACAGCAAGTCGTACTTCCAGATGAGAGTGAAGTATTTCTGGCTCCTGGTGCAACAGTCTCCTATCCACCGACTTTTTCTGAAGCACAAAGGAATATTCAATTTGAAGGAAAAGGATACTTTGATATTGAAAAACGACCCGAGCAGCCTTTTGTCGTCCGTATGCTGAATGCAGAAGTGAAAGTCCTAGGAACATCCTTTCAAATCGAGGATAATGAAAGACAAACCCATATAGCTGTCACCTCAGGAAAAGTACAGCTCAGTCAGCGGCTTACGGAGGAGTTTGTCTACCTAGAAAAAGGAGAAAGCGGTCGTATTCAAAATGAAGAGATTGCTAAGTTCATGACAAGGCAAAAGAATTTTGACGCATGGCATACGGGATACTTCTCCTTTAATCAGGCTCCTTTGGATTCTATCCTTCTGGCACTCAACACCTACTATGGACCTGTCTTCCAATCAGATCTCTCATCATCAAAACCCTGTCGCCTCAATATTCAGACACAAGCACAGAAACCAGAGGAGATCGCAGAGATCATTCAATTGATATGTGGCCTTTCGTTCTCACGAGATAACCGAACCATCACTTTTCGTAAGTAAGTAAGTAAAAAGACAAATACTTTTCCCATGATTCAACGCATATGGCTCATCCTCTGGATGAATGGAGTCCTCATGGCCTGGGGGCAAGGAAATCAGATGGACCCTAAACTGTCTATTCACTTCCAAAATATCCCTCTGAAAACATGCCTGATGGAATTGACTGATCAGACACAAGTTCCTATCGCTTTTCAAAGTGATCATCCTGCGATGCGTCGACGAGTTTCTGCCAAATTCGAAGACGAACATCTCCAACAAATCCTATCTTCTATTCTCCGAAATTCCCCTCTTACATTCCAACCATTAGGAAATACCCTTACCATTTATCCTAAGAAGATCCCCTCCCCATCCAAAAGGAAGCCATCTTCTGATGAAGACTCTTATATATTCAGGGGATATATCCAAGAGAAGGGCAGTCAAGAAAAGATCATAGGCGCAGTCGTCTACGTTCCTTCACTGCAAATAGGGACTTACACCAATAATTTTGGATTTTTCAGCCTCAGTCTACCTCAGGGCTCCCACCAAGTCCTCGTTCGCTCCGTCAATCATGAACAACACATGCTGACCCTACAGCTCAGGCGCGATACGTTTGTACAGGTGGACTTGGCCATTAGATCCATCCAAGCCGTAGAAATCGAGGGATTCAAAAGCGAGAGGAATTTTCAGGAAGCAGGGATAGGCACCGCGCAGCTTCCTCTTGAGACCATCAAACAGCTTCCAGCCCTGCTAGGTGAAGTAGATGTCATCAAAGCCTTTCAGCTCCTACCAGGTGTACAGGCAGGTCCAGATGGCACGTCGAACTTGCTCGTCCGAGGCGGTGGACCAGGGCAGAATCTTATCCTGGTAGATGATGTGCCTCTTTACTATCTGAACCATGCAGGTGGATTGGTCTCTGTCTTTCAGCCCTACACCCTCAAGCAGGTAAAGCTGACCAAAGGGGGATTCCCTGCGCGCTATGGAGGACGCCTGTCATCCGTCATGGACATCAGGCTGAAAGAAGGGGATATGAACACGTTTCATGGATCGGTAGGGGCAGGTATCTTGAGCTCACATTTTGCGCTTGAAGGACCCATTCAAAAAGGTAAAACATCCTTTCTCCTATCAGGGAGAAGGAGTTTTGCTGACCTACTGCTCAGGCCCTACAGTCGCCTCAATTCGGAAGGCGAAGCAGCAGCGGGGTACACGTTTTATGATGTGACGGCGAAGCTCAATCACATATTTTCTCAAAAAGATCGGCTCTTCCTCAGTCTGTACTTGGGCAATGACAGAATTCCCTTCCGAAGCGATGAAACCTATGAGGATATTTTCACGCAAGGCGTCATTCGGGCAGAAAACGAACTTACCTCTGCCTGGGGAAACCAAATTGCGGCTTTGAGATGGAATCACTTGTGGGGCAGTCGGGCATTTAGTAATGTGACAGCTACTTTTTCCCGCTACAGGTTCAAGGCAGCCAACAACTATCGGGAACGTATTTTTCCCCCTGCTGGCTCAAGTCAAGCTCCCTCCGACAATCGTTCCTCCTTTGACTATCGTTCGCAGGTCCAAGACTGGGGCCTCAAATGGGATGTCGAGTACTATCCACAACCCAGACATACGCTACGCGCTGGAGCTCAGGCTACCTTCCATCAATTTCAGCCTGGCACGCTTGGCCTTAGTTCTTCCTTCGAGTCACAATCGATTGATACCAGCTTTGTGAGTGCGACCATCAACCGAAGGGAAGGGGCGTTCTATCTAGAAGACGAATGGAGGCTCTCAGAGAAGTTTCGAATCAACGGAGGGCTCCATCTTAATGCTTACGAAACAGAAAATGGGTTTTTGTGGAATCTTCAACCGAGACTTACAGGAAGCCTTCAGATTCTCCCTCAAGCAGCCTGGAAGTTCGGCTACACGCGCATGCGTCAAAACCTGCACCTACTCGCCAACACAACCTTGGGTCTACCCATTGACTTTTGGGTGCCGGCTACGGCGCGCGTCCCCTCACAGGATCTCTGGCAAGTCTCTACAGGCATCCACGCAGGGCTAGACGAAGGCAAATGGCAGGTGGAGTTAGAGGGGTATTTTAGGGAAATGAATGGATTGATCGAGTATAAAGAAGGCAGTAATTTTTTCGAAAACTTTTTTGGGAGTGACTGGCAAGATAATGTAGAAACCAATGGTACTGGTTCTGTTTATGGCTTGGAAGTATTGCTCAAAAAAAACTATGGCAAGACCCAGGGATGGATTAGCTATACCCTATCCAAAAACACGCGTCAGTTTCCCAATATCAATGCTGGGCAGCCTTTTCCCTTTCGCTATGACCAGCGTCACTATGCCAATCTCATCATTCAGCACCAAATCCGCCCCAACGTCAGCCTGAACTTAAGCTGGGTAATTCATACAGGTAGGGCATTCACCTTGGGGTATGCCCAATCTCTGAGCCCAATAAATCTCCAAGGATTACCCAATCCGATCGGTAAGTTTCAGAGTCCGACTTCTTATGAGCCCGAGTATAACTCCCCACTGCTAGGTGAAATACTCAATCCTACAGGCTTGGTATTTCCAGATGGACGCAATGGAACCCGATATCCACTGTATCACAGACTAGATCTAGGGGCTTCATTCACCAAAAAGAAAACACATGGTACACGCATCTGGCGTGTAGGTCTTTACAATGCTTACAATCGACTGAACCCTCTGTCAATATACTTAGGCTCAAGCTCCGTAGGACAGCCCGAACTCCGCCAACTCATTCTCTTTCCTATCCTTCCTTCCATCTCTTACAACTTTGAATTTTAATCATGAATAAGCTGAAATTTCTCTTCCTCCTTAGTATATCTACAGCCTCTGGCCTTCTAAGTAGTTGTGAGCAGACCCTATCGCTAGATTTTCCTGACGTAAACCCTCAAATGATCGTATATGGATTCATTCGGACAGAAGGCCCCATCGAGATATTCCTCAATCGAAGTTTCCCAGAAGATTTTGCAGCACAATCTAATTTTGAGCAATTACAAATCTTAGGTGCAGAGGTAGAAGTGTTTGAAAATGGAGAACTATTAGGGACGATGATCTACACGGATACAACAATTGATGTTATAAGAAATATTCCTGTATTCACCCCAAACTCTATCTCTCGCAGCTTCGATACGACAACAACTACCCTAGGTAAGTATCTGCTCCCTGATCATCTGGCTATAGCAGGAAATACCTACGAGATTCGCATATCTCATCCCGACTTTCCCATGGTCTCTGCCCAAACGACAATCCTATATCCCTCTGCTTTCACCATTCCGACACTCTCTCTCAATACTGCGAATGAAATAGAATTAGTAGAGCTAGAGACAGAGCTTGTCAATCGGTCAATTGCCACAGTCTCCATCCAGGATGACGCTCGGCAAGCACATTTTTATACGATGGGAGGAAGTTATATCGCTTTCGAAGATGACAGTGTAAATTATGTCCTTCGTCGTCCCTTAGAAGTACTGGGGCCTGCTACTAATGGTCTAGAAGGAAGTGGAAGTAGTTTACTGGTAGAGGAAAGCTGGTTGAGCGATGAGGAATGGAATGGAGAAACAAAATCCGCTGAATTCATCTTTGAAACGCCGCGCCCTATCGTAGATACAGATACCCTCCGTCAACTAACGATTACGCTTTACAGCGCCAATGTAGAAATGTGGCGCTACCTCAATAGTTTCCGCAAGCAGCGACAAAGCCAGGAAGCTATTTTCACAGATATTTTTCCTTCAGAGCCTGTGACTTTGTTGAGCAATGTAGAAAATGGACTAGGTATTTTTGGGTGCCTCAATCAGGATACGTTTGTTATTCTTGTGGAACAGTAAGTTTATCCTGAAGGGATATTGCATTATAGCATGTGGCGTTCAGTCCCATGCTCGAAGCGGGAAAATCAAAACATAAAAAAGGGAAGCCCTAGCCTCCCTTCTTCTTTTTATCTTATAAGCACTTCAGAGTTTTTCAAGAGTAGATCCCCTATACTCATAGGTAAAACAGCACATCAGCACGAGCCACATATTGGGCTCAAGTCTGACTTCCGTCAGTCTCTGGTCTGCCTAGTAGCTACTCCCTACGTAAGAGTTCAGCATGATCGGCATGATGAGCATGAGGACACTTTCTCCTTCGTCCTGAATATTGGGAAGAATGATTCCTGCACGGTTGGGCTCAGAAAGCTCTACGATCGTTTCTTCTGTCTCGACATTGTTGATGACATCTAGTAAGAGAGATGCGTTGAAGCCGATTTCGATATCGGAGCCTTCATAGTGGCACTTCAATGTTTCTTTTGCCTCATTGGCGAAGTCTGGATCTTCTGAGGAAATCTCTAGCTCGCTTCCTTTGACAGCAAATCGCACTTGGTGTGTGGACTTATTGGCGAAGATATTCACACGACGCAATGTCCCGATCAATTCCTGCTTGGAGATAAATAGCTTATTGGGATTGTTGGTCGGGATCACATTTTCGTAGTCGGGATACTTCTGATCGATCAATCGGCAAACCAGCAAGAGGTCATCGGTCCTGAAGAAAGCATTGTTCTCGTTATAATGGATGACTACATCGCGATTATCGTTCGGATCTAGTGAGCCTTTGAGTAGGGTTAATGCTTTCTGGGGAACGATGAAGCTAGTGGGTGTCGCTACTGTCACATCTACACGACGGTAACGGACCAAGCGATGGGCATCAGTAGCTACAAAGGTAGCCCCATGCTCACCAAGATCGAAGAAAATCCCATTGAGTGCAGCCTTATCTTCATCTGTAGAAGCTGCAAACAGGGTCTTATTGATCGCTTTCAACAAAATAGGCATCGAAATCTGAATCGATTCTGTATGCTCGGGCTGAGGGATTAGCGGGAAATCGTCGCCATTTTCTCCACTGATTTTATATTTACCATTTTCAGAGCTGATTTCCACTCCGAAAGAGGTCTCATCGATGATAAATGTAATTGGCTGCTCAGGGAGTGCCTTCAAAATATCCAGTAGGATCTTCGCTGGAATCGCCACTTTGATTGCCTCTCCACGTGACTCCACCATCAGTTTGGTCTGCATAGACGTCTCTAGATTGGTGGTAGAGATCGTCAAGGAATTTCCATCGATGTCAAACAAGAAGTTTTCGATGATGGGCAATACAGAGCGAGAGGGAATAGCCCCTGATATCTTGCTCAGTTGCTTATGTAAGGTGGTGGATGAGACGATAAAATTCATACTGGCAACTACTTTTATTCTGGAAATGCACAAACAGCGGTTTCCAAAAACAAATTTAACAATCTTACAGGAAAAAAGATAACGTAAAAATATAAGACTCCCAGCACTTGGAGAGGAGATTCTTTGGGTTTTTATCCACGATTGGTTCTTCTAGCAGATTATGTCATGATTTTCCTATTCATTCTTCCTCATGAGTGGCTTGGTATTCGTAGGTTTGTACACGTATATATTTCTCATCTCCTTATGGAATTCCTCTCTCATCCTATTTTCTCCTATGTAGATCAGATCTCGAGTCCAGAACCCGAAATCCTCCAACGGTTACATAGAACCACTCACCTCAAAACGCTCTATCCACGGATGATATCTGGCCATCTACAAGGTCGATTTCTTTCCCTCCTCACACATTTGATCCGTCCTAAGCGTATCCTCGAGATCGGTACATTTACAGGGTATGCCTGCATTTGTCTAGCAGAAGGTCTCCCCGAAGATGGACATATCGACACCCTAGAGATGAATGCAGAGCTAGATTTCATCATCAAGCCTTTTCTCGAAGAAGCGGAAGCCCTCGACAAAGTCACCGTACACTACGGAAAGGCATTGGATACTTTGTCTACCCTTTCAGGTCCTTATGATATGGTGTTCATCGATGCAGACAAAGCCAATTACTTGCCCTATTACCATATGATTTTTGACTGGGTACCATCGGGTGGGCTGATACTCGCAGACAACGTGCTCTGGGATGGAAAAGTGATCGACCGCTCACATCAAGACAAAGAGACAAAAGGCATTCAAGCATTCAACGATTTTGTCCGAGCAGATGATCGAGTAGAAAAAGTACTGTTGCCTTTAAGAGACGGTTTATTCATGATCCGTAAGAAGTAATAATCCGCCAGAATCTCATTTTCTATAACAGAATATTTGGCTGTACTTTATCCTATACAGAACTGTAGGATATAGTAAACTATTGTTTTATTCGATCTTTTCGCACTATTCAGCGGCTTTTTCGTACGATTTGGCGAATAAGTCCTTCAAAAAATAAATAAATTTCAGTACGTTTTGAGCGAATCTAGAAGACCATTTACAAATGGCATTTTTCTCACGATTCGAATTACATAGCCAATACTGTTCCCCATGAGGTTTGTCTCATCCATTTTATTCACCTTGGCAATCGCGCTGATCGGTTCCTTTCCTGCCTATGCCCAGGAGGTTCCTGCTCAGATGACCTATTGTGGTATAGAACTTCAGTTTACCCCAGAAGCTAGGCAACGTGTACAGGAGCATGTGCAAAAGATCACAGCGAGTCCACGCTACTTCAATGAGATGGTCAAACGTGCCTGCACTTTCCTTCCATTCGTAGAAGAGGCATTTGATAAGATGGATGTTCCGCATGACTTGAAGTATCTCGTGATACAGGAAAGCTCACTCCGTGCGACGGCAGTTTCTCCTTCCAAGGCTGTAGGATTCTGGCAATTTAAGATAGGGACTGCGAAAGAGGTAGGACTGCGGGTAGACGAAGAAATTGATGAGCGGATGCATATTTACCGTGCTTCGGAGGGGGCTGCCATTTATCTCACTAAAGCCAATTACAATTTTGACAACTGGGTATATAGCTTACTCGCTTATCGAGAAGGGCCTACAGGGGCCTTGGCATATGTCGATAGGAAGAACTTTGGTAAGCAGAAAATGACGATTGAGGAAGATATACACCCTTACATTGTCAAAGCACTGGCACACAAGATTGCCTATCAAAAGGCTATCGAGAAAAATGCCCTGAATGTAGTACCACTTCAGTTGGTCGCCAACAATGGCGTATCTGTCATCGCCAATTTACTGAGCAAGCACCGACTCGACGCAGATATTTTCTATACCTACAATCCGTGGATACAAGGAAGGAAAAAGCGCTTGCCTAAAAATTACACATTCTCTTACTTCATTCCTCAGCCAGAAAACATAGCGTCTCCCATCGCCTCACAAGATGGGAAAGAACCTGCTACTATACGTTCTTCTCATGTCCCAGCGTCCACTCCCATAGCACAACCGACAACCCTAAGATATCCAAAGGCTATTGCTTTTTCTAGCTTGAACAAGTCCTATTTTGCGGCTTTCGTCTTCAAGGGAGACCTGCACTACGGAGAAGATTTTATTCTTTATGATGGAGAAAATCCGCTTACTGTGCTTGCAACTCGATATGGAGAAATGTACAGTGAACTACTTGTATGGAATGGTTTAACCCCAAGTCAGGAACCAGATAAAGGCTCAGTCATCTATCTCAAACCGCTTTCGAGGTGCCATTATCACATTGTAGAAGAGGGAGAAGACATCGCTTCTGTAGCACAGATGCATCGACTCACGATCGAGAAATTACAGAAGCTAAATAATATGGGGCCTGAGGATGTACAGCTCTATATTGGACAGAAAGTATATCTCCGCAAAAAGAAACCGAAGGGTGAACGTACCATTGTCCTCATTTTTCCCCAGTCTATCGCTCCCTCTGAGGAAGAATCTCAACCCAGTGTTCAGCCTTTGGCCACAGAAGATCCATCGATGATCGACACGATCCCTGTCACCAACGTACCCACCAAAGGGTCTGAACCCAGATCACAAGCTCCTGATCCTATAGCGGTCGAGATACCTCCTGCAGTAGATACAGAACCTTCGCCCATCCTAGAAACTGCATGGATTGATCACATCGTCGTAGCAGGAGAAACCCTCTGGTCTATTTCACAGAAATACGATACAGATGTGGAGACCATTCAAAAGGTCAATCGGCTAACGTCTACGCGAATCAAAGAAGGGCAAAAATTACGGGTACTGGCCAATTCTTCAGCCTTGTCTACGATTCGAGATGAGTAGGACCACGGCCACGGCGTGGTCTCCCTTCCCTAGTTCCATACCTTGATCAAGAACCCGCCTTTTTCAGTCCTAGCCCGCCTTTTTTCTTGGCGGTTCCTACTTGCTTTTTCTCTTGTTGTGCAGCTTCGAGCTTCTGACGTTTGTCTGCCTCCTCCTCAGGGTTGAGCACGCCGAAGTGATAAACCAACTCATCCCGATCAAACTCGCTGTAGTCGTAGACTTTCGTCATAGTGAGGCACTCAGTAGGACAGGCCGTCGTGCACAGACCGCAGTAGCAGCACTTGGCCATATCAATATCAAAGACAGCCAGCTCTAGTCGCTTCTTCGATCCATCCGATGTGTACCCCAAATCATCTACTGCTTTGAAACTGTCGATCGTGATGCAATCTACAGGACAGATACGAGCACATTTATCACAAGCGATGCAGTCCTCAGACTCCATATGTAAGCGATACCTCCCCATATCAGGAACGGGAATTTTCTCCATCGGATACTGAATAGTCACTGCCTTATCCGCATCATCAAAATAATGCGGGTCTGAGATAGGCTTATGCTCGCGCTGATCACCCGCTGTCTTGAGGTGTTTCTGAGTAACCTGAAACCCCGTTAATAGCGATTTTAACGCCTTACCCAACCGATTTTTCTCTGCCATAATCTGTGCCTTTGAATGGAGGAGAATATGCTATCTCCTTCTTTATCCGATGGCTCCATATACCTCTGCCAATTTCCAGATGGTACTGATAAAAAATAATCCTAGTCCTATGGGAGTCAAAATTTTCCAGCTCAGGGTCATCAATTGATCTACTCTCACTCTGGGGTAAGTCCAGCGTACCCAGATGAAAAATACCACGATGAGTAGGGCTTTACCGAGTATCCAACATGCTCCCCATAAAATACCAGCTAACGTTCCAGGTGCTCCAGAAGTCCATTCAGCCAAAGGGAGTCCTGCCATGTTGGGAAGGATTGTATTCCATCCTCCCAGGAATACCACAGCCGCGATGATGCCCACGATCAGCATCTTGCCGTACTCCGCCAGCATCACCAACGCAAAGCGAAAGCCACTATATTCAACATGATAACCCGAAACGAGTTCAGATTCTGCCTCAGGTAAATCAAATGGCGCGCGATTGCATTCTGCCAAGCCCGCAATCAAATATACGAAAAACGCGATGAGTAGATGCGGATAACGAAATACCGACCAAGATAGCATGCCGCCTATCTCCGTCACGTCCCAAATACCCAGGAAGTAGGTCGTTTGCTCGGTATAAACACCTTGGTCGAGGGCTAGCTCCTGCATATTCAATGTCCCATACATCATGACGGCACTCAGTAAGGCAAGGGTAGCAGGTACTTCGTAGGAAATGATTTGAGCGACGGATCTAGCTGCGCCTAGCAACGCGTATTTATTATTGGCTCCCCAACCTGCCATCAGCAAGCCCATGATGTCAATCGACAGTACACCCAAGATGTAGAGCAATCCTACATTCATAGCAGCATCGACTGGACTGGCGAAAAGGGGCAGCGCACCAAAAGCCGCAAAAACGGATACAAAGATGAGCGGAGGGGCTAGGATAAATAGCGCTTTATTAGCGGCGGCAGGCGTAATAAGTTCCTTCAGGACGAGCTTAATCACATCTGCCAGCGTCTGAAAGATCCCGAAAGGCCCTGTCTCCATCGGTCCCAATCGATCCTGTATAAATGCCGAGATCTTCCGTTCTGCATAGACTGCTCCAAGCGTGTAGAGTGCCACTAAGGATATAGTGATGCCCACGGTTACAATCCATGTGATGGGAATGCTTGTCATCTAGGCGAAGATACGATGATTTTTTGTAGACGAATAATGATTATAACGAATGAGTTGGTATCGTATTTTCCATCTGAATTCATTCGTGATAATTACAAATGAATGCAAATGCGTATTAATGCGCTGCAAAAGCCCCAGGATGAAAGAATCGCAAAAAGGCGTCCGCCCACTGATCCATACGCGTCTCCGCTCGTGGAACCGCCAGATACCAAGGCGCATCGGGATAGCGCTCCATTAAGTCTCTTAAAAGGACGACAGGAAAAGGCTGTAAAAAGAGTGTAGCAAAGATTCGTTTCCGCTCTTCGATGTCCTCGTATTTCAGTTGGGTAAGTTTCTCTTCTACCGTAGCAAGTCCGTCCAGGGAGGATATACCTTCCCCAGGAATGAAGAAGATTACAGGACCTGCAATGGTATGGCTTTGTGTTCCAAACATGGCTTTGACAACCATTTGGTGATAGGTCACCTCTTCTCCTTTGTAGACAAAGGTACTTTCACTAAAAGCATCGTAGGCAGATTGTGCTGCTTCTGTGCTGTCAAACGTCTTGATCTTTCCGCCAAAATACTCCTCAAAATGCGCCTCAATAACCCTGATCGCCTCTCGTCTCTCCTGACGCTCTGCCTTAGGGATCATATAGTAGGGCAACTGCTGATTGTTCCAGGACACGCGCTCGGCATTGGCAATCTCATCAGGTGTGAGCTCTACCGAGGGCATCAGGACCCACCATTCGTCTGCCGAGCGAACGAGTTTGAGAATCCATTTTTGTCCCATCTTCAGACCTTCCTCTAGAAAGGCTGCTTTGGTGATCTCCAATTCCTCTGCCTCATCTACACCCAGATATTTGACTTTAAAATGGGTATCAGTTTCGCCAGTACACTCAAAGAAGCCTCCGATTAACTGATTACTTTCCGCCAGTTCTTCTATTGATTCTCCTTTCGCTTGCATGATTGCTTTCATCCACTCCAAAGGTGAAAGCCCTGCAAAGGAGGTGGGAGAACGAAACAGATAATCCTGAACAAAGTCCAACGACAAACGGAACTGAGCCACTTTATTTTCGTGAAGGTCTGGACGATCTTTCATCATCCCGCGCAGGTTCGCCTCTACATATTTATAGGACTCTTGACCTGCGAGGTAGCTTTTCATTCCCAACCAATCCAATCGTCTGTATACCTCGGCGAATCTATCACTTGCTGTCTGTTTCCAATAATCTTGATAAAAATCGGTCTCTGGCAGCGTATCCCATTCCTCCTGAATAAACACCAGCATACTCGAAGCTAGTCCCAGGATCAAATCCGAGTTGGGGTCTACGGGCACCCCTTTTACTCCATAAAAATACCACCAGATCAGATAGCGGATATCGGCCAGATTCACGTCCCCTTCGACATATTTCACCGTCTCTACAAATGGAACGGGCACACCGTATAGCTCCTTATTCTTCTTCACAAACGCATTCCACAGACCTATCCCACTCTTCAAATCCTCTACGTAAGAGGCAATGATAATAGCTGTCCTTTCAAAATCTTCTGGCGATTGAAAGACATTGATAAACTTTGATTTAGCTAGCGGAACCAGCGTCTCTTCGATCAAATCACGGGTGTAATCCAGATAATCTCTATCGTAGTCAGTCGGTTGGTCATAGGGCTTATAAGCCATCCATTCCTTGATCCCCAACTGCTTCCTTGCCTTATTTTTCTTGATTTTCGCCATTGAATAACTCTTGTAAAAGACTGATACTACAAAGTTACACACTGCCGCGAACAATTATTTAAAGATTACTTCCATTCACAACCAAAAATCCATGAAATCCCTAAATCCACAGTAACAAATCCAATCCCCCCAATCCTAAAACCCCATAAATCCTGTCTCCAACAAATAACTCAGCCATCCACAGCAACAAAATCCAACATTAAACGTCCGAAAAGAATTCTACCCAAACTCGATCTCACTTTTTGTTTCATCTCAAGGGAAAAGTGACGATATTTGCGGCCAAATTCGGCAAGGAACAATTTCCATTCAGAAGTGTTAGTGAGTTGATTATCACGAATTTTCTGGATTAGCCCTCGTCGCATCTCCAAAAATATGAATCAAAATATTCGAAACATCGCCATCATTGCCCACGTCGATCATGGCAAAACCACGCTGGTAGACAAAATGCTCCACATCGGGCAGCTCTTCCAGTCACACCAAAACCCTGGTGAGTTGATCATGGATTCCAACGACCTAGAGAAGGAGCGTGGAATCACCATTCTCTCCAAAAATGCCTCTGTACGCTACAAAGACTATAAAATCAATATCCTGGATACCCCTGGTCACGCCGACTTTGGGGGGGAGGTAGAGCGCGTACTCAACATGGCGGATGGCGTACTTCTTTTGGTAGATGCATTCGAAGGTCCGATGCCTCAGACACGATTCGTCCTCCAGAAAGCACTCCAACTCAACCTACGCCCCATCCTCGTCATCAACAAAGTCGACAAACCCAACTGTCGCCCAGACGAGGTACAGGAGGCCGTATACGATCTAATGTTCGAATTAGATGCCACAGAGGAGCAACTGGACTTCCCCACCGTCTATGGATCGGCCAAATTTGGCTGGATGAGTGACGACTGGCAAAACAAAACCGAAGACATCAGCCACCTCATGGAGACGGTCCTAGAGTATGTACCTGCACCGCAAGTAGAAGAAGGGACATCTCAGCTACAGATTACTTCCCTTGACTATTCTTCCTATGTGGGACGTATCGCCATCGGTCGTCTGTTTAGGGGAGAATTGAAGGAAAATATGCCGATCGTGCAGATCAAGCGTGACGGGACACAAAAAAGATCTCGCATCAAAGAACTCTTTGTATTCGAAGGCTTAGGCAAAGTCAAAGTAGACAAGGTAGAAGCAGGTGACATCTGTGCGATGACAGGAATCGAAGGTTTTGATATTGGAGATACCCTCTCAGATCCTGAAAATCCAGAGGCCATGCCCCCAATCTCGATCGACGAGCCTACGATGAGTATGCTATTTACCATCAATGATTCGCCATTCTTCGGCAAAGAGGGGAAGTTTGTGACCTCTCGTCACTTGCGCGATCGCTTAGAATCGGAGCTAGAACGCAACCTTGCCTTGCGTGTAGAGGAGACGGGATCTCCCGAAGCTGTGAATGTATATGGTCGTGGGGTGTTGCACCTTTCGGTTTTGATTGAGACCATGCGCCGTGAAGGATATGAGTTGCAGGTAGGACAGCCACAGGTCATCATCAAAGAGATTGAGGGAAAAAAGCATGAGCCTGTCGAGGAGTTGAGCATCGACTTACCAGAGTCTGTATCGGGTCGTGCCATCGACCTCGTGACGCAGCGCAAAGGTGAGATGACCAATATGGAGACGCGCGGGGAGCGTACCTTCCTGAAGTTTACGATTCCTTCTCGTGGCATCATCGGGCTGCGAAATGAAATCTTGACAGCGACCGCAGGGGAAGCCATCATGTCACACCGCTTCACGGAGTTTCAACCCTTCAAAGGAGAAATTCAGAAGCGCAACAATGGTTCCTTGATTTCAAGTCATAGCGGACAGGCACTAGCCTACGCGATTGACCGCTTGCAGGATCGTGGACGTTTCTTCATCGATCCTAACGAGCAGGTATACGAAGGTCAGATCCTCGGAGAGAATGCCCGTGGCAACGACCTCGTCGTCAATGTCATCAAAGGGAAGAAACTGACGAATATGCGTGCCGCAGGTTCGGATGATAAAAATAGAATTGCTCCTGCGATTAAGTTCTCTCTGGAAGAGGCGCTAGAGTACATCAAGGAGGATGAGTACGTCGAAGTGACGCCAGGCGCGCTGCGTCTGCGCAAGATTCACTTGACAGAGAATGACCGCAAGCGCGCGGGGAAATAGGGAGCGAAGATCGTATAAAAAGAGGTTTTTGCTGTAACTTATGGCAAGAACCTCTTACTTTTTCACCCAAATGAAAACGCTCTTATTTTTTCTATTTTTCGTACCCATTTTTCTATTTTCCCAGCGCGAGTTAGCTGATACGACCTATTTTGATCACAATGGGGATAGAATACAGGATACTTTGACCTACATCCGAAGCAGTGGTTCCTGGTTTTCTTATCAAGCTGTCACTTGGCAAAATGGACAAACAAAAGAAGAGATCGCGCTGAATTTGGAATATTATTATGGGTCCTTCATGGGAGCTATTCCTTTGGATCCATTTTGGTTTGATCCAGAATATGCCCAGCTCAAGGATACCTTTGAAGAGCGGCTGTTGGGACGTGAACATCTTCGAGCGAAACCTGATCCTTCTTTGCAGTGGCTATTAGATGCACAGCAATACTTGGATACGCTGGCGGCTGATCCTCTCTTTGACCGTCAGTGGGAAGATATGATTCGCTGGCAGCCTGCAAAGGAGAACACCTTGGATTATTATTACATTGAGCTGGACTCCGCAGCCTATGCTCCTTATCATCAGGATACTTGTCCTCATAGCGGCGGCGCGTGGATGCTATACACGGGTCATAACCACTTGAGAGGACATCAGGCCAAGGGTCCTAAACTTCTATTTTCTGCTACGAAGACGCGGCCTTATGAGATATATCGAACGCACCATGGCATTTTTATCAAAAAAGGTGATCAAATCGCATGGCTATTTATAGGGGATATTTTGACGGGATATGGTGGAAAGTTGAGGTGGCAGAGCGTTCTAGAGGTCATTCCCTTTGAGGACAGAGGGGTCTTCTTTTTGGTGAGTGGGGGAATAGAGGGAGAAAACCATATCTGGTGGGCAGATGTAGAAAATGAGACCTTATGGCGGTTGAAGTTGGATGACACATGGCATGATGTTCACTACTTCTATTTGAGCGAAGAGGGGCTTGAGTTCAGGTACTACAATCACATGGAGATTGAGCAGCAAAAGAAGATTTCCTGGAACTTTTTGGAGAGGAAATGAGGAAGCTCCATTCAAACATTCAATAACCCAATCAGTCAAAAACCATATTCACTGCCGATCCCAACGGGCGCGATAACCTCTTACATCCATGTGGACGCTTTGTGAACCTGGGTATCGGCCCACGCCACCGAAGCTCTTGATAACCTTCTGATCCAGCAGTTTCAGGACGATGTCCTTGTCCTCCTTATTGCTCCGCCCATCCCGATTGACATCTCCAATCGACAGATCGATAGCCTCCCCTTTGATGTGACGGGACCTAGAAGCACCACCGACTTTCTTGTTGTAGCGCGGGTGGCGGTAGCCGTTGACCACGTACATGGCATAGGGATTATATCCTTCCTTTTCCAGTAGGGCATGTAGCTCTAGGTACTTCTTTAGCACCTTCACATTCACCAGCCAGATCAGCTCTCTTCTTGGGTTCCACGTCGCCTTGGAGAAATACGCATCTCGCGGCATAAACCTTCCCAGTCGTTGACTTCCCACCAGCTTCCGGTGGATGTGCATATAAGGTACTTTGTAGTAGGTACCTCCCTTCATCATCTTGGCATAAGGCGACTGGTCGGCCTGGGTCCTTTCTAGGTACTCCTTGGGTAGGTCTTGATAGCGCAACTTCTCGAAGCCCGAGAGGATCTCATCCAGTTGCTGCGGGTTCGTCACCGTCGGATTCACATGGGTGATTTCGAAGTAAACCTCCCATATCCTAGATCGGAGATAAGAACTTGTGGCGAAGGCCGCAAGGAAGAGGAGGAATAGGACAGTAAGGGAGATGAGAGCTTTTCGGAGGATGCGCATGGGAGTGGAGATGTATATTCATACTACGGAATTGAATAAAGAGAGGATTCATGATTTAACTATGTATGAGCTATTTCAGCGAAATAAAGCCCTTCTAAGTGTATTTCAAGTAAAAAAATTATCAATCCCCTGATAAGTTTGGTAAATTACTGTAGCCTTTTCCCATCCATTACTTCTATAAATTATGATGAAATAACATTTTTCTAATGACTAGCCTATTTCTTGTGGAAGATCAACCCATATTTCTAGAAGGTCTAAAGTCTATATTTAGTGCCTCCAAAGAATTCGAAATCAAAGGAGTTGCTCATAATGGTAAAGAAGCAATTGAAAAAATTGAGGGCATGATAGATTCTCCACCTGAAGTCATACTGATGGATATCAGAATGCCTAAAATGGATGGGATCGAAACAATGAAGGTGCTCAAAGACGTGATTCCTAACTGTAAAATCCTCATGCTTTCAGGACATAAAGACCTTTGGCAGGTCAAAAAATCCATTAAGGCCCATGTGGATGGATATATTTTGAAAGATGATATAGGGAAAGACATTGAAATAGCCATTAAGACTGTATTGGAAGGGAAATCATATTTTAGCTCTTCTATTATTCCCATTATGGGAAAAATTATCAAAGATGGTAATCCAAATCCTTTAAGTGAAAGGGAGATGGAAGTCCTCCAAAAGATTATGCAAGGATACACAAGTAAGGAGATTGCATCAGTCCTTTTTAGATCTGAAAACACAATACTGGCCCATCGAAGAAATATCTATAAAAAATTGAAGGTTAATAATTTAGTTGACTTAGCCCGAAAAGTACAAGACGAAAACATACTACCTCTAGACGAAGATGAATCTGATATATTATGATATGCTACAAGATGGTTCAACTCGTCTCCTTTCTGAGGGCTCAGAAGAGCCCAGTAAAATAGCGATGATATGAGAATGGAAGTAATAAAACACCCATTCACTTGATAGAGAGAAACGTCGACTCAAACGACTCGAAGCAGAAAATGCGCGTCTGAAGAAGATGTATGCTGAACTCATGATCGATCATAAGATCCTTCAGGAAGGGTACGAAGTAGCAAAAAAGATTTCAGGCCAGTCCAAAAAGAAGTATTGAAGAAGAGGACCAGTTTATTGCCGAGTTGTTATGCCAAACTACCCAAAGGTTTATCTCCTGGGGGTTTTGGCTGGTCTTCTACTTTCTGCGAAATCAAGGTTATTCCTGGAACCACAACAAGGTATATCGGATTTGGAAAGAGGAGGGATTGAACCTTCGCAAGGTGGCCAAGAGGCCGAAAACTAAACGGAAATATCAGGCACTAATTGTTCCTGAATAGATCAACGAAGCATCACTACAAGAATTACCCAATTGAAGTCTAGCATATTCTCTTCCCTCAGAAAAATTGGCAAAACAAAAAAGAGGTAGCACACACTACCTCTCCTATTCTTCTATATTTGCTCTTTCTCCAATCACACTACCTCCACCAACACTTCCCCACTCGCCTCCTTCATCTCGCCGAAGCTCTCCAAGTTCATGCCCAAGCCTTGGGCCAACTGCTTAAACTCCCGCTCATACTCGGCCACGACAGCTACCAGTAAGCCCCCACTGGTCTGCGGATCTGTCAGCACGTCGCGTGCATAGTCATCCATCTCTCCGATGAGGTGCCCATAGCTGTCCCAGTTACGACGCGTACCACCAGGAATACAGCCTTCGTTGATGTAGTACTCGACCTCGGGGATGATAGGTACCTTGCTGAAGGTAATCTCCGCACGTGTGCGACTGCCCTGACACATCTCTACCAAGTGCCCCAACAAACCAAATCCCGTGACGTCCGTCATCGCACGCACAAAGGCCTGTCTGGCAAAGATCTCCCCAACTTTGTTGAGCTGGGCCATGGAATCGCGGGCGATGGTCGCATGCTCAGGTAAGAGCTTGCCCTGCTTCTGAGCGGTGCTAAGAACCCCCACGCCAAGCGGCTTGGTGAGAAATAATTTGCAATTGGGAAGCGCGCCACTATTTCTACGAATGTTCGCAATATTGACACGTCCTGTAACGGCCAATCCGAAGATGGGCTCGGGGCTGTCAATCGAGTGACCACCCGCCAACGCGATGCCCGCTTCCTTGCAAGCATATCTTGCCCCTTCCAGCACCTGCTGGGCAACCTCTGCTGGCAACTTGTCGATCGGCCAACCCAAGATCGCAATGGCCACGACGGGCGTTCCGCCCATGGCATACACATCGCTGATGGCATTGACAGAGGCGATGCGCCCGAAGTCTACCGGATCGTCCACGATGGGCATGAAGAAGTCCGTCGTACTCACCAAGGCCGTACCGTCTCCTAAATCATAAACCGCCGCGTCATCCTTCGTGTCATTGCCCACCAATAAGTTCGGATCGGGAATGATCGACTGCGAACTCTTCAAGATGGTGTCCAACACTTGAGGCGAAATTTTACATCCACAACCTGCACCGTGACTGTACTGGGTTAATTTAACTTCTTCTGGTTTTATCATTGAATGGGGATCCTTTCATTAGCTAGTGCTATCAACTTTCGGGCCGCTTTCTCCGGATTATGCACATCCAAAGTTATTTCGACTACCGAATTTGTCTTTTTTTGCTTCAGCCCATAATCGTAGGCTTTATCATAATAAGAAAGGCATATTTCAGCCGTCTTTGCATAATCTCTTTCCTCTAACGCCTCCAAAGCCTGCTGAGTGGCCCAACCACCCAATCTTCTTTGAATTCGCTCGACGGCTTCTTTCAACAATTGATGGTCTATATGCGTATAGACATCGACTAGATGCCCTACTCTTACTTCCAATGGTACATGCACAATAAAGACCTGAGCCTCTACCATTTGTTGCCAAAGGACATCGGGAATAAATACTTTTCCAATATTGCGACTTTCGTCCTCTAGCCAAATGCGTTTTTGAGGATCAAGCTGGCTAAACTTGTCATGGAGGATATTTTCAAAGTGCTCCGTAGTAGGCTGGGGATCTTCGCCTATGGCACCAAAGGAGGATCCCTTGTGATTGGCCATTCCCTCTAGATCAAGTATCTGCTCTCCACAGGCGTCCAAAGCATGTAATATCTCCGTTTTCCCACTGCCTGTACGCCCCCCTAGTACGATGAGATCCAGCGACTGGCCCAACTGCGACAATACCCAGCGTCGATATGCTTTGTATCCACCAGAGACGACATCCACTTCCAGCCCTGCTTGACGCCAAAGCCAAGCCAGCGAATTGCTTCGCATACCGCCTCGCCAGCAATACGTGTAGAGCTTTTTGTGAGGGGAAAGGCGGTTGGCTTCCTCGACAAAGTACCGCATCTTAGGTCCTACCATCTCCAGTCCTTTCAAAAAAGCGGCTTCTTTCCCTACCTGCTTGTAGAGCGTCCCTACCTCTGCCCGTTCGTCGTTGTCAAACAGCGGGATGTTGACCGAGCCTGGAATATGCCCTTTCTGAAACTCGCCAGGGGAACGCACGTCGATGAATGGAGCCGCTGACGGGTCCCATTCTTGCCACACCTGATGGATATCTTTCACTTCGGGCTTTCCCCTCATTCAACAAAAGTACAAAATCTGAAACTTGTTTATGGAACGCAAGTTGAAAATATTTCTTTGAAAGAAATATGAACCTCCACTTACGATGTAAGCAAAAGCATACAAGAAGCAAAAAGGTTTACAGGATAAGGGGTAAAACATAAAGCGAATAGAGATTTCCTCTACTCACTTTCATTTCATCTTATTTACTCCAATCCAGCATCGTACGCCAACTCAACTTACGGGTAATGTAGGCATTGACCTCTGAAATCGGGATGCGTACCTGCTCCAACGTATCTCGATCACGAACGGTGACTTGCTCATCTGTGAGGGTGTCATGATCTACCGTGATGCAGAATGGTGTACCAATGGCATCATGACGACGATAACGACGACCAACGGAATCTTTCTCGTCGTACATCACATTGGCATCGTATTTCAAGGTATCCATCACCTTGCGAGCCACTTCGGGTAAGCCATCTTTTTTGACCAAGGGGAAGACAGCAGCTTTATATGGGGCCAATAGAGGATGCAATTTCAACACCACACGGGTATCCATTCCGCCTTTGGCATTGGGCACTTCTTCTTCCTCATAGGCACTACATAGATGTGCGAGGAAAGTACGATCCAACCCGACCGAAGTCTCGACCACATAGGGTACATAGGACTCCTGTATCTCAGGATCAAAATACTGCAGCTTTTTACCTGAGTAATCTTGATGGGCGTTCAAATCAAAATCCGTACGAGAGTGAATGCCCTCTAACTCCTTGATACCAAATGGAAAGCGGAATTGAATATCCTCTGCTCCATCGGCATAGTGGGCCAGTTTTTCGTGCGTATGAAATTGAAGGAAATCTTCTTTGAGACCCAATGATTTGTGCCAGTTGATGCGGTAGCTTTTCCAGTGCTCGTACCACTCCAACTGGGTACCTGGCTTCACGAAAAACTGCATCTCCATCTGCTCAAACTCGCGCATTCGGAAGATGAACTGACGCGCCACGATCTCATTTCTGAATGCCTTCCCAATCTGCGCAATGCCAAAAGGAATCTTCTGACGAGAGGTTTTCTGGACATTGAGATAGTTGACGAAGATGCCCTGTGCCGTCTCAGGACGCATGTACAAGTCCAGCGCCGTATCCGCTGTCGCGCCTAGCTGGGTTTTAAACATCAGATTGAACTGGCGTACATCGGCCCAGTTCTTCGAACCCGTCTCAGGATCTGCGATACCCTGATCGACGATGATGTCACGTAGCCTGGACAGATCCTCTGAATTCAACGCCTCCTCAAAAGCCGTTTGCAACTCTTGGGCTTTCTTCGCGTTGCGGTTGTTTTGCAAGTACTTGTTGTACTCCTCAGATCCTGCTTCCCAGCCCTCTTTCCTGGCTCGCTTCTGCGTATCCTTGAGCGATTTGGCTTCGTACTTACCAATCTGATCCTCGATCAAGACATCTGCACGATAGCGCTTCTTAGAGTCCTTGTTATCGATCAAAGGATCATTGAAAGCGTCTACGTGTCCCGATGCCTTCCAAGTAGTAGGATGCATCAAGATCGCCGCATCCAATCCGACGATATTTTCATGCATTTGCACCATCGACTTCCACCAAGCCATCTTGATGTTGTTCTTCAATTCTACCCCTAGCTGACCATAGTCATAGACAGCCCCTAAGCCATCATAGATCTCACTAGAAGGGAAGACAAAGCCATACTCTTTGGCGTGGGAAATGATTTTGGGAAATATTTCGTCGTAATTCATGAATGTTGGGATCAGAGATCTTACCTGAGGAAAATTTTTCTCTCGCGTAAAATTAGTCTTTCCGTGAAAAGATTCCAGAAATGGAGGGGCGTTTTTTCTTTTAATGAACTAATACATCAATATTTCTCGCATGAGACCCGCTTGTCTCACTTTATTTCGCTCGTTCCGCTCACTTATCCCCTTTCTAATCCAACATTTGATCAGCTGTGGTTCCTCAAAGCTATATACCTCTACATAGTTTTCTTCTAATCTAGGATCTCTCAACCAGTATTTATCCTCTACCCAACCTCCATGTCCATGAATCAAGTTTGGACGGATCACTTCGAATACATAATCACAGTAGATAGCAGAGTCCTTTTCAAAACTACTCCCCATTTTTTTATCCAAAAGCCCCAAAAAATCATAGACTTCATAATCAGAGGCCCAAATAGCTCCTCCTGCATCAGGAACTAAAACCGTCCCTCTATGGACGCCTAACTGGTTCCCGATAGAATTTAAGGTGTATCCATAGCCTTTTTTGACTTGGGAGAAAGGAACCGTGGGATTTTGCATATGTCCCAAGGAGACATAAGTACCCATCGCAACCGAAAATCCTATCCATATCCACACACCCCAGGACACCCATCGAGAAAGTGGGGAAACATGCTGGACAAATGTATGTACCAGTAGAAAACCATACAGCAAAGCAAAAAAGATGAAGGGTGTGGCATATCTATACCAGCCCAAATGATCATAAGGCAACAGAAGGAAAATCAATGTAGCCATTAGCAGGCCCAAAAGCGGCAGGTAAAAAGTAGATGTATGCCATTTTTTTCGAAAAATGAATACCGTCGCCCCTGCATATGCAAGAGTCATGATGCCTCCCGCAGGTCCAAACACGCTGCGGAAAAGTCGATGAATTTTTATAGGGGAAAAAGTAGAAAATCCATCAAATGAGGCTTTGGCATAAAAGGGATTGGGAAAAAAGTCATCAAAATAAAACCATCGAAAACAGAGATAACCTCCCATTATCAAAAAAGCAGGTAAGATCCGCCTTCCTATAAAAAATAAAGATGATTTAACGGATTCGCTCGAGAAAATACCTAGATATAAAGCAGCGAATAAGATACCCTCAGGACGCACCAAAGCCAAGGACCCCAGAAATATTCCCGACCATTTATCTTCTTTCTGTTTCAATAATTCTAACAGAAACAGTGAAAGCAAAAATAGGTATAATCCATTCTCCAAACCGCTATTCATCCACCGTATCAGAGGAGAAGCAACTGATAGACTGAGCAAAAAAACGAAGATCCATACTTGCGGAATATCAAGCCTTTTTGCTCCACGTACAAGCCATGTGTAGCTCAAGATACCCCAGAAGCTCGCATTCAGAATGGTGACTAATAGATAGGGGTCTCTCATTCCCAAACTCATAAATATCGCACATATCCCCACCCACAAAGGATTGGAAAATGCCTCGGTGGGTAATCTTCCTGCCTGCGGTACCAAGCCCATTCCATCCATAAGATTGCGCGCATAGGTCAGCGAGACCCCCCCATCATCTACAAGCCAATCCCAAAACCCCACAGCATGCACGAGGTATATCCCCATCAGGAGGAACCATGCAAATAAGGGATATCGAAGGATCTTGGAGAATTTCATCTGTAGTGCGAGCGTATATATTACGAATATCAAGCTGCTTTCTTTAAAAGAAAAAGCGATGAGGACTTTTCGTCACTCACCGCCTGTTTTATATGTAAGGAAAAATTGTATCAGCGAAGGATCACCATTTTACCCCAACCCTTATTGAAGAAATCTTTGGTTTGCTCATCGATCAGCTCTATCGACTCCGAACCAGGCAACTTGGTCACCACTCGATAGAGGTACACACCATTTGCCAATAAGTCTCCGTACTCATCCGTCCCATCCCATGCATAGTTGGTGATGTTTCGACCAAAGTACACATCTCCCTCTGCAATCAAATCAATGATCTTGACAAGTCGTCCTGTCACTGTGTAGATGTGGATCTGAAATAGCTCTGGAAGCTCTGCACCTGTCAGTGTATACACAAATCGCGTCGAAGTCGAGAAAGGATTCGGGTAATTTAGTACCTGTGTCACGGTACTCTTGCCCAGCACCTGGAAGCTGATCTCATAAAAAGATTCATTCTTCCCTGCTGCATTTCCCTTCTGATCACGCCCCTGCACACGCAATGTGTAAAAGGTAGAATCCTCTAGCGGTGTCTCTACACCAGGATTGAAGAACAGACGGGCTTTATTTTCAGGAAGAGTTGCTGGCTCCCACTCGATCCGAGGATCTCCATTGATAAAGACTCTTTCAAAGTCCGTCGAAGCTGTATTTCCTTCTTTAAAATAGACTTCAAATGCACTGGAATCCTCTACAGCCATGAAGGGGTTCTCATCATTGACCTGAATCAAAATCTCGGGCGTAGGCGAGACAATATCTCCATCCAGGATATGCTTCCCATCAAAAGTCACATCCAAAATCGGGTTGATGTCGTCATTGACCACCAAAAACTCCTGAATATAAAAGTTGTTAAATTCATTGGTTTCTGGCTGCTCTAGGCCTGGATTGACGGATACGATGAGCAGTACCTTCCCTCGCAGATCTTTGTCCGTAGAGGGGAAAGTAAACTCAAACTCTACAGGCACATCATTGGCTAGCAAAGGCGGAATCTCCAGTGTATCAATCACAATTCTTGATCGGTCTTCTCGCTCGACAAAGACCGCTACCTTCATAGAGTCAAAGTCTGTCTGACCAATGTTTCGAGCTGCCATGTGAAGGAATAGATCCTGTCCTTCAAAAATAGTATCGCTCCTAAACTCAAAGTTTGTCGCCAGATCTACTACTGCATCAGAAGAGGGTACATAGTACACATGCCAATTATCCAATTGGGGAGCGGTATACTTGAGGGTGTCCTGTAAGAAGGCTTCTAAACGAAGGTAAGGATACTTACTTGCCTCCACAGTATCTAGGGAGAGGGTCTCTGCTGTGAGTCCTGCGCCCAAGACGCACTCTTGTCCATCAGTCATCGTACCATATAAGGTCAAGCGTATACGCTCTTGAGGGGGTACATCCAAGGACTTCCAGTCCCATTCTATATCTTGCCATTCAAGCGCAGGCCCGATTCGTCGAGTTGAGATACGCCCCTTGTCTGTGCGTGAATATAGTACTCTGTCGATCACGTATATGTCGTTCCCAATATTGGGGTATAAAATTTCCGTTGCACCAGCACTTAACCCCTTCCTGCCAAAAAGCAAGAAACCTTCGTCATCTTGGAGCAACTTGATATTATCAGAGACCCCTACTTGCTTGAGTGCATCGAAAGTAGCCTGGCTCCATTGGGGAACACGTGGGTTTCGACTACTACCTATGACGATATAATCCCCTTCCCTCATTGTTGCAATAGCTTGTTGCAGCTTCCCCAGATCCGAGGGGGAGTTTGCCACGCCTATATCTCCAACAAAAAAGGATTTGGTAATCGGTTCTAGTGAATACTGATCAATAATGACCCATACCACTCCATCAGAGGAGTAACCATTCAAAGTAGCATTGCCGAGATTGGTCCCATTCCTGTCATAGATAAAGTTCCCACTCTCTACTTTGAAAATGTAGTTGGCTCCTCTGGACTCAAACTCCCATTTTTGTTGTGTTTCATTTTTGGTCACGCCGTCTACAGGGTTCCTCAAAAATTGTGGAAACTTTGCCTGTGCCCACCCTTGCTGTCCTGGAATATATTTAAAGGAAGAAGTACTCCAAACCACAGGAGACACATCCTTGAGCCTGACGCGCCAGTAATAGACGATATCAGGATCTAATTCAAAGGGAATATCCCATGAAACAAAAGTCGCATTCCCCAGGATGGTTTCTGACCTTACCTTTGCTGGAGACGAAAAATCATACACTGTATCTATCTCGAACACATAGGGAATACCTGATTCTCTTGTCATGAAAAAGGCAGATGCCTTGAGGGTCTGCCTAGGCTCGGAGACGATCGCAAACTCTGATGGAAAGAGTATAGCTGGAATATTTCCAGGTACAGGCTGGATGACCCGCGCCAGATTATTCGATTCGTTATATTCTTCAATACGCTCGAAGGCATCAATGAATACCTCAAAAGTATTTTGTCCCGTCATGGCATTTCCAACCTTGTTCTGTAGGACGATAGAAATTGTATCCTCAAACTGGACTACAGGAGAGAAGACCGTGTCATGACGAATGGACTCACCATTGGGCAGTTTCTGTACGACTGTCAAGGCAAAGGTATCCTTGGTGACCAAGCCATAGTTTCCAAGCTGAATATTGATTCGGAAAGAGTCATCCTGAGCGGAGAAGTTTTCGGGTGTGAAACTCACCCCACTTTCTTCAACTGCCAAGTCAGGAAATTCTGGATAGAAAATCCTGAGCGCAGGATCTCCTTGTAGATTCATCTGCCGGGCGTGGTTCCTATTGATCGTCGCCGTGAAGGAATCTGCATACTGGGTGACTGTCGCTTGTAGAATTTCTCCTATTGGCTCGTTTACTTTCTGATCATAAAAATAGGAATACAATACTTTGCCATATTCTTTGAGTGGACGAAGGTAACCTGCACTCGAATTGGCAAGATATCCAATCGCTCCTCTCCTCGGCGAAAGCAACCATTCCTCCCCGAAAGACTGGCCTAGACCTGTAAAATCTCCTCCGTAGCATCCCATTGCTACCATGAATACAGGACGACCAAAATTATTGTATTCGGAAGGGCTTCTCAGAGAGATGTCAAAGACGTTGCTCGTCGAGTGGCCAAAGAAATGGACCATTCCGACCCCCAACTCTATCTCATCGTGATAAGAGGCGGTAGAGGGATCGATGAAAATACCTGAATCATCCTTTTGGAAATAGTGGGGTTTCCCACCAAAGGGCGGTTCACCAAACACACCTGTAAAGAAATTAAAGGCATCTGTGATAGAGTTTTGCTCACCTAGGGTATTTCCTCCTCCCAAAAATACGCCTTCTTTCATCCATGATTCCCACGGACGGTGCTCATAATCATCGATTTTCTCCAAAAAGCGCAGACCCGCCTCATTATTGAAAAGGTTGACACGACCAATTGCAGCTTCAGGTAGGATCGCAGAACTTTGCTGATCGAAGTGTGCGACAAATTCCCAGTCTGTACCTGGATATCCAAACGATGGTACCGCTACAATGTCTTGATTTCTTCTCGCTTCAACTTCATTCTTGCCCCATACGACATCATACCCCTTCCCCCAAAGCAAAAAATATCGAGGCTTCGTAGACCAGTTATCAATTGCGTATTTACAAAAACGCTTAATAGCCCAGGGTGTGAGTGATCCATATCCAAATTCATCATAGATCTCATCGGTATAGACAATCGTAGTCGAAAGGTCCACTGTGCTTGCCGTATCCCTGTAGGTAGCATAGGCTTCTGCTGAAGCTTGTAATTCACGGTGTGTCACGATTACGTAGTCCGCTCCTTGGCGATCATATAACTTATTCAGCCTGGCTTGTTCGATCTTGGGTTTTTTGATGGCACGATCAGTCGCCAGGTACAAGTCACGATTGGTATTGAGTCCTGTGATGATCACACGCGCTTTGCCTCCCTGGATCAATCCTAGATTCCTCACACGACTGGATCTGTCATAGACGATCACTGTATCGTCACCTACCACATTGTCCAATTCGAGATAGGCACGATTTCCTTTATCCCAATCTGTAATAAAGACCGCCGAATCTCCACCGAGATCAGGCTGCCGCTCATATGTCACAGACGCCCAGCAAAAGTTGTTATTGTCAACATTGGGTTGCAGAGCAGTGAAAGTCATGGTGGAGACAGGACCTATATTGGAGAGGGGTTGATAGTCTCTCTGATAAGTGTTGATGTAGATTACTTCTGACTCAATGGTTGTGTCAATGAAAGGGGTCGCCTCCTGGTTGAAAACAGCCTGTAGCTTGTGGCGGGATTTTGAGCGACCAAATACCCTGGCCTTCAAGTCTATTGAACTCCCATTATTCATAGCCAGCGGTGTCTCCACCTGAACGGTCCATGGCTTATTCAACTCTAGTCTGGGTCCACAATAGCCCTCGCCCGTCACAAAGTCTGAGTTCAAGGTATAAAATGAGTCATAGCTTCCACCTCCTCCACGCACTTGTTCTCCCTCGCGATTCATAGGATCATACTGTACCCATGAAGTATACTTGAAACTTGTGACAGGTGTAGAAAGCTGGTAGGTAGGGTCAAACTGCTTGAAATATCGAATAGAAGAAGGAATACTTGACCAACTCAAGAAATAAGCTGATCTATCCGTATAAAGACTAAAGTTTTTATTGGGTTGCAGATCTGGCTTGTGCGCCCCTGTGATGGGATCGCGATAAGCAATCGAGTCTACACTTCCATTGTTCCTTTCTCCAAAAAACTCTACGTAAGAGAAAGAATTCCCCTCTTTTTGTACATATACCGGAATCTCTTGATCTCGATAATATAGCTGAAGGTTGTCTGCGGCCACATTTGTCAAGTTATAGCCAGCTGCTTCTAACTCAGCCTTTGTGACTCGATAAATGCCATCTTCCTCCACTATCAACTTGATAAATGTCCGATCTGAGTTTGCGCGATACCAAGCATTGCCATAATCAATCTGGGCATCACTCGCACCAGACAGGATTATCAATCCTAGTAAAAGACCTATGAGTTTTTTCATCGCCATTGAAAATGTGTGAAATATATCTTTGGATCAATTGTGTATAATTCTCGTAATCTGTTCCCTTTTAGATCACGTACAGTTTATTGGATGTGGAATCGCAGAGAAACCACGTGCGAGTACAGGTTTTGAGATAGATCGCCTACATTAGATAAGGCGTAGTCAATGTAAAAGTTCTTCAGTACAATACCCGCTCCTATCGTTGGGAAGAGCTGGAAGGCGCGTTCGCCATCTAGATTTACGCCATTTTGGAGATTGTAGGCTCCTCCTCTTAGGAAAGCTACCTTGCGAAACTGTGGATTCAAATAGGCCAACTCAAATCCAATCTTGGGGTCAAAACTCACCCCACCAGAGGCCAATAAGGCATCAGGACGATTGCCATCCAGCGTGACTTGTCCATCGACTGCTGTCAAGAGCGACAGCTTGTCTCCCAAGCCGATATCGTAGGCAAAGCCAAAACGAACCGAAGGTTGTGTCAACTCTACCGAGTTTTGGGGGATGTCATTACCCGTCTGAATGAAAGCATCGACAAAGGTCTCCGTATTAAAAGTCCAGGCATTGAATGTGTTGGTAATATCTACCAAAGTCACACCCGTCTGGAAGTTTCCTTTTTGATAGCGCAGTCCCAGGTCTAGCCCAAATCCCCAAGCATTGGCAAACTGCCCGATGGATTGATAGACGATTTTAATACTGGCACCCGCTGAGAGGCCTTCGATCCCATAGATTTTGGCACCATAAGAAAACATCGTCGCCAATTGTGAAGTCGAGAAACTTTGGAGCTTGTCGTAATTGATGGTTCCATCAGCTTCTACCAATCCCAATGTATTGGGAATGTCATCCACCCCAAATCGGACCAGACTGACACCGAAATAACGGTCACCTGCAGAGTCCACAGGCATGGCAAAACCGAAATAATTGAGTGAACCTACATTGGCGAAATAGGAGGCATGCATCATGGCTACTTCAGGGTAGTTGAGCGCATCTTTTCGCACCATAGCAGCAGGATTCCAGTAACCCGCAGTTGCGTCATTGGCGGTAGCTGTCTGGGCTTGCCCCATACCAAATGCACGGGCACCTACCCCTATCTTAAGGAATTCATTACTGAATTTTCGCGTCCGATCATTGGTTGGGCTTGGACTGGCTTCCTGTGCCAAAAGTGCCCCAACCAAGAGCATAGGTAGTAGGAAGATTGTAATGCGTAGTTTTTTCATAATTCCATCCATCGTGCATGGAGATGTGTACAGATTTATTTCACACTGGTTCATGGTTCCCCTTCATAGCCAGTGTATCAATAGGTACTTGAAATCTATAGATGATTATTTTTCAACTTTTGAAATAATACCAAATTCCGTGCAAAGCAAAGCATTATTGAGTGGAAAAATAAAGTACCCTATGTATTTTCACAAATGTAATATCCAATAATTTTAACAATCCATACGTCCACTTCCCGACATTTATTATTGGCACAAATCTAAAACGAAATAGTAGCGCATTTTGTGCTGGAAAACTTCTTTCATTTCAAAAAAAGCCTTACATCTGATTCAAAATATATAATTTCTTCAATAGATAAGTCATATTGATCTTGAGGGAAAGATACAGAAATGATCCCTAGACAGTAATCTACGCAGGCTCAAGCGTGTACTTGAGTGTTTGGATGGAAATAAGGCTTCCAGACAGAGCGGTCAGCGTATGCTTTAGCTTTATGAAGAAATGTAGATCTTTGATGTAAGATCGAACACAAAAATGTCGAAAGAATTATTCCGCTTTCAGATAGTCTAGGTATTGCTCCACTTTGGGGGTAAGTTGGTGCTCGTAAGCTTCTAGACAAGCAATCACTTGAGGTTGATAAAAAATCTCAGCCATGTCAAGATTTACACGTCCCATCACGCGTTTGAGAACGTATATGATATTCTTCCACTCTGTATAATCCTCTAGATACCGCCGTTTGACAAATCTATTGAAGAATGTACCATAGCCAGGAAGATCATACTTCAAGAGCCAACTCGTGAAGTCGTCAATCTCTTCAATCAGTGGGTTTTCCATATGTGCATAATACTCTGTAAGTAGTTCAGGGTACTTTTGCACTAGGATCTTGTCGATGATCAGTTCAAATAAAATATGGGCAATAAAAAACGTGCGTTTGATTTCTACAGGGTGGATGGCTTCTTTCAGCATCCCACCGAGCAAAGCCGTCTCTTCAAAGAAGTAAGGGGCAGAGTGAAAGCTTTTATCTGCTTCAATATGGCTTCTCACTCCGATGATAAAGTCTTTCTTCCGAGGGTCTAATACCTCGTGGTCAGCTGGCAGTCCGCTAAGTTTGATGCGCACTTTACGGTCATATATAGAAACCAAGTCAGGTGTAGAGACTCCCACGACCACCCAATCTCGCCTGTGCTCTCGCTCCAAGTAGTAATGCGCAATAAAGTTCATGTTACCTCCTACACCCGTTAAGCATGTAAAACTGTGGATTTTATGTGGAAAATCCTATGAGATCCTATAACAGCAGGGGAAATTTGTGTTTCAAAGGACTAGAAAAGGCCACAGAGGATCTCACAACTGCCCTATTCGACGCGAAACCCTCCAAGCTCAACACAGATATACAATTCTACATGCATTTTTTCTTTTTTCCATTCAAATGGAGTAATTTCAATACTTAGCAAGAAACTAACCAAACATAATACCTAATGAATCCGACTACTTTGGATAATCAAAAGCAGTTATTTGGACACCCTGTGGGTCTCTATGTGCTGTTTATGACAGAGCTGTGGGAGCGCTTTTCCTACTATGGGATGAGGGCGATCCTCGTGCTTTACATGATCGAGTCTGCCTCCGCAGAAAATGCTGGGCTTGGCTGGGAAAACGGCTTTGCCCTTTCTATTTATGGATGGTATACGATGCTCGTCTATGTAGCTTCTATCCCAGGAGGTATCCTCGCAGATAAGTTCATCGGGCAGAAAAACTCTGTCATGGTCGGAGGATTTTTACTCGTAGCAGGACACGGAGTACTCGCGATTGATGCCATTTGGGCCTTTTATACAGGTTTAGGACTCATCATATTAGGTGTAGGCTGCCTAAAACCCAATATCTCCACTATGGTAGGTGGACTCTACAAGCAAGGCGACCTCAGACGTGATCAAGGTTTTTATATTTTCTATATCGGTATCAATGTCGGTGCCTTCCTTTCTTCTATCATCGTAGGCGTAGTAGCGAAGGTATATGGATGGCATTATGGATTTGGTCTCGCAGGGATCGGGATGTTGCTCGGGCAAGTAGTCTATATTTATGGACAGCGCTTCCTCAAAGGAATCGGAGATGCCCCTAGTGCACAAGCTGGTCAAGCAACTGATGCGGATACTTCTCTGGGAGCCTTGTTCAGAAGACTTTTTGCAAGTCCTACGCAGCTTGTCATTACACTACTGCTAGCCGTCGGGGGTATCGCAGGCGGCTTCTTTATCTCTGAAGGGGGTGAAGCTTACGCCTATGCCTTACTTTTCCTTTTCGTAGCCATCGTAGCAGGTATCTTGATGATGGTGTATAAGGACATTAACAAAATTGAAAAAGATCGCTTCGTTGTTCTTCTGCTTTCTTTCCTCATTGTGATCGTCTTTTGGGGAGCCTTCGAGCAAGCTGGTGGATTGATGAATATCTACACAGAAGATAAGATTAATCGAGACGTGGCACTCTGGATCATCGATATTCTATTCATCGCAGGAGCAGGATTCCTCTTCTTCAAGGGAATCCAGGATACGATGCGCAAAAAAGATACAAATGTTGTCTTCCTGGTTTTGGGAGCTGTCGTTGCAGGCTTTTACGCTTATTTTCGTTTTGCGCTCGACACAGCAGATCCCTACAATGTCCCAACGGCTGTGTTTCAGTCAGTGAATGCCTTCTTTATCATGATCTTCGCTACAGTAGTCGGTAGTTTCTGGATCTTCTGGCAGCGTCGAGGTAGGGAATCTTCCTCTCTCTTCAAAATGGCGATTGGAACCATCATCATGGGTGTAGGCTTCCTCTTTATGGCACAGGCATCTAACGAGGTACAGGAATATGGAGACAAAGCGGCTTTGATTCTGCTGATTCTTGCCTATTTATTCCATACACTAGGAGAACTTTGTGCTTCACCTGTCGCCCTTTCATTCATCACCAAGATCGCACCCGTCAAATATGTATCCCTCATGATGGGGGTATACTTCGCAGCGACAGGATTTGGAAACAAAGTGGCAGGCTTCATCGGTGAGTCCTCTCAAGCTGAGCCTATCAAAATTGAGATCCAGGCAACACCCGAACAGGTCACAGATTATGTGGCTGATACAACACTCGCACAAATCAAAGACTTCGAAATCGTCGCCAATATCCACAGCGGAGGGGAAGGTTTTGTCCTACAAAAAGACGGTGCCAATATCTCTAACTGGATCTCGGTAGAAGAAAAGAGCACCAGTACACTCGACGAATTCCTGAGCGAATATAAGAATAGTGCGGATCAGCCTCTCACAGCTATCCTGAAGTTTTCTAAAGATGAAAAAGCTAGTGACGATGAAAAGGATCTGGAAAAAGCATACAGCGGAAAACTTGAAATCTTCGAAGTTCAGGATGACAAGGAGATGAAAACCTTCCTTACGATCTTTGGATTTACCGTCGCCTTCTCAGTCCTTCTTCTACTCTTCCTCAAGCGTCTCAAGAAACTGACGCATGGTGCGGAAGAACTACAACCTGAGGAGAAGGTAAATGAAACTGCATAAGAAACTTTATGATGAAAGGGCCTGCAAGGTCCTTTCATCCATCATATAAGCTCAATTAGCTACTAAGCCAACTACTATCAATTCCTACCTTTGTTACTATGGATATTACACTGATCATACTCATTGTGGGGTGGATTTTTGTGGTGATCTGGATTCCACTCGTGATCGCGACAAATCAAAAGACCCATCCCCGAGCGCTCTTTGTGCTTTTCTTCGCTGAGATGTGGGAGCGCTTCTCTTACTATGGGATGCGCGCCTTACTTACCTTGTACATGGCCAAGGTCCTATTTGAAGGCATGGCGGATGCAGAAACACAAGCCATTGGTATTTATGGGGCCTACACTTCGATGGTATATCTTTTCCCTGTGGTAGGAGGATTGATTGCAGACCGTATCTTCGGCTTCCGAAAAGCAATCTTGTGGGGCGGTCTTCTGATGATGATTGGTCACTTTACCCTGGCCCTTGAGGGAATGATGTTTGAAGGAAATATCACCTTATTCTTCCTTTCATTGGCCCTTATCATCGTAGGCAATGGCTACTTCAAGCCCAATATTTCCAGTTTCCTCGGAGAGTTCTATGAGCGAAACGATCCTCGTAAGGATGGTGCATTTACTATCTTTTACATGGGGGTAAATATCGGAGCCTTCTTATCTACCCTCACTTGTGGATACGTAGGAGAACAAGTTAGTTGGCACCTAGGCTTCGGTCTGGCAGGTATTGGAATGGCAATTGGTCTGATTGTATTCTGGATTTTCTCCCGTGGATTTGGAGAGAAGGGACTTCCACCTGCGCCCAAGCCTGGCAAAGCCAAAGGCTTCATGCGTGACCTTCCCGTCTATGCGGGTTCATTGGTTATGATTCCTGTCGTCGCCTACTTCCTAAATATCGATACCGTACTGACCATCATACTGACTGTCATCAGTATCGCTGTACTTGGATTTTTTGCCGTGATGGGATTTGTGATCAAAGGCAGAAGCACACCTTATGAAGAAGAAGGTGGTGCGACGCAGGAGGATGAACTGATCAATGAAATCGGAACACAGCCTCAAGTTACTTCGACCTCTACCGTCAAAGAAAAAAATAAAGTAGCCGCTGAAAGACTATGGGTAGTGCCTGTCCTATTTGTGTTCCACGCTGTATTCTGGGCCTTATTTGAGCAGGCAGGGGGCTCTCTGACCCTTTTCACGGAGCGCAATGTAGATCGTATGATTTTGGGGAGTGAAATTCCCGCCTCTGTCTTCCAGAGTTTGAATCCGCTATATATCATCTTGCTCGCGCCTGTCTTCTCATGGATTTGGCTACGTCTGAACAAAGCCAAGAAAGAGCCTTCCACCCCTATGAAGTTTGTATTGGGTCTCGCCCAATTGGCACTTGGTTTTGCCATCATCGTCATAGGTGCAAGATTTTTTGCTACAGAAGGTACAGTCCCTGTGATCTTCCTCGCACTGATGTATCTATTCCATACGACAGGTGAATTGAGCTTGTCTCCTGTAGGTCTGTCTATGGTGACCAAGCTTTCGCCTGCAAAGATCGTAGGATTTGTCATGGGCGCATGGTTCCTCTCGATCTCTCTAGCCAACATCATGGCAGGACAGATCGGGAAGCTCGCAGCTGTAGAAAATGTCGGAGAGAATATCTCCAAGATGGAAACTTTGACGCTCTACTCCTCTACATATTTGACTTGGGGGGTATACGTAGTGCTAGGTGCAGCAGCCCTTCTCTTTGTACTTGTCCCCTTGCTGAGAAAATGGATGCATGGAATCCACTAGGAAGGATCACAAGACCAGACTTTACGGATACTAATATATATAAAAAACGGTGCCTCTATCTTGAAGGCGCCGTTTTTCTTCTTTACTATATCCATAAAGGACCTCCAAAAACTCCTCAAGATTGTTTCTTTTGCCTATCTCTAGCTTCAGGTACAAACTGAAGGAGGTCAAGTAGTGAAATGTGTAGATCAACTCTTTGCACAAAATGAAATCTCCATGGAAGCTAAATCAAATTCCCTTCTCCACCCGAATAAATGCTAGCAAAGCTTCTGTCGATCGGTCGAGCATCTCATACACTTCTTCAAATCCTCTATCTCCTCCGTAGTAAGGATCGGGCACATCTGCTCCTTTAGCCTGAGGATCAAAATCCCGCATCTTGAACACCTGTGCTTTGCTATTTGCCGTCTCAGCGACCATGCGTTTCACCTCGACATGATTGGAGCCATCCATTGGGATGAGATAATCATAATCCAGCGTGTCTTGCGAGATCAGCTGCTGCGAGCGTGAAGGCAACACAACCCCATATCGGCTTGCCACTTCGCGCATCCTGCGATCAGGGAGCTCTCCTTGATGCCAGCCACTCGTTCCGCTAGAAGCTACTTCTATCCGAGTTTCCAGTCCTGCCTTTTTTACTTTATCCAAAAATAATCCCTCCGCCATAGGAGAACGACAGATATTCCCCAAGCAGACGAACATGACGCTTACCCGTTTACTCATGATTGCATCGTCGATTTGAATGAATCCAATGTATTGCGTAGCAGCATAGCCACTGTCATGGGGCCTACGCCACCAGGTACAGGCGTAATATAAGAAGCAATCTCCGATACAGGCTCAAAATCGACATCTCCTACTAGGCGATAGCCAGATTTCTTGCTTTCATCGACAATCCGATTGATGCCCACATCAATAACAACTGCATCTTTTTTGATCATATCAGCTGTGATAAAGCCCGGCTTCCCTACAGCAATGATGACGATATCCCCTTGAGGGACCATTTGCCGAAGTAACTCTGGAGGAGTATACCTGTGACAAATCGTTACGGTAGCTTCACCAGGTTTACCCCCGCGCGACATCATGATAGAGACAGGACGTCCTACGATGCGGCTTCTACCGACGACAACACAATGCTTCCCCTTTGTCTCGATCCCATTGCGATCCAAGAGTTCCAGAATCCCAGAGGGCGTAGCGGGCATCATACAGGGAAAGTTCAGCGTCATCAATCCTACATTGACAGGATGAAAACCGTCCACATCTTTCTCTGGGAGGATGGCGCGCGTGACATTCTGTGGTGTAATGTGATCAGGTAAGGGCATCTGCACGATGATCCCATCAATCGTAGGGTCTTGATTGTAGTGCTTGACCCATTCTAATAAATCGGGCTCTGTGATGTCAGCTGGTAGGTGCTTGTTGGTAGAGTCGAAGCCTACATGGGCACAAGCACGCATTTTTCCCTTCACATATGTGTGTGATGCGGGATTATCTCCAACCACAATCGCCACTAGATGAGGAGGTCGTACACCTTTGGATGTAAATAGAGAAACCTCTTCTTTGATTTCGTTTCGAATCGTAAGGGCTAATCCCTTTCCGTCGAGGATATTTGCTTTCAAGATGATGAGAGAGTGTTTGAGGTGCTTGAAGAATACGCAAGAAAGATAAGGAGAATTATCGGAGGGCTGCACAATCTGGCGTTTTATTAAAATGGAATCAACCCTCTATATGGACTACTTCCTCTGTGCTTACAGGTTCTATTTCTATGATATTTTATATTTGCAATATGCGAATTGCGAATAAACGTGTTTCCATTACTTGATAAATGATTTGGAATGAAAAAAGGCACGTACCTCATCATCGAGATACATGCCACTTGCGCTAAAAATACTGTGAACCTTAATTATTTTTGCTGAATCATCAGTGAGTGAGCCATGCTTTCTTGTCCATTTGTCATCCACAGGTGATAGGTACCTGTCGGTAATAGAGGAAGTTCTAACATTTGCGTAGTGCCTATTGTCACGTGTAACGCATCTGTCCACAGCTTTCTCCCCAGATGATCCATCAAAATCAAATCGTAAGTACCTGTGGGGAGACCTTCAAGAGAAACTGTCTCTGATGTCGGATTGGGATAGAGCTTCAGTTCCCACCGAGCAGTAGGTAAGATGCTACTAGGTATCATGAACGCTTCCTCTGCTCCTACGGTAGAAGTTGGAGCTACAGCCGCGGGCTTACGTACACGCAGGTAGTCGAGGAAGATGTTGAATCCACTAAAGGTAGAAAGAATGAAATGGAAGGAAGACATCGGCGATCGTGTCAACTGGAAAGTATCTGCCGCAAAACTATCCTCATCCAAGTTGCGGAAATCTGTGATGGTCAATGTATCTCCCTGTATGCCCGCAGTCATCGTGGCATTGGTGGGGGCGTTGCGGACAAAGCGAATGAATGGATACTCCTGGCTGATGCTGATGCCATTGGTGACAGTATCATCATTAAAGGCTACCTGATTCATCGTATCAAAACCAAATCCTGACTGGCGAAATATGATACGGTCCAGGGTAGAATCTGTACTGGAAAAGCCAAAGCCGTTGGAGTTACTGATCTGGGCATTAAAGTCAAATATGACTTGCTCACTAAACGTAGCCTTAGAGCGCGCAAACTTGAATCGAGAGCCTTGGCTAGAGCCTGTACTTGCATATTCCAGTCTGCCATTCGAAATCTTGAACGCTGAAAATTCTCCTATTGCTTCCCACTTATTGGAATCGACCTCTGCCACAGTCTCTGTCCCAAAGTCATCAAAGAAAATAAAAGTACTATCTCCATTGATGGCAGACTGCGCGGTATCATTACCGTAGTAAACATAGAGTGTGACAGAGTCATTGGCCATGATACTCGGGAGCTTTACCCAAATTTGATTGGCACTGTCCACGTCAAACTTTTCCCCATAAAAAAAGAGGGCTTGGCAGTTCTCATCTGTGATCCGAAGATCTGCTCCATCCGTACGCAATTTTCCTGAATCCACTAGCACACGCGTATCTAACTCAAAAGCCACCTGAAAGTCTGTAAGCACTTCCTGACCTGGATTAAAAACCTTTACCGTACGCGCAAAACCCCAGCCTGGGATACAATCGGGCGTTTGAGCAAAAGAAAACTGAGCAAGAAGAAACAGGAAGGTAAATATCTTGAATTTCATAAAGGTAATGGTAAAGGGTTCAACAGGCATATCATCTTTGACTGCTTGTGGACTTTTGTCCCCTTACATCTACGAAATGTAACCTCGACTTTTTTTTCTCATCAAGGTGGGTGAGAACTATCCGTACAGGTCTTTATGGAAAATACAATATATGGATTGATATATCCCTGTACCATTATACTCCCCAAGCGCATCTTATACCTGAAAGAACTTCCTCATGAAAGCGAAAATGAAAGCAACTCCTGACTTCCTTCCCTATCCTTCGACCATTCTCTCTCATACTGCCACAGATAGTTATCCGCTCGTCTCCACCATTACAGATAAATCCACACAGGACATTGCCCAGGTATTATCCTCTATTTCTTATTTCCAACACCTCTCTCAAACGGACTTGATGGAGCTTATCGGAAAAACTCAGCTGCTCCACCTAGTCTGTGGAGAAGCTTTGGTGAGGCAAGGGGAGGAAAGTGACCACGCCTATATTTTACTTGATGGAAGATTAAAGACCACCATTCAGTCAGTTGATGGAAGAAAAAGCCAGATTGGAGAGATTGGTCAGGGAGAAATGGTGGGAGAGACGGGGGTCTTACTCAACCAAAAGAGAAGTGCGACTGTGACGGCTTTGCGGGACTGCATGCTGATGGTTCTCACGCGTGACGCACTCATAGATTCGATCAAATTCCAAAGCGAGTCTATTACCGCTTTTACACAGACCGTTTTGGATCGAAGTAAGCCTACTTTTGCCTACAGACATCAAATTGCCTCTGTACTGGTATTTCCCATTTCTCCCTCTGTCCAGATTCAATCCTTCTGTCGACAGCTATCCCAGGCCCTTGCCTCTGAAACCCAAACCAAATTCCTCTCCAAAGAGATTTTCGTCGCAGAAACAGGTCAAGCCTGCTGCAATGAGACCGTATCAGCTAGGAAAGCCCTCAACGCCAAACTCGCTGTCTACGAGTCTCAGCATTCCGTCATGGTCTACATGAGTGAAGGCAAATGGGACGCATGGACGCAGGGGTGTGCCAGTAGAGTAGACAAAGTCATCCTTGTAGGAAAAGCAGGGCAGTCAGAGGCTATAGGAAAAGAAGAGCAACAATTACTCAAAAGCTTGACACAAAAAAATCAGGCTAAAAACGAGTTGGTACTCATCCATCCCAATAAGAAGCAGCTTCCTAGGACCACTTCTAAATGGACTTCTCCACGTCCCCTCACCCGTCACCATCACCTTGTAGAAGGTGATCAGGCAGATTTCCAGAAACTGGCACGCTTCATTACAGGTAAAGCCATCGGGCTTGCACTGAGCGGAGGGGGGTTTAAGGCCACTATGCAAGGAGGAATCATACAGGCTATGCTCGAAGGAGGCATTCCTCTAGATATCATTGGGGGTAGTTCTGGAGGTGCTTTCTCGGGTGCTTATTTCGCCAAAAATCCTCCACTCGAAGAGACCTACCCAGCCATGCTGGAATCCATCCAGCGTTTCAGAAAATCCATGAAACTTACCTTACCCATTGTCTCTCTTTACTCTGGAAAAAATTTCACCAAAGTATTTCAAGAGATGATGGGAGAGACAGAAATTGAAGATTTATGGACCAATTTCTTCTGTCTGTCACTCAGCCTTGTAAGTGGACAAATCATAGTTCATCAAGAAGGTAAACTTTGGGAAGCTACCCGCGCAAGCTCTGCAGTCATGGGACTCGTGCCTCCTGTCATCAAAGATGGAGACTGCCTGGTAGATGGCGGATTCATCAATCCCTGTCCGACAGATATACTCCATAGACTGGGCGCAGGAAAAATCATTGTCTTGAGCGCTTTCGGAAAAGCAGGGATAGACCTACAATCTTCCTTCTCCCCTTCTGTCTCTGGTTGGCAAATCCTCAAGAGAATGCTCAACCCCTTCTCCAAGCAAAAAGCAGCTCCCAACATGGGAACCAATATCGTGCAGTCGATGCTGATGGCTTCCACCCATCTACTCAATCATACCTTTGATAAGTCTAAGATTGACTTGCTAATCCAGCCCGATGTCAGCTCCTACCGTCCTCAAGACAAATCTGCTATGAATGAGATGTACGAATACGGGTACGACTATGGCCAGCAACATCTACCCAAATGGAAATCAGCCTTGGGGATTAGCTAAAGATTCCTTTCTCACACATTTATTCCAGATTCATAACCCATTACATATGCTTTTCCCAACACAAAAATACAGCAATTGGTGGCCAGGCCCCGATACACTCCAACCTCGCCTTAAGAAAAATATCCAGGCAGATGTGGTCATCGTAGGGGGTGGGTTCACAGGTCTCTACACGGCACTTGAACTCAGGAAAGCAGGAGTAGATGTCGTCGTATTGGAAAGGGGACATGCGGGTTCTGAAGGAAGCAGTAGAAACTCAGGCTATGTAGACGGATTGATAGGCAAAGATTTCCCTTCCCTACTGAAAATGTACAAGAAGGACCGCGCCAAGGAATTATGCCACTTTGCGAAAGAGGCCGTACTCAAACTGGAAGATTTCATTAAGCAGCACGATATAGCCTGCGATTATATCAACTCTGGCAATGTCATGTCAGCCGTCCACAGCCGCCAAATCAAAAGGCTCAAGAATCTGGAGGCAGCAGGACAGGATCTAGGAATGCATTTCCAGTATCTGAATCAGGACGAAATGCGTGAACGTGGCCTCCCCGCTTCTTTTGTAGGAGGGATTTGGGATCAAGTAGGGGGGACAGTAGACCCTGGAAAACTTGTCTGCCATCTAAGAGAAATGGTGATCGCTGCGGGTGTAAAGCTATATGAAAAAACCAATGTGCTGAAAGTTCACAATACTTGGCCCGTTATGGTCGAGACATTGGAAGGTAATGTAAGGGCCAAACATGCAGTCTTAGCAACCAATGCTTTCACGATGCAACTCGGCTGGAAAAAGCGTTTCATGTCTCCGATTTGGGCAGGAATGTTTGAGACTGCTCCTCTGACACCAGAGCAAAAAGCGAGGATAGGATGGCATGGAAAAGAGGGCATTTATACAGCACATGAAAAGCTGGAAAGCTATCGCCTGACCGCGCGTGGAACTATGATCGCTGGAGGTAAATTTGTCAAAATTCCGCTAGGCTTTAAACTCAAGAATATCTCGCAACCTCAAATGGCAGCCCAGATTGCCGCTGTCTTTCGTCAGCGTTTCCCCGAATTATTCGATTTAGAACTGGCTACCTTTTGGGGAGGCTGGATCGGTATCCCACTAGACTTCATGCCAGACATCGGCGTGACGGGCAAATACAACAACATCCATTATGGAATGGGGTATGCTGGACACGGCGTACCTCAGACACTCATGGTAGGAGAGATTCTCGCACACAATATCCTCGGGCAAGCCCATCCATTTGGAAATATTCTCAAGCGACGTACACTCCCCATTCCACCCGAACCATTCAAATGGTTGGCGTCTCAGATGGTAGACCGATCCTTGGAATTGCTCGACCAAAAAACCGATGAATTAGCAGCGAAGGAAGCCTACAAAAGACTTCCTGCCAACATGATACATACTCGAAAGTCTATCTAAATATGTATCTATATTAAGAATACTGAGGAATTACCTTCACTTCCCTACGCACATAATCCTTGGGAAGCTGCTTTTTCAAGGCGCGTACAAACTTGTGGTAATCCACCGTGATGGTATGTCTTCCTGAGTTTACTTGCTTAAAATGGGGGTGTGTCACCTCTCTTTCACATAGCGCCGCTATATTTTGCGGACGTTGCCACTTACCTGTGATCGCTCTGGCAGCGATCTTTGCCTGTAATTCTGCACCTGGCCAGATGCAACCCAGCGGCTGAAACATTCCGACAAAATAAAGATTGGTGTACTTCTCGTGAAGCATCTTCAAGTACAAAGGCACAGGACCTGAAGAGTAGTCAATAAAATCTTTGTCAAAGAAAGGGTGAGAAAGAATATATCCAGTACAAGCGATGATGGTATCAAAATCGGCGGATCGTCCATCTTTAAAATGTACCGTCTTGCCTTCAAACTTTTCGATATCTCCGTAGGGCTTGACCTTTCCGTGACGGATTTTGTATAGCAACTCGCTATTAATGGTAGGATGCGTAGAAGTGAGAGACTGCTCAGGCTTTGGAAGCCCATACCATTCAGGCTTGCCTGTAATCATCTTGATCATCAACTCTGACATCGCCCAGCGAAGCTTTGGAGGAATAAAGGAGAGTGTGGAAGCAAACACATCCGAGGGCTTACCCATGATGAACTTGGGCACGATATAATAACCTCTACGCCAACTAATGGCCGTCTGCTTACTCACACGACTCGTCTCGACCGCCACGTCACAGGCTGAGTTCCCACCTCCGATGACCAAGATCCGTTGGTCTTTGAAGGGGGCAGCCTTCTTGAACTGGTGTGAATGCATGAACTCACCTGTAAACTCTCCTGGGTACTCAGGATAGCGAGGGTTCCAATGGTGGCCATTACAAACGACCAGATCTGAGAATCGCTCCGTTCGGGTCTCACCATTTTGCTCAATCGTTACCTCCCACGTCTGATCGTCGATATGTTCGCAGTGATGCACCAGCGTTCCAAACTGAATGACGCGATACAGATCAAACTTTTTAGCATATGCCTGGAAGTACCTTCTCAGTTCATCGTGTGAGGGATAATCTGAAACAGGCTCTCCAAAATCATCAAAGGTAAAATCCTCATATTGAGACAGCGTCTTAGAACTGATGATATGTGTGGTTTCGAATACACTAGAGTGGCTTTCATCTTCCTGAAAAATCCAGTTTCCCCCTACTTCATGGTTTCGGTCATAGGCGACGACATCCAGTCCTTGATCCAGCAAGTTTTTGATCGCTGTAATTCCTGACGGACCTGCTCCGATTACACATATCTTCTTCATACATTCGATTTTATTAGTCTGATAGAGAGCAATAAGATGGCAAGCTCGTCCATCTAAGTCTGGGTTCTCTATTCTATAAGTTTATAAATATACTAAACTATGAATTTGTTTATCACAGGAGGGGCAAAAGGAATCGGAGCAGCGACGGCCAGGTTATTTGTGGAGAAAGGATGGTTTGTAGGATTGGGAGATGTGGATGCAGCAGGTCTTTTGCAAATGGAAGCGGAATTGGGAAAGGAACATGTGTGTTGCTGCGTGATGGATGTGACAGATATAGAGAGTGTCAAACTCGCCTTCGAGAAATTTACCTCTCGTACGGGCGGGAAAATGGATGCCTTGCTCAACAATGCAGGTATCCTTCACGCGGAGCCTTTCGATGAGATCCCCTTGGCGCAGCATCGCCGTCTGATCGACATCAACTTCTTCGGCGTCGTCAACTGTACGCATCAGGCCCTTCCGTACCTAGAAAAATCGGATCGTCCGCTGCTCATCAATATGGCTTCTGCCTCCTCTCTTTATGGCATCCCCAACCTCGCCATTTATTCCTCTTCCAAGTTTGCTATCAGAGGGCTTACCGAGGCTTGGGATATCGAGTTGGCCCGCAAGGGAATACAAGTCATGGACATCGTACCCAAATATGTACAATCAGATATGACAGCAGGTGAGACAGGGAAAAAGATGAACCTTGATCGGGAAAAGACGCTGTTAAACACTGAGCAGGTCGCCCAACAGATCTGGAAAGCCATCCACAAGAAAAAGCTTCATTGGTATGTGGGACTTGAGATCAAGCTATTTGCATTAATCTTGGGACTGATTCCTCCGAAGTTGAAGAAGTGGATTACGATTAAGAAGAGTCATTATGAGTAAGATCGCTATCTAGGCTCCAAACTTGGACATCGTATGAGGATAGAAGCTTTTGTTGCTGTTCACGTTCTTTGATGATGCTGAAATCTGTAAATCCTATACCATGACTGGCAAAATGAGGGAAATCTTCGAGCCAAGTCAAAAGCGATGCTTCTTCAGGGAAGTTTAAGGGTTTCCAGGGTAAATCACCCTGCAAGGCTTTCTTTGTTTCCTCTACAAATTGTTGGGCCTTTTTGTACTTAATGTCCCCTTTCAACTGTTCGATAAAGTTTCCTGTTTCTACAATTGCTGGATAGGGGAGAAAAAAACGGTCCCCGTTTTCAATCCTTTGTCCAAAGACCTCCATGATTTGTTCATGATCCTGACACTTCCCTGGAATCTTATAGATATTGGTCAGGATCGAGGTATTTATAATCCAGACTTTAGGCCTTACATACATACTAGCTATTCTTCAAGCTTTCTAACCAGCGGAGTCCTGCCTCTTTTTTTTCGGCAGGATCTTCAGGAAACTTAGCATACCGTTCAATCAGCCCTCTAGATAAAATTTCTCCCAAACTACCCTGCATAATGAGTTCTGGATAGTCTTGAATTGCCGCTAGCTTAATGAGCTTACTTCCTCCATCTTCTTTAGATCGAAAACAAAAAACGACGTCTTGAATAGCTGATGTGGGTAAAGAATCTAGGAGGGCGGGATTATGGGTACTAATCAAAATGCTCAATCCTCTGTCTCTCGCAATCCGATCTACTTCTGCCAAGATTTGAGTGGCTCTACTGGGGTGTATACCATTGCCAATTTCCTCAAAGACAACTAGACTATGAGGCGGCGCAGATAACAGAGCTGCGACAATAGCCAGTACTCTGAGTGTTCCATCAGAAAGCAGACCTGCATCAAATGCTTTCTCCTGGCCTCCAAAAGTCTCAGTCAAACTGATCAATACTTCGTCCCTAGGTCCACTCAAAAAATCTAATGATTGAATGTCCTGTTCGGGCAAGCTAGAAATAAATTTAAGGATACTAGATCTATTGTACGCCTCTTGTTCTGGATCATACCAGAGATGATACAAAACAGAGGATAAATTACGTCCGTCTCCCATAAGCTCATTTTCAGATAAAAAGCTATATTCCCGCATGCTTGCAGGATTGGGATCTAGAAAAAGGATAGTTGCTAATGATTGTTCAAAGGCCTG
>JBCBPW010000025.1:60492-76531 GCA_039820545.1 Bacteroidota bacterium | reverse complement strand
CTTATTGAGTAATACCAAATTTGAAACAGCGAGTAGTTCCAGACATAATTTTGGAAGCTTATATACCGAAGAAGGACACTTATATTTCAACCTCAATCTACAAATAAGATTTACGAAGTAGATTCAAATACAACAGTCAATGGGATATTTCCTCAATCCACCATCCCCTTTACCTTGTACATCAGCAAAGCCTTCTGTAGTTTATTTAGCTTGTAGTCCTCATCTTTCAGCCTTTGTTGGAGCTGTGGCACCAGTCGGACAAGCCGCTTCGTATTAGGATTGGCAATCGACCTTGCACCAAATACCAATTTTTCCCCCGGTCCCATTTCTTTCATCCAAGTTCGGATATCGGTCGTGACCAGCTGGATCTCCTTGTCATTCTTGTTGGTAAATTTATTGATATAACGATACGTCTTGACAGGAGATGGTTGAGCCAGGGCATCCTCCATGACATTGACGAGCACCTCGGCAAAGCCATCAAATTGCTCCTTGTGACTGACATCGCCATAGGCTAGGTGCTCCATAGTCTGATTGTCTGCTTGCATCATTTTGGCCATCTGACAGGCAGAGAGCATAAGGCTGAGACAACCTAAATAAATAATTGTAGTATAAAAGGTTCTGTTCATGAAATGATGTATTTGATTCGTTCAAATTCCTTAATAGAATTCAGCGAAAAATGCAAATGATTTGTTATATTCGCACTCTATTTTTTTGATAGACAATTTTTTTCTTCCACATATCCGAAAGAGAGGTTTGGAAACCATGGCAAGACGGTATCCAGAATATAAAAAACTATCTCTACCTGAGATAGACAAAGAAATATTACAATGGTGGGATGAAAACGGGACTTTTGCGAAAAGCATCTCCGCCCGTGAAGGCCATCCTCAGTTTACATTCTACGAAGGCCCTCCATCTGCGAATGGGAAGCCAGGTATCCACCATGTGCTCGCTCGTACGATCAAAGATATTTTTTGTCGCTACAAGACGCTTCAGGGGTTCCAAGTTCCGCGTAAAGGAGGCTGGGATACGCACGGACTACCTGTCGAATTGCAAGTAGAAAAGCGTCTAGGCATCAAGAAAGAAGATATCGGTAAGACCATCTCGGTCAAAGAATACAATCAAGCCTGTCGCGAAGACGTCCTCAAGTTCAAAGACATGTGGGACGATCTCACCATCAAGATGGGCTACTGGGTAGACTTAGATGACCCTTACATCACCTTCGAAAATGACTACATAGAATCTGTCTGGTGGCTGCTCAAGCAGCTATGGGACAAGGACCTCTTGTATAAAGGATTTACGATCCAGCCCTACTCTCCTGCGGCGGGTACAGGCTTGAGTTCACACGAACTTAATATGCCAGGTACCTACAAGGACATCAAAGATACATCTGTGACAGCGATGTTCAAGATCAAAGAGACTGGACATCCCATCGAAACCCGTCTATTGGATGGCGCAGAGGTATTCTTTGTGGCATGGACGACGACCCCGTGGACCCTACCCGCCAATACGGGTTTGGCACTTGGGAAAGAAATCGACTATGTCAAGATCGCTACATTCAACCCCTACACCTACCAGCCGATCAAAGTGGTGATGGCAAAGGCACTGATGGGGAAGTATTTCAATGAGAAAGCAGCTGATCTTGAACTAACAGATTACAAAGAAGGCGATAAGCTCATTCCATGGGAGGTCCTGGATACCTTTAAGGGAAAGGAACTCGAAGGACTAGTATACGAGCAACTGTTCAAGTACGTACAGCCTGATAAACCTGCCTTCCGTGTACTATTGGGAGATTTTGTCTCTACAGATGATGGAACAGGGATCGTACATATCTCTCCTACTTTTGGTGCAGATGACTTTTTTGTCGCCCAAAAGTATGGAATCCCTCCTTTGATGGTAAAAGATGAGGATGGAAATGACTCTCCGTTGGTGGATAAGCAGGGACGACTTGTAAAAGAGGTGACCGATTTTGCAGGACGATATGTGAAGGATTACGGGCAGGTGGAAGATCGATCTGTAGATGTAGACATCGCGATTAAGCTCAAAACAGAAAATCGTGCTTTTAAGGTCGAAAAGTATGAGCACAGCTACCCCCACTGCTGGCGTACCGATCGTCCTGTCCTATATTATCCATTAGATAGTTGGTTCATCAAAACCACAGCCGTCAAGGAGCATCTTCTTGCCAAGAATAATGAGGTCAACTGGAAGCCTGCATCTACAGGTACAGGACGCTTCGGCAACTGGCTGGAAAATCTCGTAGACTGGAACCTCTCGCGTTCGCGCTACTGGGGAATCCCTTTGCCCGTGTGGTCTACCGAAGATGGGCAGGAGCGTCTGTGTGTAGGATCTGTGGAAGAGCTACAAGCAGAAGTCGAGAAGGCAATCGCTGCGGGCGTGATGAGCCAAGCAGAAGCCGATACTTTCTTTGGAGAGCTGGATCTGCACAAGCCAGGCGTGGATGACCTGACACTGGTGAGTGCGAGTGGCAAGCCGATGAAGCGCGAATCGGATTTGATCGACGTTTGGTTCGATTCAGGTTCTATGCCCTATGCACAATGGCATTATCCCTTTGAGAAAGAAGAAATCTTCAAGCAAAGCTTTCCCGCAGATTTTATTTCAGAAGGGGTGGATCAAACACGGGGATGGTTCTTCACATTGCATGCGATTGCGGTGATGTTGTTTGATTCTCCTGCATTTAAAAATGTGATCTCTACCGGTCTCTTGCTAGACAAGGATGGCCGCAAGATGTCCAAGCGCTTGGGTAATGCAGTAGATCCATTTGATACCCTTGCCACCTATGGTGCAGATGCAACCCGTTGGTACATGATCGGGAATTCTATGCCATGGGAAAACCTAAGATTTGACCTGAAAGGAGTGCAGGAAGTGCAGCGTAAGTACTTCGGGACTCTTTTCAATACCTATAATTTCTTCGCCCTTTATGCAAACTTGACCAACTTCAGCTATGGTTCGCAGATTGCGGTAGAGGAGCGCACCGAGTTGGATCAGTGGATACTCTCCTCTTTGAATAGCCTCCAACAGCAAGTGCAGGATCATATGGACGATTATGAGCCGACACGTGCGATTCGTTCGATTGATAATTTTGTGCAGGAACTCTTGTCCAATTGGTACGTGCGTCTTTCGAGACGCCGATTCTGGGATGGCGATGTAGCAGCTTTTCAAACATTATATGAATGCCTGGAAAGCATTGCGATTTTGATGAGTCCTTTTGCGCCATTTTTTGCTGAGAAGCTGTATCAAGATCTCACAGATGGAGAGCAATTTGCCAGTGTGCATATCGCTACCTTCCCAAAAGTCAATACTTCATTGGTAGATGAGAAAGCAGAGGCTCGGATGGAGATGGCCAGACGTATCACCTCATTGATACTGAGCATCCGCAGAAAGGAGAAAGCCAAAGTACGCCAACCCCTAGGGAAAGCGATGGTTGCCATTTTGGACCCAGAACTCAGAGAAGAACTGGTCAAGGTGCAAGACGTGATCAAGGGAGAGGTAAATGTCAAAGAACTAGAGTACATCTCCGAAGACAACTCAATTCTCGTAAAGAAGATTAAGCCTAATTTCCGTGCGCTTGGACCTAAAGTAGGACCACTTATCAAGAAGATTGGGCCTGCACTTGCGCAATTCACCCAGGATGATATTCGCGAGTTGGAGACGACAGGTAAAAAGACCTTGATATTAGGAGATTCGTCTATAGATTTGGATCTATCAGATGTAGAAATCTTGAGCGAGGATATTCCTGGATGGTCAGTAGCTTCAGAAGGAGGGTATACAGTAGCTCTGGATATCACGCTGGATGATGCGCTAAGATTTGAAGGAATTGCGCGTGAGTTTGTAAATCGGATCCAAAATTTGCGTAAAAGCAAGGGATTCGAGGTTACAGATCGCATCGAAATCAAAATTTCGCAAAACGAGAATTGGGATACAGCCGTAGAAGCACATAAGGGCTACATTAGTTCTGAAACACTGGCCAACACCCTCAGTGTACTTCCCGAAGGTGAGTTGACGGATGCAGATGCATTAGAAATCAACGGGGTAGACGGGAAGATAGAGCTGATACGCCTGTAGTGAATCGTTTGGGGTCTGTGGAAGACAGAAGAGTGTGAAAAATACTGAGAGAAATCCTGTGAAGGGTTGATCTTGTCGGTATGAAAGCCTCTCCCTATCTAATTAGGTTTGTATTATGAGTGAGAAAAAATTTTACAGCAGGAAGGAGCTGGAGGAATTTCGTATCATTATTCAGGGGAAGATCGACGTAGCGCGAAAGGAATACGAAAGATTAGCCGCAAATCTCAAGGAAATCGGCGGAAACTCAGCAGATAGCTTCAACTTTACAGAGTTTGGAAACGAAAGTTCTGATAAGGAAGAAGTAGAAATGCTGATGGCAAGACAAGCTAAGTTCATGGATAAGCTGAAAAAAGCGATGATGCGTGTGGAGAATGGAACTTATGGTGTATGTCGTATCAGTGGAGATCTTATTCCTAAGGATCGATTGAGGGTTGTACCTCATGCAACAACTACAATCGAGGCGAAGAAAAATCAAGCGCAGAAAAAAATCCCTCACTCCAGAGGATAAGTGAAAAGAATATGAAGCAAGCGAGCAAGTATTTTTTGATAGCCCTAGCTGTCATCGTCATTGACCAAGTGGTCAAGGTAATCGTTAAGCTCAACATGGTCATGGGCGATGCGGGACAGATCAAAGTACTGGGGGATTTCTTTAAGCTGCACTTTATTGAGAATAAAGGAGCTGCATTTGGACTGACAGTAACCAAATTGGTCAATGGATTGGGAGGAGATATGAGTGATGCGACAGGAAAGCTCATCCTGACGCTCTTTTCCATTGTGGCAGTTTTTGCAATTGGATATGTGTTGTATCGCTTGCGTGACCATAAATCCCCTTTGCCCACATTTATTGCTTTGATTTTTGGTGGCGCCTTGGGCAATATCATCGACCGTACGTTCTACGGGATCATTTTTTCCGATATCAATCAATATGATGGGGGCCTATTCTTTGGTCGCGTAGTGGATCTATTCTACTTTGATATTTGGAAAGGAATTATTCCTGAGTGGATTCCCCTATTTGGTGGAAGTTATACTTCTCTTTGGCCCATTTTCAATATCGCCGATGCTGCTATTTCTATTGGCATCATCGTAATTTTGATTTTCCAGGGGAAGTTCTTTAGGATGGATGAGAAGGCACGTGGAGTGGTAAGTGGCGATACGAAAAAAGAAGAGAAGCCCGAAGAGAAATCTTCTTCGACGCCTGATTCAGAAGCACCCCAGTCTTCTGATCTTTCCACGACTACCTGATCGTCAATTCTTGCATGATGCGCTTGGATGGTTTATCGATGACAAGTGTATAGACACCCTCATCAAAATCATCTTGATTAAGATAAAATCTATGTGTGCCTCTCGGGATTCGACCCCTGTAGAGGCTTTTTACTTTCCTACCCCATGCATTGAGGATATGAATCGTCCCCCTTTCAGTGACAGGATTATGGATCTCAAGGCAGGTGAGGAACTCTCCTTCTTGTTCTTCTACCCGCTCGACTCGCAGAGGATGAAAGTTTTGTTCCTTCAAATGTGAATCGTTACTCAGAATCTCAAATTTCCATGCGCCTTTTTCACCTGCCACAGGTCTCTGCATCCGCTTTCCATTTTGGGCTTCAGCTGAGATATAGTAATAGATCTGATTGGGGGCAACCTGTGCAGGAATATTTCCTGTCCATAGATGTGGACTTCCTTTCTGCCTCTCCATAGGTACACGTTTGAATTCCATATCCAACCCACTCGTATAATAGAGATAGGCTTTTCGAATCCCTGATTGATGCTGGATCTGTGCTTGAATCTCGTAAGCGTTTTGATCATTCGTCTGAGCAGAAAGCACTTTATGTGTGATCCTGAGAGGATCCGCTACCCCGATGGTATTGGTGATGCAGTGCAAGGCTCCCCCAGATTCGATCACCTCCTTACAATCGATTCCTACAATCTCATAGCCTGGCATGGCCTCTCGGTAGATTCTGAGAGCGGTTGTATCGTATTTTTCTTCAAAAAGAGGAACCAGTACCAGTTGATTCAAGATGACAGCATTGGTATAGGTCCTGTAGGAAGCGGATACTGCAGGAGGGTAATATCCATTATCGGGTGGCATAGGAATGCGGATAACCTTGTAGGGACGACCATAAGGAGAGAGATGATGCTGGACCATATATTGCAAATTGGCTTCGATTTGTGGCCCATTGCTGATTCCTTTGGGATACGCTCCAAGGAGAATCGTCTCCTCATCCAGCAACTTCATGTGCATGTCGATATGATGGATCCCATCATAAGGTAAGATGGGCATCGTAATGTATCGATGAATTCCCATGAATTTTTGTACAGCAAGCTCAATCTCGGCCACACTCTTGGGAAGTGTCTCATGGTCCATATTTTCCTGAAGGACAAGCTCAGACGAGAAACCTGTCCCCATTCCGTCTGTCAGGAAGTTTCCTCCCGTATGTACAAGATTCCAGGGTGCTGAACTCATCTCATACAAAGGAATATGGAGAAATTGCGAAATGGCGCGTGGGATTCGATCGTCAAGTGGTCGAGGGCGGTTGTACATCCAATCAGCTAATCGTCTTTCACCCACTTCATCTGCATAAACCGAGTATCCTCCATAATCCCTCACCCAAATAGAATTGAAGGCAGCTTCTAAAAAGTGGACATTTTCAATGGGAATATTACATTGCCCCAAATATTGGCATACTTCCGCCGAGTCTTTACAGATGATCAAAACCTTCATGTGTCTCTGGGCATGCTTGATGATCCGAGTGAGAGTAGGAAGATGCTGTGTCCATGTAAGGACAAGATATTCTACCTCCTCCCACTCAGCCATTGCGCGAAGGGGTTGGGAGGGAATAGAGGCTTTCCATTCAGGGTTTTGAGTCCTAGAAGTAGCGTGATGGGTCATCCCCCGAGAAGTACCTCCTGTGGAGCGGCGGTTAATTTCTTGCCCTGGAAGACAAAGTGAAAATGTGAAAGATAAAAGAAGCAAAAGGAAACCCTTCATACTTGTCGTGATTAAGTATTAGGATATATTAAGTAAAGGAAATTTCCTTACCCTGGCAATCTTTGCGCAAAAGGTTCAGATGGGTTTTTTTGTTAATTTGCCTCACAACAAACATGGACTCATTTATTGAGCATATGCACCAGAGCCAAGCCACTATCCTTTCAGAAATTCAGCAAAAACGGCAGCAAAAACAAAAAATGTTAGCTGTCCTACTTGATCCAGATAAAGTAGATCCTGCTCAGGCAGAGGTTCAGCTACATATGCTCAACGCACATCAGGTGGATCTATTATTGGTGGGAGGTAGTTTGGTTCAGGACCAGTCGATCCATCAGTTGGTGCGTGAGCTGAAGCCTTTGGCGGAGATGCCGATCGTCTTGTTTCCAGGTTCGATCCATCAGGTCACAGAGGATGCAGATGGGATCTTGTTGCTCTCTTTGATTAGTGGACGCAATGCAGATCTGCTCATAGGTAAGCATGTGGAGGCCGCCCCCATGCTCAAAGCATCAGGAATCGAAGTCTTACCTACAGGCTATATGCTCATCGACTCAGGCAAGCTCACGACCGTCAATTATATCAGTCATACACTGCCCATCCCCCATGACAAGCCTGGGATTGCGGTAAGTACAGCCTTGGCGGGAGAATTACTGGGACTTCAGCTTATCTACATGGACGGAGGATCGGGGGCGCAGCAAGCCATCTCTGCTCAGATGATCCAAGAGGTGGCACGGCAATTGTCGATTCCATTGATCATAGGAGGCGGAATCAGGAGTAAAGAACAAGCACTCATAGCATGGGAAGCAGGTGCTGATATCATTGTGGTAGGGAGTGCCATAGAGCAGGACCCCGAAGGAGGCTTGGTTCAGGACCTAGTCGAAGTGCGAAATAAGGTAAATTCCTTGCGTGTTACCTGAAAAGCTCCCATTTTCATTCAAATTGATCCAACATATTCATTGCAAATACATAACACATACATGAGAAAGTCTGCACTGTACATAAGCATTGTCCTCATCATGGCCATCATCCAGTCATGTGGTCCTACACCTCCTGTGAAGGCGGATGTGGAAGCACGTATTTTCGGCGCTTACTGCGATTCTACAGGTAACTATCGCCTGGATTTGAAAAAGGACATGACCTACATGAATCGTAGAGTAGAAATCGGTCCACTAGGGGTCGGGAGTCAGCGTGACGCTTGTCTAGGTGATTTTACCTTGGAACTAGTAAACGAGAAAGAATGGGTGGTTTCTTTCGGAAAGGATGATCGTACAGCCGCCCCTCTCCAGTCCTGCGAGAAGTCGTTTGTGATCTGGAACCCCGCGCAGGGATACACAATGGGCGATGAGGAAAAGATCATGATGAAGGACCTTTTTGATGGGAAAAAACTTACCAAAGGAGGTTGCGATTACTAAATTCTGATTCCCACTGTGTCACCCGTTTTCTATTTATTGCGTTCTGTTTGATTATTCTACATGAGATGTACCGAATCAAACAGTTCCCATTTATATATTTTTAGCTACAAGTCTTTATGAAAATCATCTGCGTCGGGCGAAACTACGTCGAACACGCCAAAGAGTTGAATAATCCTGTTCCTTCTAAGCCTTTGATCTTTTTCAAACCTGATACGTCTGTGTTAAGGGAAAACAAGGATTTCTATTATCCAGAGTTTACGCGTGACCTACATTTTGAATGTGAGTTGGTGTTACGAATAGTAAGAGAAGGAAAATATATACAAGAAGATTTTGTCAAAGGTTACATTGATGGGGTGGGACTGGGGATAGACCTTACAGCTCGTGATGTACAAAAGGAAGCGAAAGAGAAAGGCTGGCCTTGGACCTTGGCGAAGGGCTTCAATCATTCAGCACCTGTTTCCGATTTCCTTCCCCTGGATGATTTTCCCGATTTTCAGGACATCAACTTTACCTGTCATATCAATGGCGAGCAGCGTCAGGAGGGATATACAGGAGATATGATCTTCTCTGTGACGAAGCTTGTAGCCTATATTACCCAGTTCATTACGGTGAAAAAAGGCGACTTAATTTTTACAGGTACACCTGCGGGAGTAGGTCCTTTGCAGATTGGAGACCACATAGTAGGTCATTTGGGAGAAAAGAAAATGTTGGATTTTCATGTACGGTAAGCGGATCATTTTCGACATACTGCTCTGTCTGCTGGCGCTCGTAAGTGTCAGCTTCCACCCTCCTGCGGAGGAATACGTCTACCCTATCGAGTCTTTTTATAGCATTGCAGGGACATTTGGTGAGCTACGGTCCAATCACTTCCATGCGGGTATCGACATCAAAACCTACAACCGAATTGGAATTCCGATTCGCGCAGTGACCGATGGATATGTCTATCGCCTCAATGATATGCCTGGTGGCTATGGACGCGCCATTTATGTCAAGCATTCTGATGGCAACTTCTCTGTCTATGGTCATCTGAGTCGCTTCATCGATACCTTGGAGACGATCATGTATGAGGCGCAGGTGGAAGATGAGCAGGCCATGCAGAATTTGTATCTACCCCAAGATCTTGTACCTGTGGCCAAAGGACAAGTTATTGGATATAGTGGGAATTCTGGCTCCTCCTATGGTCCCCACTTGCATTTTGAGATTCGGGATAAAGACGAGCGCATACTCAATCCATTCGTCTTTTTTAAGGGGTATTTCAAGGATAAAACTAGGCCTCGTGTACAGAAAATCGCTTTCCTCCCTCTGGATATGCAAAGTCGTATCAAAGGGAAATGTGAGCGGTGGGAAACGAATCTCACACGATCAGGTGTAAAGTACCACATACCTGGAGTGATTCCAATCCGAGGCAAGGTAGGCCTAGCCTATCAAGCCTATGATCTACTAGATAGTGCCCCCAACAAATGTGGCATCAACTACGCCCAGCTTTTTCTGGACGATTCCCTTCTATTTGCTTTTCGATTGGACACGTTTGGTTTTGATGAAACTCGAAACATCAATGTCCACCTGGACTATGCGCATTTCAAAAAGACGAAAGCAAGATTTCAAAAGGCCTTCGTCTCGAATGGGAATATCTTACCTGCCTATCAAACCACGGGTGACAAAGGTGTATTAGTCCTACAAGATTCATTGGTCCACAATATCCGAATTGTCCTTCAGGACTTTCATGGCAATGAATCTGTGGTAGAAGGCAAGGTGCAAAAGGCCGCGCCCACATCTCCATTAGGCAAAAGAAATTATGGGAGTCGAAATCCAGATCTGGCCTATGAGATCAAAGGAGATATGCTCCATGTCAAAGTTAAATATCCTTCATCCTCTATGCAGGAAGCTTTGGCGGGGCAATATCAATCGGGGAAGAATTTTGTGATTTCGCCTGCCTATATGGATCGGAATGATTGGGTATATGTCATGCCGTTAAATCGATTTGACTATCCTGCTTTTGTGGAAGACACCGTTTCAAAAATGCGTTGGGACTTTGATCCCATAGAAAGAGTCTTTCCCCAGCAGAATAACTTGATCCAGAAGGAGAATGTGAAAATATATTTTCCCTATCAGTCTGTATTCGAGCCTCTTCACCTTCGTATTCGTACCGATTCTGTGTCAGAAAGACTTTTGGGAGCAGAGTTTGAGATTGGAAATGAGCAGATTCCTTTGCGAGAGAGCTATATGATTGGCGGAGAAGTAAAAGCCAGTACTCAAACCGATCACTGGGTGTTGGCTCGATGGTCTAAAAATAAATGGAGTGCTGTGGGATCCATGCGCCGCACAGGAAACTATGTATATGCACGTACCCGCTCTTTCGGTCGGTTTTCTGTTATGAAAGATACCATTCCTCCTTTGGTGCGGCCCAGCAATTTTGTGAATGGAGGAACATTTTCAGCCACTGATCAGGAAATGATTTTGTTTGTTGGAGATAAGTTTTCAGACATCGTATCTTCCTCTATCTCTGGGAGACTAGGAGAGCAATGGGTGCCTTTCAAATACGATTATAAGCGCGATCGAATCATCTACAATTGGAAGGGAAGACGCCCCAAGGCAGGCAAACACATATTGCAAATCCGCGTGAAAGACGGAGCAGGGAATATCACGGAGAAGCAATTTACAGTGAACTTTTAATGTCTGTACAGGGTTTTTCTAACGATTAAAGTAAGTTTGGCAAGCGCCCAAACCCTCCTGCTCTACGTAGCCATCAAGCTACGTAGCCCCCCAATCTATTAGACTCCTGTCTAACCATCCTATAAGCTCATCAGAGGAAATCCGTAAATCCGAAATCTATGTACATAAGAAAACGCCTGTTTCCAGTACAGCACAGTTTCGCTTATATGGCTACGAAAAATCTTTTACCTGACCCGATCTTTGGGACGAGGTTTTTTTACGAATCACTCAAAGACTTCCTATCTTGAACCACTGAACGATCATACCGAATCGCCGATGACACAGACCTACGAACCTACCCGAGATTTTGCCCACCAGTTGGATCAAGCAGATCCTCTTTCGAACTATCGCGACCGATTTTATCTTCCCCTGCGTGCGGATGGCTCCCCATATTATTACTTCACAGGAAACTCCCTGGGTTGCCAGCCTAAGTCTCTCAGATCTTATCTAGAGACAGAAGTATTGAGCTGGGAAAAACTGGCAGTAGAAGGTCATTTTCATGGAAAAAATCCTTGGTTACCCTACCATGAGTTTTTGACACCAGCTATGGCCCGAATCGTGGGAGCGAAGGAGGAGGAAGTCATCATGATGAATTCATTGACGGTGAATCTTCACTTGATGATGGTCTCCTTTTACAGACCGACTGCTAGTAGAAATAAAATCCTGATCGAGGCAGATGCCTTTCCTTCAGATATTTATGCTGTCTCTTCGCAAATAGCGTTTCACGGCTTCGATCCCAAGGAGTCCTTGATCATGCTCAAACCCAGACTAGGAGAACACGCCCTGCGTACAGAAGATATTTTGCAGACGATCGAAGAGGAAGGAGATACCATTGCCATGGTCATGTTTGGTGGGGTCAATTATTACACAGGGCAAGTATTTGAGTTTGAAAAGATCGTCAAGGCAGGACATGCCAAAGGTTGTGTGGTCGGATTTGACTTGGCACATACGGCGGGAAATATTCCCCTAAGGCTTCACGACTGGGATGTAGACTTTGCTTGCTGGTGTAGTTACAAATATTTGAATGGAGGCCCTGGAGGTGTAGCAGGGGCTTTTGTTCATGAACGCCACATGGCAGATGAAAGTTTGCCTCGTTTTGCGGGTTGGTGGGGACATGACAAGGCTACTCGATTCAAAATGGAGCCTGATTTTGTGCCGATTCCTACGGCTGAAGGCTGGCAGCTCAGCAATGCCCCTGTCCTGTCTATGGCTGCGCTGAAAGCTTCTTTAGATATTTTTGATGAGGTAGGGATGACTGCTCTGCGTGAGAAGTCAGAAAAACTCACGGGCTACATGCATTATCTTTTGACAGAAAGTAAATTACCCCTTACGATTATTACTCCTGCTGATCCCCTACAGCGTGGGTGTCAACTTTCTATCATGATGAATCACCACGGGAAGACCATCTTCGATCAGCTGGAGCCAAATGGCGTGATTTGCGACTGGCGTGAACCTAATGTGATTCGGCTCGCTCCTGTACCTTTGTACAATAATTTCATGGATGCATTTGAGTTCGTGGAAATACTCAAGAAACTGTTGAAAGCCTAGATGATGAGTTGGTTTGGTGGAAAAGGCGGAGATGAAAAAAGGCTCGATAAGTTGATGTTGGCAATCGAAGAGAACGATCTCTCTTCGATCGAAAAAATCGTACAGAAGCGTCCGCATCTCGTACAACTACGCAACGCCTATGGGATGAGTCCTTTAATGTACGCGACTCTAAGAGCCCTCCATGAGATCGTGGGATTTTTTTTGGCGAAAGGAGCTGATCCTCACGAAATCTCTCAAGATGGACGAACACCCTTGATGATTGCTGTATTGGAAGGAGACATGTCCATGCTCAGCTTGTTTCTATCTGCTGATGCCCAGGTAAATGTTGCCGACCGCTTCGGTGGAAGTCCTTTGATGTATGCGGTGCAGATGGAAAAAGAGGAGATGATCCATGCACTCATTGAGCGTGGAGCGGATGTGAATATAAGGGATATAGAGGGAGACACCGTCTTGATGTATGCAGTACGCAAGGGAAATATCCACATCGTGAAGGCATTGCTCGAGGGAGGAGCTGATCGAATGGCGCGAAATTTTGATGCACAATCCGCTTTAGATTTGGCGATTAAACCTGAAATGATCCAGCTTTTGGAGGAATAAAAAGGACCCACACTTGAAGCATGGGTCCTCGCTATATTTCACAAAAGAACTTCCGAAAACGAGTAGATGTGAGACTGAAAGTACTGCTTTTAAGTAAACGCTCTTTCTCACGTTTCTCAGTGGATGCTCACTTAGAAGTTGAAGACATTCAAACCAGCGGCAAACATCTGCGTGTTAGGTCCTTGATTTTCAGCAAATACTTCTGACATATTGTACTGGAAGTAGAGGTCTAGCCAGCGGAAGTCGAATCTAGCCATCAATCCGTAACGAACAGGATTCAGATTGAAATCGTCTCTGATCTTCACTTTGCCATTCTCTTCACTTACTTGCTTGGTCTTTCCTGACCACAAGAATCCTGCAAATCCGCCTACTGAGATAGACAATCCTTTCTTCGAACCAGGATCTGTATTGATGTTGAGCAATAGAGGAATCTGCACATAGCGTGAAGTAAGTTTATTTACAGAGTACTCCGTCACATCAGGATCGATAGAAGTCGTTAGGGTTTCTACTCCATCTTCCAATGTGATATCATTTTCGAAGTAGAAATTGGTCCAGTCGATTGTAATTGCTGTTTTCAGGTTGACTGCTCCGCGTCCTGCTAGGCTGACTCTCGTCGGGAACATATGCAAGGCAACATGTGCGCCAGGACGAAACTCACGGACAGCTAGTTCTGGTGTGATGGCTTCTGTCCCATAGTTGCCCTCTACATAATAGTTAGATATCCCCAAGTCAAGGCCAAGTAGGCTAACATTGGACTTGCGCTTTTCATCGGTAGACTCTTTAGGTTCGTAATCAAAGTCGTCCCAGTCGTCGCTTTCGTCATATACTTCTAATTCTTCCACTCCCATGCCGTCGTAGTCCGAGGAGACACCCCCTTGGTTATCTATAAGGACATCGGGATCATCATTATCCTCGATTTGGATTCTTCTTCCGTCTTCATCTTTGATGATCATGACCTTGGTCCCGTTGAGTTTGATCTCCGTCGTGTCGGGTGCAGGTCTACCTGATTGCGCTTGGGCAGTGAGCGTCAGCAGGGCAAGCATAGCCCAGCCAGTCAATAGTTGGATAAGTGTTTGCTTATTGATCATAATTTTTGGCTTTTCTGATTTTTACGATGGGTTTTTTGTGTGATTTCTAGGTCAAGGAGCTTGATTTGGAACGTTCTTACTTCTCCATTCCCTTTTTCTTCCTTGTAGATATTGATAGGGCTATTGGCCCACTTATTTAGTTCCTTTCCTACAAAATCCAAGGTACCATTTACTGTGAGTTTATTGATATCCAGTGAGTTTTTGGTTCCTTGGATACCGTTGGATGGCATCTGAGGTTTGATGTTGACTATTTTTTGCTCGGCAAACTTCACGAGCTCAGGGCTTTGCTCTTTGATCTCGCTCTTGCGAGAGAGGGGCTTCAACTCCATCTCTGAGCGTACAGGTTCTACCATTGTTTGTACTTGCTGAGAAGGAAGCGTGATAGGAGCTTCTGCCATATTCGCGACATTGGAAGTACGGATGGCATAGCGCTTTCTGGTTTCCTTGCTGATAGCAGGTGTTACCTTCTCTGCATCAGCGTCTGTAGATATAGCAGGTGATACTTCTGCGATTTGGGGCTCACGTTCGTTTTGAGGAACCTGTACCGAGGGTGTATTGTCTTGCTTGGCAAAAGGAGCTTTCCCTTGCGAATTGGGCGTATCATTGAGGAGGATGTACATACTCAGCAGGATCAAAATAGATGCTGCCACCGTCAGGAAAGGTGTCCATTTTCCCCAGCCTTTTTTTTCAGGTCTGATTTCTGCCTCAATTCCGGCCCAAAGATCTAGTCCTGGATCTACTTCGTAGGCTTCGAATTTATCCTTTAGCAAGCCTCTCATTTCATTACCCTTACTCATGGATTTATATTTTGAAAGTTGCTGTTTCTTTTAGTTGTTTCCATTTTGTGCTTTGGCAGGCAGATTCATGAATTTGATCCGCTCTTGCAGGAGCTTTTTTGCTCTCGAAAGTTGTGATTTGGATGTCCCCACGGAGATATTCAGTGCGACACTGATTTCTTGGTGTGTGTATCCCTCCATCACATATAGATTAAAGACGGTACGGTAACCCGCAGGTAGTTGCTGCACCAAATCCAGAATCTCTTCACAGCTCATTTCCCCCAAAATATCTGCATCGAGTTCCAATTCGTAGACTTCATCGATGTCCACCATGAAGTATCTGGATCGCTTACGGTAGTGTTCGATGGCTGTGTGGATCATGATTCTGCGTATCCATCCTTCAAAAGAGCCTTTGGCTTGAAACGAATGGATGTTTTTGAATACTTTGATAAATCCTTCTTGGACAATATCCTTCGCATCATCCGCGCCTGCTGCATATCGTAGACATACCCCATACATGAGCCGATTGTACTTGTTGTACAAAGCCCGTTGCATTTTGGGATTGTCTTGTTTGCAGCCTTCGATGAGATCAGCCTCTGCGTATGGCGTTACGATCTTCATATGCATTATATCAGGGGGTTTGTAAGAGGTAGAAGAAGCTAGAGGTAAAATGGTTGCATGGAGGAAAAAAATTGCAAAGAAAATTTTATTCCTTGTATGATGGTCTCTTTTTTCCAAGTGAGACTTCTCAAAATGGGATTGTATTTCACCTCTTTTTGGTTGCGTTTTCTCCTGAGAATGCCAGAAATAGTTTAGATGACATGTGGTACATATGACGTATTGATTATC
>JBCBPW010000025.1:0-60482 GCA_039820545.1 Bacteroidota bacterium | reverse complement strand
AAATAAGCCTATTTTTTGTAAGAAAAGAGTGGAATTATCTTCAATTGGAGGGAATGACTTATTGCAGATTGAGCGGAAAAGTCCTAATTTTGGCCGAGTTTTTAATAAACGATAATCAAATTATTTTTTAGCCAATGGCAATCTCTGCAAAAGATGTAAACCGTTTAAGACAAGCTACCGGTGCAGGTATGATGGACTGCAAAAAAGCTCTTGTCGAAGCCGATGGCGATTTTGATAGAGCTATTGAGATCCTTCGTGAAAAGGGACAGAAAGTTTCTGCCAAGCGTGCGGATCGTGAAGCAAAAGAAGGAGCAGTTTTCATTAAGGATAATGGAAATGGAGCAGCTACTTTGATCGAGCTGAACTGTGAGACGGACTTCGTAGCTCGCAACGAAGATTTCCAAAATCTCGGACAGAGCATTGTAGAACTGGCAGCTGCAGAGAACCCTGCTGATTTGGATGCACTGAAAGCATTGCCATTGGGTGACAAAACAGTTGCGGAAGCATTGACGGAAGCTATCGGTAAGATCGGTGAAAAACTAGATGTGTCTAAGTTCGAAACTGTAAAAGGTGATCACGTAGTTACCTATACACACCCTGGAGCACGTATCGGAGTAGCCGTTGCTTTCTCTGGTGTAGCTGAAGGTGATGTACCTCAGGTCGGAAAAGATGTAGCTATGCAGATTGCTGCGATGAATCCTGTAGCTATTGATAAGGATGGTGTTCCTGCCTCTGTCGTCGAAAAAGAAATCGAAATTGGTAAAGAACAAGCGCGCCAGGAAGGTAAGCCTGAACAGATCATTGAGAAGATCGCTATGGGTAAGCTGAACAAATTCTACAAAGAGAATACACTCCTCAACCAGGAGTTCGTAAAAGATACCTCTAAGACGGTGAGCAAGTACATCAAAGAAAGCTTGGGTAAAGAAGCTACTGTAGCTGACTTCAAGCGTGTACAACTAGGCGCTAGCTGATCAGAAGAGATCATGATATAAAAAGAGAGTTGCAAGACTCTCTTTTTTTTTAACCTTACTGGTAGGAAAGGTAACCATCTAGAAAAAGTCGTTCTGATTTCGAGCGATTTTCTCCGTAAATCGCCTGTAATTAGCGGGACAACTCATCAGGAAAAATGATGCGTGAGTGATACCCTCGATTCACCTTTTTATCTATCACAAACAATAGCTCAGGTCATGACAAAATATAAACGTATTCTACTCAAACTCAGTGGGGAAGCACTCATCGGTGCCAAAGACTTTGGGATCGACAATGATACGCTGGCTTTTTACGCGAAAGAGATTATCGACCTGACGAATCTAGGCGTAGAAGTAGCCATCGTCGTGGGGGGAGGAAATATTTTTCGTGGCATCCAAGGAGCGAGTACAGGTATGGGACGCGCCCACTCGGACTACATGGGGATGCTGGCTACGGTCATCAACGGGATGGCGCTTCAGGATGCCCTTGAGCAGCAAGGGGCACAGGTTCGTCTCCAATCAGCGATCGGGATGGAAAAAATATGTGAGCCTTACATTCGGCGTCGGGCGATCCGCCACTTGGAGAAGGGGCGTATTGTCATTTTTGGCGCAGGCACAGGCAATCCTTTCTTCACGACTGACACTGCGGCTAGTTTGAGAGCGATTGAGATTGATGCAGATGTTGTACTGAAGGGTACGCGCGTGGATGGTGTCTACAGTGCAGATCCTGAGAAGGATGCCAATGCGCAAAAATTTGATGAAATCTCTTTTGCAGATGTGCTGACCAATCGATTGAGAGTCATGGATATGACCGCTTTTACCCTTTGTCAAGAGAATAAATTACCCATCATCGTGTTCAACATCAATGATGCAGGAAATCTAAAGAAAATTGTTTCTGGTGATCCTGTAGGGACATTGGTGAGCTAGAGGACAAATGATAAATGAAAAAGACCCGGATAGCCAAGCTGTTCGGGTCTTTTGGGTGGTAGCGTACAATGAAAAGCTAAGATAGACATCACACGTTAAGGAAAAATGGAGAGATAATATTCCAGAGAATAGCTGATGGCAAATATGTTGGGTTTCGCGCGTATCACTTTTCTTTCCTACAGTGTATCTACCCCTTGCTCGTAGATAGAATCTTCATAAAACCCTACCCTTCTCTTAATAGCACTATCATTTCCTGTCGTATCAGCCGTGACAATGGCATGATCGGAATGATAGTTTTCAGGGTATTGGGGCGTGACGAAGTTGACACCGATAAAGATCATGGCGATGGCTGCCGCAACCTGCCATACAGGGAGAGGATAGCGTAGGATACTAAGGACTTTCTGCTGAGGCTTCTTATTTTGCATGGCATTGTGGAGTTTGCCACGCAGATCTTCTCGGGGTTTGAGATTGGGGGTATCCGAAAAAGCCCTTCGCGTCATGAGTAAGAACTGACGCATATGATGATACTCTTCCTCAGAAACTTGTAGGAGGACTTGTTCTTTTTCTGATGGAGAGAGTGTATCGAAGGATTTATGCTCGAGTAGCCATTCGAGGTTTAGTTCTCCCCATCCCTCTGAATGTGTAGGAATCACATCTTTTTTCATCTTATTAGCCTCGTTTAGGGTCAAAAACCTGCATATTCTGGGCGAGTTTCTTCAAAGCATAAAACAGCCTTGATTTCACTGTGCCCTCAGAACAATCAGCAATCTGACTAATTTCTTTTATAGATAACTCCTCCTGGTATCGGAGGATAAAAACTTCTTTGTGTTTGGGACTGAGGTGCGTAATTTCTTTTTCCAGCACCATCCGAAAAAAATCTCGATCAATGGCAGAGTCATCCATCCATTCTCCTACATTGAGCTGTGACATGTCATCTACCTTCGTCATGACTCTGCGCACTTCCTGACTTCGATACTCATTTTTGACCATATTCGAAGCAATCGAATAGATCCAAGTAGAAAACTTGCGCCCTTTTTGGTACAGATGCGGCTTTTCCAGGAGCTTCATGAAGAGATCCTGCAAAAAATCCTGTGACTTCGTTTCCTCTCTATTCAACATCCGATAGAAGAAATGCAGCATACGCTGGCTGTAGCGTAAGTAGAGCTGGTCAAAAGCCTGTGCATCTCGCTGGGCCACTAGCTCCATGAGTTCTTCGTCGCTGAGAGAGGGATAGTTGGGTCTAAAAAAGCGCATGTAGCGGTTTAGGTAGCTGATACAATTATTTACACTTGGCCATTTGATGCGTTCAATGAAGATGTGATTTTTTTGAAAAAATGATTGATAGCAATCTTTCTACTATCAAACGCTGTATAGGAGCGTAATTGTTTGATGGGAAATATCCTGCTCCTATCCTCTTATATCAACTTATCCTTTAATGCCTTTTTCACCGCTTCAGCACGAGAGTGGACATGAAGCTTGGCATAGATGTGTTTAATATGAGTACGGATCGTATGACCACTAACAAATAAGGCCTCAGCAATTGTCTTATAGTTTGCCCCTTCACAAAGTCTACGTAGGATCTCAGTTTCTCGAGTAGTAAGGGGTGATGTGGATGGTCGATGAAAAGAGGAGAGTACTTTTCGAGCGATCTCCATACTCATGGGGGAACCGCCCTTGTGGACTTCTTCGATAGCGGTGAGCAACTGAATGGGTGGGGTAGCCTTGATCAAGTATCCTGTAGCACCTGCACAAAGAGAGTCAAAGACAGACTGATTGTCCACCTGCACCGTCAGCATGAGTATATCCAGCTCGGGGCGCGCCTGTTTAAGTTGTTTCACTCCCTCGATCCCCGACATGCCAGGTAGATTAATATCCATCAAGACCACATCAGGTTTATAATCCAGAATATCAGGAATGGCTGTCTCACAATCCTCATAGGTGCGGGCACAACTAAATCCTGGTGTCCCATCTATGATGAGAGCCAGCGTACGGCGAATGTCTTGATCGTCTTCTACGATGCTTACATGAATCATGGCCTATATTTTTTGACAAATCACCAAAGTAAGAGGTCAGATGTTGAGACGTGATCCCGAAAGGGATTTCACTACGGTCAAGACAAGAGACTTAAAGTATTGTTGTTGAAGACTTTTTATCTTGCATATACCTGGTTTCATCTGTCTACTTCCTTACTTTGATCTACAGAAAGAGTAGCGTTGTCTAGCGTATGGTCCCCAACATATAACGTCAGTCCCGTAATCTTGATAGCGGATAAAGACGATAAGGTATACGCTGTTTGTTAGGGTCGAAGCCCTCCTTTCTGCTGTCTTCGGCAGACAATTTCCAATGTTCTAAAGTAATATTAATTGAACATCATATAAAATCCTCCTGCAAACAAGGCCGCAATGATTGTATTGAAAAAGTTGACGGTATCATTATCCATCAGTCCGCTACGCTGTACGGTAGCACCGAGAACCGAGTCTGAGTAGTTGCCTAAGACCCCTGCAAGGACGATCCCTAGCGTACCTATCCAGGTATTGTGAGTTCCTACAAAAAAGAGCAGCCCAATAATCATGCTGCCTGCGACACCTGCAAAAGTTCCCTCCCAACTAATGGCACCATCTCGACCTCTTTGTTCGGGTTTGCCTGTAAGTACATGGAGGTAGCGCTTGCCGTAGACATTTCCGAGTTCAGATGCCAGTGTATCTGAGGTTGCTGCGGCTAGTGTAGCGGTGGCCATGATTTGTAAAAGTGTCGCTTGCGCAGGGAAACTCCAAGCGAGAAATCCCAAGAGGCCTGCTAACCCTCCATTTGCTAGTGCATTGTTGATGGAACGTTTGCCTTCATTTTCCTGTAGAAGACCTGCCTGCTTTTTCTCTCCTTTTTTCCAAGAAGAGGCCACGGTTCCCATGACAAAGAATACAAAGAGCAGCCCCAGTAGAGGGAAACCGCCCCCCAGAAATAAACCAAAGGCAATGACACCCCCTGTAATTGCACCGATAGCATCTATTTTTCCACTACCCCAACTCAGTACTACAAATAGTCCGACGATAGTGAAGCCTGATATAAAATTCGTAGGGAGAAAGAACACACCATGCAGGATGAGCTGATATTGGATAAAAGCCCAGACTGCGGCAAAAATCGGAACGGAGAGATTGTCATTGATCAGGCCAGGAATTGTCTCTAAGATAGCAGAAAGGAAGAGCGTGACATAGACGATGAGAAACCACTTTTCGATGGGAAGATCTAGTAAAATGGAGGAGGGCAGCAAATGAAGGAGTCCCATAGTTCCGCCTAGCCCCCCCACAGAAAACATGAGGGAACCCATGACCGTCTTGTGTGGATTCCACGGAATGGGGTATCGCTTCATGATCTTTCCAAAAATCGATGCGAAGGCATCACCAAACCCCATAGCCCCCCAAGCGATAGCCACAAAGACCTGTTGTCGAAAGAAAATCAGACTGATCAGTGTGAGGCTAGCGGGGTATAGCACAAGGCCTAGGTCTACATTTCGGAATTGTTGTCTATCGGATTTTAGCTGGTCTCCTCCGATACAGGGCAGTATGAAGTACACAAATAGGAAGGCAGTAAAAGCAGCAGCACTGATGGCCCAAGGTGGAATACGCCCTATAAATAAGGCGAAGCCAATCATGGCCAAGTGGACAATTTTTCTCTTATAATGCTGCGTCATGAGGGAGAAGAAAAACCTAAGGCTGAACTGCTCTAATATTATTTCCTTTTAAGGAACATATACCGTTTTCAACGGTTTTTAAATATACCTTTTTGTGTTACTTTTGAGTTAATCACAAGCAAATAACCTTCAACAAAATAAGAACAATTATGGCTTTTACGCTTCCTCCTCTTCCTTATGCAAATGACGCGCTAGAACCACATATTGATGCGCAGACAATGGAAATCCACCATGACCGTCACCATGCAGGATATACCAATAAGCTAAATGCTGCTGTCGAAGGTACAGAATTGGCAGATAAGTCTATCGAGGATATTCTTGCCAGTGTATCTTCTGCCTCTACAGGTGTTCGTAACAATGGAGGTGGATTCTTTAATCACAGACTTTTCTGGGAGGTCATGGGACCCAACGGAGGTGGAGCACCTGAAGGAGAAATGGGTGATGCCATCAATTCTGCTTTTGGTTCTTACGATGCCTTCAAGGAAGCTTTTTCTAAAGCAGCGGCTACGCGTTTTGGTTCAGGGTGGGCATGGCTGATCAAAAAGGCTGATGGCTCTCTCGCAGTTACCTCTACACCTAATCAGGACAATCCTTTGATGGATGTAGTGGATGAAGCAGAGCGCGGTACGCCCATTCTAGGTCTTGACGTCTGGGAGCACGCTTATTATTTGAATTATCAGAACAAGCGCCCTGCCTACATTGATGCTTTCTTCAATGTGATCAACTGGGAAAAAGTGACTGAGCTGTACAAAAACGCATAAGTTTTCATATATTGCTTATACATCACGTCAGTTTTAGCTTTATTATGAAAATGGGTCTGCTCCTCAGCAGACCCTTTTTTATGGGCGGAAATAAATATAGATTTATTTTTATTTGATTGGTAATCAAATGTTTATATGTGGTGGTCAGCTTTCTTTCCTCAGTACAATTTGCTCTCCATGTTTTTGTACCATCATATCGTAGAGCTTTCGAAGCGCTTCATACTCTTTGCTTAGATATTGAGATTTATTGAGCTGCATTTGGGATATCAATTGGACGCGATTTCCCATAGCCATTACATTGAATACGAAGGTGGCAGACTTATCGGGAGTGGAAATGCGAACAGGTTGGGGACTCTCTTCTATTACATACCCTTCTGGTATTTCTAGGTTGAGCATATAGCTATTGTTGCGGGCGTAGCCAAAGTCTACTGGATAGGTCCTCTTTTCTTCTTTGAATGGGTTGTCGGAATACTGTTCGAATAACATAGGTTGAATATAGATACGGTCCCCTGCTGTCTGCACATAGCCATCTGTTTCTATTTGGAATTTCATTTTGAAGGGAGCGGAAATTTCTTTCTCCCCAGAAACCTCTATTTCTGTGACCTCGACTTCATTTTCTGTATCGATGAAATGATCCATGGCGCATTTGCGTGGATCTTCATCTACATCCATATAGGCAATCCGTGCAGATGCTCCACTATATCCTTTTTCTGTGAAGGAAAATTTACCTGAGAGTGTTCCGTCAGCTGAGAGTTTTAGGTTCGCATTACAGTTGTGCTTTCCTTTGTACTTAGGGGTAAGAGGAATCCACTTATAGCCAGACGGAGAGATGAGCATCCCTTGACTACCTGTATTGAGGTCATGCCAAGGGAGCATATCAGGACCATAGCCATCGGATACAGCATCCATCAAGATATAATCTTCATCCAGCTTTACATAGGCCAGTACGTGGTTGAACTGGGCATCGTCAGGGAAAAAGCTTTGAATAGCTCCATTGCTTCGGGTGCTGATGATCACAGGGAAGGCTTGATATCCTGCTGCTCTGAGTCCCGCAACCAGCATCAGGTTGACAGCTCCACTGGTTAAGGGCTCTTTTCCACCAGGTAATGTACCCGCTGGTATATTTGTATACTCACTAAAGTAGCTTCCTTGATTGGTGTTGAATCGACAGTAGGCATAGACAGTCGCCAGTTTATCATCATTTTCTCCTCTTGTACTTAGCGCACGATCGAGAACTCTTCGACCTAGAGTTTTGTTAAAAGCCACTCCTCCAAAGCCTGAATATTCGCGATATTCTTGCGCAATCTCTGCCCAAGTAGAGCCTACCGTCTCAGCATATCCAGGGACATTGATACTCTTTAATTGATAGCGTATACGTCCGAAGTAGTTACGCATATTGAGTACATAAGCTTCATCCTTCAAACCAGGAATATCTATTCCTGTATAGATGATCTCACGGTCCGTGCCTATTACTTCACTGGGGGCACTTCTTTCCTCTCTACTTAGGTTGGATACTTCTCCCAGCATCATCGGCTGGTAGAAAAAACCATTGGGAACTTTAAATGAATGTCGTGAACGCTTCGTCGGTATAGATTGCTGAAAGTACCATGTGGGAGGATAGGCAATACCCCCTGTAATAGAGTACTGGTACTCGACAATTGTTCCTACCTTGACATTGGGAAAGGTAAATTTCTTAATCACTAACCCCCCAGGTTTCTCTTCTTCAAAGAAACTCTTTCGATCGAGTTTTTGCTCAATCATCTTGCCACTTTCTGTCAAGTTAAAGGTAGAGGCTTTGATGTTACTAAGTAGTTGTGCACCTCCTTCTCGAAAAAATGGAATTTCAACTTCTGCGTAGTCAAATCCCGATTCTTTGAGAATTTTAATTCTGATATGGTAGTTATTTCTTATGCGAATGCCCGCACCTGGTTGTACCATCATATGCGAATAACCATCACTCAGTAGGATAAGTGCTTCCGCGTCAGGAAATACTTCATCCTCTGTCATCTCTAGTTGTGCTTGATCAAATTTGCCGAATCGGTAGAGTTTTTGTCCATAGGAAGGGATCGCAAGGAGACATAAAGCTCCAAGCCATAGAAGGGAGACTTGTTTTTCCATTGTTGTAACTGTAAGATGAAAAGTCGGATAGATTCAACGAAAATTTAAAGGAAAAATGTCAGAAACCCATAAGATTTCTGACATATATTCTAAGTTGAACAGAAAAATGTCCAATCCTATCTCATATAAGCATGTCTAAAACTGTAGAGGCTGACTGCACCAAAGCCCAACATCTGCATTAGTAAGAAAGGCATATTGCTAAAGTCCTTGAAATAGAAGCACATAGCTACACCCAGGCAAAAATAAATGGCCATGATCAGCTCTGCGTATACACTTGGTTTGATTCGCCGAGATTTATATTTCACTGCCTTCCAGTTATCAGACCTGTTTTGGAGGTTGAATTTGGGCGTACGGATAAAGGGTGTTCTTTTCCCACTAAAACCTTGTACTACTGCAATGGTATTGTGTAGGGAAAGCCCCATGGACAATGCGAGATAGGGAATGTAATTGCGGAGGAATCGCTTGAACGCCGTGATGAAATCGGGCTCGCGGCGCATGATGGTGAGCATATAAAATACCGCAAGAATGAGGAAACTTAACAGGAGTAGAGATACAGGAACAATAAGGAAATCTATATTGCCACTGAATACTTCATGCTTTAGATAAAGAAGGGGCACACTCGTCGCACCCAACATCAATACTAGCACGAAGACAGAGCTACCCAAGAGGTGCATGGTCCCATGTAGCTTGTGCATGAGGGAAATGTCTGAACGCCAAATTTGGCTAAGCATCTTCCTTGCGACTTCGGCTCCACCTTTCATCCATCGATACTGCTGCGATTTGATGGCACCCATTTCTGCGGGAAGTTCTGCGGGTGCGCCGATTTCATCTACATATTTGAATTTCCAGCCTTTCATCTGCGCGCGATAGCTCAGGTCCAGATCTTCTGTCAGGGTATCGTATTCCCAACCTCCTGCATCGATAATACATTCTTTGCGCCAGACTCCCGCCGTCCCATTGAAGTTCATGAAGAACCCTCCTTGATCGCGGCTAAACTGTTCTACTGTAAAGTGGGCATCCAGGAAGAATGCCTGTGCTTCTGTAAACAGAGAATAGTCTTGATTGATATGTTCCCAACGCGCTTGCACCACACCAATGTTGTCATCGGTAAAGTTGGATAGCGTCGCGCGAAGAAAATTGGGTCGAGGGACAAAGTCGGCATCAAATATGGCGATGTACTCACCTTTGGCGTACTCCAAGCCGTACCCTAGTGCGCCAGCCTTGAAGCCTTTACGCTCAGGGCGGCGGACATGATGCGCCTGAATGCCTCGTGCTTGTAGCTCCTCTATCTTGGCAGCAGCCACGGCTACTGTTTCATCCGTAGAATCATCCAAAAGTTGGATCTCATAGCGATCATTGGGATAGTCCATATCCGCCATGGCCTCTAGGAGGCGTTCTACCACATACAGCTCATTGAAAATAGGGAGCTGAATGGTCACGAAAGGAAGATTCTCATCTCCTTCGAGAGGGGGGACTGCTTTTGTTTTCTTGCGTCTGCGCAAAAATGTTACAATCAAGTGAAGTTGTCCTATACTATAAAGGACAATCAGCACGAGTGCAATCCCATAAATGCTTAATACCAGATACTCAAAGACTTGCATGTGCTCGTCTATAAAATTTTGCTGTAAATTTCCAATCTAAGTATACAAATTGCAACAAAAAGCCTCGATTCGTGTCAAGATTTCATTTAGACCTAACATATAAATAGGAGACTTCTTGGTGATTCTCAGGCAGAATATCTTTCATATCTCTTAGAGAATCTTTTGTATATAGTGAAAAATCCATTATAAGAACTTGATAGTGAGCGAGTTGTCAGTATTTTCTTTCGAAAAGATCTTATACATTTTTCGTAGCATTTTTTGCCATAGCCTCCTACATATATTTGAATATGGTCCAAATAATTTTGTAGCCTGCCATAATCGTACCTTTTACCGTTCCCGATACTTTAGAAATACCGATTCGTTTGCGATAATTCACAGGAACTTCAGTGGATGCCAGTCCATATTTGGCTGCTTTGACCTGCATTTCTACAGTCCAGCCATAGGTTTGATCCTTCATATCTATTGCGAGTAGATCCTCAAACCTGATAGCACGAAAGGGGCCTAAATCCGTGAAAGAGGCTCCATAAATCAATTTGAGTAGACGAGTAGCCAACCAGTTGCCAAAGACCTGCTGAGGTGTCAGCGCACCACGTTCTCGATTGCCTAAAGCTCTGGAACCTATGACCATCTGAGCCTTACCGTCGATTATTGGCGCGGCTAATTTAGGTAATTCTTCTGGATAATCGGAGTAGTCCCCGTCTAAAAAAACGACAATCTTAGGCTGAAGATCTTTCGGTTTTTGTTTGAGATAGTCAATCCCCTTCAAGCAAGCAAACCCATATCCTGGACGATCTTCACTTAGCACGGTTGCTCCAGCTGCTTGGGCAGCAGGAACAGTCCCATCTGTGGAGTGATTGTTTACCACAATAATCTCACGTACCCATTCTTTGGGTATGTCATGTACCACTTTGCCTATAGATTTCTCCTCATTGAAGGCTGGTATAATTACATCTATATGAGGGATGCCTTTCTCCACTGCTCGTTCCATGTAGGTTGATTCAGGCTCTTAACGCGACGCACACTCCCATGGAGATTCTAATTGCAAGAATGGGAATGCGATCATGCTTTTTCTGTTTAAATCGCGAAACTACTCTTTTTTTTCGCTAAATATGTCGTATTCAAGGCGAATACGCTGAAAGGAGGTCTAGTCTCCTTAATTTTTTCATTCCTCCGATACTCATTACGATGAAAGAACAGACAGGTCACTTTGAAGTCAATCAAGATAAGGGAAATGTATCCTATCTATCGCTTCTTCCCCCCAATGCCAAGGCCTATTTGGTTTTGGGACATGGAGCAGGTGCAGGTATGAAGCATGAGCATATGGAATCTTTAGCTCATACACTTGCTGCTGTCGGGATAGGCACTTTTCGATACCACTTTCCCTACATGGAGCGCGGAGGAGGAGGGAGAGATGGGAAAAAAGTGACGTTGGCCACGATACAACAAGCGGTCAAAACGGCCCAAGTACTTGCTCCTGAGCATGTATTGCTGGGAGGAGGGCATTCCTTTGGAGGGAGAATGACTGCCCAGGCTGCCACAGATCAATTGATTCCAGAGGTCAAAGCGCTCATTTATTTTTCCTTTCCACTTCATGCACCAGGTAAACCAGGGACAGAAAGAGCCGCCCACCTAAAGACGATTTCCCCTCCGCAATTATTTTTGTCGGGAACAAGAGACACCTTTGCTAAACCTGACTTATTGATGACTGTGATGGAGGATATAGGAGCAAAAGCTACGCTCCATTGGTTGGAAGGAGCAGACCACAGCTACAAAGTACTGAAGAGGAGCGGGCGCAAGAGAGAAGAAATTTATCAGGAGGCTGGGGAGAAGGTACAAAGCTGGTTAGAAGGACTGGCAGATCTTGGAATCATATAGCAAAATAAAGGACTGAATCCTAGGTACCGCTCGGTACAGTCCTTTCAACGCAATCTTTTATTCTCCTGCTTCTCTGTTGCAACAACAATCGCCTTTAAATCGAGTTGGTCATTACAAAAAATTTGTGGCGAATATATTGATGCTTCATGGCAACGGAGGCGGCAAGACTCGGTTCCTCCCTTTCCTACAGTTAATGGAGAATGAGGACACGCACACGTTTGTCATACCCGACCTGAGTGGATTTGATGGAAGGCCGCTCCCTGCTGCATCAAACTATTGGGATGTGTTTCTATCGGATATGGATCGTGCGATGGAGAAGGAGGACGAATGGATTGTGTATGGTCATGGCATCGGAGGCTCGCTTGTGATGGAGTGGGCCAAGCGCGATTATACATTTCCCAGTGGGCGCAGGATTCATCCGCAAAAGATATTCCTTCATTCGGTCATAGGTGCCTCTTTGCATGTCCGATTCTTCCCAAAACTGATGAAACCGATGTTCATTCGTCGTGTGATGCAACAGCTCATTGTGGCTCCCTTCATGCGTCCGATCTGGAAAAAGCGGTTATTTTTGCAGCCTGAAAAGATAGACTCGGCTATCCTAGATAGATTCTTTGATGACTATGCACAATGTACAGCTTTTCCCATTTTTTTTGATTTGATCACGGTAGCATGGTATCAAGAAGTGCGTGAAAAGATCGGGTATGAACCCTTTCATTTTATTTGGGGAGGGAAGGAGCGTGTCGTGCAGGCGAAGCACTTGGGCTTATGGAAAGCGGACTTTCCGCAGAGTACTTTTTCGGTAGTGGATGACTGGGACCACTTTCCTATGTTGGACGATCCGCTGGACTTTAGAGAAAAAATTCTCAACTTCATTCAAGGATGAGCAAGCTCGAGCAATTACATACCATCAAGAGGTTAGGCGTCCCTACTCCTCGATTTGTAGGCATTTCCTATGAGGATTTTTGTGCGGGAAGGCATCATCGCCTGACGGCCCATCTTTCTTTTCCGATTTCGGTAAGGTCTTCTTTCTCGCAGGAGGATGGTGTGAAGCGATCTATGGCTGGGCACTTTCTGACTCGGCTAAATGTCAAGCGAAATGAGCTAGATGAAGCAATCGAAGCAGTTTTCTTATCCTATCCCCATCGACATGGGCAGTATCTGATTGCGCAGGAAATGGTAGAGGTGCAGGCGAGCGGTGTATTATTTGCCTACCGAAAGGCTGTGTGGAAGATGAATTATTTTGAGGGAATGGGCGAGCAGGTTGTAGGGGGGGAAGTCAATCCTTTGACCATCTTATTGCCTCGGTTTCAATACAAAGATATCTTTTGGTCGGGGATCACTATGCCTTGGAGGCCCTTTCCCAAAGACCATCCGCATAGAGCTTTCGCACGCCCCTTTATCAAGCTTTCTGCTTACACTCAGAAACTCCTCAAGAGCCAACCGCTAGAATCTCCCTTGGGATTGGATATCGAGTTCACTATCCATAATCACGAGGTCTATGTATTGCAAGCGCGTCCCATCACAAATGAGGAAGAGGCGGAGGAGGTGCTGACATCCGCCAATCACAAAGAAATTCTTCCACCGCATCCCTCTCCCTTGATGACGGCCATAATAGATTCCTGTAGCACACATCTGTTTGCTTATTATCGCAAACTAGACCCCACACTTCCCAATCGGGATTTCATTCAGATCTCTGCAAGCATGCCGTGGATCAACCTGTCCGCTCTGCTAGATACAATGGTCGAATGGGGCCTGCCCACTGCATTGGTATGTGAGTCGGTGGGAGCCGAAGATCCTTACAGGGTGGGGCTTCGCCCTTGGCAGGCACTGGGGAAGTTCAAGGTATTCATGGCGGTACTCAAGGAGCAGCTATCGGTGATCGGCCGCACACGAAGGTGGGTTCGTGACAAGCAACGCTATCTTTTGCGAGTCATTGAGACGCGCCGCCTCCTTTGGCGCAACAATCCCGACATTGCTTTCAACAACTGGATGACGGACATGCAGGTGGTATATGTGGAGTTGGTTTCGCTTATGCAAGCATTGACAGGGGCGATGTCAGGTCCGATCAAGGTGCTGGCGAGAAGAGGACGTCTGGACCATCTCTCTGTACAGAGCGAAAGTGGACAATTTTTTCAGGCTTTTCGAGATGTGGCAAATGGCCAAATGGAGAAGGAAGTCTTCCTCAAAAACTATGGGCATCGTGGCTTCTATGAATCAGATATCGGGCAAGCGCGTTTTTCTGAGTACACAGAGGTCCAATGGGCACAACTCATGGAGTCCATGCAGCAGGGAGGATCTGGTAAAAATGAGAGAAAAACGAGACGGAAAATTTCTTGGTACTCACGGCCATTTGTTCAGCTAATGAATACGCGTGAGTGGCTGCGACATCATGCCATGCGTTACTTTTTTTTATTGAGAGAAGAAATACAAACTCAAGCAGAAAGCAGATTGGGTAAGGAGCTAGACTTTTCAGGTTTTTATCCAGAAGACCTCTCTCAAGTTTTAGATGGCTCGATAGATGCGAACACATTGGCCCAGATCCACTATCCTGAATCGGCTGGATGGGATATGGATGCTTTTTTGAGGAATCAGCATGACAGACGACTTCCTTTATCCATACTAGAGACTTTGCAAGGACAGGATGAGGTAGCGCAGTCGCAGGGAATCGGTATTTATCCAGGAAAGGTGAAGGGGCAAGTATGGCGCGTCTCAAAGTCGGATCTGGCGACATTGAAGCGCCCTGATTATGAGAGTATCATACTGGTGGCAGACTCCTTAGATCCAGGATGGATTCCCTATTTTTTGCAAGTACAAGGTGTTTTGTCGTATGTAGGTGGTATCCTCTCGCACGCTTCTATTATTTTGCGAGAGTCTGGCATTCCTTCTGTCACACGTATTCCCCCTCAGCTCGTATTGGAGGAGGGAGAATGGATAGGGATAGATGGAAAAACGGGGGAGATCACTCGACTACCAGAATCTCAAGAACAGATTCCTTATGCGTGAATTATTGATCATTTTTGTCAAGCATCCCATCGCGGGTCAGTCCAAAACCCGTCTAGCTGCAGGTATCGGGCATGAGAAAGCGCTGGCCGTCTATCGTGAATTGCTCGCCTATACCTTACAGATCACACAGGAACTCACGTTGGATAAGGCAGTTTTTTTTGGAAATGAGATGCCAGCACAGGATCTATGGTCAGAGGCGGGCTTCCCTAGATATGCACAAGTGGGTGAGACGCTAGGCGATCGGATGACACACGCCTTTCAGTGGGGATTCGATCAGGGGTATCAGCGTGTGGGAATTATCGGTAGTGACAATGCACGTTTGACATCGGATATCCTAAAGAAGGGGTTTGTAGAGCTAGCAAGTCATGATGCGGTCATTGGCCCTGCAACTGACGGAGGATACTATTTTTTGGCCCAAAAAGAGTGGCTTCCTACGATATTTCAGCACAAAGCGTGGAGTACAGATACTGTGCTAAAAGATACCTTGGCAGATTTAGCTACTTTGGGTAAAAATGTCACACTATTGCCGACGCTTTCAGATATTGATTTCGTAGAGGATTTGGAAGGGACGTTTTTGGCGCATTATGCAAATAAGGACTAGTTGGACCTGTCATACTCAAAATATCCAAGGAATGAGCATAGAGGTCTGTTTTTGATACTGGACATATGCCTCACCAAATGCCATTTTTAGCTTTTTCTCCTCCCATTTGGCTCCCACATATACATAGAGACTCATCACAATCGCAGTAGCCAGACTAAGGTCATCTCCCTCTCTCAGAAAATTTCCCCATATCCCAATCAAAATGGCAAAATACAGCGGGTGTCGCACTACTTTGTTGAGCCCGACCGTATGGAGCGCGGTCTGACTCTCCTGTTGTGCCTCTCGTACTTGTCGCGTTCCTGTAAACTCTCCTAGATCATACTGTTGTAAGGCCATAATCCCTATGACGACTGCAAGCCCCATGAATCCCCATCCCAGGAATGGGCGCGCCATGATGACAGCATTTGATGGCCATGTCGAGTAACAATAGATAAGGCCTAGCAAGCCTATAAAGGCAATGAAGTTGTATAAGAGTCGGTAGAAGGGCTTGACTTGAGGAAGGTGATAGGCAAACCATTCCTTTACCTGACTGCTAGCCAAGATGCTATGCAGGATCAAATAAATCATCCAGAGTAAGGCAAGTAACAACCAGAAGGAAGGCATAGGTCGAATATCGCAAATGATCAGGGAAGAAAAAAGGAGGATATAATGGTGGATGTGGGGATTTACGATTTCCTACAATACATGCATAAAGTAATAGAGTCATCCCTCTATCACTTGTGTATCTTGTGAGATAGGGATGACTCCTTACTTATACAATTTGCCCTAAGTACTATGTACTATTTCTCCTCTTGAAGCTTCTGGAATGTATTCAGTCCACATTCCAGAAATGCCTTGTATTCCTCTTTGCTAGAAATCCCTCCTATCGGTGCATTTAATACCTGCTGATCAGGAGATAACAATACGTAAAGGGGCTGAGCATTGTAGTTGAAAACAGTTTCTTCCAGATAAGCCCATTTACTTCCCTCCGTACGGAGTTTCCGCGTACCGACGCCATCCGCAGTAGGAACAGTCAATGTCTCTGGAAGCTTAGTACGATCGTCTGCATACAGAGAAACCAAGACATACTCTTCGCTGATCATCTGAAAGATCTCTGAATCTGTCCAAACATTGGCCTCCATCTTACGACAGTTTTCACAGCCATGTCCTGTGAAGTCAATCATGATGGGCTTATTTACTTCTTTTGCGTAGGCAAGCGCACTCTCGTAGTCATTCTTATGACACTCGAGTTCTAGTGGACACTCGGATTCTTTCTCAAAAATGCTGTAGTGTAGTGGGGGTGGGAAGCCTGCTAAGAAGGGAATCGTTCGCACAAATCCAGGAAGAATCAGTACTACCAGTCCCAGCGTGACGGCTGCTGCTCCATAGCGCCAGCGCGCCAAAGGGAAGGGATTTGGATCCGCTGGGAACTTCAGCCCTCCCAAGAAATAAATAATTGTGAGGATTCCGACAATCACCCAGATTCCAAAGAACACTTCACGTGGTATGATACCCCATTCGGAGATGAGATCTGCTTTGGAGAGGAACTTGATGGAGAGTGCGATCTCGATAAAACCAAGTACAACTTTGAATACACCTAGCCATCCACCGCTCTTGGGTAAGGAACTGAGCAGGGCAGGGAAAGCCGCAAATAAAGCGAAAGGTAAACCGAATGCGACACCAAAGCCCGCCAAAGCCGCTGTCAATCCCCATGCGCTCGTCATCCCAGTAGAAGAAAGTGCAATGACATTTCCTAAAAGGGGGCCTGTACAAGAGAATGAAACAATGACCAAGGTGAAGGCCATGAAAAATATACCTATGAATCCACCTACTGAGCTTTTTTGATTCATAGAGTTGGTGAATCGACTGGGAAGTGTAATCTCGTAGAAGCCAAAGAAGGAGAAGGCAAATACGATGAAGACCGCAAAGAAAAAGGAATTTAAGATTGGATTGGTCGATAGCTCATTGTAAATGCTACCAGAAAGCCCATCCAACAAGTGGAAGGGCAAGCTCAGCGAAAGGTAGATGCCGAGGATAGATAATCCATAGATCATTCCATTGATCTGTCCAAGGCGACGATTGGTACTGCGCTTAGTGAAGAAGCTGACCGTCAGGGGAATCATCGGGAATACACAAGGTGTCAGAATCGCAAATAATCCAAAGATGATCCCACGTAGAAAGACACCCCACAGGTCTTCGGTATTGTCAGCCGTTGTGGTACAATCCGAAATAGGATCTGCTTGGATCTGCTCGAAGACTTCCGTTATGGAAGCTGCTTCTTTCAATTCTTGATCTGTAGGCGTAAGAGGGGCAATCTTTCTTCCCTGGCCACTCAGGTCGATGTTGAAATTGGAGTTGTAAGGAATGCAAACCTCCTTGCTACACGCCATGTAGTCGATATACAAATCTAGGACAGGTGTCCCCTCTACCTTGATCTCTTGGAAGAATTTCACGTTTCCCTCGTATGTCCGCACCTCCATCTGGAAGATTTCATCGTCTTGCATCACCTTGGGAGAACGATCTGCCTGGACAGGTGAAAGGATTTCCAGCCCTTTGGCTTCGTAGACAAAATCCGTGGGAATCGGCCCCCCCTCTTCCATATCTGGTGCATAGATTTTCCAACCTTCCTCAATCTCCGCATCAAAAATTACTTGATAGTGGCCATTTTCCAGTTTGACGAATCCAGGTGTCCATCTTACATGACCCTCTTCTGGGTTAGCGGGAATGTCTAGCGAGCTTTCTGTCTGTGCAAGAGGGTTTGTCGAGATACTAGGGAAGGCAGGTGTTTCTATGTCTTTTTTCTCAGGTTCTGCTTTTACATCGTCCTTTTTTACCTCCTTTGGTACTTTTTGCTGAGGTACTTTTGGACTTTCTTTGGGGAGATCTACTTTATCCATCTTCCCTTTATCGGTCGCTGGTTTCTCAAGCGAGAACGTAAAATCTATATCCTTGGGAGGGAGGCATTTTTCATCATCGCAGACCATGAAGGTAAGGTATCCTGCAAAAGTAGCTTTATCAGCAGTCAATTTGACCTTTTGTCGGAAGGTGGCATCTCCTTCGAAGTAGGCGACATCCGTCTGGAAGAGCTCATCGAAGCCCTTGTGGATTTTCCCCTCTTCTTTTACTGCACCTTCTAGCGTGGCTCCTAGGGTTTCTTCAAAAGTAAAGGAAGTTGGAACGGGTCCTCCTGCCCCTGTAAATTGAGAATACACATGCCATCCTGGCTCCACGCTCATCTCCCATATCAGCTCAAACTCCTGATCGTTGAGCTGCTTTGTCTTGAAACTCCAACTTACGGGGTCCTCAATCTGGGCATTCAAGGGCAAAATCAACCCCAGCATCAACCCTATCAACCAAATCATTCTATCCTGCATGTGCATCACCTGTTTTACCTCAATCATGGATTGAGGTTGTTTCATGATATTTCAACGCGTTTTGATCTCCACTGTTTTACTACACGAATGTAGTGAGTGACCAACGTGATGTTTGAAACGTAGAGGACACTTTAAAAGAATCCTTTATATCCTTTCAAAAGTAAAGTTTACATAGAGGAAATGAAAGAGGAAGTAGGTCATTTTGCAGGAGCTACAGGTAAGATGGCTTTCCTGACCAGAATATGCTCCGCCATGCTATGCACCTGAATACGCATATATATTGTGAAAGCTTCCACTCCTTCATCGGGGGTGATGGCCAAGGGATAGAGAGGATCACTTGATAGGGTGATGAGGCCGTCTCTACTTGAATAGGCAACAAAGTCACGTGGAATACGCTGCTGAACGATATTGACAAGGTTGGCTTGCCCGCTTTGTAGGGATTCACCTTCCTTGAAATAGGTTTTGACAGGAGGTAGATCGAAGGTGTCAATAGCAGATGAGATGAAACCGACGCGTTCTGATGTGATCTTACCTGTCGTATCAAAGTATTGGGCAAAAAGGATAGAATCATGTTGCATCAAGGCATAGATTCGGATATCTCCCATTGGATAAAACACCTCCATGCTGCCTTCTCGTAGATTTTTTTCCCACTGCTGCTTCATTTTTATGGACCCATCCTCGAAAAATACTTGCTCGACTCCTTCCTTTTTTCCTTGCTTATAGTCCAGTGTTCCCTTGAGTTTACCGCTTTCATAAAAAGTTTTCTCTTTCCCTTGGATGATACCTTCGATGTACGGAATTTCTTTTTCTACGGCACCAGATGGATAGAAAGTATATCCCAATCCGTCAAAAACGCCTTCCTCGTTGATGGGATTAATAGCCTGGATTTGTCCATTCTTATCATAGATCTTCTCAGCCTGTGACAGACTAGCAAGGGGAATCAATAAGATAAAAAAGATAATATGTGACCTCATAGATCCTGGGTGTGATTGATGGAAGAAATTTACATGTGGGGGAGAGATAAAACATAGAGATTTGAGCGGAAATCTTATGTAAGGGCAAAGGTAAATAGAAGATATAGTTATTCAGTACAAGAGGGAAAGATAGAAAGGGAAATAAATAAAAGGTAAAAAAAATTGAATTTAAATCATTGTTAATGAGTGGTTTGTGATTTTATCCAAAGAAAAATCAGAATTCATGCAGCGATTAGACGTTTGATTCCGTTTGGAGTTACGTATTCGGGAAGCGGGTACTAGGCAGATTGCCCAAACCTCAACACAAACACCCGCCTGACTCATAAGAATACATTCAGCCTCCTTACCTCAATGGGCCCCAGAAACACTCGGGCCCATTTTTCTTTTCCCTATTTTCCCCTAAAAAATACCTATCTTTGAAGACAGATAAATGGAACCCTACAAGTAGAACCATACAGGAGTGATCCTAAATTCTTCTCTGTATCTACCCAGGTGATCTTGTTCTGCTGAGGGAATCAAAACTGGAGCCTAAACGTTGCGACCTTGAACTACCTTTGAACCTTCCCAAAGGCAGGGGAGTTGTGTATGTTAAATAATGACAAGATCAACCAGATATTTTCCTACATAAGCCAAGGAGTGAATGCTGATTGATCCGGGTGTGAATAAAAGATTATTCAAATTGGACTTTCTCAAAGATCTCAATGAATCACAGCGCGAAGCTGTAGTCCACGTCGATGGCCCTCAAATGGTCATTGCAGGGGCTGGTAGTGGGAAGACGCGTGTCTTGACCTATCGACTGGCGTTTATCCTCGATCAGGGATTGGCAGACCCTCAAGAATTGCTGGCACTGACGTTTACAAACAAGGCCGCACGAGAGATGAAGGAGCGTATCTTCAAACTCGTCGGGGCACCTGCCAAATCGATCGTCATGGGAACCTTTCACTCGATCTTTTCGCGTATCCTCCGTGTGGAGGCAGACCGAATCGGTTATACGAGTGCTTACACGATCTATGATTCGGATGATCAGCAGCGGATGCTGAAGACACTCCTCAAAGAACGGAAGATGGACGACAAGGTCTACAAGCCCCGTGTCCTGTCCAATGCCATCAGCATGGCCAAAAACCGCTTGATCTCACCCAAAGAGTATCAAGAGAATGCTGTGGATGACTTTAATTTGAAGGTAGCCCAGATCTATCAGGCGTATGAAGAAAGACTCTTCAAGTCCAACGCAATGGACTTTGACGATCTGCTCATCAAGCCGATTTTGCTATTTCAGGGACATCCAGACTTATTATATAAGTATCAGCATCGTTTTCGGTATATCATGGTCGATGAGTATCAAGATACTAACCATGCGCAGTATACTCTGACGAATATGCTGGCAGCTGCTCATCATAATATTTGTGTCGTGGGAGATGATGCCCAGTCGATCTATGCCTTCCGTGGAGCGAATATTCAGAATATCCTCAATCTGAAGCAGGATTATCCTGAGTTGAAGACCGTCAAACTAGAGCAAAATTATCGCTCGACCAAGGTCATCGTAGATGCCGCCAACTCGGTGATCAAGAATAACCGAGACCAAATCAAAAAGAAGGTTTTTACGGAGAATGAGGAAGGAGAAAAAATTGCTTTGGTCGAGGCGATCAGCGAGCAGGATGAAGCCAAGCGCGTGACGAACTTCATCCGCGAACAAAAGCAAATACACAATTTCTTCCACTATGATTTTGCGATTCTCTACCGTACCAATGCCCAATCTCGTGCGCTGGAAGATGAGTTGAGGAGAGCGGGTTTGCCTTACAAGATATTTGGGGGGCTTTCTTTTTATCAGCGCAAAGAAATCAAGGATGTAGTTGCCTATCTCAAGTTGGCGATCAATCCCAAAGATGAGGAAGCCATCCGTCGCATCATCAATTATCCCACCCGAGGGATAGGGAAGACGAGCCAGGAGCGGATCAACGTGTTCGCTGCTGAGCGCGGGCTGGGCCTATGGGATGCCCTGCTCAATCTAGGCGAAGCAGGACTCAAAGGTGCCATCAACAACAAGATTCGGGACTTCGTCACCATGATCAAGGACTTCGGCGTTGCGGCCGAACGAAACGATGCGTTTCACGCAGCTGCTTATATCGCGAAGCAGTCAGGCATCCTCAAAGATCTGCACGGGAACCACAAAGAAGATAGCTTGACCCGATGGGAAAACGTGCAAGAACTTTTAAACTCTGCGCAAGCATTTATAGATGATCCTGACAATGAGACACCTGCTTTAGAAGCATTTTTGGCAGATATTTCCCTGTTTACCGATCAGGATCAAGATCCAGATGACAACGATTTTGTGACGCTGATGACGGTACACTCTGCCAAGGGGTTGGAGTTCAATTCTGTTTTTCTGGTAGGAATGGAGGAAAGTCTGTTCCCCAGCTCTATGGCGATGGAAACCCGAGCCGATTTAGAAGAGGAGCGGCGATTGTTTTATGTAGCTGTGACACGTGCCAAAAAGAAATTGACCATGACCTATGCTCGGTCGCGCTATCGCTTTGGTGACATGCAGTTCAACGAGCCGAGTCGATTTATAGATGAAATTGACTTTCAATACCTCAAACGACCTGAACAAGCAGCAAGAAGGGGGAGTACGACTAATGGTGGCTGGGATACAGGACGCAGATCGGCTGTGTCTCCTACGCGTCGCAACTTAAAACCGATGTCACGTGCAACAGTTGAACCTGGAAAAGCGTCTGATTTTAAGGCAGCAGCTCCTGATGAGATCCAGGTGGGGCAGCAGGTTAAGCATCAAAAGTTTGGCACAGGACATGTATTAGCATTAGAGGGGGCAGGAGGAGGCAAAAAAGCTACGATTGATTTTGCCAGCAAAGGAAAACGTGTATTGCTATTGAAGTACGCCAAGCTCCAGATTATCGAATAAAAATGAGGGTGGGAAACCTCCATTCTCCTCGTGTATGTAGGCTCCCAAAGATTTATTTGACAAACAACAGGAATTTGTTCTCTTTTGTAGAAGAAAATGAGCTAACGGCTCTATTCGCGTATACTACGCATACACACCCGAGCTGATTCATATTCAGACACATTTATTTATCTAAAATACCCTTTAAACAGGCCATGTGCTTACCTAGATTTAGCATGCGCCTTTTGTGAAATTTAAACTGTGAGCATTGGTAAGAATCCAATATGTGAAGCAGCACGAAGCTTCATATTATATCATTGGAATGATCCTTTCTACCCCTTTTCAAGATGTGCGAAGAACCATCATCCGAAGATGCTCACTTCATTTTAAGTACCTAATAAATAATGGATTATTACATTTCGGAGACGCCGCTCAGGCTGCGTGAGTTTGGCCGTAACATACAGGCCATGGTAGAGTATGCCAAGACAATTGAGGATAAGGAGGCACGCACCCGTGTGGCAAATGAAATCATCCGAATCATGTCTAACCTGAAGCCTTCTATCAAAGACATCCCTGATTACAAGCAAAAGCTGTGGGATGCCATTTTCATGATCTCAGATTATGATTTTGATGTAGAGGCACCTTTTGACATGCCCCTCCCTCCTGAGAAGCGTCCCAAGGATACAGAGCATATGCCTTACTATGATGGCAGACCACGCTACCGTCAATATGGGTGGAATGTCCAGTTGATGGTTCACAAAGCGATCGACATGCAGGAAGGCCCTGCTCGTACAGCCTACCTCAATCAGATCGCCAATGCGATGCGCCAGTTTCTCCGTACAGGAGACCGTGAGAGTACGCCTGAAGAGATCATTGCAGACCAGATGAAGGAGATGTCAAAAGGACGTTTGATCATCGATCCCAATGAGTTGACGATCACGCGTCAGGCGAGCAGCCACCACCATCATAGCAACCACCACCACAGCAGCAGCAATGGAAAAGGCCGCAACAATAAACGTGGAAATAATCGTGGAGGCGGTAAGCGTCGGAGAAAGAATTAGGATAATTCCCAATCATATATTTAATGGAATACCATTCATAGGGGCATCATTTATTGTCTCCTGATGAATGGTATTTATCTATAGTTAGCTAAAAAACGGGCATTAATCTCCGAATAATCATCTATCCCATACATTCTCTCAAAAGCCTACGATTTCCCATTCCCTTCCTTTATCTTCGAGGCACATTCAAGTTTGAGGGCGCACACAGTGTCTTATATTTTATTAAGCCTTAAAAGAACATGGAATTTTTTGAAGTTGAAGGCGGTCATCGCCTCTCGGGGGAAATTACCCCTCAAGGAGCCAAAAATGAGGCCCTTCAAATCCTTTGCGCAGTCCTGCTCACTCCCGAAAAAGTAACCCTCTCCAACCTGCCCAATATCGTCGATGTCAATCGCTTGATCGATATCCTGCGCTCCATGGGTGTGGAGGTAGAGCAACTGGCACCTGATACCTATACCTTCAAGGCTGAAAATATTGATCTGGACTATCTTCAGACAGAGGAGTACTGGGCCAAAGCACGTAAACTTCGTGGTTCCATCATGTTGGTAGGTCCTTTATTGGCGCGCTTTGGGAAGGCGTTTGTGTCTCGTCCAGGCGGAGATAAAATTGGTCGTCGCCGTGTAGATACGCACTTCTGGGGATTCCAGCAGCTGGGGGCTCAGTTCCACTATGACGCAGAGCGCGGGCTGTTCGAGGTAAATGCACCTGGTCGTCTTAAGGGTAAGTACATGCTTCTAGACGAAGCCTCAGTGACAGGCACAGCCAATATCATCATGGCCGCGAGCTTGGCAGAGGGAACGACCACAATCTATCATGCCGCTTGTGAGCCTTATCTGCAACAGCTCTGCAAGATGCTCAACCGCATGGGCGCCAAGATTTCGGGGATTGGATCGAACCTCATCGCCATCGAAGGTGTAGAAGCACTCACAGGCTTTGAAGAACCCCATCGCATGTTGGCGGATATGATTGAAGTCGGTAGCTTCATTGGGATGGCGGCCATGACACAGGGAGAGTTGATCATTCGCAATGCCGATGTAGACTACTTGGGAAATATTCCTGAAGTGTTTCGCCGCATGGGCGTACAGATGACCATTGAGGGCAATGACATCCATGTACACCAACAAGACGTCTGTGAGATTGAAACCTTCATCGACGGAAGTATCCTGACGGTCTCAGATCATCCTTGGCCAGGGTTTACCCCCGACTTGTTGAGCATCGTATTGGTGTTGGCGACGCAGTGCAAAGGCTCCGTTTTGATCCACCAAAAGATGTTTGAAAGCCGTCTATTCTTTGTCGATAAATTAATTGACATGGGGGCGCAGATCATCTTGTGTGATCCACACAGAGCTTCTGTGATTGGGCTTGAGCGCAAAGTGAACCTCCGAGGTATTTCCATGTCCAGCCCCGATATTCGTGCAGGTGTCGCACTTTTGATTGCGGCAATGTCTGCAGACGGTGTATCGCGTATCTCTAATATTGAGCAGATCGACCGTGGGTACCAAAATATAGAGCATCGCTTGAATGCCATCGGAGCCAAGATCGTGCGCAAGAGTGTGTAGGTAGGAGAAATGATCCCTTATATTCAAAACGCTAGGTAGAAGATCATGTACTTAAGGGAGGAAATAGGCGAAAGAAGCAAGAACCATCTGCCATCTGACAAATATCTTTCTGGAAAAAAATGTATCTTCAAGTGGGTATTTTGTCTAAAAGGAAATGGATGGGTAGAGCCATTGATGAAAATAAGTCCATTGACCTTTCACTTTCTATATCTTTTCTCTCATAGCAAACACGCCAGAATAAAATGAAGCATATCATCCGTATTGGAACCCTCGCGATCGGTCTCATGCTACTGATGGGATTCAAACCCGTAGAACAGCCAACAGCACATCTGAATTGGATTACGATCGAAGAAGCGATTGAACTATCTGCCAAAAGTGACAAAAAGATTCTCATCGATTTGTATACGGATTGGTGCGGCTGGTGCAAGGTCATGGAGCGTGACACGTACAGCAAGCAAGAGGTAGTCGACTATATCAACGAGCACTATTATCCCGTGAAGTTCAATGCAGAGCAGAAGGGAGAAGTCGTGGTCAAAGATCATACGTATAAGTTTGTAGCCAATGGACGTCGGGGTTACCATGAGTTGGCGGCTGCTTTGACACAAGGTAAGCTGTCCTATCCCACGACGGTATTTTTGGATGAAAATCTCAACCTGTTGACGAGTGTATCTGGATATCAGAAAGCACCTCAGATGATGCCGATTTTGGCTTATTTTGGAGAAGATGCCTACAAGAATCAGGGCTGGGAGGACTTTTCTAATGAATACAAGACACGTAGCGGAAAGTAAAACCTTTCTCCTATCTCATAATATGCAAGAGGATCTCTAGGGGGTCCTCTTTTTTTATGTACTTTTGAACTTGAAAGGCCACAAAGGGTAAAGTCTCTTTGAAGACTTTGAAAGGTCAAAAATGGAACGATGGGCAAACTGGCATAGCCTCACATAGCGAGTGCTTGTTTATTATATATCGCTCACACACTGGCCACCTGCTGAACTTACAGAACTGTGATCCATGCTGCAAAACATGCCTTATCAGCGCCTAAATAACCTAACAGGTTGGGGGGTATTTTTTACGACTGCAATCGTCTATCTCCTGACGATGTCTCCTACAGCAAGCTTTTGGGACTGTGGGGAGTTTATCGCCTGTGCCAATGAACTAGAGGTCACCCACCCACCTGGTGCGCCTTTGTTCCTGTTGTTAGGACGAATATTCTCCATCTTCTCCTTTGGAGATGTAACCCTCATTGCCTTCATGGTCAATCTATTGAGTGCGCTAGCGAGTGCCTTCACGGCACTGTTTACTTGCTGGACGACCACGATGCTGGCCCAGAAGGGCTTGCGCATGGTCACTTGGGGAGACCAGACACGCAATATCGGCGCACTCGCAGCAGGTGTGGTGGCAGGCCTGACCTGCGCCTTTGCAGATTCCGTCTGGTTCAATGCCGTCGAAGCAGAAGTGTATGCCCTCTCTTCTTTCTTCACGGCGATCGTCGTCTGGCTTATGTTCAAATGGGAAGCCCGTGCAGACGAACCCAACCACTGGCGATGGTTGATTCTCATTGCTTATCTGATGGGGCTATCTATTGGTGTGCATTTGCTGAATCTTTTGACTGTTCCCGCATTGGCCTTGCTATTTTATTACAGAAAATTTGACTTCTCATGGCTAGGCTTGACACTTACGATGGGGATATCTGTTGCGGTATTGGCCTTTCTCCAATATGGCATCATACAGGAAACTTTTCAGGTGGCATGGGTTTTTGAGAGATTCTTTACAGGGACCGTAGGGGCCAATGGGATGGAAAAAGGCGGATTAGGAATGCCCGTGGGAACAGGGATGATCATCTGGTTTGGGTTGATTGTGCTCGTTATTGTCGGACTCCTCTACCTCAGTCAGCAGAAAAAGTGGATCGCACTCAATACCTCTATGTTGGCCTTGACGGTCGTTTTGTTAGGGTTTTCCTCCTATGCCATGATCTTCGTACGCTCCAATGCCAATCCGCCTGTGGACATGAACAATCCAGAAAATGTGCTCACTTTCCTCAGCTACATGCGTCGCGAGCAGTATGGAGACCGTCCACTCGTCCGTGGTCCACTGTATAATGGACAGATCAAACGAGACAGTAGAGGAGCTGCCCTATATGATGTCAAAGGGCAAAAGTACATTCTCTCACCAGACAAAGGCCAATACATCGAGGATGTAGAAGACATCGAGTACCAGTATAGGGATAATGATATCGTATGGTTCCCGAGGATGTGGAGTCGAGATCGATACGCCTCAGGTAGCTTTGGTTACATCAATTTTGTAGAGAACAAAGGATCTGATCAACGCAATCCTGCCGACGACCGACCGACCAAAGCCGAAGACTGGAAATTCTTTTTTACTTATCAGCTCAATCACATGTACTTCCGTTACTTCTTATGGAATTTCGTAGGAAGATCCAGCGATGTGCAAGACGATGGATGGGAAGATGGTTTATTTCGAAGTACTGCACTCAGAGCAGACAATAAAGCCCATAATCATTACTATTTTTTGCCTCTTTTGATGGGATTATTGGGCTTCATCTGGCAGTTTTCGCAGCGTCCGCGTGATGCAGCCGTTGTGGGGATGCTATTTTTCTTCACAGGTATTGCCATTATCATTTACCTCAATCAGTACCCCGCCCAGCCTCGAGAGCGTGATTATTCCTTTGCAGGTTCCTTCCAAACCTTTGCAATATGGGCAGGTCTAGGGGTGCTCTTTTGGATAGAGTTTTTGAGGAAATATTTGGGGAATATGGCGCTTTGGGTTTCAATTGCCTTGGCCCTTTCGGCTCCATTCGTTATGCTGGTTCAAAATTGGGACGATCATACGCGTGCGGGTCGGTGGGTGGATATAGAGTTTGGGAAAAACTTGCTGGATAGCTGCGAGAAAAATGGAATCTTGTTTACAGGTGGGGACAATGACACTTTTCCCTTGTGGTATGTGCAGGAAGTAGAAGGCTATCGGACAGATGTGCGAGTTGTGAATTTGGAATTATTGATCTCTGATTGGTACATCGACAACATGCGGATGCCACACAACGGTGCAGAACCCGTTCCCATTTCCCTCAAATCAGAAGATTATGCAGGTGAAAAAGGATTATTTGTTTCCAATTTCCCTGCAAGGGATATCATTCTTCCCTATCAGAAAGAAGACCTCTTACAAAATGGTGTGGTGACGGAGGATGAGTTGCCCTTACTCAGCTCGACAGGAGAAATGGTCTGGAAATTTCGTCCGAGAGGAAGTAGCCGCAATCCCTATATTCTCCGTAAGGATCAAGTCCTCATCAACATCATGCAAAATGTCGCCAAAGACGGCTGGAAGCGTCCCATCTACTTTGCCAATTCGATGGGAGGGAGCAGCTTCTTGAACCTGTCTGACTACTTCCGGATGGAAGGGCTGGCTTACCGTGTCGTGCCTATCCAAAAATCTTCGAAGACACCTAATGACATTTACTTTGGGTGGGTATCTCAAGAGCGTATGGAGACGACCCTGCGTAGCAAGCTTGCCTACACAGGGCTAGATGATCCTTCAGTAAATCATGATGAGCACATCCGTCAGGTCATCATAGGCAACTATCGCAACTGTTTCATTCGCCTCGCCAACACCTACGGCGATCAGATCGTGGGGTGGACGGCGGAGAACCGAGCCTTGATCGATTCGATGAAAAATGGGAAGATCGCACAAGATACTGCGCAGGCCATCATCAACAAGAATAACCAGCAGATTACATATGCTCAGGGAAAAGTAGTCGAGCTACTCAACGCTTCGGAGGAAAAAATGCCTTCAAGTGTAGTCGAAAAGCCCATGAATCTGCATTTGACGGAGTTTCAATTACTTGACAGAGCGAATCTGAAAGATGCGATGGTGGAGCAATTGAATCGTATGGTTCCCTATGCAATGGGTCAGGTGGAGGGGTACACCCAAGACAATATTCCGATCGATAATCGAAACCTTGCCATGCGCGGCGTGTTATTAGGCATTCAGTTCATCAAAAATATAGATCAAGCCCAAGCGGAGGCGTGGGCCAATGAGTTGTATGACCGCACAGGTAATGGAGTAGGGTTACAATTGCTCCAACAGCAGTAACAAAGAAGGATTAAGTGCTAAAAATGAACGAGAAGCAAAAGCCAAATGTGATATACGGTGTCCATCCTGTGATGGAAGGGCTGAGTCAGGGAATGGAGATTGAGAAGATTTTCCTACGTCAGGGTTTGAGCCCCGAGCGAGCGAGTCAATTACGCAGTGCGGCCAAGAAGCAAGAAATTCCCGTTCAGGTGGTTCCCGAGGAGAAGCTTCGGCGCCTTGTCGGACGCGTCAACCACCAGGGAGTGGTGGCTTTGCAAGCCTTGATCACCTATCATGAGTTAGAGCCGTTGATCTTATCGATTCAGGAGAAAGGCGAAGTTCCGCTCCTTGTGATGCTAGACGGTGTCACGGACGTGCGCAACTTTGGCGCGATCGCGCGGACAGCAGAGTGCATGGGAGCACATGGGATCATCGTGCCTCGGCAGGGTTCGGCCCCCGTCAATGGAGATGCTGTCAAAACCTCGGCGGGTGCCCTGGAATATTTACCGATCTGTCGTGAAAAGAATCTGGTAGACAGCCTCATGATGTTGCAAGCCTACGAAATTCAGACCGTGGCAAGTACCGAAAAAGCTGCGGATGGGATCTATCAAATTGACCTCTCCAAACCTACTTGCATTGTCATGGGAGCGGAGGATAAGGGTATTTCTTCCCAGCTTTTGAAGCGCGTGGATTTTCTCGCACGTATCCCTATGAAAGGTAAAATCGAGTCCTTAAATGTGTCGGTAGCTGCTGGGATGATGCTCGCAGAGGTGAGTAGGCAGCGGGTGTGAGCCAGTCTTACAAATCCTCTCAAATGACACTTGATTCTCCCCCACCCTTATTTATCTTGTGGTGTGCGCAAGTTTTTTTGCATCATATGGATGATGGGGCAAGTACTGCTTGCCCAAAACAGCTTTGAGAAGGTGACCATCAAAGGCTGGGAAGCGCATCCCGATTATCCACGGCTGATGCGTTCGCTGAAGGTCGTCAATGACAGTGTCAGACTTGTTCAGCAGCTTAGGACTTTTCAGCTTGTACAAGAGGAGAAGGGCTGGGCAGAGATCCGATGGGATTCTATTACTATCAGAGACCAACAAGCGCAGGTAAAAGGATACCTAGGGCCTATTTACAGCTTAGAGAAAATTACGTTTCACGGAATCGGGGAGTTATATTTGGAGAAAGCGGGCCTCAAAAATTTTACGCGAAAGCGACGACCTCTATATTGGCCTGCCCTAGAAACGCGACTGGATATTTGTCTGCAACTATTTCAAGAAGAAGGCTATCCTTTTGCCTCTTTCCTCCAACAAGACCTCCAGTATATTCCGCACAGTAGAGATAGCATAGGAGTGGTTGTCGTCTATCAGTTTGATACAGGTCCCTTTGTGACGATGGATACGATTATGGTGAAGGGAAATATCAAAGAGAATCCGCGATTTATCTATAACCTGATCCGCCTTGCTCCCCAGGATGTATACAAAAATCAGCGGATTCGAGACATTCCTTCGATTCTTAATAATTCGATCTACTACCAAAATGTAGGGCCTGCCAAAATTACGTTCACACCTTATAAGACGGCTCGATTAGAGCTAGACTTGGAGCGCAAGAAGTCGAGTAAGTTTGATTTACTGGTAGGCATTCTTCCTGCCCAAAATGAAGATCAAACCTTGCAGTGGACGGGAAGTGGAGATATTTTGCTGATCAGTCCCTTGAGTTTGGGGACGGTCTTAGAGTTTCAATTTGATAAACTGGTCGAAACCTCCCAGCGTACCTACGCACGATTGCAGCTCCCTTATATCTTACGTACTCCCTTTCGTGCAGAGGCATCTATCGAACTCAATCGCCAGTTGAGTGACTTCCTTACGGTGCAAGGCAATTTCGCAGGTTTTTATAGCCTGAGTCCCTTTCTCAATGCGAAGTTTTATTTCCGCACGCGCAATAGCCGATTGCTCCAAGATGCTTTGGTGGATACGACGGGTCTGACGGCTGCCTTGCTCGATGGCAATCGGACCTCTGTAGGGGCAGGTTTGACCTACGACAATGTCGATTACAACATCAACCCTTCTAGGGGATGGACAGCCGATCTTGAGATCGGAGCAGGACAGAAGACGATCAACGACAACAGAAGCCTTCCTGAACGCTGGTATGAAGAAGCCATTCCCACACAGCCGATTCAGGAAGTGACACTCGATATACATGGCTACTATCAACTTGCTAGGAGGCATATCTTACATGCAGCCAATCGGACCTACTGGCTGGGGGCTAGGCAGTACTTTGAAAATGATCAATTGCAGGTGGGAGGAAGCCAAAGTATCCGTGGATTCAATGAAAATGAATTTTTTACAGATTTTTACTCATTTTTCACCCTCGAATACCGCTTTCAGTTAGAAAAACGGTCCTTTTTGTATGCCTTTGCTGATGCTTCTTATCTGCGCAACCAGGTGCGGGGAGAACAATTATTTCCTTGGGGGACAGGGCTGGGGATGCAGTATGGAACCAAAACAGGCTTGCTCACCCTGACATATGCGGTGGGGCGCGCGGCAAACATTCCTTTACAACCTAGCAGGGGAAAAATTCATATCGGATTTATCAATCAGTTTTGAACCTGGACCTTATATTTGCTTTCTCATACTTGAATCATCGCGTTGAAATCCCACCAACTCCATCAATTGCTCATTGCCGCCGCGGGGGCGCTATTTTTCCTTCCCTTTTTGGGAGGTGTGCATCTCTTTGATTGGGATGAGATCAACTTTGCGGAGGTCGCGCGTGAGATGATCGCATCGGGAGATTATATGCGGGTGCAGATCGACTATGAACCCTTTTGGGAAAAGCCTCCCTTTTTCTTCTGGCTACAGGTCTTAAGCATGAAGCTCTTTGGCGTAGGTGAATATGCCGCCAGATTTCCCAATGCGATCTGTGGGATATTGACACTCGTCTTTCTGTATCGAGTAGGGCGTAAGCTTTGGGATGAGAGAATGGGACTGCTTTGGGCGGGGGCTTATTTCGGTTCTATTTTACCTCATCTCTACTTTAAATCAGGCATTATTGATCCATGGTTTAATCTCTTCATATTCTCTTCCCTTTATCACTGGATTCTTTTTCATTGGAAGCGAAACCATGTAGCGGGAATCTCCCTAGACAAGTCAGCACGCTACTATCTCATCATAAGTGGGCTGATGATGGGAATGGCTATGCTGACCAAGGGCCCTACTGCCTTTCTCGTGTTTACTTTGATCGGAGGGGTTTATTGGGTATGGTATCGCTTGGCGAAGCTAGTATCTATATGGGAAGTATTCCTCTTTGGCGTATTGGCAGCTTTGCCTTCGATGATGTGGTACGGGGTGGAGGTTGTGCGACAAGGACCAGGGTTCTTGGTAGACTTTGTGTTGTATCTCATTCGTCTGGCGAGTACAGAAGATGCGGGACATGGAGGATTTCCTGGCTACCATGTCGTGGTGCTTTTGGTGGGATGTTTCCCCATATCCATTTTTGCTATTGGGGCGATGCTGCCCTTTAAGGAGTCGCATCCGCATCATCGCGATTTACGTCAGTGGATGTTGATCATGGTCGGGGTAGTAGTGGTATTATTTTCATTGGTACAATCCAAGATCGTACACTACTCTTCTTTGGCTTATTTTCCTCTCACTTATCTAGGTGCGCGCATCTGGTACGGACTCATCGAAAGCAAACACCAACCGAGTCGATGGATGATGATCAGTTTTTGGGTGATTGGAAGCCTTTTTGCGGCAGCTTGTTTGCTATTGCCGATCTTGGGTAGCCAGCCAGAAACGCTCTTACCTTATGTCCAAGATCCTAACGTGCAAGAGATTTTGAAGCATCCTGTATCTTGGGGGGAAATGGACTTTCTTCCTGGTCTATTGTGGGTTGTACTATTGGTAGTCACGCAATTCTTTTTCGCTCGAAAGCAGCATGTGAAGGCTATTGGGACACTTGTGGTGGGTATTGGGTTATTGATCTCTGTCACATTGATCTTTTTTATTCAGCGGATTGAAGGATATTCGCAGGAGGCAGCGATTGCGTTTTTTGAGGAAAAAGGAAAAGAAGACGCATATTTGATTTCTTTTGGCTACAAGACCTATGCCCAGTTATTTTATGGTCGCAAAAGTTTTGATCCTGACAATCCCAAAACGTGGCAGACAGCTGCTGGGGCACTCATGAACGAGGAATTGGACAAGGATTTATATGTCGTGACCAAAATCCACAAAGCTGATCAATTAAAAGAAGTTTTTCCCCAGATGGTCGAAATAGGAAGAGATCGAGGCTTTGTATTTTTTAAGAAGGAAAAAGTGAAAATAGAAGGAGTAGATTGATGGATAAGGTATTGGAACATAAGACAGTAAGCTCAAGTCAAGCGTTTTATCAGCATAAATTACAGGAAGGGCTTGCAGCATTGGCGTCCATCCAAAAGCGTTATACCACCCTATCTTATGCGCGGGCATTGATCTTCTTGGGGGGAATAGCTTTAGCGTATTTTGTGTTCAAAGCAGACCCCCTCTTCGGTATTCTGACGGGGATTGCTGTACTTATAGGATTTCTTTATCTGGTAAAAATCCATAATGATGTCGCACAGAAGCGCAGCCATCTTCAGCGCATCAATACCATTTGTGAAAGGGAAATCGCAGGGCTTGCGGGTGACTTGCACGCGTTTGATGGAGGAGAGGTATATGCAGAGCCAGGACATCCTTACACTTTTGATCTGGATATTTTTGGAGAATCTTCGATTTTTCAGCTTGTCAACCGAACGGGGACGCCCCAAGGACGGGAGAGGCTGGCCCATTGGATGAAGCATCCGCTACAGGAAAAAGCTGCCATCGAGCAGCGCCAAGCCGCTATCCAGGAACTGAGCCATTGGAACGAGCAAGGCCTAGTGTTCGAAGCCAAAGCCATTGCACATCCTGGCGAGGCGGAGGACATGGAAGATCTCCTTGCGTGGAGTTTTATCCCTCCTCGTATGCGCAACCACTCCATCTTCAAAGTATTGATTTGGGTGTTTCCGATTCTGTGGGGCTTGAGTATGATCGGCTGGATTCTTCCTGATTTTGAGGCTTTGCGTCCTATTCTGGGGCCCTATCAGATCCCAGGTACAGTGCCCTTGTTCCTTTTCTTGTTACAATTGGGCATTGTCGGTACTCAAATTGGCCATACCAATCGCGAGCAGGAACAATTGGCCCGAAAGTCTCGCCTACTCAATCAATATGCAGACCTCCTCACCCTCATTGAAAACCTCTCACCTCAATCCGAATACTTACAAGCACTCCAATCAAATATCATCGTAGATGGTGAAAAAGCTAGTGAACGCATTGCTTCACTAGGAGAACTGACTTACCGATTTGAGCAGCGCCTCAATGTCTTCATGGGGATTCTCCTCAACGGAACTGTGATGTGGGATTTTCGCTATGTCATGCGGTTGGAGAAATGGAGAATGGACAATCATCAAGCCCTGGCAGAGTGGCTAGACCAGATCACAGAGTGGGACGCTATCTGGAGTTTGGGACGTTTTGCATTTAACCATCCTACGTATACCTTTCCCGAAATCAAGGAAGGTGACTTTCAATGGAAAGCAGATGCCTTGGGACACCCTTTGCTGGACCCTACCACACGAATCGACAATGATGTGGAGATTGCACGACCGGGTCAGTTTCTCATCATCACAGGTGCAAATATGGCAGGTAAAAGTACCTTTTTGCGTACGGTAGGGGTTAATTTGATTCTTGCCATGCAAGGTTTGCCCGTCTGCGCACAGCGGATGACGGTGGTTCCAGCCGAGCTGATGACGAGCATGCGTATCACAGATTCGATCGCGGATCATGAGTCATATTTTTATGCAGAGTTAAAGCGCCTCAAGTTCATCATCGACAAGCTGCGGGAAGGAAAACCGTTGTTTATCATTGTGGACGAGATGCTCCGAGGGACGAACAGTAAGGACAAACAGCAGGGTTCGCGTCAGTTCATAGAGCAACTCATCAAGTTGCGCGGCATGGGCATGATTGCGACGCATGATTTGTCACTGGGGACACTGTCAGACGAGTACGGCGACCTCGCACAAAATAAGCGATTCGAAATCGACATGACGGGAGGAAAACTAACCTTTGATTATTTGCTGCAAGATGGCATTTCCCAAAACCTCAATGCTACCTTTTTAATGAAGCAGATGGGGATTATGGAGTAGGTAAACACTGAATACTCTTACCTCAGACCTTCCTTCCTCCGCTCAAATTCCTGCTTGAAAATCGGCTCCAACATGGCGGCCAACTGATTGACCTCTACTCCCTCGATGGATTGTCCCGCATAAATGACGCGATCGGCCAGCTTGGAGGCTTCCAGTAAGACTTCTTGCTGGTGTGGAGCCAGATGGTCTAGATCTTTGACCTTTTGCTTGAGCTCTGTTGTGGTTAAGCTGCGTAGATAGTACGTATCCTTGGGATCGAGGTAAGATTTCCAGAGGCTGTTGAGAGCTTCTACGCGCGTAGGGACATCTTTCTCGGATCTGACACGTTCTAGCTTACGTTGAATCAAGGCATACTGTCGCTTGAGCTGACGCAGGGCGAGCTGACGCTGAAAAGGCTTGCGCAGGGCAAAAACTAAGAGGGCAAGGAGCCCTATCCCTCCCATTGTAGCTAAAGTGACCATCAGATAGTTGGGGGGGGCATCTACTGGCAATATGCCTTTCTGAGCCACAAGCTCTATGCTTCCGTCAAAATCCACTACCCGATGATTGATGCGTACACTGTCGGTGGAGGTGTAGCCCCATACGGTATCTCCTTCGAGGACATATCCATAAGGCAGCCGAAGCTGCTGTGTATTGCGCAGCTCAAAGGTACGAATCCAATACGTGGCGGCGTCGATAGAATGTCCCTGCTGCGTGAAGGTAGGATCCGCTTCTACACGGATGCGTTCAAAAGGAAGGAAGTCTTTACTCTGATGTGGAAAAAGGACCACCATATCCGAAGGATGCTGAATCTCAAGCCGCAAGCCTACAGGCATACCAATCGCTGTGGTATCAGATACAAAATGTAAGTCCACACGAATGTCCTGCGCCCAAAGATAGGGTCCCAAAATCAATACTAATCCTATGAGTAGTCTTCTCCCCATGTTACATTTCTCGCTACGACTCCAAATACTGAAGCTGAATCAGTTGACCCTTTTGACGCGTCCTTCTGTTTCGCTCTCTAAAATAGCGCTCCAAAACGGGTAAATAATCCTTTCTTGTATTAACTGATAGATATCCGATCCCGTTTCGCTTGCAAAGGTCTGCCAGTCGAAATTCAATTCGAGCAAAGCTCTCACTCAACTGCTGCCTGTAGCCCATATCGCCTGCATTGAGCCAGTGCTGGCGATTGGTTTCGATGTCTAGCACTGGGATGATACCAGCCCCTTCGTGAAAGACTTCGTTGGGATGAAACAGGCGAATGAGGATGACCTCATGCTTTCGGCCTAGCTGTACCAGCTTTTTCTCATAATCACTATCCAAGAAGTCAGAGATCACAATCAGGATGCTTCGCCGCTTGAGGGTATGCTGCACTAGATCGAGTGCGCGCGAGATACGGGTTCCTTCGCTTTTTCCCTTAAAGGTCAGCACACCACGAATGATTTTCATGATGTGTTTGCGCCCCTTATCAGGTTTGTAGTACTGCTCAATTTGATCTGTAAAGGTAGCTAGACCAAACTTGTCATTATTTTTGAGTGAAGAGAAAGCCAGGATGGCTGCTAGTTCCATCCCAATCAGTCGTTTATTTTCCTCCGCAGGCCCAAAATCGCCTGATCCACTAATGTCAAATAAGACAAAGAGGGTTTGCTCTCTCTCCTCACGAAATTTCTTGATGTAAGGCACGCCCATCTTGGCGGTGACATTCCAGTCGATGGTACGGATATCGTCCCCGTACTGATAAGGTCTTACCTCGTCAAATTCAAGTCCCTGGCCCTTGAATGCAGAGTGATATTCACCCGCGAAAGTGGAGTCTACCATTTTGCGGATCTTGATTTCGAGCTTACGGACCTTTTTGAGGATATCTTTCATCTTTTATTTATAACATTCGCCTTCAGCGGGACTTCTTTTGAGGGCAAAAGAAGCAAAACCCAGCGGAGTTTAAGTCCTACGCCACTCGCATCCCCCTACCGAAAACTCCGCGGCCAACGCCTCCCCAAGTGACCTATTACTAGGCTTTAGAATAATGCTTGATGATGTGGTTTCAGCATGGGTTAGTGTCTATATATGAGAGCGTAATACCAATAGATCGATAAAAATATGGAGCTAATTATACTGCAATCGGTGCCTTGATACTGGGATGCGATTGGTAGTTTTTGAGTTGGAAGTCGCTGTACTGGAAGGAGAAAATATCCTTTACCTCAGGATTGATCTCCATCTTGGGGGATGCGAAGGGCTTTCGACTCAGTTGTTCTTTCACCTGGTCAAAATGGTTGTGATAGATGTGCGCATCACCAAAGGTATGGACGAAGTCACCTGCTTGCAGCCCTGTGACTTGTGCCATCATCATCGTCAGTAAGGCGTATGAAGCAATATTAAAGGGGACACCTAAAAATAAATCGGCGCTACGCTGATAAAGCTGGCAGGAGAGTTTCCCATCTGCTACATAGAATTGAAACATCGTATGGCAGGGGGGGAGTGCCATATGCGGGACTTCTCCGACATTCCAGGCACTGACGATGATGCGTCGAGAGCTGGGATTGTTGCGGATCATGTCTACAGCTTGTTGGATCTGATCTATGGTCTGTCCATCCTTGGTAGGCCATGATCGCCATTGCACCCCGTAGATAGGACCTAGTTCTCCATTTTCATCCGCCCAATCATTCCAGATACGGACGCCGTTTTCTTGTAGATAGCGTACATTACTTTCGCCTTGCAGGAACCATAAAAGTTCGTGAATGATCGACTTTAGGTGGACTTTTTTCGTAGTAACAAGTGGAAAGCCTTGGGTGAGATCGAATCGCATCTGATGCCCAAAGATACTTCGGGTCCCCGTGCCTGTGCGATCTCCACGGTCTGTCCCATGATCCATGACATGTTGCAATAAGTCCAGATATGTCTGCATGACGATATAGCAATAGTGATGTGAAATGCGTTACTTCGCGCTTTAACGTATACAATGTACGAAATATTCTTACCCCCTAGTATATGGTGGGCTGATCTGATCAACTATCCAGATGAAAGGCAAAAAAGTTTCTGAAACCTATACCCTCAAGACTGAGCTGGTCCTACCTAATGATACCAACAACCTCAACAATCTCATGGGGGGAAAGCTGCTTCATTGGATGGATGTGGTGGCAGCTATCTCTGCGCAACGTGCGACCAATCGAACCGTGGTTACAGTAGCGGTAGACTTTGTAGAGTTTCGGGCTTCGATTCCTTTGGGCTCGATCGTAATGTTAGAGGCGCGTGTCACGCGTTGTTTTACTTCCTCCCTGGAGATTCGGATCGACGTGACGTGCGAAAATCTGTCCAACGGTGAACGCAAGCAATCGAATACTGCCTACTACACTTTCGTCGCTGTGGATCAGTCGGGGAGACCGATACCTGTGACGCCGGTCATCCCAGAGACTGAGCAGGAGCAGGAATGGTTTGAGGAGGCAGGGCAGCGTCGGGAGCTGAGGCTTTTATTGGCAGGTCGCATCAAACCTGATGAAGCTACATCTTTAGTGGAGGTATTTAGCAAGGTATTGAAGAATAAAGAATAGAAAATGAAGGGGGGTATTTATGCATTCTTCCACGTATATGCGAGTCTTCGGTAAATGGTACATACTCGCCGCTCCTTACATAAACATATAGCAAAATTTTGATTTATTAGGGTGAAAATCATGTAGCAGAATGAAAATTTTATGTACCTTTTGACTAGAGGAAGCGTGTAAAAGATGGAGTATCTCAACAATAGGGCTTCTACACCTCGTAATATCGACCTTTATGGAACCTGTCCGACATATCGTGATATACGATGATCTACCCATAGATGCACTGAGAATCAGGAAGTCCCTACGTAAACTCCCTTTCTCCTATGAGATTTCCCTTGCTCATAATGGCTCACAACTTCGGCAAGTACTGGAGGAAAAAGAGGTAGATATCCTCTTGGCAGATTACTCGGTTCCTGACTTTACGGGCTTACAAGCACTGGAATTGATCAAGCACAAATACCCCTTTGTGACTTTTATTTTTGTGACAGGTACGTTGAATAATGAAGAATTAGCTGCTGAAACGATCTTGGCTGGTGCCTCTGGTTTTGTCCTGAAACACAATCTCAGCAAACTCCCCAAAGTTATCTTAGATGCGCTCCACGTCGGTTTCCGTTCCCAAAATAAACAAACCAGAAGGCTAGTCGAAAAATATCGGAAGAGTCAGATCTCCCTTCAAGACAATATGGAAGACCTTTTGGATAGACTCTCTCACACGCTTTCAAATATGACGGATCAAGTAGACGGCATTCCCGAATTTTTGGACCAGATGGATAAGTTCCGTACCCAGAAATCGAAAAAAAATAAGGAATAGCTTTTACTTATGCATATAAGCGAAATAGAGCATCTTCAACAGCAATAAGTTGTTTCTTTTATCTCACTTCTCTGCATTTGGACTTTTACTTTTGGGTTTGTGCGGACAAATTCATGAGCCAGGTAAATGCGTCCTTAGCACCTGCTAGAAAGTCATCCTTTGATCCTAGATGATGATACTCTGCATCTAGAATTGCCAGAAACTCTCGCCATTTCGTCCCTGTCTCTGCTCCATAATAACCCAAAAATTTCCAGGCACTTACATGTTCAAAATTTGGGTTCTTTTTCAGTGCCTTTAAGATGACATTTCCTCCTAGTGTAGATCCCTCTGCAACATATAACATACCCCAGACCTCAGCTTCACGTTTGTCAGGAAAGGATGTAAGAGAGTCTAGCGTCGTATTTGCTTCGAGTATATCTAGGTCTTGCATCGCCAAGTGACTCCTTCGACGTCTGGGCCAGTCCAGTTGTTCGTGGCCAGAAATCCTAGGATGTGCCAGCAATACAGTTTCTAATACTTGATGAAAGCGGAGTTGAATTTGTAGAAAACGGATATATTCGTCTACGGTATAAGACAGATCCATCATCTCCCGGGATTTCATCATAAACTCGGTTTGATCATGCAGTGGTTTTGTGTTTTCCTTTAGATAGAGGTGGATGGTTTGTGAACTTTGCATAATAGGACGGACTTTGAAAAATAAACTACAAAATTCCCTCCCCAAACCGTAAAAAATATAGGCTTTACGTCTTCTGTGCGATAAAAAATCCTCTGGAAGCGCGAAAACGAAAGAGCCAGGAATCACGCAGATCCCTGGCTTTATCAAAAAAAGTTACGGTATGTATTACTTTGAATTGCTGCTTAGCAGTCTTGGGGCTGCAGACATGATTTCTTCATTGGCAAAGTCGCTATACTGAGCGAAGTTCTCGTTGAAAAGCTTGGCCAGTTCCTGCGCCTTTGCATCATATCCCGCTTTGTCTGCCCAAGTATTGCGTGGATTCAATACTTCCGCGGGCACATTGGGGACTGATGTAGGGAAAGACAGGTTGAATACAGGATCTGTCTTATAGTCTACTCCACTCAACCAGCCATTCAAGGCAGCCGTGATCATCGCACGCGTGTACTTGAGCTTGATGCGCGAGCCTACGCCGTAGGGTCCTCCTGTCCATCCTGTATTCACAAGCCACACAGTCGTACCATAGGTTTTGATTTTCTCACCGAGCATCTCTGCATACTTTGTAGGATGCAGGGGTAGGAAGGGCTCACCGAAGCAAGAAGAGAATACAGCCTGTGGCTCATTGATTCCCTCTTCTGTACCTGCAATCTTGGCTGTATAGCCAGAGATAAACTGATACATCGCTTGTCCTGGTGTCAGCTTGGCAATGGGAGGCAATACACCAAAGGCGTCACAGGTAAGGAAGAAGATGTTCTTGGGTACTTCTCCCTGAGAGGGGACCATCAACTTCTCAATGTGGTGAATCGGATACGAAACACGCGTATTTTGTGTAATGGTCGTATCTTTGAAGTCTATTCTGCGTGTCCCTTCATAGAAAGAGGTATTTTCTACCAGCGCTCCATGCTTGATCGCGTTCCAGATTTCAGGTTCTTTCTCGGGTGTGAGGTCGATACACTTGGCATAGCATCCTCCTTCGATATTGAATACTCCGTCTTTTGTCCATCCGTGCTCGTCATCCCCGATGAGCTTGCGCTCAGGATCAGCCGAAAGTGTCGTTTTTCCTGTGCCTGATAGCCCGAAGAAAATCGCTGTGTCGCTGTTGCGTCCTACATTGGCTGAGCAGTGCATGGACAGCACCCCTTCTAGTGGCAAGACATAGTTCATTACAGTGAATATCCCTTTCTTCATCTCTCCCGTATAACCAGATCCCCCGATCAGGATAACTTTACGGGTGAAATTCACGATGGTGAAGTTGTGTTGACGTGTACCATCTGTCTTAGGATCAGCCTTGAAGCCTGGGACTGCGATGATGGTCCAATCTGGCTCGAAGTTCTCGAGATCTTCCCTTTCAGGACGAATGAACATATTATTCACGAAGAGATTGGCCCATGGGATGGTATTGATGACACGTACGTTGAGGCGGTAGTTGGGATCTACGCCTGCGTATAGATCGCGGATAAATAGTTCTTTGTCTTGGACGTAGGATTGAACTTTTCCTAATAACAACTCATATTTCTCGACAGAGATGGGTTGGTTCACGTCGCCCCACCAGACGGCGTTTTCTGTGTTCTCGTCTTTTACAACAAACTTATCTTTGGGTGAGCGTCCTGTAAATTCACCTGTATTGACACAGAGTGCGCCATTTTCTGCCAGTTTTCCCAGTCCCCTTTTAATGCTTACTTCAATAAGGCTGGTAGGAGAAAGGTTCCAGTATTGACGACCAGTATTTCGGATTCCGACCTGCTCCAGGCCTATTTTAGGTTTGATTTCCGTAAAACTCATAGATCCAATTTTTTCAGTAGCTAATCGATGGTTGAAGTAGGTTTCTTGGCGTAACAGGACGAAAGAACGAATTTTCGCTGGGTATTACAAGCGGCAAATGCAGGAAAAAAAACCGTTCGCATATTCGGTCCAAAAATACTTAATCCTCTGAAAATGAGGTTTCGTTTTTCATTTTCAGACTTTAAATTTTAGCGTGGTCTAGTTATAATTTTTCTATTAGATTGTGCATTTAGATAAAAAGAAAATATTCAAGCTTATGCAAGTATTTCTCATAGACAGAGAGGGATCAAAAAATGCTACCTTGGACAGGGAAGAAACCAGACATTGTCTAAAGGTATTGCGTCATCAAGTGGGAGATGAAATATGGGGTACGGACGGGAAAGGTGCGATGCATAAGCTTCGGATTCTCAATACAGATTTTCAACAGACGCAGCTTGAAATCATCGAATCTTTTCCCCGTTTTGGAGAGCACGAGGGTCACATCATACTTGCAGCCTCCCCCCTTCGGCTGAAGGACCGCTTCGAGTGGTTGATAGAAAAATCGGTTGAACTCGGCGTAAATGAAATCCAGCCTCTACACTGCGCACGTACGGATGTCTACAAATCTAAATTCAAACCGCAGCGCATCAAGACGCTCATTGAGACGGCCCTCAAACAGTCCAAACGCAGCCAGCTTCCTCAATTGAACCCCAAAATGGATTTTTCTAAGTGGATAGAGGGCGATCATTTAGGAGAAAAATACATCGGCTGGTGTGAAGCAAAGGAGCCTTTACAGTCATTTCAACAAAAGATGACGAAAAGTGAAAGGGTAACCCTACTTATAGGTCCAGAAGGAGACTTTACGGAGGAAGAAATCCAGCAGGCAACCCAGGCAGGCTTTCATCCCGTCAGCTTAGGAGAAAATCGCCTTCGTACAGAGACAGCAGGTATTTTTGCCTTGAGTATGGTGAAAGTGTATTGGAATTATTGAGAAAAGCTATCCTGAACTGCCCCATCAATCAAAGAAGCTCCAACTCAAACCTACCGTAAAGGCGCGCTCCAGCATAGGATAGGTGGGGGTCGTAAAATAACCTTGGACAAACGCGAATTCGTTGGCATGGCTGAATTTGGCGAAAACGGGAACACCCCATACATTCAATACGGTATATACATCTAGGCGCACATAAGGAGGAATTTCGTAGTCCGTCGGAAAAAACTGTCCCGATAAGGGGTCCAAGGTCTGCCCGACATAGCGCGTCATGAATTGCCCACGCAGCCCCAATCGAAATCTGCGGGCAAAGGAGACCTTCGAATTGTCATAGAATAAATCTACCACCCCATGCCACTGAGGAATGGACTGGGTATAGCGTCGCAAATCTACACTCGTACTATTGGTCTGCCCTATTTGATAGGATACATCCGACTCCAAGTAGAATTTCCGTAAGAATCTTAAGCGCGCTTTCAGTTGACCTCCGACCCAGTTCAACGCCTCGCCATTGGCTGCTTGCTGCACAAGGAAGTCCCGATCATAATAAATCATCTGGTCCAGTCGAGAGACAAACCCTCTAATCTCAAAATAAGAGGATAACAATGTATCTCCAGGCCCCACAGGTGCAGGGGTTTGATAGCGTAGTCCCACACTAACATGTGTAATCTGCTGATTGACCAGGTCTACTCCAGGCCTGTAGGTACTCCCAGAGTCACCTGGGATAAATGCCTGAAAGAGGCTAGGATTCATGCTACCAATATTCGTCTCACCTAAGATCTTGAGAGGACGATAGCGGTCGGGAATCGGAGGGAGGGTAGAATCCTGAGGGATAGATTGTGCGAGCTCGATGAGGCTGTCCTGCACCGCTGGACTGAGCTTCTTCCACCTACGGTCAAACTTGTACGTGCTCCGCCATATAGGAGGGGCTAGTTCAGCATTCAATCTCACCGTCCGTTCTGATGGTAGGATATTGGAGAATGTCTGCCGGATATTTGCCTCTATATATCCCAGCGGAAAAGTCAGTTTCCCATTGACTTCTTGTCCTGATTTATTCCTGTCAGCTAGTGTGGTGTCCTTGAGCAGGCGCAGGTATTCGTAGTCGATCCCTCCATCAATTTGCAGGCTGAGATTTTCTTTGAGTGCCAATGAATAACTGAGCTGGCCCATCACACTAATCCTTCGGCTGACATAATTATCGTTGATGTCATTAGAATCGGGGGCTAGCGTCGGATATACAGGTACAATATTCGCCTTCAGGCTGGTCGTATCGATACTTTGGTCTACAAATCGATGTCTATTGGTCTCTGCCCGCAACTTGCCACGGAGCGTGAGATTTTGTTCTATGCGTGTACTGTCCTTCGGACGAATCAATTGATAGTACTGGTCTATTTTGATGTATTGAAGGCGGTTGGTCCGCTGGGCATCCGCCAGGAGGGGAGCACGTGCACTCTTAAAAAAGAGGCCGTTATAGCTTGGATTGAATTGTGGCGTGGTGAGAAAAGGATTCAGAAAAACAGCTGTATCTGAGATGACGCCGTCTTCACTGACACGGTTCCATGTCTCATCAAAGACGTGGGGCACACCGCCATTGATCTCATCGTTCAACTGATTGTAGACAATTTCTCCAAACAGGTAGTATCGGAGATTTTGGGAATGATAGTTAGAATTGAGGTAGACGTTGGTATGATCTGCTACTAAATCTCGGTACACGCTCTGCGAGATTCGTCTTTTGAGCATAAAGGAGAAGTTCCACCAGGGCTTGATATTTTGGGAGCCAATGACCTGGGTACGTGTCAGCCGATCAGGTCCTTGCATATACTGGACATTCACATAAGGTGTCTTAGTATCCAAGTATAAGGTCTGCATTATCTGATAGGCGTTGGCCGCATCAAAAATAGGATCCTTGAGGTCTGAATTGAGTCGAAAATGATGCAAAAAACGCGCATCCAGTCCATCTTCCCATTGTTTATAAGGCTTCCCATACTGTCCGATGGACTGCACAAAACCAGGCAAGCGGTCGATTTCATCCCATAAGTGAATCGTCTCAAACTGCTTTTTCTGTTGGAATACGAATCTTGGCTTGTGGCGAAAAAATGACTCCACTTCTACGTATCTTGTATCTGGTTGGATGTCGATTTTCTCAGGTAGAGAATCAAGACCCGTAGAATCTAGCGGAGCGGTAAGGCCCGATTGCAGCAGGCCTCGATTGTCTGTCTGAAAGCCTGTTCCATTGGGTATCTGTTGTCCCTTTAGTCCAAATGGGGAAAAGCAGATTCCCCAGAGGAGTAATCCGACCCATAGGATAGATTTGAATTCGTTATGTGAATGGCTTGACAAGGTATTTACACATTAACTTGAGGGGTGTTTCCCTTGAGGCGTTTACGCATCATCTCAACGAGGCGCAAAATGCGTAAAAGGTTGGATCTAAACCAAATTTTCCCCATCAACCCTGAGGAGAATGGGGAAATCAAATCTGAAAGACAGTACCTATTTCACATATGACACTAGAGTCCTTGTATCAAATCAGAGAATATGCGTGTGAGTTTGGGTTCTGCTTCATTGGCCACTTGAATCACATCCTCCAATGTCACCTCTTGCAAGTTGTCGGGATCACACTCGTCAGTTACTACCGAAATAGCGCAGACCTTGAGATCCATATGTCGTGCCACCAGCACCTCTGGCACTGTAGACATACCGACGATGTCACCTCCGATGATTCGCAAGAACCGATATTCTGCTCTTGTTTCTAAGTTAGGACCTGTTACACCTACATAGACTCCCTTATGCATTTTGTATCCAAGATCACCTGCTAGCTCCATTGCTCTATCAATCAGGTGCTTGTCGTAGGGCGCGCTCATGTCTGGAAAGCGCGAGCCAAACTCTGATAAATTAGGTCCTACAAGAGGGTTGGCTGTCTGTAAGTTGATGTGATCATCTATGGCTACCAAATCGCCTGAGCAGAAATCTTTGTTGAGTCCACCTGAGGCATTGGAAATGAACAGCGTCTCTACGCCCAGTTGTTTCATCACACGAATAGGAAAGGTCAGCTGTCGCATTGAGTAGCCTTCGTAGTAGTGAAGGCGACCTTGCATGGCCATAACAGATTTATTGCCCAACTTACCAAATATGAGACGCCCAAAGTGACTCTCTACAGTAGAGATTGGAAAATGTGGGATAAAGTTATAGGGGATGACTTTTTCTTCTTCGATCTGCTCTACCAAACCGCCTAAACCTGTACCCAATACGATGCCGATAGTCGGCGTACCTTTATAATGTCTGCGAATGTATTCTACTGCGTCGCTTATTTCTTTGTAGTAGGATTCCATATGTAGTTTTATATATGAAGAGACAGGAACAAATGAGAGTCAAGACTGCTCTGCTATTCGGCATTGTCAGTCTTCTTTCTCATCGCTTGCCTGTCTACTGGGATATTACCATGTGTAATCAAACTGATCGAGTGATTCTACAGAAGCAATCAAAAGATCAATAGAGGCTTGTATATCGGTCTTGTGACACATCTCCACTACACTATGAATGTGGCGTGTTGGGATAGACACACAACCTACAATGGCACCATCTCCTCCTCTTTGAATCGCTGCAGTGTCTGTACCTCCTCCTGTCAGTATTTCTCTTTGGTTGGGAATGTCCTTGTCACGGGCTACCTTTTCCATAAATCGTACCATACGGCTATCTGTGATCACAGATGAATCCATGATTTTGATAGCTGTTCCCTTGCCTAGTTGGGTGATATACTCGTGATCTTGGGCATGTGGGAGGTCATTGGCAATGGTGGTGTCCAGACCAAACCCGAAATCAGGATTGATTTTTCTGGCCGCAGTAGTGGCACCCCGTAGACCGACTTCTTCCTGTACAGAGAAAACTGCATAGAAATCATAGGCAGGTTGTTCCATATTTCTCAGTGCCTCTATCAAGATAAAGACTGATATTCGATTGTCAAGAGACTTAGTAGAGACAGTATCACCGAGTTCGACCAGGTCGCGCTCACGGGTTACCTTGTCGCCTACTTGTATGATCTCCTTTACCTGCGTGCCTGGCATTCCGAAGTCAATGAAGTAATCTGAGATTTTGGGGGCTTTGGTTCGCTCCTCGGGGGACATCAAGTGGATGGGCTTACTGCCCATGACGCCTATTAGTGGCTTTTTGCCATGTACGATGACGCGCTGCGCGGTCAAGGTCTTGGGATCGAAGCCTCCCAAAGTGTGAAAGCGCGCAAATCCATTCTTATCGATATGAGTAATGATAAATGAGATCTCATCCATGTGAGCCGCTGCCATTACGCGCTTATCTTCTTTACCTTTCTTGACAGCGATGATATTTCCCATAGGGTCTTCATACATGCTGTCGACCAGTCCTTCTACTTCGCGTCTGACTATCTGACGTATAGGGTCCTCTCCTCCAGGAGGGCCAGGTGTGATACACAATTCTTTTAATAGCGGAATATTTAATGACATAAAATCAATTTCTTTCAATGAGGCTGGAAAATAGCAGGAATTGTACAGCTTCCCAAGTCCTGCGTAAGAAGCAAGGTAAATCGTACTTCTTCATCATTTTTCTGTAATTTGCCAGTTAGAAGATCTCCTCTTGCCAAAGTGCCTACCATAGCTGTATCAATGACCTGATCGGGATAGGGATAAAGGAAGAGCAGACGCAAGAAAAAGGACTCAGTTTTACTTCCAAATACTCAATCCTCTACATATGAAGGCAGGGTGCTATTTAAGCCTATTACTTATTGGATGCTGTATCAGCTGCTCCCTCAGTGGTGGTGGTGGAGAAAGTATTTCTAAAGTAGACTCTCTCAAGCAAGAACTGAGGGCGGAGCAGGTGCTCAATGCACAATACCAGAGTTACATTGAAGAAGTTTGTCTGCCAGAAACGGACAATCGCAAACCTACCCGTGTTCCCCAGGCTTCTAATCCATCTGCTATCGCCTATCCTCAGCTCAATCTGCGTCGTGTCAAGGGCAAAGAAGCATATGTGATATCCACGCGGCTGGAATTTGCACCTGGTAAGTATCTGCTAGATGAAGAGATGAAGGAACAACTGAAACCCATCGCAGATTCACTCCTCAACAGAGAGGACTTAATCATTACTATTGAAGGACACACAGACAATCAAGAATGTGCACAAGATCCTACCTGTCGTCATAGTTGGCAATTATCCAACATGCGTGCGGCAGAGATAGCTGAGTATATGGTCATACAGGGAGTATTTCCCTTTGCGATCAAGTGTGTCGGGAAAGGAAAGTTTACGCCTAGCGCATCCAATCGCTCTGCCGCAGGGCAGGCATTAAACAGGAGGGTAGAGATCATCCTTTCGCGAAAAAAATGAAAAGGACAATTAAATTATTACACCCCTCCTTGTAGAAAAAATCGTAGATTTGCGGCTCATGAATTTTAACTGGCAAGTCATAGCGACCACGATCATCCGTAATCGGATAGCGATCCTCATTGTTCTGGCATTATTTACAGGCTTTATGTGGACCCAGCGAGGGAAAAAAATCTCCCAAACGCTGGTTAGTTTTGTACACGAAGACGATCCCGTATACATTGAGTTTCTGCGATTTAAAGAGGTATTTGGTGATGATGCCAATACCTTGGTTATATCTGTAGATGCCGACCTCTCTCAACTAGACAATTTCAAAGGGGTCTATGAACTGGGAGAAGAACTGAAGCAAGCTGATGCGGTCACAGGCGTCATCAATTATACTGGAATTTTTGACCTCATTCGTGACGATAGTACATCCAGTTTTCGAGTCGAACCTGTAGCCAAACAAAAACCCGAAACACAGGCAGAAGTAGATAGCCTAGTTAGGAGAATCAATAACCTGCCTTTCTATCGTGATCTATTATATAAAGCATCTTCTGATGTCTCCCTTGTCATGATCTCTCTAGACCCTGATCGGATGAATACCGGCGATAAGGTACCCATTGTAGGGAACATCCTGGAAAAGATCGACGCATTCAAACAACAGTATGAGTTAGAAGTCCATGTCGCAGGCCTGCCCGTCATTAGGTACGACCTTCACCAAACGGTAGTAGGAGAACTGTATCTCTTCCTCGTTTTGGCCTTGATCGTGACAGGGATCACACTCCTTCTCTTCTTTAGGTCTCTTTCTACGACGATTTTTCCACTCATCGTTGTAGGTTCAGTGATCATATTCTCCATGGGATTGATAGGACTCATGGACTATGAGATCTCTCTGATCACAGGCATCATTCCCTCTCTCGTTACAGTCATATCGATTCCTAATAGTGTCTACTTGATTACCAAGTACCACATCGAATTTCTGCGTACCCGCAATAAGATGAAGTCCCTTATACTGGTCATTGAGAAGATCGGAATTGTGACTGTCATGACAAATGCTACGACAGCCATCGGATTGGGTGTGCTTGCATTTACCGATATTCAACCGCTGAAAGAATTTGGAGTAGTTGCTGGTCTAAGTGTGATTGCTGCATTCTTCATCTCCCTGCTTTTGATTCCCATCGTCTTCAGCTTTCTGCCCTCCCCTCGCAAGCATCAGACTCGTCACCTTCAGCGTAGAGGATTGTCAGTCGTGATTAAACTCCTAGACAACGCCGTCCTTAACTATCGTTGGGCAGTATTTGGTGTTACTTTTTTGATCATGGTGCTCTCGATTTGGGGTATGCTGAGGATCAATCCTGTCTCTTATATGGCTGACGATCTCCCGCAGGACAGTTATGTGATGCAGGATCTGAGATACATTGAAGATAAATTCAATGGAGCTTTTCCCTTCGAAATTGTTGTAGAGGATACCACAAAATCTAGACGAGGTGTTCTACAGGCGAAAACATTAGAGCGTATATCGAGACTACAAGATAGCCTTGCTACTTATCCAGATGTATCGAAGAGTTTGAGTATAGCAGACTTTGCGAAATTCTTTAAGCAGTCCTACTATGCAGCAGGGCCAGAGACCTATGGACTTCCCGACCGTCGCGAGCTGGGAGCGATTGCAGGATACTTACAAGCTTCAAATTTTGGGAATCAATTGTCCCTTTCTCGTAATCTCATCGACTCTACGCAGAAGGTGACTCGTATTACGGCATCCATTAGAGACATTGGCTCTATTCGTATAGAAGAACTATCGGACTCCATTCAGAAGGATATAGAAGATATTTTTCCTACCAAACGCTACATTACGAGCATCACAGGGACCACGCGTATTTTTGTCAAGGCAAATGACACATTGATAGAGAGCTTGCTCCAAAGCTTGGCCATCGCCTTTGGGATCATAGCCATGCTGATGGGACTATTGTTCCGATCTACCCGAATGGTCTTTATCAGTTTGATCCCCAACCTTCTTCCCCTGCTCATGGTAGCGGGTGTCATGGGTTTCGCAGGAATTGCCCTGAAGCCGAGTACAGCACTAGTATTTGGGGTCGCATTTGGCGTAGCAGTGGATGACTCCATTCACTTTCTCGCCAGATACAGATTGGCTCGACGACTAGGAGACTCTGTCAAGCGTGCAGTATCCAACTCCTTCAAGGATACGGGGGTGAGTATGATCTACACTTCGATGATCCTGTTTTTTGGATTCGTCGCCTTCACTTATTCGAGTTTTGGAGGAACACAAAACCTTGGTTTGCTCACGTCTATGACGCTAGGCATTGCTATGTTCAGTAACCTCATCTTCCTCCCTGCGCTCTTGATTACCTTTGACAAAGACTGATTTTTCCGATTCTCTGTGCCGAAAAATACCTGCTCGTAATGTCAGGCCGCTTTCTTGTTCTGATAAATGTCACCTCTAGGCTGAATATTCTAAAAAAGTCCTATATTTCCCGCGATTAAAACACACGCATCATGACCGAAGTATTTGTCGAGCAGTTTATCTTCCAGTTGGCACATAAGAAAGGACAGCACATTGTCAATGGTCAAAACCTTTCACCTGAAATCACGCGCATCAACAACCGCCTATTTCACGTCATTCACGAAGGCAAATCCTACAATGTATTCATCCACAAGCTCGACAAAGAAGCAAATGAAGTCTCCCTCAGCGTCAATGGAAAGCGGACCAAAGTAAAAGTGCAGTCGCGCATAGAAAAACTCCTTAAAGACTTGGGAATGGAGCACTCCCTCAGCAAGAAACTCGACAATCTCAAAGCTCCTATGCCTGGTCTTATTCACAGCCTGAAAGTCGAAACAGGCCAGGAAGTCAAAAAGGGTGATCCACTTTTGATCCTAGAAGCGATGAAAATGGAAAATATCATTAAATCTCCTGGGGAAGGAATTGTGAAAGAGATCCATGTCGAGGAGAAAAATTCCGTAGAAAAAAACGCGCTGCTGATCACATTCGCTTAGATAGATCACATCTTTCAGGGTTCATGCTTCAGCCTAAGATCCATCGAACAAGAATTACCACTACTACCCAAATAAGGAGATCTGTCCAGAACTCGAGGTATCAGGTATGCCTGGGATGCGTAATTCCTGCTTTAGTTTCAAATTGAGTTGCTCCACCAAATAGGTTCCCATCTTGGCAGCTTCTACATCTCCTGGTTCATGTGGAAAGAGATACAGCTTTTCGAGTCCGTTGTTCACCCACAACTTTAGCCGATCGACCCAGGCATCTGCACGTTCATAATCGGTCTTGTCTAAGGCATTGCCGACCAAGCGGATCATAGCGGTCTTGTTGGTCAAGTCTGTATGCAAGACGTCGCGGCGGCCTGATACATCGGTGATCACTGTAGCAGCCTTATATTCCCGGAGAAGCCCAAGTACAGGGGCAAACAACTGTTGGGTATCGAACCATTCGGCGTTTCGGAACTCAAATGCAATGGGAAGGTCCTCTGGCCAGCACTCCAGGAAGGTTTCCAGATTGGCCATCAAGGCAGGACCAAATGACTCATGCATCTGCACGAAGGCACAGCCCATGCGATCTCCAAACACGCGAATCGAATCGGTAAACTGTTCCATCTCTGACTCAGAGTGGATCATTTTTCGATAGTGGGAGATGACTTGGGGGATTTTGGGGCAAAAGACAAATGTATCAGGTACTTGCTGTGCCCACTTTTGAATTTGATCGGGTTGGGGTATCCGATAGTGGGTCGTGTTGAGTTCGATGGTATTGAATGAGCGAGAATAGTAGTGGAGGTATTCGTTTTGCTTTGTGCCTCTGGGGAAAAGCTGGCCCACCCAATCCTTGGAAGCCCAGCGTGGGAGCCCGACATATGCCTGAAAACGACGTGCGGGTTGGCGTCCTAGGAGATCCAAGGTCCGATCATTTATGGGAGGTAGGGAAAAATCTACATCCGATATATCATCTAGTTTACCAAATTTCATCGTGTGGCTGTGTGTTTTTTGTGGCTCGGGGCGGTAAGTAAGACAGACTAGTAGGGCGTTTACAAATTTAACTAGGTATTCAATATAGTTTCTTTCAAGGGAAAAAACCCTCACAGAGAGAAAAAATAGGTCTTAAAAGGTGTTAAAAAGCGTTTTTTCGTAAAAAGTAACCTTAGGTGATCCAAAAAGTTATGGAGAATGCGATTATGGTATACGACCATTGGATCCATTTACTTTTTCTGTATGATCCACAATCCCCCTTCCTTTCAATTTAGATTCGTTCCATTTTTTACATATCTCCCCTGAAAACTTGCACTCAACCCCCATCCTCTATACATTTGTTATGCTTGCATACCATTTTTATGGTGTAGGTTTTTGAAAAACGAAAGAATATCTCCCAAACAAGGAGCACTTTCATTCTCCAAATGCTTATTTTTATCCATTCTTCGGAATCGATTACGAAATACTTAAAGAGCGCTTAGCTCTGACTTTAACATAAAAGGACACATGCTTAGCACCATCATTTTTCTTATTTTATTTGGGACGGGAGCAGGGCTTTTCGCTTGGCGCGTAGGCAAGATCCGAGCAGCCATCGCCTTGGGGCGTCCTGATGATCGCTCAGATCGCAGCGGCGAACGACTCAAGCAGATGACACTCGTGGCTTTGGGCCAGCAGAAAATGTTCAAAAACTGGATGCCCGCCCTGATGCACTTCTTCATCTACGTAGCATTTGTCATCACACAGGTAGAACTCATTGAGATTCTGGTAGATGGTATCGCAGGAACTCACCGTTTCTTCTATCCCATCTTAGGTGGCTTTTATGTATTTGTGATCAGCAGCATCGAAGTACTTTCTGTGCTGGCCTTTGTCGCTACATTGATCTTCCTAGCTAGACGCAACTTGCTGTATGTCCCTCGTCTCGCCTCCCTTAAGGGCTGGCCCAAACTAGATGGGAATCTCATCCTAGTACTCGAGATCTTACTGATCGTTTTCATCTTCATGATGAATGGAGGCGATGAAGTCCTCTACAATCAAGGGCATACACATGCCGAAAGTGTAGAAGGTACGACAGGAAGTTTTGGCTTTGCTGTCAGCCAGTTTGTAGGCCCCGCCCTATTTGGTGGATTGAGCTTAGAAGGGCTCGAAATAGTAGAACGCATTGGCTGGTGGGGACATATCCTGATTGTCTTGAGCTTTCTGGTCTATCTACCTTTCTCCAAGCATTTCCATATTCTCCTAGCCTTTCCCAACGTTTATTTTTCCAACGTAGGGCTTCTACCTAAGGGAAAGCTCAACAATTTGGGCAACGTCACCGAAGAAATGAAGGCCATCCTGGACCCTTCCTATCAGCCTGTGGAAGATCCCAATGGTCCCCAAAGATTTGGTGCAAAAGACGTGACAGACTTGAGCTGGAAGACCTTGATGGATGCTTATACTTGTACAGAGTGTGGGCGATGCACGGCTGCTTGCCCTGCCAACATGACGGGTAAAGAACTCTCTCCACGTAAGCTCGTCATGGACGTGCGCGACCGTCTGGAAGAAATCCAAAAGTTCAAACTGAAGCCAGGAGAGGATGGGCTACTTGTGCCTGGAAATGGCGTCGAAGGAGCGGAAGAAGCAGCTACACATACGCTGTTGGGAGACCATTACATCACCGAGGAGGAGCTACGTGCTTGCAACACCTGTAATGCCTGCGTGGAAGCCTGCCCTGTCAATATCAACCATATGGACATCGTCCTTCCCCTCCGTCAATACCTTGTCATGGAAGAATCAGCCATGCCTGAAGAGTGGGGGATCATGTTTAACAATGTAGAGAATAATGGCGCACCCTGGGCTATGCCCGCTGCAGATCGTTTCAAGTGGGCAGAGGAGTTGGAGCAGGAGGAATCAAATGCTTAGCACTTTTGAAAGTCCAGGTACACGAAAGATAAAAATGGTTTGAAAGGAATATCAAGAGGATTATTTTGGTGGAAATGTTAATCTCATGAAAATACTTATCACCATACTATTCTTCACGCTTGCCCTTTCGTTTACAGCTGTCGGCCAAGTACCCGAGTATCACGTAGGAGGCATCGCCCTAGACGAACTTGAATCGACCTATACCATCGTACAGTTTAAGAAGGCAGGAAAGGTGACCAACTCTAACGCAAGTGTCCCTCTTCCATATTATAAAGCGATTATCTCTCACGGAAGCGAGCAACCTTGTCTTTTGAAGGAGGAGGTCGAAGAGAGTATGGCAGCGATGTCCGATCTTTGTGACGGTCTGAGGGATAAGAATAAGCAGCTTGTCAGGGTTTCTGAACCTATAGAGATTCTCAATGTGATTGAGAAAAGTGGATGGGAAATGATCACACCTATCAAAAGGAAAAAAAGAGTCAAGAAGACACACCATCTGGTGTTTATGTTTCAGAAAACAGATTCGTAAATCACGAATCGGTTCTTTCACATACAGAAGAGAAATTAACATTTGGGGTAGAGAGAATTACCCTCCATTAGATTTCTGTGGCCTTACATACATTTATTCAATATGTTTATCCATAGAAACAAGACCCAAATGAAAAGCTCATTCATCCTGCTGGGAATCCTATTCCTGCTGCTTTGCTCTGCTCAAGCTCAATACACGGCCTTCTATTCGAAAGATATGCAGTTTAGTGTATCGGGCATCCCCTTAAAAGACCTTGATTCTCGATTTATTGCGGTTCAAATTCGAGTGAATACAGAAAATCTGGAAGAAGCAGAGAATATGGGGAGGCTATTTTACATGATCATCAATCATGCAGATGAAAAGCCTTGTACATTATCCAAAGCAGACTCGCGAATCTGGAACAATCGCATGTGCAAAAGCGTCAGAGACCATGAAAATCGTGTGGTTTTATTTACCAATCCTCTATTGGTCATGGAAGCACTCGACGCATCAGGTTGGGAAATGATTGCTCCTATTCCTGAGTTTTCTGCCTTTGATAGCAAGAGTACATTTAGAGATGTGGGTCCAGGCTATCTATTCAAGCGTAAATAGATAAAAACGACTACACGGCTGGAAAGCCAAGCGACACAGGTACTCATTTTGGTGAAAAGAAAAAGGAAGAATCGCGTAAACTGAGGCATAGCAACTATTTAAACCCCAGTTTATGAAGCCTCAATATTTTATTCTTCTCGCCCTTTCCTTCCTGTGGAGTTTGACTGCTCAGGCACAAGATGAAGCGTACTATGTCGGAGATCTATCTGTAACACAAATCGAAACAGATTTCATCGAAGTGGCTTTTTGTGGAATTCCATTCAAGCCAGGTGAGAATATGACGATCTCCTATGGCCAAGAATGCTTGGCTACAGTTACACTCCGTACAGGCCGCGCTTTCTTACTACAGTGCAATGGCGTTCAAGATGCGCGAGGAAATCTTGTCCTATTCAACGATTACATCCAAGGGCTCAATTATATCAAAAGTCAAGGATGGGAGCTAGTAGAGATCATGGACAATGCCAGTGATGGTAGTTCTAGTCCCAGAAGTTCTAAATTTCTCTTCAAGCGCGCCTACAATTCGCGTGCAACAGTCAAGATAAATCAGGGTAAATAACCAGTTTAGATTCCTTACCCTTTTGGATAAAATGTAAGTAGGCATGCAGATCTGTAAAAGATCGTATGCCTATTCTTTTTGCGTAATAAATAGACAATGAGGACACTACATGTTCATTGTCTCAAAATATATCGTATACCTTTATGGCAACAGTACCTGTAATGGCCGATCTGGCCGCAGAAGGAAAAACTCCAGAATACCTGTTTTGGGTGGGTTGTGCAGGCTCATTTGACAGCCGCTATCAGCGCGTGACACGTGCCTTTGTCAAGATCCTCAATGCCCTTAAGATCGACTATGCTGTGCTCGGTCCTGAGGAGACTTGCAATGGAGACCCCGCAAAGCGTGCGGGAAATGAATTTCTTTTCCAGATGCAGGCGATGCAAAATATCGAGCTGATGAATATGTACAATGTGAAAAAGATCATCACAGCTTGTCCACATTGTTTCAATACCATCAAAAATGAATATCCCAATCTCGGAGGGGAATACGAAGTGATCCATCACTCGACCTTCTTGCAGGAACTCATCGATGCAGGGAAGATCAAGATCAAAGAAGGTGGAACCTACAAAGGGAAGAAAATCACCTTTCACGATTCCTGCTATCTCGGTCGCGCCAATGACATCTACGAAGCTCCTCGCAAAGTCCTTGAAGCGCTCGATGCAGACCTCGTCGAGATGAAGCGCTGCCGTACCAAAGGACTGTGCTGCGGAGGGGGAGGCGCACAAGTCTTCAAAGATGCGGAGAAAGGCAATAAAGAAGTCAATCTAGAGCGTACAGAAGAAGCTGTCGAGACAGGTGCCAAAATCATTGCAGGTGCTTGCCCCTTCTGCATGGTCATGTTCAATGACGGTATACGCAAAATAGACAAGGAAGAGGAAGTCGAGATCCTGGATATCGCTGAGATGCTCGAAGCTGATATGGCCAAATAGTGCGTAAGCAGATGGTCAGTGCCTAAAGTCGAAAAATAATTTTTTCTTTACATCAAGAAAATTTAGCAGGCTGTCAGGTGGAGATTTGTTCCAATTTTGAACTAAAATAGGTGTAATACAACTGCCTGATCACGAGTATCTTTTCATTTCCTCTAGGTAAATTCTTGATGGAAGACGAAACGCTCCTTTATCTACTCAATAAATGAGATAGGGGGGCGTTTTAATTTTTGCGTAACGACAGATTGCGCAATATCTCCTATATTTCGTCTCCTTGCGCTTCTCCTAACTCCTTTGACCATGATAAGATCTACCTTGCTTTTGCTGATCATCCTGGGATCTTTTGCCTGCCTTACATTTGCCCAAACGAATATCCAAGATAGCTATCAAGCTCAACCTATTTGTCAGACGGTCTATGTTGAGACCCAGACCTATACAGGAGGAGGAGATAGTGTGGACATCAATACGGGCTTTTCTTGTCAGGATTTGGGAGAGCGAAACAGTGCGTGGTACCTTATTCACATTACGCAAGGAGGTAGCTTATGTGTGAGTATTGAGCCTGATGAGAGTACCGCTGATTTTGACTATGCCATTTATGACATCACAGGGGGGAGTTTTCAATCTATCCGTACAGACACCTTTCGTGAAATAGCTTGTAATCGCGCCTTCCTTCCTGGCGGTTGCCCCAATAATACAGGTCCCAATGGACTCACAGCAGGCATCTGCGGATTCGACAATCAGGCTTGTCTACCTGTTTCCTTAGGAGAAACCTATCTCGTCCTTGCCAATGCCTACTTCCCCACCAATATGGGTTTTACACTTGACTTTGCGGGTTCGACGGCCAGTATATTACCTACTACGCTGGCATTGCAGGATGTACGAATCTCAGCTGAAAACTTGACCCATATCGATGTCGCGCTCAGCTTCCCTGTAGCATGCACAGACTTGGATCCCCAACGATTTGAGATTATGGGTCCTGGTGGTCCTTATATGATTCAATCTTTGGAAGGTCCCAATTGTATACCTGGAGGAAACTTTGAGTCAAAATTTAGCCTGAATATCTCGCCTGCTCTCAATCCTGCTATGCTGGGCCAGATGAAACTGGTCGTCAAGGATACGCTCCGCGGCATGTGTGGATCGGTTTTGACTCAAGATACGTTTAGCATCAAGCCTGCCCTGTCCATTTTGAGTTCTCAGACAGGCCCTTTTTGTGCGGGGCAAAATATCCGATTTTCTACGGCTTTCAGCGGCATTCCTGGGATACGACATGTGTGGTTACCTAATGGGGATACACTTCCTAGTCTGGATCTCGAACTGTCTGGAAATGTCAACCTACAGGTCCAAGTCTACGATATAGACGGCCAACTCTTGGGGACCATCACTCGAACCATCCAAGTGCTTCCTGCTCCTGTGGTAGATTTAGGAATGGATCGTGCGCTTTGTGAGGATAGTTTGCGCTTAGCTGCTCTAGGAGGAAATGCGACCTACATGTGGAGTACCGATCAGACAGATAGTGCCATTTGGATCGTTGAATCAGGTACTTATTGGATCAAGGTGGTCGGAAATAATAGTTGTACGGCCTTTGACACCGTCACCATCGATTTGGACGATCCTCCGCTAGCTAATTTTACTTTGTCAGACTCAGGCTTACAGATTCAATTTGTGAATCAGAGCAATGACGATCAGTCATTTGAGTGGAATTTTGGTGATGGGGGTATAAGTACCGAAGCGAATCCTATTCATACCTATGCCAGTCCAGGTGTATATCAGGTTTCTCTCACCCTCACCAACTCCTGTGGAAAAAATACCGTGACTCAGAGCATTGCCGTCAATTATCCTGATGCAGTTGATCCTGCTTTTGCGAATCAGTTGACGATTTTCCCTCAGCCTGTGGCAGACCTACTTTCCATCCAGTGGAAAGGCCTGAGAAAAGGTCAAATAGCACTTTACAACCTACAAGGTAAGCGCATCCAATTCGACGACATTCAACCTCAGCAAACGCGATCCTGGCAGGTGAACCATTTACCTGAGGGGGTGTATCTGTTGGTATTCCGTCAGGAGAATGAATATGTGCGTAGGAAAATTTTGATTGGGAAATAAGGAAGAGGAAGTATAAACTACTTTCGACTCCAAAATTGACTACAAGTGTAACAAAAGTTTTATACTATAATTTTCGAGCTTAGTAACAGGCTATTTGGGGAGGCATTGGGCTTAAATTCCGTCCCGAGATTCATCATCGGGATTGGTTCTTTTTGCCTAATAATCCCGAGTCTAATGCTCGGGACGCTGAAGGCGATGGTTAAATTTTAAAAAAATTATGTTACAGTATATTGATGTTCCAAAGAATTAAAACATTTATTGTCTACCACTATGTCCAAACCACAAATCGACACCATCATATTTGATCTGGGCGGGGTCCTCATCGACTGGAATCCGCGTTACATCTATCGGAAGATGTTTGAGGATGAGGAAAAGATGGAATGGTTCTTGAAGAACGTGACTTTATACGAGTGGAACATTCAGCAGGATGCGGGCAGACCCATTGCGGAGGCAGAGGCAGAACTCATTGCGCAGTGGCCGGAGTGGGAGGAATACATTCGTGCCTACTATGGGAGGTTTCCCGAAGCATTGGGTGGAGCTATCCAGGAGACGGTCGAGATCCTAGAATCCCTCAAAAATGGTGGTCAATACCGCTTGCTCGCATTGACGAACTGGTCGGCGGAGACCTTTCCTGTAGCCTTGGAGCGCTTTGAATTTCTTCAGTGGTTTGAAGGCATCGTCGTATCGGGCGCTGAGAAAGTCAAAAAGCCTGACACGCGTATCTATCAGATCTTGCTGGACCGCTACCAGGTCGATCCTACCCGCGCCATCTTCACCGATGATAACCTCGCCAATGCTGCCGCCGCGCAGGGATTGGGCATCCACGCCATCCACTTCCAGTCACCCATGCAGCTTCGGGAGTCCTTGGCAGACCTGCTCGCGTAGCTCCTTCTCGCTCTGCGTAGCCATCAAGCTACGCAGCCCGCAAATCTATTAGTTTCCCAACTAACCATGCCAGCAGATCGTAAATACCATCTGTAACTTCGAGCATGGGACTAAACTCCGCATGCTATAAGACATTGTCCTGAAGGGACAATGAACACCGCTCCTGGTAGCCTCTTCTCGCTCTGCGTAGCCATCAAGCTACGCAGCCCGCAAATCTATTAGTTTCCCAACTAACCATGCCAGCAGATCGTAAATACCATCTGTAACTTCGAGCA